>CALRAM010000001.1 GCA_943353165.1 uncultured Candidatus Saccharimonas sp.
CTAAAGCCCAGAGTTACGATTTTAAAATAACCACTACTCCAAAATTAGCATCAACTGTCACGCAGGCGCCTCTAGGATCTATTGGCATAATGATTTCCGGCTCAGTTCTATTTAATCCCTACGAAGGTGACGGTAAAACAGTCGCTATGTCTAGTAATTTTTATCTTACAGACAAAAACGGTAATAAAGTTTGGTTTGTAGATTCATGTAGCGGACACCCGACTCCAAATCAAGGAGAGTATCATTACCATGCACTATCTAATTGCGTTACGTCTGAAGTAGACGCAGATAAGGGCCCGTCACATATCACAGGTATAGCAATGGATGGATTTCCAATTTATGGAAACAGGGACATTAACGGTAATGTAATAGGCATATCAATGCTCGACGAGTGTAATGGGATTAATAGCCCGACTCCAGAATTTCCTGCAGGAATCTATCATTATGTACTTCCAGGCACAAACGACGCCACGTCCTCAATCAGATGCTTTAAGGGCATAGTCGATATGAAGCAGCTTATTACGATGCCATCAATGAACCGCCAATAAAAATAGCCGACTAACGTCGACTATTTTTATTGGCTAAACGCTTAGCTACTAGTAAGCTTTTGTTGCGCCGTCTTTTATTGCTTTTTCAGCGTTGTCTTTAGACATCATTGCGCAAACAGTTGTTCCGCATTTCTGGTGCTTTCCTTTGGCCATGAAACCACCTCTTTTAGTCTGATGAATTTCTGGTGCTGATAATTCAACGCCTTTTTCTTTGCATTTAACGCAGTATCCTGTAACCATTTCTTTTTACCCCTTCATATTAGTTGATATAACACTAAGCATTATACCGCTTTTTAGTGTATTCATAAAATAAAAGTAAATATTACAAAGATGATTATCATTCGTAAAGTCTTTGCAGGGTATAATATTAGTACATGGCAATTGAAACACCGAAGTATAAAGTTTTAGATAAAGAAGGGCATATAGAGCTGAGGAAATACGACGGCTACATAACAGCAAATATAGAAATTAAAGCCGATACCTATAAATCTGCCGGCAGTAGGGCATTTGGTGTTTTAGCCGATTATATCTTTGGGAATAATACGAAAAATTCAAAGATAGCGATGACTGCTCCAGTTATTAGTCAAAAGCCTGCTACTTCTGAAAAGATAGCAATGACAGCCCCTGTAACTACAGCTAAACTTGACAATCAAAAGTACGTAATTTCATTTACAATGCCAGCTAGTTATTCATTGGAAGATTTACCTAAACCAAATAACGAAGATGTAATTATCAAAACTACGCCTTCGCACAAAGTAGTTGCTATTAGATTTTCGGGGTATACATCGGAAGGTGATATTGAAAAGAAGTCTGCTGAACTCAGAGAGTGGGCTAATAAAAAAGAAATAAAGCTAGGCATTCAGCCGTCTGTATTGAGATATGATCCACCTTGGAAGCCAGGGATTATGCGAAGGAATGAAGTTTGTTATAGTGTTGTTTAGAATGTCTATAATCTCCCTTGCTAATAATAAAAGTGGTGTTGACATTAAGCTTTAGTCACTTGGATTGTAATATAAATGGCTGGGGATGTCGGTTCAGAACCCTTCGGACTCACTAAACAATGAGGTGTTAGGCTGGTCGAAAGCTGTCCAACAAGTCGGAAACCAGCCCACCCAGATCGGCAATGTTATATCCACCTTCCTGAATGATAAGTGTCGGTAAATTCATGTCCCGTATATGGCGCCCGATTCGGCGATATGCCCCTTTCGTTAGGTGTAAGCCACCTATAGGGTCATTAACATAAGTATCAAATCCGGCAGACAGCACCAAAAAGCGAGGCTGGAAATTCTCGATTTCCTTGATCGCTCCACGTAGCACAGTACTGTAGCTTTCGGTGTCGGTGGTTTTGGGCAACGGTATGTTGATATTGTAGCCTTTACCCGAGCCTCGGCCATTTTCGTCAGCAAAACCAGTAGTGTAGGGGTAATTCGTGTTTGGGTCAGCATGCAGCGACACATACAAAACATCGGCACGCTCATAGAAAGCCTCCTGTGTTCCGTTGCCGTGATGATAGTCTATATCCAAAATCGCGACTGACCCGTAGTGGCTCAAATAATGGGCGGCGATGGCCGCATTATTAAAGTAACAGTAGCCGCCCATACTATGATGCGCGGCGTGGTGCCCCGGAGGGCGGCAAAGACTATACACAACAGGTTCACCAGCAGCAATTTGTTTTGCTCCGGTTAGCGCGGTGTTAACCGCGGCAACCGACGCCTGAAATGTGCCTTTTGTTACTGGCGCATAGCTGTCGGTTATGAAGTCTGAGGGATATATCTGTTGATCTTCCGGGACTGCTGCTGACTTTTTCTTGAGAAAATCCACATAATTTTTATTATGTATCGCCAAAATATGGCTTATCGAGAAAACTTCGGGTTCCTGTAGTGGTTCAAAATCGTGCGCTTGAAGAGCCTGTACTATTGAGTCAACTCGAGCAGCCGTTTCGGCATAAGGAACGTCCTTTCCGTCATAGCGTTCAAATTGTGGTTGATGCAAATTATGCGCATCAGAGTAAATAATGTTCATCGCAAATCCTCCAAAATGTGGACAGGTAGATACATAAAGGTAAAATCACGTAAACCTTTCTCTAAAATATTGTCTCCGACGGCCACGTTCTGCACGAGGATTTGAGCGGCATAGTCACGCGACGGTATGCGAAACCCCGACCTATAACCAGCCCGATCAGAACGGCTGGTAAAGTTGCACTCCGCATAGACCAGTGGCGGCTGACTATAGTCGGCTGTATCGGTAGCTATTTGCTGATTTAAATAGCGAAGCGTTGTTGGCATCAGTCCTTTATCTTCGAGTGATCGCCACTCCGTACTTTCAATCAGCGTCAAGTTGCCAGAGAATCCAGGCAAGTCGAGGCGTTCTGCCATCGCCGCCGATGTCAAAACTCCATTATTGAGCACAAGACCACTGAACCACAATGATCTTTTATCTGTGCCTTGAGTCTCCATTTTTTCACGTAATGCGGTGACCTCCTCAAGACTCCAGCCAAATGTTTCTGACCACAGGATGTGTAGCTGTGGCAATATTGCGTTGTCGATAGCAGACCGGTAGTCCACAACTTCATTAGCTGCGGCTCTGGGTTCTGGCACACTTGAAGTAGCACTAATCATCTCAGGAATTGCCTTGAGAGGATTGCTACGCCGACCATTGTTACAAGCCAAATAGATTAACCAGCCGTCTTGCCCGTATTCCGCAAGCGGCATGGCGACTTCAAGTTGTATTCCAAGCTCGCTTTCACGAATATCTTGAAAGGCGCTATCACTCACGATTCCGCGAAAAACGATTCTGCTTATATCTTTCTGTAAGTCCGCTTCTTTGCTGAGATCCTGATAAACTTCAGCAACATCCGCCGCTTTTTCGTAAGCGGTTTCAGCGTTATGATATAGTCTCTCGTCTTGCCGCCTGCTCGTGCCAAGATCTCCCGTGCTTGTAAATATTTGTGATTCATTAGTATTCATAGTTTGTCCTTTCATGCCATTAAAAAAGCCCCTCTGTCGAGGGGCTTAAGTTTTGGCGATTGTTATTTAATTATACAAAAGCAAAGCTAAACCCCTTGGTGGTTTTCTTTGCTTTAGAATTGTTCACTGTAATATGCGCTTGCATAGCAATGATAATAGCAGAATTTGTATTAATAGTCAAAATATTGGCTGGGGATGAGGCCCGGCCTGTCTGGCTGAGCCCCCTGTCGTTCCGACAGGAAGGCCAGGCAAGACGGACAGGGATTCGACCTACCTTTGGCGGAGGCCCGCCCGGCCTCCCTCGGGGAAGCCGGGCCTTGCGATCCGCCAGCCGGCGGATCTCGCCTCGATCTTTTTTCGGGTGTTCAAATCCTTCATACTAAAACAGGGTTGGCATAACACCGTAAAGGTGTCATAACAACCCTGGCTGGGGATGAGGGATTCGAACCCCCGATCGTGGAACCAGAATCCACTGCCTTACCACTTGGCCAATCCCCAATAGCTAGGTATATTTTACCTTATAATTAACTATAAATTGTAAAAGTACTATACATAAAGTGGTAAGGTCTGCCTTGGCAAGCTTTGCCTGCCCACAGAATTTTGTGACTACAAACAAGTGTGTAATCAGAAAAGTTCTCTTGCAACCCGCCACAGGCGGCTTTCACACTTGGCTTAGTCCCCAATAGCTAGGTATATTTTACCTTATAATTAACTATAAATTGTAAAAGTTATATTTGTACTCGGTCTTGCTTGCGGCATAATTAGTTTGCTGCAAGCATTTCGCGAGTCGTTAATAGCAAATAAGTCACACTTTACGGAGCTGGACATGACAGTGTCTGCTGACGACCCTTACTATAATACATTGGCGTCCTAATCCTTAAGGGTAATCTAACTGATTAACTACCGTGGTTAGAAGGTGGTTTCGTATTTGCCTATTTGCCCTTGTGCAGGTTCATCCCGTTTCCGTGCCAAGCCAGAATCGACAAGCCACGTCCATATACGCTCACCATCTTCAGAAAGCATAGAATGCGAAACTAGGCCATAGTTTGCGGGAAGAGCCTTCAGTCCCTCTAGGTATAGGCGTTTACCGAACCCCTTACCTCTATATTCGGGGAGGGCACTTACGTCAGTCGAAATGAGCTTTCCTGGAAGCGATGCGTCTTGGCCGTAGACCATAAATGCAACCGCATTATGGCTTTCAGGTTTGCGTAAGTATAATGATCCACTATTTCCGCTAAAAGGTGGATTAGACGGTAAGTTTCTCTCACACCGCTGCATATTACCATCTAGTAAAACCACCTCGGCAACAGGTAATGAGCCGTCTGAGTTAAGCGTCTGATCTAGCCAAACGTTACGTTCGACTATTAACTGTTCCTCACTTAGTTCTTGTGATTGATCGGGGGCTGTTTCGTTTAAAACCATATCAGCTATTAGTGTATTACCAATAGAACAAGATGACAACGTAGAAAGCGAGCCCTATGACAAATCAAAAGTACAAATTGCTTATCCTAGATTACGGTGGAGTTTATTCGTTTGACTATACTTCAGCGTACTTCAGCAAGATTCTATCGGATGCATTTGGTAAATCTCCAAATGAAGAAGAGAGAAGAAAGATTATCGAAAAGTCACATACATTCGGAGAGGGTAAATTAACCACAAGTCAGTACATCTCATCAGTAACCAAATTGCTAGAAGTTCCTGATTTTCCGACAGTAGAAAAGTTTGAAGGTATAACCATATCTGTGACTAATCCGCCATCTGATACAATGAAAAAGCTTGTCAAAAACGTGCGGAAGGCGGGAATTAAAGTTTCCCTACTGTCAGATATGTATATGTTTGAGATTAAGAAGACAAGGCCAACGGGAAGATACAAAGGCTTTGATTATACTGCTTTCTCTGCTGAGTCGGGAATGACAAATCGTAACTCTGATTTTTTCAAACAAACGCTAGGGTACTTTAATATTGCTGCTGAAGATGCGTTATTTGTTGATGACGGCAAGGCTAATATTGAAGTTGCCCAATCTATTGGCTTGAATACGCTTTACGTCGACAAGCAGATATTCAATAGCGCAGAGCAGTTGGCACAAAGAATACGTGAGATTTTGCAGGGCTAACTGCGCTTAGAAAACCACGATTCAAAGTATTCTTTCAGTTTTTGGCATTCCAATTACATGAGAGCTCTATGAATAGTGTATAATCCAACTTATGGAAGTTACGCTTACTACTCCAGCATTGTTGTTTCCCGCTATCGCAATTCTTATGCTTGGTTGGGTAAATAGATATTTAGGAACGGCAAATGTCATAAGAACGTTCAAAAAAGACTATGATACAGGGTACGCTCGTACAGAAATTGTGTCACAGCTCAACGTACTCAAGAAAAGAATTGAGCTTTCACGCTACATGATGACTTTCGGTGTAATAGCACTCATTCTTGCATGTATGTCCATGTTCTTGATTTTTGCTAATTTACAGCAAGCTGGAAAAATTACCTTTGGTTTATCAATACTCGGAATGATAGTCAGCATGTTTTTATCACTATACGAGACATCTCTGTCTAACAAGGCATTAATACTTGAAATAGACGATGTAATTGATAAAGAAATGAAATAGCGACCCAGTAACAATTGAATGAATATTTGTCTAGTACGCCATGGCCAAGACGAAGATAACGCCGCAGATATCCTAAATGGGAGAAGAAATACTCCACTCACAAAACTCGGTGTTAGGCAGGCTAAGGCGGTCGCATCTCAAATTGATCGGGAGATTAGCGATGTAGCTGCAATCTACACGTCCCCACTTCTGAGAGCACAACAGACGGCCAAAATAATTGCTGACAAGATCGGAGTTAATGCTGTCATCAACGAAGATGACCTGATCGAAAGAGATTATGGGGTACTGTCTGGAAAATCAAGATCAGATATTCCGAAATACTCTTCAGATAACCTTGAAGTCGACGGGGTATTGTATTTTCTAAATGCAGAAAACGCCGAGACCTTCCCTGCAACCTACGAAAGAGCCAAAAGAATACTAAAGAAAATACAAGATTCGTATAACAGCACGGTCGTAATGGTTGCCCATAGAGACATTTGTGTAATGATTCAAGCTGCTTACAACAACTGGGGCTGGGAAGAAGGCTTGCAGAGAGCTCATATGGACAATGCGACAATACTGCTGCTGAAACAGCACTAGCTTTCAACGCTTTTCCTAGACTTCCACCCCCGTTGCGGTAACTTGTCCTTATATGGAAAAGCGACCAATAAAATACTGTCTTTATGCCCGCAAATCGACGGAAAGTGACGAACGGCAGGTTAAAGAGGACGCTCCTCCAGCTCCTGGTTTTGAAGAGTAGGTTTCCTTGCATATTGCCACAGGCAATCTTCACCCCGATCGTGGAACCATAATCCACTGCCTTGGCAAGCTTTGCCTGCCCACAGAATTTTGTGACTACAAACAAGTGTGTAATCAGAAAAGTTCTCTTGCAACCCGCCACAGGCGGCTCTCACACTTGGCCACACCCAATTGACAGGGGTAATTGTATCAAGTTTTTGACAAAATACCTAGCATGATACAATGTTAATACGTTAACAATTTAAAAAATATATAGAGTGCAGCGAGAGATCTAGCTCCGTGACCTGCCAGCAACCTGCCGTATTGGAATATGGAAGGTGGAATATAGAAAATGGTCTAATAGCCCAAATTCAAACTTCTATCTACTAACTTCTAAGCCGTAAGGTGCTCCGTCTAGACCGCTAATTGGCGGAAAGATATGACATATTATATGTATCCTTTCTGTCGATATGGCAAAGAAAGGATTTTTTTATGTCAAAAACTTTATTTACCAGCGAGTCAGTCTGTGCTGGGCATCCCGACAAAATTTGCGATGCAATCAGCGATGCCTTGCTAGACGAAATACTAAGGCAGGACCCAAATGGACGTGGTGGGATCGAGGCTGTTGCTGGCGCAAACCAAGTTAGTTTATTTGGCGAGGTCAATACAACGGCAAAGCTGGACTATAAAAAAATTGTGTTTGGCCTGATAAAGAAATTTGGCTACACAAACCCAGATTGGGGTTTTTCGGCAGAGTCTGTATTTAGCAATTTTATCCACGAACAGTCACCAGAAATTTCCCAAGGTGTAGATGAAGATGGCGCTGGTGATCAAGGCATGATGTTTGGTTACGCTTGTAACGATACGCCAGAACTAATGCCTATGCCGATAACTCTGGCACACTCGTTGACAAAGCGAATAGATGAAGCAAGGAAGAGTGGTGAATTGAAATGGTTGCGACCTGACGGCAAAGCTCAGGTTACAATAGAGTACGAAGACGGCAAACCTACCAGCGTGGTCAAGGTGGTGGCCGCTGTAGCCCACAGCGAAGATACTAGTGCAGAGGATGTCAGAACAGGGATAATCCATAAAGTCATACAACCGATATTGGAAAAGTATAATTTTAAACTACCCGCAGATAAAGATATTGTCATAAATGGTACGGGGGCGTGGTACATCCCAGGTCCAGAAAGTGATGCTGGGCTGACCGGACGCAAGATAGTGGTTGATGGTTATGGTGGCTATGCCCGGGTGGGTGGTGGCGCATTTAGCGGCAAAGACCCTAGTAAAGTAGACCGTTCTGGCGCGTATGCTGCCCGATATATTGCCAAAAATATTGTAGCAGCGGGCTTGGCCGACAGGTGCGAAGTAGGTCTGGCATATGTGATAGGTCAGCCAGAGCCCCTAATGCAGACAATTGAAACTTTTGGTACGGCTACCGTGTCCGAAACAGAGCTCTACGCTTTCAAAGATAAATTGATAGACACATCCGTGAAAGGCATC
This sequence comes from uncultured Candidatus Saccharimonas sp., assembly GCA_943353165.1. GTDB lineage: Bacteria > Patescibacteriota > Saccharimonadia > Saccharimonadales > OMJO01 > CALRAM01. The sequence goes on from CALRAM010000001.1 coordinate 8,345, forward strand.
ATAAAAAAGCTAGACCTGCGACGACCAATTTATAGCCAAACCAGTGCATATGGGCATTTTGGCAAGGCCGAGTTGCCTTGGGAAAAAGTAGTGGCATAGTTCTTTGCAAAAGAACCAAACTATTGTTCCATTTTGCTTTTCCAAAACGGAACCCAAAAAGGACACAGGCGATGAAAAACACGAAAGTCGTTCGCGATACTACTATTCGGATACTGCGGGACTCCTTTCAGTCGGTCTAAAGACTGGTCCTCGTATCACGAAATAGTATTCTTCACTCACTTCTTCGGTTTTTCAGAGCCTGAAAACAAGATACTTGACAATATCACTTTACTTTGATAAAGTAATTCCATTATGAAAGAAAATATTGCCACAATTTGGGAATCTAAAACCGCCCAGCAGTTATCTAAGACTTTGGTTGGTATTGATGATGCCCAAACTATGGAGAAGTTCCTTAGAGACGTTATGACTGAAAAAGAAATAATTGAGGTTAGTTCCCGTCTGGAAGCAGCTCGCATGCTCAAGGCAGGTATCAAATACAGCGACATAATTGAAAAGACAAAACTTAGTAGTCGAACAGTTGCCCGTATTAGTGATTGGATGCAAAACGGTAGCGGTGGCTACGAAGCAGTTCTGGGTCAAATTAGTGACCATAGCCATATATCGCCAGCCAGTGCTGACTAACTAGTTATTCGTTTGAAATAGCAGATCGCCAGCACATCGCTGGCGTTTTTTTGCGCGATATTAATTTGAAAGGAGAAATACGATGAATATTAGAAAATTTGAATTTGAAGCTGTAGATTTTACAAAACTACTGTCGGCCACGGGAGAACAATTAGTTCCAGCCGTGGTAGTTGATAGTGCTGAAATGGCAACTGATGGCCTGGCCTCAGTTCTAATGGTTGGTTTTATGAACCGACTAGCCCTAGAAGCTACTATCGACAGCGGTAATGTCACTTTTTACTCCCGCACCAGCCAAGCGCTGTGGGAAAAGGGAACAACTAGTGGCAACTATCTAAAAGTGAGAAATATTTTTACAGATTGTGATAATGACAGTCTATTAATCGATGCGGAACCCTTGGGACCGACGTGTTGCCAAGGTACGCAGTCATGCTTTGAGGAGGAAATACAATGAGTAATTTCGAAAAGGTATTGTTGGAGTCGGCCGATACAATTTATTTGCCGAACAGATACCTAGAACCCTTTATGGATGCGGTTGGCAATATAACAAATATTGAGATACCTGACCTGAAAGAGAGAAAACTTAGCGTTAAATCCAATGGTCAGACATTTCGCTGGGTACGTGGACGAGATGTGGCTAAGATTGTTGCTAGTGTCCAAGCAGCTCAACCAGAGAAAAGAGTCGTTGGCCTAAGCGGTAGCGAATGGTGCGATGAATACATGTTGGGCGAGTTGACTGGTCGGGTAACTGCAGATCGAAGGATAGAGTACTACAACATACCGAGCGCCAAACTTATGGGGCGAGTTGCCATCATCGCTCCACCTAGCCTAGACGCTGATCAAATGCGAGACAAGATTAGGCCTGGGCGGGAACAGCTTGTTCCTGTGGTTACTGTCTATCCAAACCTGGCTACAGCATCCAAATCCAACCTTTCTATAACAACTAGCCTGGAGTTTACTCTTAATGGCAGTGTGGAAACGGTATCAGATGATCTAGGTATGTTAGCTTTAGATTTAGTCTGCACAGGTGGTACCGTTATACAAAATAACTTTACCATACTAGCAGAATTGCAAGAGGTATATCCGGCTATTGTAGTGGCGGCTGGCACTAATACTGTTTAGGATTTTTGGATTTTGCCGCAGGCTAGGCGGGGGCCACCGCTGTGGCCAGAACCAGTTTCGCCCGGTGTGTGTGGATCTTCGTTAGCATGCACCATGATTGAAGTGCCTTCTGCTGGCTGTAAAATGGAAACTGGACCGTCAGACAGTGTTATGCGAGTGGAAATGGTTTCTAGTTCGCCGTGTCCTTTTGCGTCTATGACTATGTTTGGCAAATCGCCAGCGTGGTAGCCGTGGTTGGCATCTGGGTCGGTATTGCCGCTAGGGCCTGGGTCAAAGTGCCCGCCAGCACATTTGAAGCCTTCGCATTCGCAGTCTCCCTTTTCGTGTATATGAACAGCGTGTCGTCCTGGAATCAGAGTGGCGGGGTCGCCTTTTAGGGTCAATCGCAAGTGTACATATTTCCAGCCATCAACATCGTATTCTGTAAAAATGGCCAGTCCAGACACATTTGGGCCAGAAACTTCCGCCCTAGCTAGATTGGTGACTTTTTTGCTATCTGCATTTAGGCTAACTTTCATATTTTTTCCTTTTTATGAGTTTATTGTAACACGGATGCTCTTATGTTATAATTGCTGGGAAGGAAGCGCTAAAAACGCGCTTTATTTTATTATTATGACCAAACTACAAGACCCGACCAAAATTCGGAACATAGCCATTATCGCTCATGTTGACCATGGCAAGACCACCTTAGTTGATGGTCTGTTAAAGCAGTCCCAAACTTTCAGAGACAATCAAGCAGAGATGACCCAAGACCTTATCATGGATAGCGGCGACCAAGAGCGCGAACGCGGCATAACAATTACCGCCAAAGTTACTGCAGTACAGCACAATGATTACCGCGTAAATATCATAGACACACCAGGTCATGCCGATTTTAGCGGTGAAGTAGAGCGAACGCTGAATATGGCCGATGGTTGTTTGCTAATTGTTGACGCCCAGGAAGGACCGATGCCGCAGACAAAATTTGTGCTCGGGAAAGCACTGGCTGCCGAATTGAAGCCCATAGTTATTATCAACAAAATAGACAAACAGGGCAGTCGCCTAGCCGAAGTAGAAGACGAATTAGCTGATTTATTCTTAGAATTAGCCGTACATGAAGACCAGCTGCATTATCCAATATATTACGCCGTTGGTAGAGCCGGAAAAGCATGGCTTAAACCGCCAGCTGATCCAGATGCCGAAGGCGACCTAGAGGTTATATTTGACGCAATTATAAAAGACATACCAGCACCAAAGATAGAACTGGACAAACCTTTTCAGATGCTTGTTACTGCTTTGTCGTGGGATAGTTTCAAGGGCAAATACGCCATCGGCCGTATAACTCGGGGTAAAATCGGCGCCGGCAACCCTGTAGCTGTCTGCAAAAAAGATGGAACTATTACCAAGGCAAAAGTAGACTTGGTGTTCATGAGTCATGGAGTTAGCCGTTTTGAGGTTCCAGGTGGCGTAGCAGGCGACATCGTCCAATTAACCGGAATTTCTGACGTTCAAATAGGCGAGACCTTGGCAGACGCCGATAAGCCAGAAGCTTTGCCGGTATTAGAGATAGAGGCACCAACCCTAAAAATTTATCTGGGCCCAAACACCAGCCCAGTCAAAGGTTTGGAAGGCGAATTTACCACCAGCCGCCAAATTGGAGACAGGCTCCAAAAAGAGCTTGAAACAAATGTTGGCCTGAGAGTAGAAGATGATGGAATAGGTTTTTTGGTTTCTGGTCGCGGCGAACTACATCTGAGCGTATTGATAGAAACTATTCGTCGTGAAGGATACGAGTTTGAGGTAGGTCGCCCGCAAGTTGTAACCCGCGAAAAAGACGGCAAAACAGAAGAACCAATAGAAGAGCTACTGATTGAAATCCCTGCCGAGCATGTTGGAGCGGTTCAGATGGAATTGGGGCAACGTCGAGCAACATTGATTGAACAGTTTGCTAGCCCAAAAGGAGTAACAAAGTTAGTTTATAAACTGCCAACCAGAGCATTGCTAGGGCTGCGCAATATTATGATGACAAACACCAAAGGCACCATAATAATGAACAGCTTGATGATTGGCTACGAGCCTATGGGCACCGTCCTGCAACAACTACGCAACGGGGTTTTGATAGCATACGAAGCAGGCGTGACTACTCCGTATTCATTGCAGAACGCTGAAGCCAGAGGAACGACTTTTGTCGGTCCAGCAGAAAAGGTTTATGCCGGTCAAATAGTCGGTTTGAATAGTCGTAGCGAAGATATGGAGATAAATGTCTGCAAAGCAAAACACTTGACCAATATGCGTAGTTCTAGCAGTGATGGTGTTGTCCAGCTAACCCCACCCACAATATTCAGCCTAGAAGAGTGTTTGGACTTTATAGAAAATGACGAATTTCTAGAAGTTACCCCAAAGAGCCTGAGATTACGCAAAAAAGAATTAGACCCAAACAAAAGAAAAAGAAATAAATAAAAAAGCTTGACACGCCGATACTACAGGCGTACATTTGTATTTAGTCACTGTGAGGTGATTAGCAATTACTCTAGCAATAGAATAAGAGCGAACAAAAAAGAAGCCCTCAAAAGCTTCTTTTTTGTTTTATAAAGCATAATTATCTGACCGATCACAAGGTAGCTAGATGTATGTATTGCAATTATATTGAAATAACATTACTATGGTTTTGTAATAAACAATATATAAAAGGAGAATGAATTATGGATCCAAATACAACAACCCCAACAGACCCAGTAGCACCAGCTTATCCTGCTGCAGACCCAGTAGCACCAGCTTATCCTGCTGCAGACCCAGTAGCACCTGCTGCAGACCCAACGGTAGCACCAGCCTATCCTGCAGTTGACCCAGTAGCACCAGCTACTGATCCAGCAGATGCTCCTGCACCAGAAGAAGCACCAGCGCCTGAAGTAGCACCAGCTACCGACCCAGCTGAACCAGCAATGTAATATATTTTGTTGGACGGAGTACAGAAGGTCAGCCTATCGTGGCTGACCTTTTTTGTTTTATAGGTAAAGCGTTTATGTTATTATCAGCGTATGACTAAATCTATAAAACTATCAAAACTACGCAAATTCAATCTAAAAATGGCTGCCTTGCATGCAGTTCAGGGGGCAGCGGTTCTAATTTTGGCAAACAATTTTAGTCTACCGATAACTACTAACTATCTATCTTTTGATAAAGCGACAGAAAAGCTTACTTCCGCCCAGCAAAACCTGTTTACTATTAGGTTTGCCTGGCTCATAGCTGCATTCCTATTTGTTTCTGCCATTGCTCACCTGACTATAGCAACTGTCTACAATAAAAATTACAACAGCAATTTGGAAAAAGGCCTAAACAAAGCCAGGTGGTTTGAGTATTCTATTTCTGCATCTATCATGATGGTGGCCATCGCAATGTTGTCTGGTATTTATGACATTTCAAGTTTATTGATGATATTTGGTCTAGTAGCTATCATGAATTTGATGGGTCTAGTCATGGAAGTACACAATCAGATCACCACCAAAACAAGCTGGCTTAGCTACTATATAGGTTGTTTAGCTGGAATTATTCCATGGGTTGCTATAGGAATCTATTTTTGGGCTGGAGTAAATAATGGTTCTGCTCCGCCGACTTTTGTCTACGGCATATTTTTTACGCTATTTTTGATGTTCAACAGTTTTGCTATAAATATGATTCTACAGTACAAAAAAGTTGGAAAGTGGAAGGATTATCTTTACGGAGAGAGAGTTTATATTATTTTGAGTTTGGTTGCAAAGTCATTGTTAGCATGGCAAGTATTCGGTGGCACTTTACGCCCAAATTGAACCAAGTATGAAAAAGATAAGGCAGCAAAAAATATTATTAGCTGTATTGATCTGCGTTGTTTTAATTTTATCTTTCTACGTTCATTTTGCTAAATATACGAGCTGGGAATCTAATTTCTTTCAACGTTTCTATGACATGCCCTTGGCCTGGAAAAGTATCATGCAGGTCATCACTATGAGTGGCAGCATTTTGATGGTTATGTTGGTCGTAGCAGGCTTATATACAAGACAAAAAATCAAATTAGCGCGATTTGTAACAGTATTAGCTTTGGCTACTTTTGGCATTACGGAATTGCTAAAGATTCTAGTTGCTAGGCCTAGACCTTTCAATGGTTTAAATGATGTAATTTCTCGCGAAGGAATAGTTGCTGGAATGGGATATCCTTCGGGGCACACAGCGATAGTAACTGCAATAGGTTTGTCTCTGTCATTTTTATTGCCTAAAAATATTAGGTGGCTAGTATTTGTCTGGATAGGTTTGGTCGGTATTTCTCGTATGTATCTGGGAGTACATGCTCCATTGGATATTGTTGGCGGTATTTTACTGGGCACAATAGTGTTTCTAATTGCCAAAATAACTAGGCCTAAATACTTTGCCTAAATAAAGTCTGTTTAAAAAAAACTTGATAACTGCAAATAATAGGCTTATGATTAAATCGGAAGCGAGAGACTTCCATAAACCCCGAGTATTTCTCGGGGTTTAAAGTTTTCAGCACAAACAAATACATTGCCCGGGAGTATATGACTAGTGTAGAATAGTATAAAGGAACAAAAAAATGGCAAATTACGGGCATATAATATTTTATTCATTAGTAGGTGGAATTTTGTCGCTAGCAGGCGCAATCATTTTTTTGGTGTTGATGAGAAAAAAAAACTTTGCCGATAAAATAATTATATATGCTACTCCTTTTGCTGCTGGGGCACTGCTGGCAGCTGTTTTTTTGGATTTGCTAAAAGAAGGACTAGCAGAATCAAGCGCTGACAGCGTTTTTGCAGCTGTGCTAGTTGGTATCATAGTGTTCTTTTTTGCAGAGAAGTTTTTGAGGTGGTTTCATCATCACCATCAACATGGCGATGATAAACCGGCAATTTCGCTCATAATTGCTGGCGATACCATTCATAATGCTATGGACGGTATAGCGATAGCATCTGCTTTTTTGATAAATGTACCAACTGGGATCGTTACTGCACTGGCAGTGGCAGCTCACGAAATACCACAAGAGATTGGAGATTTTGGCTTGTTACTATCGCGTGGTATGAGCAAAGCAAAGGTATTATGGGTAAACATTACGAGTGCTCTGGCTACTACGCTGTTGGCGGTTATTACTTTTGCATTGGGAAGTTCAAATAAATTGCCTGTTGGACCGTTATTGGGGCTGAGTGCAGGGTTTTTGTTGTATATAGCCATGAGCGATATTATCCCTGAAATACACGAGCGTAGCCCAAAAAAGAAACTATTTGATATTCAACCATTATTGCTTTTGACAGGAGTTGCAGTTGTCGCAGTTTCTATTCAATTGGTACATCACTTTGTAGGCTAGCCGCAAACAGTTACAATGTATATATGATAGTGATAATTATAATTTTGGGAGTTGTAAACGCACTCTTGGTATTTTATTTTCTACGCAAACAAACCCCAACTGCCGATACTGGCAGTGCATTGCTACTAAAACAAGATATAACTACGCTTAGTCAAAACGTATCAGATCTAAAAGACGGACTAAAAAACCATCTAACAGAACGCCTAGACAAAAGTAATGCTCAGATGCTAAAACAGTTCGAAACTAGCACCAACATCATAAAGGATGTTACTCAAAAGCTAACTCAACTAGAAAAAACTAATCAACAAGTTGGGGATATAGCAAATGAGCTAAAAAGCCTGCAAAACGTATTGGCAAATCCAAAACAGCGTGGTGTGCTGGGGGAGTTTTATTTAGAGCAGATCTTGCAAAACCTGTTGCCAGCTGGAACTTATGAGTTGCAGTATCGGATGGGTGATGGGCTGATTGTTGATGCTGTGATATTTTTGGACGACAAGATATTGCCTATAGATAGCAAGTTTAGCCTAGAGAATTACAATAGATTAGTCGAAGCCAAAACAGCGGAAAAGCCGGCATTTGCAAAAGCGTTCAAAGAAGACCTAAAAAAACGCATAGACGAAACGGCCAAGTATATTTTGCCAAAAAAGGGAACATTGGAGCAAGCATTGATGTTTATTCCTAGCGAAGCAATTTATTATGACCTGCTAGCAAACAAGGTTGGTGAAACTGGGATTAGTGGGAGAGATTTGATGCAGTACGCCGCCGTGGATAAACGCGTGACAGTAGTTGGCCCCAGCACGCTGAGCGCAATGTTACAGATTGTATCGCAAGGTTTAAAGAGCCTAGAAATTCAAAAAGATACAGAAGTTATTCGCAAAAATGTCGAGCAGTTGGGTAAACACCTAAATAATGTCGATGGATACTTTAAGCGGCTTGGCAACAGCCTGGGTGCCACAGTTGGGCACTTTAACAATACGCAAAAAGAGCTGGCTAGGGTAGACAAGGATATCGTCAAAATCGCTAATACCAACCCTAGTGTAGAAGCTTTATTAATAGACAAACCGCAAAATGGAGATGACGACGAATAAAAAAAGACGACTAGGTTTTTAACAAATCAATCACTAGGGCTGCGGTCCAGCTGAAATTTTTTGCACCTGCTGCTTCGCCTGTTAAGGGATTGAAATATTCGCTAAAACCAGAACGCTTTACCATTTCTATGGTCGATTCCTTTAGTGCATTTGCATGATCATGAAATCCATTTCTTTCTAGTCCGTCGATGATTAGCCAGTTCATATTTACCCATGTTGGCCCCTGCCAGTAAAGCGTTGGTTTGAACCAGCTAGAGTTTACGGGTACTGACGGAATAGGATAACTGGGTCCAAAAAAATGTTCATTTTCTAACATTTTTACTAATTTTTTTGCTCGTTCTTTGCTGATGGAACCTGCATATAGAGGCATAAGTGTTGCTATACTGGATTCTTTTAGGAGCCTGTGAGTTACGAAATTACGTGAATAATACTGGTTGGTGTATGGGTCCCAAAGCTCTTCCAGAGTTGACTGTGTTTTTTTGATATTGTTCAGCAGCTCGTCGGAGAGCTTTGTGTTTATAAAGCTAGCTATATCTATGAGATGTTGGTTTGCGCGGATAAATATGGCATTAAAGCTCAAATCTTCTACAGCAAATAGAGAGTGAGCTAAAATATTGTCTATGTCGTAATTCTTTCTGCGCAAACGTCGCTGGGTGCTGTACAAAACTAACGCATCTATGGCATCTAGGCGTTCAGCAGATGGTATTCTCAGGGTGTCCCTACGAAATATATTAATAAGTGGCGACATGTGGGCTTTTTCTAGTAGGCTAATCCATAGGGGCAGCGAATGCTCGCGAATTTCATTCATCCAAGGAGGCGTATTGTCTAATCCTGTTTCCCAGGGGTGAATTTGCAGCACTAGGCCTTCGTTGTGCGGGTCGCGTTCGCGGTAGAGCCATTCGTGGTAAGCCAATAATGCAGGGAACACTGTTTGATACCAACTACGACGTTCGGTTTTATTCATGCGGTCGCCTAATTTGACAATAGCTTCGGCTAGTAGAGGCGGTTGCGTGATACCGCTGGTCACCAATTCGTCAGGCGAGTTTGGGTTTAGCCAACTTTTCCATATACGGTAAGCAGGGCTACGGCGATTTAGGAAAGTATTATCGCCTAGAATCATATTTGGTAACATCCCGTTCGCCCATTGTCCACGCAATAGGCTGAGTATCTCTGTCTGGGCTCTGTCTAGGTCTGTGTGACGAAGTCCAATAGCTATGAAACAACTATCCCAAAGCCACTGGTGCGGGTATAGGCCTTCTGCTGGTATGGTAAAGTTTTCTCTGTCATTTTCTTTTAGAACTTTTTGGGCTGCGTCTGCTAAATCGGTAGTTTCTTCCATAGTGTGTATTATATCCCGTTAACGGTAGTTGGTAAAACTTACAGGAAAGTCAAAATCATTGGAATTTAATAGTTGCATGACTGCTTGAAGATCATTTTTGCTGGTGCTGCTGACTCTTATTTCATCGCCTTGGATTTGGGTTTTGACTTTGGGGGCAGAGTCGCGGATTAGGCTAGTTATTTTCTTTGCCTTTTCCTGGTCTAAGCCTTTTTTGAAGAGTACATCTTTTGTTGTTTTCAGGTTACTCGTGACCGATTCTTTGCTGGTGTCTAAAAGTTTTTGGCTCTGACCTCTAGTAGCCAGTTTTTTGCGGACAATGTCTAATATAGCGTCAATCTGCCAGTCACCGTTGCCAGTTATTTTTAGGCCGTTTTTGTCGGAGTCCAACCACTCTATTAGGGCTGGTGTACCCTTGAAGTCATAACGGTTGTCTATCTCGCGTTGGGCTTGGTCAAATACATTATTCATCTCGGCCTTGTCAAAGTCGCTGACTATATCAAATGAAAAGTTTGCCATATGTATTATTATACCTCGTACAAAGTTTTTTGTTGGCATATATCGTAACCGTTACCTATACTGCGTTCATAGTAAAAGAGTTTGCTATAATTGGTAGGTGACTAATTACAAAAATAAAAGAGTAAATGAAGTTGCGGTTATACTGCTCGATCGTTTGGCCTCTTTGGAGGACAAACCTAGCATTCTTCGGGCTGTTGAATTAAAGGCACTGTATGCCGAAATACCTCTATTGCCAGATTCTGAAAAAGGTTTGTTTGGCAAAGAAATCAATGCCTTAAAAATGCATCTAGCCGAATTAGTCGCCGCCCATAAAGACGATACCGAAAAACTGCCAGCCATTGATGTTACAGCGCCGATTGACATAAATGTTCAGACGGATAAAACACCCAGATTGTTATCTAGCCAATTTGGCAGCCAGCATCCACTGGTGAGCGAGATTCAATATGTGTGCGAGATTTTTTACAGTATGGGCTTTAATGTTGAAATGTCGCGTCAAATAGACGATGACTATCATATGTTCGACAGCTTGAACTTTCCAAAAGATCATCCGGCTCGTGACGATTATGATACTTTTATGACAACAGAAGGTTTTGTTGCGCCGGCCCACACCAGTACGATGCAAAACCGAATGTTAAAAAAGTACAAAGATAATTTAAGCCTAAAAAAACCTATTGCAGTAATGATTGTTGACAGAGTGTTTAGGAACGAAGACTTGGACGCGCGGCACGAGCACACCTTTTACCAGGCAGAAGGCGTTTATGTTGATAAGGGCGTGAACGTAGGGAACTTATTGGCGACATTAAAAACATTTCTGGGCAGGTATTACCATCAGGATATAGAAATAAAAACACAACCAAGTTATTTCCCTTTTACGGAACCTAGTTTTGAGATTGCCCTGAGCTGTCCTTTTTGCAAAAAAGAGGGCTGCAATATATGTAGTTATAGCGGCTGGATAGAGTTAATGGGCTGCGGCTTGATACACCCAAATGTTCTAAAAATGGCTGGGATTGATCCAGTTGAATACACTGGATTTGCTTGGGGCGGTGGAATCGAAAGGTTAGTGATGATGAAATATGATATAGAAGATATTCGATATTTTGAAGCAGGAAAGCTAGAATTTTTGAGGCAATTTAAATGAAAGTAAGTTTAAACTGGGTAAAAGAATATGCAAATATCAAGGGTTCTGCTGATGATATTGCCAAAAAGATAGGCTCTCAGCTAGGAGAAGTAGAATCAGTTCAAAATTTAGGTTCAAAATATGACGGAATCGTGGTTGTCCGGGTCGTTAGTTGTCAAAAACATCCAAATGCCGACAAGCTGAGTTTGTGTATGGTAGATGACAACAAGGTTGTCAAGGGTATTTCTCGTGACAGCAGTGGTTATGTTCAGGTTGTATGTGGCGCACCAAATGTTCGCGACGGTATGTTCGCTGCGTGGATACCGCCTGGAGTTACAGTACCTAGCACAGTAGACAAAGACCCTTTTGTATTAGAACAAAGAGAATTACGAGGCCAAGTCAGTAACGGTATGCTAGCAAGCCTACGAGAGCTGGCCATTAGCGACGAGCACGAAGGAATATTGGATATAAACCCAGAAGAAGTTGGCAAGGATTTGTCACGACCCGGAACACCTCTAAAAAAATTGTACGGGCTGGACGACGACATCATAGACATAGAAAATAAAATGTTCACTCATAGACCGGATTGTTTTGGACAACTAGGCATCGCCAGAGAAATTGCTGGAATTACACACAAACAATTCAAATCTCCAGAATGGTACCTAAAAAACATAGCAGAAAAAACAGAAAATAAAACCTCAAAATCCTTGTCAGTAGACAACAGAATACCTGACGTCTGTAAACGCTACATGGCAGTAGAAATCAGTGGTGTCATCATAAAACCCAGCCCCGTGTGGATGCAGTCCGCGTTGTCCAGGATAGGAATAAGGCCCATAAACAACATAGTTGATATAACAAATTATATGATGATGTTAACCGGTCAGCCCTTGCATGCCTTTGATTTTGACAAAGTTGCCCATAACGGAACGGCCAAGATTGTCATCAGAAAACCAAAAAAAGATGAAAAAATGACACTGTTAGATGGTGGCGAAACAAGTCCTCGTGCCGACGCTGTGCTAATTTGTAACCAAGATGTTCCTATAGCACTCGGTGGTGTTATGGGGGGCAATAATTCAGAAATAGATAGCACTACAAAAAACATCATAGTCGAATGTGCAAATTTTGATATGTACAATATTAGGCGCACAGCTATGGAACATGGATTGTTCACCGATTCCGTAACTAGGTTCAACAAAGGTCAGTCTGCCGATCAATGTTCGCCGGTTTTGGACAAAACCATCTCTCTAATTATTCAACAGTGCAACGGAGCCAAAATATCTGGCAATGTTATAGATTGTTATCCTGGAAAAAAACAAAACAATAGCGTGGCAATTAGCGCAGAATTTGTTAATACACGGCTGGGTAGCAAGTTGGGTCTAAAAGATATATCCAGACTGCTAGAAAACGTAGAATTCCAGATAAAATCAGTACCAGCTGACAAAAATAGATTACATGTAAAAGCCCCTTTTTGGAGAACAGATATAGAAATACCAGAAGACTTAGTAGAAGAAATTGGGCGACTTTATGGTTACGATAATTTGCCAGCTGAACTGCCCAGTAGGAGCATATCTCCAGTCGAGCGCAACAATTTGATGGATTTGAAGAACAAGATACGGAATGTTTTAGCAAAGTCAGGGGCAAATGAACTATTAACCTATACTTTTGTCCATGGAAATTTGCTAGAAAAAGTAGGCCAAGACAAAAACGAAGCTTTTCAGTTGAGTAATGCGCTCAGCCCAGACCTTCAGTACTATAGACTTAGTTTGTTGCCCAGTTTGCTAGAAAAAGTACACACTAACCTAAAGAGTGATCGTATCCGTGGCGACGATAACGAATTTGCGTTGTTTGAAATAAACCCTGTACACTCAAAGGAATTTGTCGACGAAGATGGACTCCCCATCGAAGATCTACGACTGGCTTTCGTGTTTGCTGCTGACGTTAAAACAGCTCTTAGGAAATATCAAGGTGCTGCTTATTTTGCAGCAGTAAAATACGTGAATGAGTTATTAGAAGAATTAGGTATTAGTGCGGTGTTCACCTCTGCAAAAGGCCACAAGCCAGAGGCTACTATCAGCAAAGCGGCAATCGCGCCTTTTGATGCCGATAGATATGCCCTCCTAAAAACTACTGATGGCAAATTTTTGGGAGAAATTGGAGAATTTAGTCCTAGCACTCGGCGCAACCTCAAGCTACCTGACTTTGTAGCTGGATTTGAGCTAGATGTTACCCAACTATTGAAATCACTCGACACGAATAACCAATACATACCGCTGCCTCGCTATCCAAAAGTTATGCAAGACATTACTCTGAAAGTTCCAATTCATCTAGCCTATAACGAACTAAAGGACTTTTTGGATAAACACATAATAGAGCACAAACCAGATAATTCGTTTTTTCAACTAGGAATGCCACGTATTTACCAGTCAGAGGATGATGCAAAGCACAAAAACATAACCCTACGGCTATGGATTAGCCACTATGACAGAACTCTAAAGACCGATGAAGTAAATAAACTGCTAGACGATATCTCTGTCAGCGCTAACCAGATTTATGGAGCAGAAAGGGGCTAGGCCGTAAACATAAAAACGAGTCTAGAATAATTATTATGAAAAATATATTTAGAATATTGGGTTCTGCTAAACAACTTTGGAGATACTATGTTGTCATTAGTATTTTTACTATATTGGTCAGTATTACGGGACTTTTATATCCACTTTTGTCTGGATGGGCAATAGATGAAATTCGCAAAGGGAGTGGGGCCAGTATCATGTACGTTTCCGTAATAGCGGGCGCAATCTTTGCGCTAGATTTACTGGGTAATATTTTTAGTAATATTGGAGGATATCTAGGCGACCAGATGACAACCAAGTTAAACAAAATTTTGTCGCTAAGGTATTACGAACATTTGATGATTTTGCCTCAAAGGTATTTTGATACTGAGCTTTCTGGGAAAATTATAAATCGACTAAACCGATCAATTACTCAGATTACAAATTTTATGCAGATGATGAGCAATAATTTCCTACAGTTTATTTTTAGCACTATATTTGCATTAATTATAGTTGCTTTTTACAGCGTGCCTATCGCACTGCTTTTGCTAAGCATATACCCAGTGTATATATGGATGACTTTTCGTAGTAGTAGTAAATGGCAAAAGTATCAGAAAAAAAAGAATTTACACATAGACATTGCCAGCGGTAGATTTGCCGAAGCTATTAGCCAGGTCAAAGTTGTAAAGAGCTTTATCCAAGAAAAAAGAGAATTGAAGTTTTTTGATCAACAGATGACTACTGTAGTTGATACGAACAAACCGCAATCTAGTTTCTGGCACCGTAGAGATGCAGAGCGTAGAGTGGTACTGAGTTTGATATTTTTGGCCGTGTATATGTATATTTTTATACTTGGGGCAAATGGGAGCTTGTCCCCAGGACAAGTTGTAGCATTGATTTTATATGCTATGCAGATCAGGATACCTATATTTACCATTAGTTTCATGGTCGAAAACACTCAGAGAGCTATAGCCGATAGTAATGACTATTTTGAAATTATGTCATTAGAACCACAGATAGAGGACGTTGATAATGCAACAGATTTGGTCGTCAGCAAGGGAGATATACAGTTCAAAGATGTCAGCTTTGCGTACGATAAAAATAGTGTGCTATCTGGAATTAATCTAACAATTGCACCAAATACAAAAATCGCACTAGTCGGAGAGAGCGGCGAGGGTAAAACAACTATTACTAATTTGCTTATGCGTCTGTATGAGCCACAAGAAGGTCAGATATTTATAGACGATCAACCGATTGATTCCGTCACCCAGAACTCGCTTCGCAAAAATATAGCAGTTGTGTTTCAGGACCCAGCTTTATTTAGCGGGACAATTTATGAAAACATAACTTACTCTAATCCAAATTCATCACAGGAAAATGTTGAAAGGGTTGCCAAAGCGGCTAACGCACACGAATTTATCAGTAAATTAGAAAAAGGCTATATGACAGAAATAGGCGAGCATGGTTTAAAACTTTCTGGAGGTCAAAAACAGCGTATAGCTATAGCTAGGGCTTTGCTAAAGGATGCTCCGATTCTAATATTGGACGAGGCTACTAGTAGTTTGGACAGCAAGAGCGAAGCTATGGTTCAGGACGCCCTGAAGCGCCTAATGAAAGGCAGGACTACTATAATTATTGCCCATAGACTTAGTACTATTCAACATGTAGACCAAATCATAACTATCGCCAACGGCAAAGTTGGCGAGGTTGGTAGCCCAGAAGAGCTGGCTATCAGCGGGGGTATTTATGAACAACTATTAAATCTACAAATGGGAGACCCTGATACTAGGAAAAAACGTCTAAGAGAATATGAAATAGCTGGCTAAAGATCCTACAGTTGGTTATAATTAAGATTAATAAAAAGAGGAGACAACTGAGAAATGACAAAAATACACCAAAGAGTGTTTGCTACTATTGCTGCTGTAACGTTTTTGGGCACATCGTTGGCCGGAAGTGGTTTCGTAATATGGCAGCTAGTACAGGACAACAAATCAAAGAAGAATAGCGAAAAAGCTCAAAATGATACAAAATCAACCAATAAAGAAAAGGGGACGAACATGTTAGAAGGCACAAAATTAGCGGGATTTACACCAGTTGATACGGTAGGCAAACTAGAAATACAAGACCTAAAAGTAGGCACAGGCGAAGAGGCTTCAGCAGGTAGCACAGTAACTGCGCACTACACTGGAGCATTGGCAAAGGATGGGACTATTTTTCAGAGCTCGCTTGATAACGGTGGACAACCTTTCACTTCGCCACTTTCTGGCCTAATCGCTGGTTGGCAAACAGGAATACCTGGCATGAAAGTAGGCGGAGTTCGTAGACTGCTAATTCCTGCTGCAGAAGCTTATGGTGCTAATGCCCAAAATGGTATCCCTGCCAACTCAAATTTGGTGTTTGATATAGAGCTTTTGGCCTTGAAACAATAAATAACACAACATATAGCGTATTGTAAAAGTAGATACCACCATATACTATAAATACTGATAAGAAAAAATATTAAAAGGAAATAAATGGTCAAAAACATAACTATATTTACCACAAACACTTGCGCCTACTGTGTTATGGTAAAAAAATATTTAGGCTCTAAAAATATGACATATGAAGAGGTAAATTTAGACGATCAGCCAGAACGACAAGCCGAGGCATTCAAATTAAGCGGTGCACTGACAGTTCCAGTGACTCTAATAACTAAAGACGACGACACCCAAGACGTAGTTGTAGGCTACAACCTTTCCAAACTAGCCAGTGCTATAGCTTAGTTTTTTGATAGTTATATAATTTGTGCCTTAACTTTACGGATAAATTTTTCATCAAAACAAAACATTACATATAATTTGAGGTATAATATAAATAAATATGGGTACAAAAAAAGAAATTCATGATGTAGTTATGATCGGAGCAGGGCCTGCCGCTCTCTCTGCGGCTATCTACACAACTAGGGAAGACATAGACACTGTATTGTTTGAAAAAGGTGTAATTGGTGGCTTAGCGGCCGTAACTGCCTGGGTTGATAATTATCCAGGATTTATAAAAGGCGTTGCAGGTTTAGAATTATCGGATAGTCTACAGAAGCAAGCTGAAAGATTTGGCGCTGATATACGATTAGGCGAAGTTACAAAGATAGAAATTGATGGCAAGCTGAAAAAATTGACGACAAGCGAAGGGGATATTTATGCAAAAGCTGTTCTGATTGCAACAGGAAGCGACTACAGAAAACTTGGAATTCCAGGCGAAGAAACTTTTTATGGCAAGGGCGTACACTATTGTGCTACCTGCGACGGTGCATTTTATAGAGAAAAAAAACTAGTTGTAGTTGGCGGTGGAAATTCTGCTGTACAGGAATCTATTTTTTTGACAAAATTTGCTACACACATTGATCTGTTGGTTAGAGGAGACAGTATGAGAGCTTCAGAAATACTTCAGCACGAGCTAGCTAAACACAAAGATAAGATAACAGTTCATATGAACACAGTAACAAACGAAATTGTCGGAGAAAACGGAAAGGTCGTCAAAGTTTTAGCCAAAAATGTCAAAACCGGAAAAATAATATCATACAAAACAGACGGAGTTTTTGTTTTTATAGGTTTGATACCAAATACTCAATTTTTAAAAGATTCCAAAATCGAACTAGATAACATAGGTATGATAAAGACAAAAAGCAACATGGAAACAAGTATGGACGGGGTTTTTGCTGCAGGAGACGTTAGAAGCGGTGCCACAATGCAGATTGCTAGTGCCACCGGCGAAGGGGCTACCGCAGCACTTATGATCCGTAAATATATGGACCCACATGCCAGCACGGGTTATTAATGTAGTAGTAGGCGGCAAAGAGCCTCCCCTAATCGGTATATCTAAAAAACGTTCACCCTTTGAAAGCTGTTTATCGCTAACGCGGTCTGATAGAGCGTTTAGACTCTGTGTTTCTGGGGCACTCAAGCCGTTAAAATTAAGTGTGATGCATTGGCTATTATTGGGTTGTGTTAACCAGGGCGCTGACGATGGAGCTAGCCATTCTATATTGGCCAAAAAATTAGGAGTTTCTGCGCCTCAGATTACAGTTCTTGTAACATTTCTGATAAAAAATCGGCTAATAAAACAAAAAACATCTAGATTGGATCAAAGACAACGGCGTGTATATCTGACTATAAAAGGCCAGACAATAGTAGAGGATGCCGATTCTTTTGTGGCCACAGCATTGACTGAATTTTGGCGGACCGTACCAGAAAGCTATCTATCTTTTTACGAACGTGTTTCGTTTCATTTAGGCTAGATCGTAGTGGCAGTGATATATTAATAGTATAAAAGGTAAAAATCATGAAAAAATTAAGCATTTTAATTATAATAATTCTAATAATTTTTGGTAGTTTTTTAGTCTTGAAACCCAAGGCTAAAAAGACAGAGATACCAGCACAAACAAAAGTTATTAATTCTAGCGTAGAAAAATCAACTTTAAAAGAAGTATCAATTTCCAATTATTCATATAGCCCGTCCAAGCTGACAATAAAAAAAGGTCAGTCCGTTAAATGGACTAACTACGACTCTGTGAAACACGATGTTATGCCAGATAACCAAACCAGTGTTTTTGCGGCAAGCGAACTACTGGCAAAAAACGAATCGTACACCACTACATTTGACACTGTAGGATTATTCTCTTATCACTGCACGCCTCACCCTGATATGAAGGGTACTATTGAAGTTACAGAATAATTTAGATTTTTGAATATCCAGAAAAATAGTCGGTAACTAACTGATCTTCAGATATTGAAGTTTGTTTGAATTGCTCAACTATTGACTGAACGACAGGTTCTGGTCCAGAAATATAAATTCTATGGCTATGGTTTGGCGAGGTTAGGTCTATTATGGTTTTGGCACTGAGTGGCTGGGCAATAAGTTTTATAATTTTTGTTCCATACGTTGAAAAAATATCCAGAAAAGCAAGCTCAGCTGAATCTTTTGCAGCGTATAGCAGGGTGATATCTCGAGGTATTTTAGAATCTAGCAAACTTTTGATCATACTCCTATACGGCGTTACGCCAATCCCGCCAGCTACAAATACGAGCGGTATGGTTGTGTCTTTAGGCAATACGAAATCCCCCATTGGATCAGATATGTTAATTTCTTGGTTAGGTTCTAGTTTTAGTAGTGTATTTTTAAAAGTACTGCAAGGTACAGAAAATTTAGTAGTTATGGAAATCAAATCTTCGGTGGGCGACGATGACAATGTGAACCAGCGTTTTGTTCCTAGTTTATCAGGATTTGAATGGGGTAGGTTTATTTCTATAAATTGTCCTGGTAAATATTTTAGATTTTGGGGCGTTTTAAATAGAAAGGTAATGATATTTTTTGCAGTTTTTTCGGATCTAGTGTAGGTTATTTTCATTTTTTATCCTGTGCATTCTTTTGATTATTTGTTCTCAAGAATTGCATCTTGTCGGGTCTGTCTGTCGTGATTGAAGCGTGGGGATACAAAATGCTGATTATTCTAGCTATCCAAGGTTTGTTCACTGTGTATAAAATAACATCTAGCTTCCTCCGCTGGCACAACCAATAGAATACAGGATTTAGTGTCCAGAAGTTTATGTCTACACCATCAAAATTAAATATCCTGGCATTGTTAAGAGCATCCATAGGATTATGGTTTTCTAGAATCATACATTTTGTTCCTTGGCTGAGACTATGAAAACTTTGCAACTCACCCAGATTAAATGAGATGACAGTAGCAAATTGTCTGGCAGGATGGTTTTGAAGTAGTTTAGACAGGGGCTTTGCCCAGCCGCCGCCTTTGCCCTCTATGAAGGTGGGGGTTGTGTTGGTTATGCCCAGAGCTTCTTTTAGGGTACATATAGAAAGTCCTTGGAGATCAAGTAGTTTATTTATGTGGTTAAGAGTTAATTTTGAAATTTTTTTGTCCAGAGAATGAGTTCTCTTCAAATTATCATCGTGCAATAGAACCAATTGTCCATCCAGAGTCGTTCTGATATCAAACTCTACACCGTCTACGCCTATATCGATGGCTGTTTTTATGCTTTTGGCTGTATTTTCTGGTGCTAGCCCTGCCGCACCCCTATGTCCGATAACATTCATATATAATGTAGTGTACAATAAATACATAAATATTAGTCTAAAATATGGAGAAAACATGGGTTACCCCTTTAATAAAATTGAGTACGGCAAAGACGGAGAATTCGTAAACACTGTCATAGAAATCCCCAAAGGGTCTATGCATAAAATAGAGTGGCGCAGGAATGAAGAGTACTTTGCTCTAGATAGAGTCGAACCTTCTATCTTTGCAAAACCAACAAATTATGGGTTTATTCCCCAAACACTAGACGAAGATGGCGACGAATTAGATACCTTGGTAGTAACAGCCGAACCGCTGCCGATGGGTGCTGTAGTAGAAGGACGAGTTATAGGAATGCTAGATTTTGAAGACGATGGCGAAAATGATCACAAGATCATCATAGTACCTATGGACGACCGACATTATGGAAAAATTACTGATTACAAGGAATTAGGTGAACAAGCTAAAAAACAGATAGAACACCATTTTGCGCATTACAAAGATCTAAAAAGTGGCGGTACTATAGTCAGAGGTTTTGCAGATGCTGAACAGGCTTGGAAAATTATCCGTGAGTGTTCTGAACGCGCTCAATCCAAAAAATGGTGGTAGCATTTTTTTCGCCCAACAAGTTGCGAATATTTAACTAAAACCGTACAATAAGTATCAGAAATGCTTATGTTAACGACTAAAGGGTGGGTATTATCATGAAAATACGAGTAGCTATAAATGGTTTTGGCAGGATAGGACGTAATGCTTTTAAAATAGCTAACGACCGTAGTGATATAGAGGTTGTTGCCATAAATGACCTGACAGAAACTAAAACTTTGGCATATCTACTAAAGCACGACAGCAATTATGGCAATTATGACAAGCCAGTTAGTTTTGACGAAAAACATTTGATAGTTGACGGTCACAAAATCATTGTAACAGCAGAAAAAGACCCAACATTGTTGCCGTGGAAAGAATTAAACGTAGACGTGGTCATTGAATCCACGGGTCGATTTACTAAAAAAGAAGACGCCGCTATGCACATAAAGGCAGGGGCCAAAAAAGTAGTTATATCAGCTCCTACAAAAAGTGCGGATGTTGAAACATTGGTAATAGGCGCAAATGAGGACAAGCTAGAGCATTCTGGCGACATTGTTAGTAATGCTAGTTGTACTACTAATTCTGTGGCTGCCGTCATGGCTATAATGGATGAATCTTTTGGTGTAGAGAAAGCAATGTTGACCACCATACACAGCTACACTGCCAGCCAAGTACTCCAAGACGGACCAGCAAAGGACCTCAGAGAAGCACGCGCTGCAGCCGAGAATATAGTGCCTACGACCACTGGTGCCGCCATAGCAGTTACGCTAGCATTGCCGCAGCTAAAGGATAAATTTGACGGACTTAGCATCAGAGTTCCAAGCCCAGTAGTCAGTCTGAGCGACATAACGTTATTGTTAAAAAAGAACACAACAAAAGAAGACATAAATGAGGTGTTTAAAAAAGCCGTCAAAGAACCGTATTATCAAGGTATCTTAGACGTAAGCGACGAACCTCTGGTTAGCAAAGATTATGTAGGTAATAGCCATTCTGGTATCGTGGATTTGTTGTTGACAAATGTTGTATCTGGAAATCTAGCAAAAGTCGTGGCTTGGTACGACAACGAGTGGGGATACAGCAATCGATTGGTTGAGTTGGTGGCAGATATTGGCAAACTAGCCCATTCGGAGCCAAAAGTTTAGTGCCCATAATATGAAAATTTATATTGGCGCCGACCATAACGGATATCAATTGAAGTCATCGCTCATTAAATATTTGAGTAATGCAGGCTATGATGTGGTTGATGAAGGCGATAAACGCAACAATCCAGAAGACGATTTTCCTATGTTTACTGCCAAAGTTATAAAAGATATGATGAATAGCAAAGATAGTGAACCGCGTGGGATATTAATATGTGGTAGTGGTCAGGGTATGTGTATGGCAGCCAACAGATATAAAGGTATAAGAGCTAGTTTGGGTTACGACAGGATATCGGCACAAGAATCTAGGAATGATGATGACAGCAACGTCTTGTGCTTGCCTGCAAGCGTACTAAAAAAAGACCAGGCGAACCAAATAGTTGAAATATGGTTGGAGACTCCGTTTGCAGCTGCACCCAGATTCGTCAGAAGAATAAAAGAAATAGACGATTTAATCTAATGTCTATAGTTTGCCCAACAGTTACGCCTATAGACGCTCACGAATTTCGTGAACAATTAGAGCGCGTAGCAATCTTTGCTAAAAGAATACATCTTGATTATATGGATGGAGAGCTAGCTCCTGTAAATTCCCCTCCAGTTGAAAGTGCGTGGTGGCCAAAAAATGTTCTGGCTGATCTGCACATTATGTACAAAAGACCTCAAGAACACCTAGCAAAGATAATTAGGCTAAAACCCAACCTGGTCATAGTTCATGCCGAAGCAGAAGGTCACTTTGTAGGTATAGCCAAGGCTCTGCATGACGCAGGCATAAAAGCCGGAGTTGCACTTTTACCTGATACCGATGTTCAGATGATAGCTCCAAGCATTGAGTACATAGACCATGTGCTAATTTTTTCAGGGGATTTGGGGCATTTTGGTGGAGTTGCGGACACAAAGCTTCTTAGCAAAGTAGTCGAGGTCAAAAAACTAAAAAAAAGTATCGAGATTGGTTGGGACGGTGGCATCAACGATAGTAACGCCGTATTGCTGTCAAAATCTGGAGTCGATGTCTTAAACGTTGGAGGCTATATACAAAACGCCAAGAATCCAGCGCATGCCTATGCTAAACTTAAAACATTAGTGGAAAAATAAATATGGAAACAAACTTTACAACTGAAGAGCTAGAATTAAAAGCAAACCAGATCAGACAAGACATAATAAAGATGCTAGTACATGCCGGTTCTGGGCATAGTGCAGGGCCATTGGGGCTGGCCGATATATTTACAGCTCTATATTTTAAAATACTAAAACACGATCCCAAAAAACCAAACTGGAGTCAGCGAGACATACTGTTGTTGAGTAATGGGCATTGCGTTCCAGTCAGGTACGCCGCCATGGCTAGAGCAGGATATTTTGAGGTGGACGAACTGTCTACTCTACGAAAAATCGGTAGCCGTCTGCAAGGGCACCCAGAAAGAAAAAGGCTCCCGGGCTTGGAGCACACAAGTGGGCCATTGGGTTGTGGTCTAAGCCAAGCTTGCGGCATGGCTCTGGCTATGAGGATGAACAAGGATTTTCATCGCTGGGTTTATGTTGTTTTGGGGGATGGAGAATTAGACGAGGGTAATATTTGGGAAGCAGCAATGTTGGCAAAAAAGTACAAACTTAACAACGTTATAGCGATTATAGACCGAAATAATATTCAGATAGACGGGCCTACAGAAATAGTTATGCCGCTAGAAGATTTAAAAGCCAAATGGGAAGCTTTTGGTTGGCACGTAATAGAAATAGACGGCAATAATGTAGAGGCAGTTATAGATGCCTGCTCTATGGGACGTGCAATTGTAGAAAAACCTGTCGTTATAATTGCACATACTATTCCTGGCAAGGGGGTAGATTTCATGGAGTATGATTTTCATTGGCACGGTTCGCCTCCTGATCACGATCAAGCCCAAAAAGCGCTGCGTCAACTCAGAACTCTAGGTGGAAAGATAAGGAGCGAACATGAATGATTTACATCTAGTTCCCGACGTAATGTCTGATAAGTTGGTAGTGGAACCAATTCGCAAAGGCTTTGGCAAAGGTTTGGTAACAGCAGGAAAACTAAACGAACAGATAGTCGCCGCATGTGCAGACCTGACGGAATCTACCCAAATGCATTTATTTAGGGATGCATTTCCTGACAGGTATATAGAGATTGGCGTGGCTGAGCAAAATCTCGTAACAGTAGCCTCAGGCTTGGCTGCAATGGGAAAAATCCCTTTCGTGTCTAGTTATGCAGCCTTTAGCCCGGGCAGAAACTGGGAGCAAATCAGAACAACAATTTGCCTAAACGACCGACCTGTAAAAATTATCGGTTCACATGCAGGTATTTCAGTTGGACCAGATGGCGCAACGCACCAGATGCTAGAAGACATAGCACTGATGAGAGTCCTGCCAAATATGGTAGTATTGGCACCTTGTGATAGCTTAGAAGCCGAAAAGTTAACTATACTGATGGCATCGGACAGTAGGCCCAATTATATGAGAGTTGCCAGAGAAGGTACGCCTATTATTACCACTACTAGTACGCCTATAGAATTAGGCAAGGCCTACACCTTTGTTTCTGGAGACGATATAACTATCATAGCAACGGGTACAATGACATATCAGGCCATGGTTGCTGCAAAGCTACTAGCAAAAGAAGGTATATCTGCTGAAGTTTTGCATGTACCAACTATAAAACCGTTGGATTCAGTGACGATCCTAAGTAGCGTGCACAAAACAAAAAGAGTTATAACTGTAGAGGAAGCTCAAATAAATGGCGGGCTAGGCGGAGCTATTTGCGAATTACTATCAGAAGAATATCCAGTCCCTGTAAAAAGAATTGGTATGAGAGATCATTTTGGAGAATCAGGAACAACCAACGAGCTTCTAGAAAAGTTTGGTTTAACGAGCAGGCATATTGCCATTGAAGCAGAAAAACTTATCAAAGAGTAAATAACTGCATTATCCGAATATGCGTTTACGTAGGGTCAAAGATCGTAGCAATACTACTGCCGTATGAAGAGCAAGTATTTCTAGGATAATCCCTAAAAAACCGTAATATAAAGAAGCTATATTAGGCCATCTGGTTATGCTGGTTCTGAATGCTTCGCCAACGTAGGGCAGCAAAGCTCCTATCAAGATATTTATGTATAGGAAAAAAAGACATAGAGCGACGAACTGGAAACTAATTCGAGACAACATATTCAATAGTGGAGAATGTGTGTCGATATTTTTCGGGTGGATATATTTGGTTACTGCTAAATCGTTACCTAACTCTTCGGAAAAATTTATAGCTAGCCATATCAGCACATAAACTCCAGCACCTACTAATGCCCAAAAAAATGATACCACTCCAAAACGGGACGCGTCTTCACCAAATATTTTTACCAATAAATTATTTATAGAGTTCAAAGTTGCAGTAGTTAACTGAAAATCTTTTGGAAGGTATAGTACGCTTTTTAGAAATGGAGCATTACTAAGTGTCAATGTTATAAAACTAAGTCCTGTAAACATAACTAGCTCTGTACCCGACGGTAAAATCCAGTACAATAGATTCATAAATTGTTTTTTATAATCGCGAGTTTTTGGGGGCATATGCATATATTATATGCTATGATTGTAACCATAAGCAACGGTAAAAAATTATGGCTCAAACACTACGTCAAATTCGACAAAACTGCACTTTAGCACGCGAGGCGATGGCCCGTGCAAGATCTGAAGGTTTTGCTCTGGGCGCATTTAATCTAGACAATCAGGACGTATTAAAAGCAGTGGCACAGGCGGCTGTCAAAAAAAATGCTCCAGTGCTAGTAGAGGTTAGTCAGGGTGAGGTAGATTCATTGGGGCTAGACAACATACGCGACATGGTTGATAACTACAAAGCGTATTATAAAATTGAAATGTATATCAATTTGGATCATTCACCATCTGTTGATTCTGCCATAGCAGGCATAGAGGCTGGCTATGAATTTATCCATATAGACGTTTCGCAAGCAAATCATGACGCAACAGAACAAGACATAATAAACCAGACCAGCCAAGTAGTGGCTTATGCTCGTTTAACGGGCGCTTTGGTGGAGAGCGAACCGCATTATTTTGGTGGAGGATCAAACGTTTTTACAACAGCTATTGACTACGAAGAAATTAAGAAAACATTCAGCACGCCAGAAGCTTCAAAGTCTTTTGTGGATGCTACGGGAATAGACACATACGCTGCGGCAATCGGAAATTTGCACGGACAATATCCGGTTCCAAAAATGTTAGATTTAGAATTATTGAAACAAATTAGGGATTCTATTACATGCAATATCAGCCTTCACGGGGGTAGTGGTACCCCAGGGCATTATTTTGTTGATGCAGTAGAGATTGGTGTCAGCAAGGTTAATATCAATACAGATATGAGGGTTGCCTACCGCAAAACACTAGAAAAAGTGTTGGCTGAAAACCCGACAGAGTTTGCTGTCATAAAGCTTATGGACAAAGTTACAGCTGCTGTTCAAGCCGTAGTCGAGGAAAAGCTAGATATGTTCAATTCAGCCGGAAAGGCCAAGGTTTAGTAATTTAGGTGTTTTTGTACTATTTGTGCCACAATAAACTATAGCGGTATTAAGAAAGAGGTGGGATGAGTCAAGATCAGGAAAAATTTGATGTAATCAGTGTAGGTGACATAGTAACTGACGCATTTATAAAACTATTGGATGATCAGGCACATGTTTCCAAGAACGAAGACGGCAAGTGGTTATCAATGCCTTTTGGACAAAAGATACCATTCGATCATGCAGTTATCATAGAAGCAGTAGGCAATGCTCCAAATGCAGCAGTCAGTTTTGCTAGATTAGGCTTAAATAGCGGATTAATAGCTAATGTTGGCGGCGATATGCACGGTCGGGATATGATAACTGCTTTGCACGGCAACAAGGTTGATAGCCGTTATGTCCACATAAATCCAAAACAAAATAGCAATTATCATTACGTTCTTTGGTACAAGGAAGAACGTACCATTCTGATAAAACATGAAGAATATGATTATCATTGGCCGCATTTAAGACCAAAGGAAATACCCAAATGGATATACTTTAGTTCTATAAGCAAAAACGCCCTCGAAATGCATGACGATATAGCCGAATGGCTACTAAAAAACCCAGAAGTTAATTTGGCTTTTCAGCCAGGAACTTTTCAGATAGAAGCAGGAACTGAAAGATTAAAAAAACTTTATGAGGTTACGAAAGTTTTGATACTTAACCGCGAAGAAGCTGTAAAACTATCTAAAGGCAGCTACGATAATATAAATGAATTGTTCGACAAACTTCATCGCCTAGGTCCAAAAGTTGTAGTCATAACAGACGGACCAGATGGTGCTTATGCTAGTGATGGGCAGGATAGATTCAAGATGCCTCCATATCCTGACCCAAAACCCCCTCTGGAGCGTACTGGAGCGGGAGACGCCTTCTCTGCGGCTTTTGTAGCAGCATTGATAAAAGGTAGCAATATAGAAGGTGCCCTGCAATGGGCCCCAATAAACTCTATGAGCGTAGTTCAAAAAGTTGGTGCACAGGAAGGACTTCTCAGCGAGTCACAGCTGAGTGCCTATCTAGAGAGGGCACCTAAATGGTACAAACCAGAAAAATTTTGAGCTTAATAAAAGGTTGCAACAAAAAGCATTAGCAGGTACATTTATGGCCTACAAAGTGCTATGCTTATAAGGAATATGTCCAAAATAATATCTGAACTTTTAGGAGAAGCCAAGGCAGACTATGCTGCCAAAATATTAAAAATGGAGAATATAATCGGGAAAGACAGCTTAGATATCAGGCTAGGTGCCGATATAATAGGTAAAATTAACATTAAAATACGAGCTCTGGGACTAAATAGTACAGATTCTAGCGGCCCAGAAATTTACTTTTCGCTAATGTCGACTGTCCGAATGCATGACGATTTTCTGATGAGACATTTAGGCGAAAACAGCAACACCGATACTAGCACACTGTTGTCCAAAATTGTGATCTTGGTTAAAAAAATTCGAATGCCTCGAAATGTTTGGGTCATAAAACATAGCGCAGCCAAAAAATTATTAAAAAACCAGCCACCAAAACATTTGATGAAGTTATTGGGCTACAGGTCATTAGAATCGTTACTAAAAAGGGAATCTATGGGACTGGTTTTTGCTGGCATACAGTTCGCCGAGTCTGCTGCTTGGCATAAGAAATTTAAACAAAGCTATAGTTTATTGCAGCCATCTGATTTTGAATCCAGAAAAATAGATATTAGCTATGCAGGTAATGCTAGGTGGCAAAAAGCAACTGCCGAATTTGTAAAATCTACCCGAAATAATATTATCAGCTCCAAGGAAATGGGTTCAATTGTTGTGCTACCTTTGCCTGCTACTAAGCTTCGGGGGTTGACTATATACACTCTTACTCTTTTAATCCAAACTGTCACCGAACTCCGAACTTTTAGTTCTTTTATAAAACTACGACAAGTCCAGCCAAATTTTGGCGATATTGTCAAAAGTGCAGTTTTGTCTGATGAATTAGGCGGGTTATCAAATGGCGGCTCAGAATTGCATTGGCGGATAATTCAGCGACATTTCGGAGCTATTTCTAATTTGGCACACCCTGATGTTTTTGAGCCCCACTTGCAACCAGAAGATTTACAGTGGCGTAAGGCTGAAAATATATTGATAAACATTGAGCCTGCCCTACAATTTTGGGAAAATATGGATTATGTAGGTTTAATTAAAGACGGGCAGACAGTTAGTTTTAATATTTTAGATGCCGCTACAAACTATATAAACGACAGGACTTATGGCAACCAGGTTTATGGTCATATGCAGGCGTCTTTGCGAAACGAACTTTATTCTCAGTATTATAGTCATCCAATTCTAGAGTCTAGAATGTTATTAAGTTTAGAAAACGAGATGTCGGGTGATAATAATAATTTTTATAGATTGGTCACTGCATGAGCTATTTATTTAAACAGAAAGTAAATGAAAAAGAAGAAAACGAAGAAAACGAACTTCGTTTTACTATCTGCGTTTCTGGTGCTGCTGGCGGAGACACAGTAGAGGAATCTGATGATTTGGCAGAAGAACTGGGAAAAGCTATCGCAGAAAGTGGCCACATTCTGACGACTGGCGCAACTGTAGGGTTGCCATTGTACGCTGCTAAAGGCGCTACTTTGGCTGGCGGCATGAGCATAGGTTTTTCGCCAGCTGGTAGTCTGAGGGAACATCTTCGAAAGTACAGATTACCTTATGAAAATTTTGATTTCATAAATTTTACTGGGTTAAACTATGTTGGTCGTGATCTGTATTTAGTGCAGTCAAGTGATGCCGTCATTACTGTAGGAGGTCGTTTTGGAAGTTTGCATGAGTTTACTTCTGCACTAGAATCGCACAAACCTTGCGGTGTTCTGTTAGGGTCAGGAGGAACTGCCGATATCATACCAATGCTTATAGAAACTTTAGATCCGTCGTTCCAAAAATACGTTGTTTATAGTACCGATCCGACTGAGCTAGTCGAAAAGGTTTGTAAAATATTAGACGAAGAATACCAGGACATAAAAAAGCAATATAAAACTGGAGACAACTTTTGGTTTTCAGAAAGGGGCAAAAAAAGAGGCTAATACATCTATAAATATAGTACAATGGTTATGTTATTTAAAGAAAGAAGTAAATGAAAATTATAAAAGACGAAGAAGGTTTCAGTGTTATAGAGACAGTAATTGTGGTCGTTGTAGTTGCAGCACTTATATTTGCTGGTTGGTATGTTTACAATTCAAATAAAGTATCTAAAAACAAAGATACTCCTATGAAAGTCCAAAATTTAAAGAAACCTGCTGACAAAACAGAGGCTAAATCTACAGATCTAGCTAGTAGCTGGTTATTATACAAACCGCCAGGTAGCGAATACGAGATTAGAATTCCTGACGGATGGAAACTAGAAAGATATCAATCCAGTTCGTCGGTATATTCTCTAGACAGTAGCGACATAAGCTATATCAAGGGAACTACTGCGACTGTAACTGAAGTTCAAGGTGGCAAAGATTTTAGTACAGTCTCCTTTTCACTTAGTATAGATAAAAACACTGAGCTACCCAATACAGATGCTATTTCCAAAGGAGTAAAACAGACTAGTCTGACTACCACGCAAGGCCTAGTTTTAGACAAGTATTATTTTCTGACTACCACAGAGCCAGATATTATGGGACCACCAAAAGGCACAAAGCTTTATACTTATAGGGTAACCAAGGGTAATTACTCGATTACTGTAAATCATGATGTTTTAGATATGCAAACGGATGATCTGACCTACCTAGAAAAGTCGATACAAACTATCAAATTCCTTAACTAGACAAATGTCTAACAAATGTTTCTAAGTTTATTGCGTATTTATTAATTTAAATACAGTTAATTAGCGTTGCGTTGTTACAATAGGAATATGAATAAGTTTCAGATAAAAAGTATTTTTGATCCAACTGGTGACCAACCAGAAGCTATAGAGAAAATTACAAAAAATTTGTTGGCAGGTGTTAAGGAACAAACGCTATTGGGAGTTACTGGTTCTGGAAAAACATTTACTATGGCGAATGTTATAGAAAAGGTTCAAAAACCAACATTAATTCTTAGCCATAACAAGACATTAGCTGCCCAGCTATATAATGAATTCAAGCATTTCTTTCCAAATAATGCGGTTCACTATTTTGTGAGTTATTTTGATTATTATCAACCCGAAGCTTACATCGCTAGGAGTGATACATTTATAGAAAAAGATAGCCAGATAAACGAGGAAATAGATAGGATGAGGCATGCTGCTACGGATGCTTTATTGACTCGAAAAGATGTAATCATAATTGCTAGTGTTAGTTGCATATACGGTATAGGCTCAGTAGAAGACTATGGAAACCTAGCACTCAAAGTTAAAAAAGGCGAGAGGAGGGTTCGCGACAAGCTTCTAAGGCAATTAACCGACATACAGTACCAGCGAAACGATATAGATTTTCATCGTGGAGTATTTAGGGTAAGAGGCGATGTTGTAGATATATTTCCTGCTAGCGAAGAAGTGTCTTATCGTTTAGAGTTTTTTGGAGACGAAATAGAGCGTATCACAAAGCTAGACCCTTTGACTGGAGAGGTGCTGGATAATATGGAAACATTGACAGTCTTTCCGAGTAGTCATTATGTTACGCCGGAAAACAAGCTCAAACAAGCACTTGGAAACATTCAAACTGAAGTAGATATTCGTGTAAAACAATTTAAAAAATCAAACAAATTAATCGAAGCTCAACGAATACTGCAAAGAACAAACTTTGATATGGAAATGATGCAAGAAACCGGGTTCGTAAAAGGTATAGAAAACTATAGCCGTTATTTAACAAACCGAGAAATTGGGGAACAGCCAGCAACATTACTGGATTACTTTCCAGATGACTTTCTGATGTTTATAGACGAGTCCCATATGACTCTGCCACAAGTTAGAGGTATGTATAACGGCGACCGAGCAAGAAAAGAAGTATTGGTAGAGCATGGGTTTAGGTTGCCTAGCGCTTTAGATAATCGTCCTTTAACATTTATGGAGTTTCAAAAGCACATAAATAAAGTAGTTTATGTTAGCGCCACTCCGGCAGATTATGAACTGACTCGTAGTAAAGAAATTGTCTCTCAGGTTATTAGGCCTACTGGGCTAGTTGATCCTGTTATTGAAATAAGACCTGTAGATGGCCAAGTTGATGATTTGATATCGGAGATTAGGACTACAGTTTTAAAAAAACAACGTGTTTTAGTAACTACTCTGACCAAACGAATGTCTGAAGATCTGACAGATTACCTTAAAGAACTTGGCATAAAGGTTACTTATTTGCATAGCGATGTAGACACGTTGGACAGAACAGATATACTGCGAGATTTGAGATTAGGCGTCTACGATGTCGTAGTTGGAATAAATTTACTAAGGGAAGGCTTGGATTTGCCAGAAGTAAGTTTAGTAGCGATACTGGACGCTGATAAAGAGGGTTTTTTGCGTAGCCAACAAGCGCTGACTCAGACAGTAGGCAGGGCTGCCCGACATATAGAAGGCAGGGTTATAATGTATGCCAACACTGTCACAGGCAGTATGAAGCGTACTATTGAAGAAACAGACCGTCGAAGATCCATACAGAAAACGCACAATAAGAAACACGGCATAATCCCGACAGGTATTAGTAAGTCAGTCCAAAAAGGCATGAAACCAGAATTGCCGTATGAAGCAAAGAACGCCAGGCTGAACTTGAATAAAATACCAAAAGACGAGTATGGTCATTTGATAAAAGACCTAACAGGCCAGATGGAGTTAGCTTCAGCCAATCTACAATATGAAAATGCTGCTGAACTTAGAGATATTATAGAAGATA
Organism: uncultured Candidatus Saccharimonas sp.; assembly: GCA_943353165.1. Classification (GTDB taxonomy): domain Bacteria; phylum Patescibacteriota; class Saccharimonadia; order Saccharimonadales; family OMJO01; genus CALRAM01. The sequence continues at coordinate 40,224 of CALRAM010000001.1, forward strand.
TAAAAAAGAAACTAACCTAGGTGTACTGTGGTGAAGTCTATATCGCTAGACTTCGTTCCTGCTTCTAGTTGATCTCGCAAAGCTGCCATCCTGCCCAGCTGTCTATTTCTAGTGTCTGGCCGGAGTAGCGACAAATGCCCTCCCGACTGTTCCTCTATAACTATTCCTCGTTTGTTTTCCAACAGTTGTCTGTATTTGTTTCTGTGATTGGCTATACTGCTTTTAAAAAATCTGATATGCATCATAGTATCGTCGGGCATGCCAGACGCTAATGCCCCAGCCTCTCCGCTTAGTAGTGGCAGTCCTGTTCGAGTCAGCTGTAATACTCCGTTTATACTAAGATCCAATGTTTTAGTATAAGTTGCAAATTCTGCACCGCTCAGGAGTATGTGACCCATTTGTTTGGTTGCGCAAACTATCTCATTTGGTAGCCCTAATACGGAATCAAGCACAGCCTTGGGGCTAGTAAAATTTATTTTTTCTGCATAGCAAGGATCGGTAATATCATAATAAACTCCGTGCCTATTATGTCGGTAATTGGATTGGCTGATACCAAAAGCAGTCATAGCGCCGCGAGATTCACCTGTTATTATTACTTTTCTAGGTTCATGGTCTCCTTTTTCATCAAGTTTATTTAAAATAGTTTGAAAATTATGAACTGTATGAGACAAAGGTAAAGATGTACCAATTTCTGGACCAATTACGGCTACCCTGTAACCCAGTTCCATCAGTTTAGACGCTTCTAGTTTTGGCCTACCTTTTACTTGGGCGGCTAAAGGCGTGTTGTTTGCAGCTAGTATATCTACAGATAACTTTTTTGGATGCCCAATCATTACGTCATACTCGGTGCCATCATCCATGCGCCATCGGTCCAGCCATAAAGTTCCACTATCAATGTGGTCGATTTCTGTCGGACGAACATGTGTATTTTCCACCATAGTAAAATACTCTGGTATTTGTGGTATCTGTTCAGAGTATTCTTTGTTGTATGAATCTACTTCGTTCATGATGTTTTGCCTTATCGTGCTTATACCTATCCTGCTCCAAGTTTGATTTATTGTAAAGACAATAGCTAGTGGTATCTGTTATAATTTGATGAAATGGCAAAAATAACTAAAGAAGATGTATTAAGGCTGGCTCGCTTGTCTCGTTTGCATTTAACAGACGAAGAAGTCTCTAAATATAAAGTAGAGATTGAAGCCATGCTAGGTTATGTTGAACAGCTTAAAAGCGTAGACTTGGGTGATTTAGAGCCAACTAGTCAAGTGACTGGGCTCAAAAACGTAATGCGTCAAGATACAGAAAAGTCCTACGGAGCTAGCCCAGAACAATTATTAAAAAATTCGACCAGTATCGTAGAAGGACAAATAAAAGTTCGTAGGATGCTCCAATGAGCAGCGTCTTATCAAAAAGCCAATGGCCTAGCATTGCTTCTATCTCTACGGATGTACAAAATGGCAAAAGTAAGGCACTTGATTTGGTTGAATTGGCATATAAAACCCTGGAAAACTCCAACGAATTTAACTCTGTCATTTCTACCACAAAAAAACGAGCCATAGGAATTGCCAAGGATATAGATAGCAGAGTAAAAAAAGGTCAAAAAATAGGCAAACTCGCTGGAGTACCTTTTATAGCCAAAGATAATTTTTTGACCTTTGGAGGCGAAACAACAGCCGCCAGCAATATATTGAAGGGCTTTAACGCTCCATACCAGGCTACAGCTATAGAAAGACTAGAGGCTGAAGGTGCTATTTGTGTAGCAAAAGCAAATTTGGATGCTTTTGGGCACGGTGCTAGTACAGAGAACAGTGATTTTTATACTACAAAAAACCCACATGACCAAAAACGTGTACCCGGCGGTTCTTCTGGCGGGTCAGCTGCTGCTGTTATATTGGATATAGTTCCATTTGCATTAGGCACTGACACGGGCGGTTCTATAAGATTACCGGCATCTTTTTGTGGGGCTGTAGGTTACAAACCAACCTATGGCCTAGTATCCCGAAGCGGAGTTATAGCAATGGCTAGTAGTACAGACACTATTGGTCCACTGACTAGAAACATTGCCGATGCGGCACTAATTTTGGATATTATTTCAGGCAAGGATGAATTAGACGGAACTACCATAGAAAAAGATAAGCTAGGCTACACCAACCTGCCGACCCACATAAAAGGTAAAAAAATAGGTATTGTCGCTGAATTTATGGGTAAGGGTGTAGACCCTGGCGTGCGCTCACGTATAGAGGACACCTTGAAAGAATTAAAAAATGCTGGAGCCGAACTAGTAGAAGTAAGCATTCCTTCTATAAGTTTGGCCTTGGCTTGTTACTACATAATTTGTCCAGCAGAAGTCAGCAGTAATCTGTCGCGTTATGATGGACAACGCTACGGGCATACTTCTAATATGTCTGGGAATATAGAGGATAGTTACAATTGGTCCAGAAGTGAAGGTTTTGGTTCAGAAGCTAAACGACGAATATTAATAGGTACATATGTTCTGAGCAGCGGCTACTATGATGCGTACTATAAAAAAGCTCAAACTCTAAGGACAAAACTAATAAAAGAATTCAATGAAATATTTAACAAGGTAGATTTTTTGGCCGGTCCGGTTTCTCCTGTCACTGCATTCAAGATTGGCCAAAACATCAAAGACCCGTTACAAATGTGGTTAGTAGATATTTTAACTGTAGCTCCAAGCCTGACAGGTTCCCCGGCTGTTTCTGTACCTGCTGGGTATAGCGATGGAATGCCCGTAGGTATTCAGTTGATCGCTCCGACGGGAAAAGATCGTGACTTGCTGGCGCTAGCCAGCGTAACAGAGAAAGTTATCTAATGGGTACAAATTTAGTAGTCATATACATCGGGGCATTGCTAATTACAATTATATTTTTGTTTTATTTGCGATGGAAGCTACCATACCGATTAAAAATAAAACACTTCCTAGGAGACTGGAAAGATCTCCAAGAATTATGCAGAGACAAGTCCACCTGGAGATTGGCAATAGTAGATGCAGACAAGCTAGTTGAAAAAGCTCTAAAAAAAAGAAAACACAAGGGCAAAAGTATGGGCGAACGAATGGTTGATGCACAGAGAATTTTTACTGACAATCCAGGACTTTGGGAAGCCCATAATTTATGTAAAAAAATCGTTTCTAATCCAAAAAGAGTTCTCAGCGAATCGGTTGTAAAAAAGGCACTCATATCTTATCGTCAAGCACTTAAAGATTTAGGAGCATTACCAAATGCACATACTAAAAAAAGAAAATAATTATACAATCACAGTTGGCATAGAGTGTCATATACAGCTAAAGACCAAAACCAAATTGTTTGCAGCAGTCAGTAATGATGCTAGGAATGCAGAGCCAAACACCCTAATCAGTCACATTTGCTTGGGAATGCCAGGAGCGCTACCCGTATTGAACGAAGAAGCTATACATTTAGCAGCCAAGGCAGCTTTTGCTTTGGGGACGGTTCCCCAAAAAAACAGCAAATTTGACAGAAAACATTATTTTTATCCTGATTTACCAAAAGGCTATCAAATAACGCAGTTCGATCAACCTATAATTTTGGGTGGCCACGTAAAGATAGCTAGCAATGGAGTAGCCAAAAATATAAATATAACTAGGGCTCATCTAGAAGAAGACGCAGGAAAGAGTACTCATCCTGCAGGCCAGGATTATAGCCTTGTAGATTTGAACAGAGCAGGGACACCTTTACTAGAAATTGTTTCGGAGCCTGAAATTCACAGTTCGGCAGAAGCAAAAGCCTATGCTAAAGAATTATACTTACTCATGAGATATGCAGATGTCAGTGATGCAAACCTATTTTATGGCAATATGCGTTTTGATGTAAATGTCAGTGTCAGCAAAACTAATAAATTAGGCATTAGATCGGAAACAAAAAACCTAAACAGTTTTAAAAGCGTAGAAAAGGCGGTGGACTATGAGGCAAAGAGGCAAATAGATCTACTAGAAAAGGGCGATAAAGTACTCCAAGAAACCAGAGGCTGGGACGATGCTAAACAAAAAACTTTTTCTCAAAGATCAAAGGAAGACTCACATGATTATCGTTATTTTCCAGATCCAGATATTCCACCAGTTGAATTGAGCGATAAATACATCAAAAACATCCAAAAAGATTTGCCTACTATGCCAGAAGAGTGGCGCAAAATTCTTAATAGTTTAGAGCTGAACGACTCCCAGATAGATACGCTACTTATATCCGAAGTAGACTCTGACATTAAATATTTAAAAAATATAAATAAGCATTTGAACGATAAACCAATGGCAAAGTTTTTGGCGGATTGGTATATCAACATAACTATTCCACAGGTTAACGACAATAATTTTGTATTAGAAAACTCCTTGCACCATAGCCTAGAACTAGAAATTTACAGATTAATAAAAAGTAATAAATTAAGCTCTACGAACGCAAAAGCTTTGTACACAGAAATAACTAGAGGCACCAAGTTGCCTGCAAGTATAGAAGACTATGCTAGAACCAAGGGTTATATACAGGTATCAGATGAAAAAGTTATATCAGAAATAGTAAAAAACGTATTGGCTCAGAATCCTAAGGCTGCCACAGATGTTGCCGGCGGAGAAATAAAGGCCATAGGTTATCTTGTGGGACAGATAATGGCCCAGTCTAAGGGTCAGGCAGATCCTGCTCTAGCCCAAAAACTAATTAAAAAACAACTACATATAGAGTAGGTTTTATTATCTGTAAAAGCATAGGATGCTACAATAACAATATGAATAAAAAACCTGTAACCAAAGCGGTAATTGCTGCTGCAGGGTTTGGAACTCGTTTTTTGCCTCAAACAAAAGCTATGCCAAAGGAAATGCTGCCGTTAGTAGACAAACCTATCATCCAATATATTGTCGAAGAATTAGTTGGAGCAGGGATTGAGGACATAGTTATTGTTACTGGTTACCATAAAAGAGCCATAGAAGATCATTTTGATTATATTAGTACAGATTTAAGATTAAGCCTTAAAAATAGTGGGAAAATAGAACTTTTAGAGGCTACAAAACGTATTTCTGATCTAGCTAATTTTGCATATATTCGTCAGAAAGGTCCGTACGGAAACGCTACTCCTATACTAAATGCCGAGCACCTGATTGGTGATGAACCATTTATTTTTGCTTTTGCAGATGATTTCGTAGATGCCACTCCAACACGTTTCAAACAACTGGTATCAGCCTACGAACAACACGGAGGTATGATTTTGACCTGTGTAAGGGCAAATAACGACGCCGATTATGAAAGATACGGTTTTGTAGGAGGAACAGAGATTGAAGAGGGGCTAATTAAAATGAACAAAATTATAGAAAAACCTGGAAAAGATTTTGCACCGTCTGATTTGGCAAGTGTTAGTGGTTACTTGTTCACGCCTTTGATTTTTAAATATTTGCATCAGACAAGTAGTAGTCTGGAGACCGGAAAAGAATTTACAATGCAACCTTCTATACAAAAAATGATGGATGATGGGCATGATATATTTGGTTTAGAAATTAAAAATGGTAAATTTTACGACACGGGAAACAAACTTGAGTATATAAAAACAGTAGTTGATTTTGCATTAAAACACGAAGACATAAAAGATGATTTTTCAGATTATCTCAAATCATTGTTTGACTGATTATTGGTGTATAATATCAAATAATGAATCAGCCAGAAAAAATATTGGTTATAATGCTATCGATAACATTATTCCTTCTGCTCATACTGTGCATTTTGGTTGCAATTAAAACGCTACAAATCCTAAAACGGGTTAAAGCTATAACCGAAAAAACTGAAGATTTAGCGAACAAAGCTGAATCTATAGGCAATATAATGCAGAAATCTGCTGCGACAATGGCATTTACAAGAGTAATAACCAATATCACAGAAAATGCTCTTAAGGCTATGTCAATTAAAAATAATTCAAAGAATAGAAGAAATGAAAAATAACACAAAAAAATGGGCACTAGGAGGAATATTATTGGCAAGTACTAGTTATCTTGCAGGTGTATTGACTGCACCGAAAAGCGGAAAATCAACTAGAAGCATAATCAAGATAAAAACATACAACACTAAAATGACTACAGAAAAACAACTAAAAATTTACTACAGCCAATTAAACGAATTAATCGAAAGTGGTTCTGCTCAAATTAATACAATAAAACTTGCTTCAGATAAAGATTTGAATGATTTACTTTCAAAAGCCGTAATTACAAAAAATTTGGTCAGAAAAGTTCTAAATGATATACACGATAGAGGCGCAGATAATGAAAACCTACAAAATGCAGGTGCAGAGGCCAAAAAGTCTATACAATATTTGAAAAAGTATATTTCTAGTAAATAGTTTTTGTTGTAATTATTAGCGTCGCGATATGCAGGTAACTACTCTACAATAAGAGTTGTTAATATTTGAGGATAATAAGAGTTGAAAACAAATAGTTTAAACCCAAGTGACTATGTGCATTTGCATAATCATACCCAGTACAGTTTGTTAGATGGCCTAACAAAAGTTCCTGCCTTAATGGATTTTATAAAAGAAAAAGGCATGAAAGCTGTCGCAATAACTGATCATGGGACTTTATCAGGTCTTATTGAATTTTATAAAGAAGCAAAATCTTCAAGACTAAAGCCTATTTTAGGAATAGAGACATACGTCGCACCAAGATTACATACAGATAAAGACCCAGCAAAGGATAAATTAAATAATCACTTGATTATTTTAGCCATGAACCAGCAGGGTTACCGTAATCTCATGAGGCTAAGCACCATAGCTAACCTAGATGGGTTTTATTACAAACCCAGAATAGACCATAATTTATTAGAAAAATATAATGAGGGTTTAATAGTCCTTAGTGGTTGTATTGGTGGTGAAGTAGGAGACGCGCTTCGACAAGATCAATATGATGCAGCAAAAAAAACTGCCCAATGGTACAAAAAAGTTTTTGGCGACAGATATTATCTAGAGATTCAAGACCATGGGCATAAGCTTCACCCAAAGAGCTGGAAAGAACAAGTTAAAGTTACAGAAAGTACCTTCAGGCTTGCCAAAGAACTTGAAATACAAGCAGTTTTAACATGTGACGCTCATTATTTGAAACATGAAGACCAGCAAGCTCATGAGATATTATTGTGTGTTCAGACTGGTTCTTTTTTAACTGACGAGAAAAGAATGTCTTTGAAAGATTTTGATTTAAATGTAGTAGATCCAGTCGATCTAATTAAACGATGGGGTAGTTCCAATCCAGAAATAATTACTAATTCTTTAGTAATAGCAGAAAGATGTAACGTAAGTTTAGACTTTGGAAAGATATTAATCCCAAAATTTGACTTGCCTAAAAATGAAACAGAAAAAACGTTTATGGACAGATTGGTGTATCAAGGATTAACTAACAGATATGCAAATATATCCGAAAAAAAATCTGAAAAGATGTCAATAGAAGAAGCAAAAAAATTATTGCCAAAAAAAGTTTTGTCTAGAGCATCGTACGAAATGTCAGTTATAGATAAAATGGGATTTAACGGCTATTTTTTGATTATTGCTGACTTTATAAAATGGGGAAAATCGCAACGCATAGTATTTGGACCTGGACGGGGCTCGGCCGCTGGATCAATAATCGCATATGCGCTAAAGATTACAGAGTTAGACCCTTTAGAATACGATTTATTGTTCGAGCGTTTCCTAAATCCTGACCGTATATCTATGCCAGATATTGATATTGATATCCAAGACAACAGAAGAGATGAAGTTATAAAGTATTGTATACAAAAGTATGGAGAAAATAGGGTCGCCAATATAGTCACATTCGGTCGTATGGCAGCTAGAAATGCCGTCAGAGACGTCGCTAGAGTCTTGCAAGTACCTTATGCAGATGCTGATAGGTGGTCAAAAATGATTCCCGCACCAATCCAAGGCAGGCATATACCTTTGAGCAAATCTTTAACTGCCGACAAAGACCTAAAACAAGTATACGAAAATGACGATCAAGCTAAAATTGTTTTTGATTTGGCAATTCAGATGGAGGGGACTATCAGAAGTCATGGTGTTCACGCAGCTGGAGTGGTGATTGCGCCAGACGATATAGTTTTGTTCGTACCACTAGAAAAAGCTCAAAAAGGCGTTGTTGCCACTCAGTACCCGATGGGTCCAATAGAGGATTTAGGTTTGCTAAAGATGGATTTTTTGGGATTATCAAACTTGACTACTATAAACAACGCGCTAAGAATTATCAAAAAAGTCTACAATAAGAGCATAGACATAAATACAATACCTCTTGACGATTTGAAAACTTACCAATTATTGCAGAGGGGCGACACTACAGGTATATTCCAATTTGAATCTCAAGGTATGAAAAGGTACCTAAAGGACCTAAAGCCAACTGTTTTTGATGACATTATAGCCATGGGCGCCCTATACAGGCCTGGTCCACTAGGCGCAGGCCTAACGCAGCGTTTTATAGACAGAAAAAACGGAAAAGAAAAAATAGAATATGCCCACAAAAGCATGCGTTCGGCTCTCGGTTCTACCTACGGAGTTTTGGTATATCAAGAACAAGTTATGCGTATAGCCAAAGATATGTGTGGTTTTAGCGGAGGTGATGCTGATACCCTGAGAAAAGCCATAGGAAAGAAAAAAAGAGATGTTATGGCTAAAATGAAAGAGCAATTCATAACCGGTGCAATAGAAAAATCAAATGTTGATCGTGATTTTGTGGAAAAATTCTGGAAGGACCTTGAGGGGTTCGCCGATTATGCTTTCAATAAATCTCACTCTGCTTGCTACGGACTTATTTCTTACCAGACAGCTTATTTAAAAGCGCATTACCCAGCTGCATATATGGCTTCTTTAATGACTAGCGATTATGACGATACAGATAGGTTGGCTATAGAAATAACAGAATGCAAAAAAATTGGCATAGACGTTCTAGCGCCAGACATAAATGAGTCTTTTTTAGAATTTGCCGTTGTTCCAAAAGAAAAACAAATAAGGTTTGGCTTAGCCGCCATAAAAAATGTAGGTGCTGGCGCAGTTGATGAAATACTAAATGTCAGACCAACTGAAGGTTTCAAGAATTTACAAGACTTTTTTTCTAAAGTTAATAACAGGATTATTAATCGAAAAGTACTGGAGAGTTTAATTAAATCTGGTGCATTTGACAGATTTGGCGAACGTAGCTTTCACCTAGCAAATTTAGATATATATATTTCGTATGCCTCTAGAAAACAAAAACAATTTTCTAGTGGTCAAACTGACTTATTTGGAAATTTGCTAGAGGAAACAACAGATTCATTACCTCAGCTAAAACTAGACTATACTGCGCAACCTATACCACTACGGGAACAATTAATGTGGGAACGTGAACTACTAGGACTGTATCTAAGCCAGCATCCATTAAAGGCATTTGAAGGCGTTTTATCAGAATACACAGTTCCATTGAACACTCTAAGTTCTGAACATGACAACAAATCTGTGAGCGTAGGAGGAAGCATTGTAGAAATAAGAGAAATTACTACAAAAAATGGGCAAAAGATGGCTTTTGTAAAAATTGCAGATCAGTTCAAAGATATTGAATTGGTTTTATTTCCTGGCATATACCAACAAACTACTGGAATATGGGAACGCGATAGAGTAGTTATAGCGAAAGGAAAGATTAACGCAAAAGATAGGAATGGTCAAAAGGGTGACGAACTAAAAATATTAGTTGAAGATGTCAGAGAGGTTACACACGAGCAAGCCGCTGCATACGAAACTACAGGTAAAAAAATAAAAACTCCAAAACCTTCTAAACTATCAAAAAAAGTTATTACAGAAAAATCACATTCAGAATCAGAAAAAACTAAGAGACTGTATCTAAAACTTGAGAACAGTAACGATCAAAAAAAACTTTTAGACCTAAAGATTCTACTAGATAAAAATGTTGGTCAAACGGAAGTTGTTTTGGTTTTAGGAGATAGTGCCAATAAGCAAATTATTAGATTACCAGTCCGTGTTGATTCTACGAGGGATACTTTGAATCTATTTGGTGCGACAATCGGAAAAGAAAATGTAATCTTGCAGTAAGGTTATTTAATTACTCCAGTTGTTGTGCTAAGAATAAAGCCAGCCAGTATTATTAGTAGTAATAATAGGTCAAATAGGGGATGTTTCATTAGAAATTTACGACTACTTTTTATACTTAATTTTATGTTCCATGAATGTTTTAGTAATAATAGTAATAACCCTAGCGCTGTTATTATCCCAACAAGAAATGATATCCAAGGAGTTTTTCCTTTCGTAAGCTCTTGGGCTTTTGTTATATTTTGTTGAGTCGTAGCGATGTAAATGCTATTTTTTGTGCTTGATGATAGCGTAGGTTTAATAGTTTCTACAGAAGGCTGACCAAAGAAGGCAACTATTATAGTTTGGGGGCCTTTATCCCCAAAATTTGCACTTTTAGCAAATCCAAAACCTACTTCTGTGAATACGCTACTTAGTAAAACATCTTTGTGGGTCTGGCTGTTCATCCAGCCGTATATGACGTTTTTACTAGTAGAAAAACCATAAGCTAGGTTTTCGCCAGCAGTATTATAAAGATATCCGGTTTCTTTTATGAATAACCATGGTTGTTGGCCATCTGGTGTTTCGTGGGACCAGTAATTTCTGGCGACCATATCATTGGCTTTGTTTTGGGCTGCTGTATTAAGTTTTGCGTTTAGTGTCAGATCTTTTTGACCAACTAGATTGCGTTGCGCATTTGTGGCTTGTAGGAGAGTCGTGTCTTTAGCATCTATAGTATAAGAAAGAACACTATGTCTTGGAAGTTTGTTGGTGTGTATTCCTCCAAAATATAATCCAAAAACTGATATGAGCAAAATTGGTATGTACGGCCAGTAAGCTTTTAGGTATGGCTTTGTATGTTTATGTTTTGGAGATTTTACGTGATGTTTACGTATTATTTTTACAGGCATAAGCTTATTTTATCACGCTTCTGTTAGAAAATTTGTAGATCTTCTTTATAGAACCTGGTGTGATACAGAGCCATAGCTGCCGCCTGGACGACATTGAACGATTCTTTTTTGCCTAACATTGGTATTTGTATAAAGTATTCTGCTTGATCGAGAATGTCGCTTTGTAGGCCTTCTACTTCGCTACCTAAAATAATAGCTAATTTTTTTGGCGGAATAAAATTATTTAAACTGATAGATTTTTTTGTTTGCTCTAGTGCGCAAATTTTGTATTTTTCTAATACTAGCTTTTTTAGGAGGCTATTAATATCTTTGTGTTCCCATTTAATTGAGTATTCAGCACCCAACGAAGTTTTGTTGATTTGTTTTGATATTTTGCTTATTATATGCGGCAATCGTGTATCCGCAGAGGCTTTTGGGTAAGGAGTGTAGCCAGTTAAATATACAGTGTCTATTCCCAGACCTTCAGCTGTCCGCAACAAAGAACCTACATTGTGGCAGCTCCTAAGGTTATGAGCAATTACTACTATATTTCTTTCCATTTATTATATCGTAGCAGAAATTATAAATTTTCCTTGCTTATGGTTATAATAGATACTATATGTCACAAGATGCACGTCAAGATGAAGAAATAGCAACTTTCAGGCGCTCCCGTATACTGGGGCTCCCCTATATAAATACTAGTCAGATAGCTAACAAGACATTGTACAAGGAAGTCCTAAGCTTAAAAGAGCTCTATGACTTCAAGGTTATACCAATTGTTTACGACCAACACCATATCAGCTTTGGGATTGTAAACACAACTTCACAACAATCTATAAATAGTTTTCGACAAAGGTTTGAAGACCAACAAATTATATTTAGTTTGATATCAGATACTGGATACCGCGAATACATGAAACTTTATGATCCTCCTAAGGCTGTTGTATACGAAGATATTTCGCTAAATAGAGCAGGCAACCAAGATCTTCAAAAATCGGTTTCAGCCACCCTAGAACAAGTTAGGGCAGATGACGTTTTGGCCTATTTGGTACAGCAAGCTCACCAACTTAACTCTTCAGATATTCATCTAGAAAACCAAAAAGAATTTATCCGTATTCGGTTTCGAATTGACGGAGTTCTTCATCCAATAGCTCAGCTAAGCCGTGATAAATATAGGGTTTTGATTGCTGCAATTGCCAGCGCAGGTAATGTGTCTACATCTTCTGATGATGCGCAACAAGGGCACATAGCTACTACCGCTAAAATGGCTGACGGCAAAACAGTTGACGTAAATGTAAGGCTAGAGACGGTTCCAACCATCAACGGCATGGACGTTGTTATGAGATTGTTTAATATGAATCAATCAATGTACACACTAGACCGACTGGGCTTGTCCGTAACAGAAAGAAAAACGATAGACGAGATAATTTCGCGTCCATCTGGTTTAGTTTTAGTTGTAGGCCCAACTGGTTCAGGCAAAACAACTACCTTGTACTCAATGTTAAATACACTAAACACTGAAGAGAGAAAAATAATAACCATTGAAGACCCTGTAGAATATCAATTTGCTGGCATTACTCAGATTTCTGTTACTACTCAGACAAACACCCAAAATAATTTTGCCGATAAGCTTCGAGCAGTATTAAGGCTAGACCCCGACATTGTCATGATAGGAGAGATTCGTGATAATGATACTGCTAAAACAGCATTACAAGCATCATTGACTGGTCATTTGGTACTATCAACTTTTCACGCTTCTTCTGCTGCTGCTGCCTTGACTAGAATGATGGATGTAATAGGAGCTAATCCGCTCTTTGTCTCTGCTATACGGCTAGTAATGGCACAGCGCCTTGTACGTAGGCTCGACGACAAGACAAAACAGCCTTATGATCCCGATGAAGCTACAAAAGCAAAGATAAAAGCTATTATAGATACTTTTCCAGAAGGCATAGAAAGACCAGATCTATCGGTACTAAAATTATATAAAGCAGGCAAATCAAACGAAAATCCTTATGGTTTTGCTGGTCAGATAGCTATAAGAGAACAGTTCCGAATGACAGGCGAGATAAGGCAAATAATGGAACATTCCGACCACGTGCTTTCTTCACAAGATATAGAAGCGGCAGCTGTCAAAAGTGGAATGATGACGATGATTCAGGACGGGGTTTTAAAGGTGTGTCAAGGTTTGACAACTGTCGAAGAAGTATTCAAAGTCGTTGGCTTGTGAAACTAACGAATAACGTCTGAAATAACATCAACAAGTCTGCTGTCCATCACAGATGGAATTATTTCGTCTGTAGTTGGGTTTTCTATTAGAGAGGCTATTGCTTCGGCTGCTGCAATTTTGTGAGCATCATTTATCTCGTTAACTTTGTTATCCAATGCTCCACGAAATATTCCAGGAAACGCTAGGGCGTTGTTTATCTGATTAGGAAAATCACTTCGTCCCGTTGCCATGACCGCTACACCTGCCTTGTTGGCTTCCTCCGGCATGATTTCAGGTATTGGGTTTGCCATGGCAAAAACAATGGGGTCTTTGGCCATTAATTTTATCAGCCTAGGAGTCAATAATCCGGGCTGAGAAACTCCTATAAAAATATCTGCATTTACCAGCGCATCTTCTAGTGCTCCTGATAGGTTGGTTTTGTTTGTGTATTTGTGTAGTTTTTTCTTTTCTGGATGCAGGTTGTCCCTAGATCTACTTATAATTCCGACACTGTCTACAGCAACTATGTTTGGGTTTGCGTACAGGTGTAGCAGCTTTATTATTGCCGTACCAGCCGCTCCAGCACCAACTACAACTACATGGCAATCCTGTAACTTTCTGCCAGTCACCTTCGCTGCATTTATTAATCCAGCCAAAACAACTATTGCCGTGCCGTGTTGATCATCGTGCATCACGGGTATGTCTAGGTCTGCAATTAATCTTTCTTCAACTTCAAAACAAATGGGTGCAGCTATATCTTCTAGGTTTATACCGCCAAAGCTAGGTGCAATTGCTTTGACTGCCGAAACAATTTCGTCAGCAGTATGAACGTTTAGAACAATCGGAACGGCATCTATGCCTGCGAAATGCTTGAATAGCATAGATTTGCCTTCCATTACTGGCAGTGCACCATATGGTCCAATGTTTCCTAGTCCCAGCACTGCGGAACCGTCGCTGATAACTGCTACATTGTTATTTAGCCATGTGTAATCTCTGGTTTCATCAGGATGCTCGGCCACATAAGTAGATACAGCTGCTACTCCAGGAGTGTAATAGATGCTGAGTTTTTCTTTTGTGTCAGGTGTATCTCTTAACGATACAGAAATCTTTCCTTTTAGAAGTTTGTGTTTTGCTAATGATTTTTCGGCATAATCCATGTATATATTGTAAACCATTGACCAAATACGCGAAACAGTGTAATATTTACAGGTTATGCAATCTGTTATACAAGAAATAGAATCCAGATACAAAAAAACACAAGTCGTAGACGTAAGGTCTGGCGACACTGTAAAAGTACACCAGAAAATTAGAGAAGGAAATAAAGAGCGTGTTCAGATATTCCAAGGACTAGTTATTCGTACTGACAACAAAGGTAGTCATACTAGTCGTATCACCGTCAGGCGAGTTGCTAACGGTGTAGGTGTAGAAAAAAGTTTTCTGATGCACAGCCCTTTAGTTTTAAAAGTAGAAGTTACCAAAAGAAGCAAAGTTCGTCGTAATTATCTAAGTTATATGCGTAAGCTTACTGGCAAATCTGCTCGACTTAGCGGAGTTAGCTTTGATAACGAAGCGGTAAACTCTATTGTTGACGAAAAAGCTGAAAAAGAAGAGCATGATTTGCATGAAAAAGTTGCAATTCAAGCAGAAGCCAAACTAGCAGCTGAGGCTGACGAAAAAGCCAAAAATGATGCTGCGAATGACGCTGTATTAGCTTCTCGCGAAAAATAAAATGAACACGGGTATGAACACAACTTCTGCTGGTAATAGAGCAGAAGATAAAGCATGCCAATTTTTATCTAGCAAAGGCTACAAGGTTTTGCAAAGAAACTGGAGAACCAAGCTATGCGAGATAGATATTATCGCAACAAAAGACAAAGAAGTTTTTTTTGTCGAGGTTAAATACAGAAATCAATCTGCTCAGGGCAGGGGTCTGGATTACATTACAACAAAAAAACAAAAACAGATGAAATTTGCTGCACAGTTATGGGTTCACGAATTTAAATGGTTAGAAGATTATAGCCTAGCAGCTATTGAAATTAGTGGAGAGGAATTAAATGTTACTGCGTTTGAAGAAGTAATACTCTAATTAGAAAAGTATTTTTTTATTTGGGTTAAATCACGGCGTTTCCAGGCAGACTGCCATTGTATGGTTTCAATCCCTTGCTTTATGGCTCTGCCCAAACTTGGATTGTCAATTTTATTAAAAAAAGATTTGAAGGTAGTTAAAAACTTTTCGTCACTGTATGCTCTGGCGCAATACATCGGTATTCGATAAAACGATGAATCAGTTCCTAGATTTGTTTCCAACCAATCCCAGTTTTTTGTCATCCATTCCCATGTTTGTTTTTTTGCGTGTCGGTTCATGAAACTATATGCCATCCAATACATAGCATCCTGCAACCTAACATTGTCGGAAATTATTTGGGATAATGCTTTTTCAATGATTTCGGGCTGTTCAAAAGATGTCAAGGCTGCGGTCAAATTTAAACGTTCTTCGCTGGAATTTGTGGTGTTATGCATTTTCAGTAATTTTTCAAAATCTATCATACTACCTTTGCGGGCAACGGTAGAGTATATTATTGCTCTGATATCTGGGTTTATACTATTTATCTCTTTCTTTTTATCTGGGTCAGATTTTTCTATTTTTATCTCCGCAAATAGTTCCAATGATTTCTTTATAACAGCTGGCTCGTCAGAAATAGCAGCCAAAGCAATAATTATAGGACGAAGCATGCGATCAAAATGTGTATCTTTTGGATTAATTTCCCACCCAAGTCTTTTTAATTCTTTTGCTATAAGCTTGCAAGTAAATGGTTTCATGAGTTCCCGTAACTCTTCGTTGTCCATTACCTGACGAATTGAACTCAAATTGGTGGCTATAATCTCCCAAACAGTATAGTCAATTTCCCCGTCGTAATTTTCTAGTAGTGTTAATGCATCGACCGTTTCATAATAGCCAGCTTTGGAAGCTTCAAAGCTGTCTGCAATAAGGCCCATGCGTTCTACAGAGCTAAGTTTTTTGGCTTTTATCAAAGCCCCCAACTTTTTTAAATGTTCTGGATTGTAGACGACCCTGTAAAAGCCTGTACTGTTGCAGTTCAATAACGCAGGGGCTGTATTTCCTAGTGTAATATTCAAAGTTTTGGATTTCAAGACTGTAGGTGCATCTGTTAGGTTGGACAAGAGCGGTATCTCCCATAAGTTATGTTTTGTGCTTTTTGTATGTTTAGGATTACTAAAAAATCTTTGCTGGTTTAGCTTTATGGTATCTTTACCTACTTTTGCATTAATAATCGGGTATCCGTTTTCGTTTATCCAGACTGAAATAAATTCTGACACTGGTTTTTTTGATACTTCTTCTAGGGCGTCCCATAAATCTGTTGTTTCAGTGTTACTATATTCATTTTTCGTAAGATAAAGGTTTAATCCGTTTTGAAAATCTTTTTTGCCCAGATATTCGTGTAGCATATTTATAATGCTGGCGCCTTTGCTGTAACTTATGATGTCAAAAATAGTTCTGATATCGTTTGGGTCATCGACTGGAACAATTACTGGGTGTGTATGTTCCAAAGCGTCCGACTTCAAAGCAGCCATTTTTTCATTTGTAACGAACTGAGACCATATATTCCATTCTGGATGCAAAAAATCAACAGCCAAATATTCTATCCAACTAGCAAATCCTTCGTTAAGCCATAGGTCTGTCCACCATTTCATTGTAACCAGATTTCCGAACCATTGGTGTGCCAATTCATGACCTATAACCATAGCGATGTATTGTTTTCCATGAATTGATGTATTCAACGAATCAAGTAGTAATCCATGTTCGCGAAATGTAATTAGCCCCCAGTTTTCCATAGCTCCTGCTGCAAAATCTGGTAGAGCCACTAAGTCGCATTTTGGAAGGGGATAGTTTATTCCAAAATAATCATTATAAAATTCTAACAAACTGACTGCGGTTTCTAGAGCGTAGGCACAAAGTTTTGTTTTTTCTGGGACTGAATAGGCTCGCACCACGACACCATTTTTAGTTTTTGATTCTATAAAATCTAGATCTCCGGTTACAAAAGCAAGTAAATAAGTTGACATATTAGGTGTAGTTTCAAAAACAGAAACCATATCACCATTTATTTGCTTAAAAGACTTGGCTGGCATATTTGAAATGGCAATTTCTCCAATCAGGGAATGTAACGTAAGATCAAATGTTGCTTTAGCTTCTGGCTCGTCTATGCACGGGAACATTTCACGGGCGTGATGACTTTCTAGCTGAGTTGCGAGTATCTTTTTATCTTTTCCGTTACTGATAAAAGAGCTTTGATAAATGCCGTGCATTGGCCTGGTTATTTTGCCCTTGAATTCTAGATATATAGTATATCTTCCTGGATATAAAGTGTTGTCTGCATGCAAGCGTACTTCGTCGTATAAATTATGATTATTTATACGGACTATGTTTATTTCAGTGTCACCTTTTTTGGTATGTGCAGTTATTTTTGCACTTGTGATTATTAGACCCTTTTGGTGAAATACAATTTTTTTGGAAGGTTTATTTACCAAACTACCAGCAATAGTTACGTTACCCTTAAAACTTAGTTTTTGTTGGTCAGGGTTAATAGTAAGATTGTAGTTTTTAGGAATAAAATTGTTATATAAACGTTTTACACCTTTTGACATATAGATATATTTTAGCACGGCGTAGGTAGAGCATACTAAATATTGACAATATTAAATTATCCAGGTATTATGTTGATAGTTCATCCGGCCAAAAGGTCGGATTTTTTACTAATAACGAAAGGATAAAAAAATGGACCTAGATATTAAACAATTAGCTATAGCCGTTAAAACTATAGCTGAAGAAAAAAACCTACCTGAAGCGACTGTTCAACAAATTGTTGAACAAGCATTAGCTGCAGCTTATCGCAGAGATTATGGCGACAGAGAACAGGACGTGCGCGTTAATATGAACATAAATAACGGCGATGTTGATGTTTATATCAACAAAGAAGTCGTTGAGAAAATTGGAGATGGTAATTTTGAGATTAGCCTAGTAGATGCCAGCGTAATGAAAAAGAACGCCAAAATTGGCGACATCATAGAAGTTAAAGAGAAAATAGAAAATTTAGGTAGAGTAGCCGCTCAGACAGCAAAGCAGGTTATGCTGCAACAACTCAGAGAAGCAGAGCGGGATATAATAATGCTGGAATACGAAGACAAGATTGGAACTGTAGTAAATGCTATTGTGTCTCGTGTTGAAGGTCGTTTGGTTCGACTAGACCTAGGCAAAGCACAAGGCATAATGCCAATGAGTGAACAGATTAGCAACGAAAGGTATTACCCAGGACAAAGACTCAGAGTATTTCTAAAAGATGTAGAACGTGGTTTTAGAGGTCCACAATTGGTTGTGTCACGGGGTAATAAAGAATTTATTGAATGGCTATTCCGTGGCGAAGTGCCAGAAATGGAAAGCGGAGCAGTAGAAATAAAAGACATAGCCCGCGAAGCAGGAGTTCGTAGCAAAATAGCTGTACATAGTACTATACCCGGAGTAGATCCTGTTGGTACTTTTGTGGGCGGTAGAGGAATGCGTGTAAATGCAGTCATGAGTGAAGTTGGCGAACAAGAAAAAATAGATATAGTAGTGTGGGCAGAGGATACAGAGCAATACATCATAAATGCGCTCAGCCCGACTAAGGTTACAAAGGTTATATTAGACAAGACAAATCTAAAAGCAAAAGTAGTAGTTCCAGAAGATCAGCTAAGTATTGCCATAGGAAAAAGCGGACAAAATGTCAGACTTGCTAGTAAACTGGCTGGTTACGATATCGATATTGAGTCTGATAAACCATCAGAAGAAATCGTCGAAAAATTAATCGATTCCAAGCCAGTGCCAGTACAACCATTGAAGAAAAAAGAACAACTAGAAACTAGTCTATTAGACGCAATCGAAGAACACGGAACAGAAACAAATAAATAAAAAAGCTAGCAGCAGCTGGCGAACCAGAAAAAATAATCAAACTAGCACTCTTGACCAACGAGTGCTAGTCTTGTTATTATTTAACTACAATTGAATAACTATATAGGGGATAAAAAATAATAATTTATGTTGCCGAATAACGAAGAATATCAAGAGTTCATAAATCATCTTACTGACAATGCACTGTCTAGTTTAAAGCATGCAGGAGCTATCGCTCAAAGTTTCGGCAGTGCTTATGTTGGAACGGAGCATCTATTGCTAGGTGTTCTGGCTCAGGATTCCAGTATAGGTGCCAAAATTCTAGAGTCCGCAGGAGTAACGCTGGATCGAGCCAGGTTAGCTTTAAACATGACATCTAAAACTTTGGTAATAAATCTAGGCACAAAAGGCCTGAGCGAAACTGCAAAGCTTACTCTGCGCATGGCATATGACGTAGCTCAGGATTTTACCCAGGAATACTGTGGTACAGAGCATATTTTGTACAGTATATTAAATCAAAAAAATGCCAGAGCTACTACTTTGCTGAGAGACATGAATGTTGACATAGACTCGTTGCTATCGGAACTAGAATCTTTTTTGAACAGACAGCAATACGACGATAATGCAACTTCAGACGAAGTAAAGAAAAGAAATAGAAATAAAATCAGGTCAACCGCACTAGATTACTTTGGCACAGATTTAACGATGATGGCTAAACAAGGCGAACTAGACCCCGTAGTCGGTCGTGAAGTTCAGATACGAAGACTCATAACTATATTGAACCGCAGAACAAAAAATAATCCTGTGTTATTAGGGGAACCTGGCGTAGGAAAAACTGCGATTGTGGAAGGCTTAGCACAAAGAATTGTAGCTGAAGATGTTCCGGACAGTCTCATCGATAAAAAAATAATAATGTTAGATTTAGCCGGAATGATAGCAGGAACCAAGTACCGTGGTGAATTTGAAGAACGAATGAAGAAAGTTATGTCTGAGGTAGAGAATAATAACCAAATTATCTTGTTTATCGACGAGCTACATTTGATAGTTGGCGCTGGCGCTGCAGAAGGTGCTATGGATGCGGGCAGTATTCTGAAACCTGCATTAGCTAGATCCAGAATTCAATTGATAGGCGCCACTACCACAACCGATTATACTAAACACGTTGAAAAAGATTCAGCATTGGAACGACGTTTTCAACCCATTCAAGTTCCTGAAGCATCAACAGCTGAAACCGTTTCTATACTAAAAGGGCTAAGAAAACATTATGAAAACTTTCATAATGTGGTCATAAGTGACGAGGTTATATTAGACACGGTTACTATGGCAGCCAGATATATAAATGACAGATTTATGCCAGACAAGGCCATAGATTTAATGGATGAGACCGCAGCGCACCTACGAGTAGATAAAGGCAAAACACTTCCAGAAGTTCGCAAGCTCCAAAAAGACCTAAAGCTAATAAATATGAAAATAGAAGCTGCAGTAGATAACGAAGACTACGAAAAAGCAGCTCTAAAAAAACAAAAAGCTAGCCAGATATCAGAAAAATTGAAACAGTTGAAATCAGATGGAAAAACAGCAAACAGCATAACAGTTCGTAGCGAGGATGTCGCAGAGGTAGTGGCTAGAATGACAGGTGTCCCAGTTACTAAAGTTATTAGAGCAGAAGCAAAGTACTTGTTACACCTAGAAAAAACACTGGGCAAATATATTATTGGTCAGCACGAAGCAGTCAGCGCAGTATCAAAAGCTATTAGACGCAATAGAGTTGGCATAAGTAATGGAAAGAGACCGATAGGCTCATTTATATTTTTGGGTCCAACTGGAGTAGGGAAGACTGAGTTAGCCAGAGTTTTGGCCAGAGAATTTTTTGGTAACGAAGATTCACTTGTCAAAATAGATATGAGCGAGTTTGGGGAGCATCATAATATTTCCCGTTTAATTGGTGCACCTGCAGGTTATGTCGGCTATGATGATGGCGGTCAACTAACAGACAAAATACGGCGACAACCATATAGTCTGGTTCTCTTTGATGAAATTGAAAAGGCCCACCCAGAAGTTTTTAACATACTACTACAAATACTTGAAGACGGGTATCTGACTGATTCAAAAGCTCGAAAAATAGATTTTACAAATACAGTAGTAATTATGACCAGCAATCTTGGAGCCGATAAACTTCAAAAAGAGGCTTCTCTGGGCTTTAGAGTATCGCTTCCAAGCGAACAAAAGGATTTGAACAATTTGCATCAAAGAAATACTGATAAGGTCCTAGAAGAGTTAAAGGAAAGTATGCGGCCAGAACTACTAAATCGTATTGATAAAACCATAGTTTTTAGAGCTCTTACCAAAAAAGAAGTATTAAAAATATTGGACTTACAGATAGGAGATTTGCGCGGTCGTCTATTAAAACGCGGCATAGGTCTACATTTGAATAGTAACGCCAAAACACATTTACTAAATGAAGGTTACGATGCCCAGAATGGCGTTAGGCCAATGAGAAGATTGTTGCAAGAAACAATAGAAGATCAAATAGCCTTCGGATTGCTAGAAGAAACCTACACGACAGGAGATATAATCAGTGTAAGCGTAAGTGGCAAGACTTTATTATATGAGCGCAAAAATGAATCCAAAGTGCTAAAATAGCAGCATGTACACCTATAAAAGAAAGCTAAGTTTTGGGTTAGCTATGACATTTGTAGCGGTGCTCCCGCTCTTGTTGCTTGTAAAAAAACAGCAAATTATTGACTGGACTCAACTAAGGAATTATAAACCTGATTCAATAATCTCTAAGCTAGCAGTAGATACTACTATGAGTAACCTTGGAAGACATTTGTTTTATGTAAATCATCCTACACTTCATGAAAAATCAACATTTGCTGGACATTGCAAAATTAGTGAGCTAACAAACATTTTGGGATGTTACGTAAGTGGAGACGGTATCTACCTTTACGATGTCAAGGATCCTCGTTTGTCTGGCATAAAAGAAGCCACTTCAGCTCACGAAATGTTGCACGTAGCATACGAAAGATTAAGTGCTACAGAAAAAGTTAAAGTCAACAAAATGTTACTAGACGTTTATTCTAAAGTTACAGATACACGCATAAAAAATACTATTGCAAGCTACAAAAAAGCAGGTGCAGATACTACAAATGAACTGCATTCTATTTTAGGTACTGAAATATTGGCTTTGACTCCTGACCTAGAGAACTATTACAAGAAATATTTTACAAATCGCACAGCAGTAGTCAAATATTTTAATCAGTATCAAAATGCCTTTGAAGAAAGAAAAAACAAAGTCGAGCAATATGATATTTCTCTTGCCAGCATAAAATCCAGAATAGAAAATCTAGAATATGACCTTAAAAATGAAGCTTCTAGCCTAGAAAACGAACGTTCCAGGATGAATAATTTGATAGCGAACAATCAAGTTTCGGAGTACAACCAAGCAGTACCCATATTTAATCGTAGAATAGAAGCCTATAATAATAAAACCAAAGTCGTAAAACAACTAGTAGATGACTATAACGGTATAGTTATTGAACGCAACAACATTGCGACAGAAGAAAATGAACTTATCAAAGCCATAGATAGCAGTCCTGTAAATATTAAAGTTTAGCATATTCGCAACACATTCGTTGATGTAATGTAGTATATTGTTAAATATGGCCAAGAAATCTAGTGTAGTTTATTTATGTAGTAATTGTGGATCTCAGAGCCCAACATTTAGCGGTAAGTGCTACCATTGCAACGAATGGAACACTATTTCGGAGCATTTAAATAGTGTGTCTGTGCAATCTAATAAAAAAGGTAGGGTGTTACAGTCACAATCCGTTAAGGCATCGCTAGCAAAAGATCAACCACGTTACATTTCCGGTATTTCTGAAGTAGATATGGTTCTAGGCGGTGGATTGGTAGCCGGTAGTGTTATTTTGATTGCTGGTCAGCCCGGTATAGGAAAAAGTACTCTTTTGCTACAAACAGCCTACGATTTATCAAAAAAGTATCCAGTTTTGTATATAAGTGGAGAAGAGTCTGCCCATCAAATTGGCCTGCGTGCAGAAAGGTTGGGTACTTTTAGCAAAAGTTTGCAGTTAGCTACTAGCACAATAGCAGACGATATAGCAGCTACAATCGCATCAGCTGATTTTAAAATAGTAATAGTTGATTCAATACAAACAATAGCTTGCAATGATATTTCCAGTGCCGCTGGGAATGTTAGTCAGATAACTAATAGCACCCAATTGTTGTCTGCTGCAGCTAAACAGTCAGGTACAGCCCTTTTATTGGTTGGTCATGTAACTAAAGAAGGTTCTATTGCTGGCCCAAAGGTTCTAGAGCATGTAGTGGATGTTGTATTGCAATTGGAAGGCGATAGGTACGGTGGTTTCAAGGTGCTCAGAGCTATAAAAAATAGATATGGTTCAACCAACGAAGCCGGTATTTTTGAAATGACAGACAAAGGTATGCAACCTGTCGATAATCCCTCTAAGGCACTATTGTCTGAACGTCAGGTTAGCGATGGTTCTATAGTACTAGCCACATTGGAAGGCACGAGACCATTATTGGTAGAAGTTCAGGCATTGGTAAACAAAACCAGCTACGGATACCCAAAAAGAGCTTCTAGTGGTGTCGATTTAAACAGGGTAAACTTATTGGTAGCTATGCTAGAAAGACGAACTAAACTGAATCTGTCCGACAAAGACATATACATAAATATTGTCGGTGGCATCAAACTGACTGAACCAGCAGCTGATTTGGCTATCTGTATGGCTATAGCATCTGCAGCAAAAGGTATGCAACTAAATAGCAACTGCGTTGTTTTTGGAGAAATTGGATTATCAGGAGAAATCCGACATGTATCTCATGTTGACAAGCGTATTGCCGAGGCTAAAAAATTAGGTTTTGACGGTGCGATAGGCCCCGTTATTAAAGGTGGCAAAACAACAACAAATTATCATTCAGTCAAAGACATTCGTACCGCTTTAAACTTATTTCTAGAAAAGGACTAGTTTGTTAGAAGCTGACTATAGGTGACTGGACGCCATTGTCAGCTTTGATATAGGCTTTTTTATTTGATCCACTTAAGGCAGATATTGCCCCAGTAGTACCGGTTGAGCAGGTTAGAGGAGTGCTATTCGAAGACTTACATATTTGGTAGGGACTGCCAGAAGTAATGTAATTCCAGGTAAATTTATAGTTGTTTGGCCCAGGACTAACTGGCGTAACGTCCAGAGTGATAGTATCGTTCGTGAAATTTATGGTAACTGCACTGCTGGAGCTGTCATACAGAACACTGTCTATTATTTGTGCAGTAACAGACTTGTTACCCGTGCCATTATAGGTAAATGCAATCGGAATGCTTCCAGAGATGTCTGTGTTTGACGACTGAACAATTTGTCCATCTATCAAGATGTTGATGGTACCCTTTATGGTTGCGCTAGACAAAGGGTGCGTACCTTGGGTGACTGAAACAGTAATGTTGCATGTGCTAGAGCAAGTCGGATCATTAGCAGCTATGTTAATTGCTGGTTTTATATCATCACAATGATGTACATCGTCACTAGAACTAGAATCAGTAATGGCATTGCTGCCTGTGACAAATTGGTCTATAGAAAATATCAGAGCAGATCCGCCGGTTACGGTTTTCTTCGCAAGTTCTGGAGTACAGCTACTCGCTAGTTTGTTTGAAATTGAATCGATTGACTGATTTGTGCTTATTGCAGTTTTTGGTACATACCATGAAGGGTACAGGTCATTTTCTGGACTAGGTTCAACGCTACCATGGTTGATATGGTTCCTGACAACAAAAGCTGGTAGAGTTTTGACACCCACCGGTTTTGTCCAGTTAACCGGTTTTAGGTTTGCATGAGCGTATTCCATCCAGCCTTTTGCCAGGGGAGTTGTCAAAATTTCCATAGAAGTTCCCAATGTTACAGTTCTGGTATGATTTCCTACCCAGGTAACTACAGCGTATTTAGTAGACCAGCTAGCCATCAGCCCATCGTAGCCATCATTTGTTGTCCCAGTTTTTACTGCAAAATTCCATCCGTTTTTTTGGCGGTGAAATTTATAGAAAGAGCCGGGCAGGTAACTGGCGTTAGGATCACTAGCCATATCGTTAACAATATAGGCTGTATCAGGTCGTAATGGTTGTGTAGCTTTTGGTTTTTTCCATTGAAAAATAGTCTTATTACCAGCATCTGTTATTTTTAGAATATAAGTTCTAGGAATCGCTGACCCAAGCCTTGCTAAGGTAGAAAAACCATTGACGTGGTCATCTAAATGTAAAAATGCACCGTCCCCTATCGCAGAAGCGCCGTAGCATTGCGATTCATCCTCGGCTGTAGAATTATTTATATCAGTACCAGGCTTGTAGCATTTGTAAGTGTGGGGATTGTTGGGATTGTACATCATCGCGTCTATCGTACTAATTGTTTTATTAATAGAGTCGATTTTGCCGTTGCTTTTGTCATTTGGAAGCGCTAATAGCATAGCTTTGACTGCAGGGATATTTCTAGAGCCTCCCAAGGCGTATCTAAGCGTGATTGGTCCTGGCTGCAATTTGTCGTAATCAGTCAGACATTTACCGGGGCAAGGATATCCAGGCAGGTTAGTCGCAGAATCGTATAATACCGATCCTGCACCAACGTTTGTGCCATTTTCTATCAATGTAGCGTAGTCGTATGGTTTTATGCTAGACCCTGGAGGAATAAAAGCACTATGTGCGTAGTTAATATTGCCATAGACTGGATTGTTAAAATCGCTTCCTCCGACTAAGGATACTATTTGACCAGTTTCGACATCTTCTGCTACTAATGCCTGTGAATCTCCTTTATACCTGCTACTGTTTTTCAGGTTTGAAGAAACCAGCTCTTCGGCTTTTGTTTGAAGAGCCATATCCAGTGTTGTGGTTACTTTCCAGCCACCCTGTCTGACCATTTTAGCTCCAAACTGTATCTCTAGTTCACTTTTGGCTGCAAGTACAAAGTAGGGCGCCTTAATGCCTGCGTAGTGCGTAGGACGTAACTGAATTTTAGCTACAGTATCAACTTTTTTGGCTTCCTCTGCTTGTTTTTTGGTTATCATGTTTTCACCAACCATTTGGTCTAAAATATAGGATTGCCTTCCAACTAGTGAGTCTTTGCGAAAATTATCGCTATATTTAGAGTAAACACCAGGAGATTTTGGTATAGCAGCAAGCATTGCAGCCTCGTCTAGTGTCAGGTCTTTCGCTGACTTATTAAAGTAGTTGTTTGCGGCTGCTTGCACACCGTATTCTATTCCTCCGTATGGAGCTGCGTTTAAGTAACCTGTCAAAATTTCGTCTTTGTTATAAGATCTTTCGTATTCCACTGACAACACTAGTTCTTTTAGTTTTCTGGTAATAGTCTGCTCGTTTCCAACGCCTTCAGCCGTTAACCTTACTAATTGTTGTGTTATCGTTGAGCCCCCTTGTTTAGTGCCTCCAATATGCAATACGTCATTGATACCGGCTCGTAAAATCCCACGAACATCAAATCCGCCGTGGTTAAAAAAGTCTTTATCTTCCACTGCTACAGTAGCCTGCTTCATGTAGTTTGATATTTCGCTACCTTTTACAGGGATGCGTTTTACTCCATCAACGTCTTCCCAGAGCAGAGTTTGTCCGGTTTTGTCGTAATATAGTACGCTTCCTCCAATATTCGTTCCTGAAATGTCTGTGATATTAGAAAGATCTTTTCGAAAATAAGCGAACAATCCTATAAGTAGAACAAATCCAAAAATTATTCCATACCCAGTGATTTTGAGGGTCATTACACCCCCTTCTTTACTGAACCAGTAGTGGTACATTCTCTTTGGGTTCATATGATAAAACAATCGTTTTATTCTGGACTTGGGAAGTCCAGATAATCTCTTTGCTTTTTGAACGGAAATGACTTCTTTGGTTGCCTTATATTTACTAAACATTGTCTGTTTAAACTTTATAGTTTGGCCTTTTTTTGTGACAAAAGAGTTCTTAGACCGCCGTAAGCCTTTTCTTTGAGGTGCTCTCTTCATTTTGCTCGTAATCTCCTTGTGCGATAATCCGCACGCTGTTATCTATATTATGCTTATTTATTATAGCAAGAAAAACAATGAAAACTCATAATTTTCCGTAGTACTGCATAATGGTCTATAATTATACATTATGGCTAATATGAAATTATCAGACGAACTAGTGTGGCGTGGTTTTAATAACCAAACAACTTTTAGCGACATAACAGAGCTAGACAAGAAAAAATACAAACTATATTTTGGAGTTGATCCCAGTGCAGATTCTATGCAAGCAGGCAACCTAGCTAGCGCAATGATGGTACGCGTATTTATCGCACACGGTCATGAAGCGACTTTGCTAATCGGTGGCGCTACGGGCTTGATTGGTGATCCTACCGACAAAGCTAAAGAACGAGACCTGCAGGACCCCCAAGTCGTTGCCAGTAACGTCCAAAAAATTGTCAAACAATACCACAATTTATACGGTCAAAAAATCAGGATAGTTAACAACCAGGACTGGTTTAAAGGTATTGGATACATAGACTTTTTGCGTGAAGTAGGCGTACATTTTAGCCTGACCCCGTTGCTACAAAGAGATTACGTTACATCTCGAATAGGAGCAGACGGCTCTGGTATGAGCTATGCAGAGTTTAGCTACAGTCTTATCCAGGGTTACGATTTCTATCATTTAAACAAAGTTTACGACATAGATTTACAGGTTTGTGGCTCTGACCAATGGGGCAATAGTATTTCTGGAGTTGATTTGATACGTCGCAAAGCCGGCAAAACAGCCCACATTTACTCTGCTCCCCTGATTATAAACAAAACTAGCGGTGTTAAATTTGGAAAGAGCGAATCGGGTGCTATTTGGCTAGATGAGCAAAAAACTAGTGTATTCAAATTTTATCAGTTTTGGTTAAATACCGACGATGAATCTGTTGCAGATTATCTAAAAATATTTACAGACATATCAATAGATAAATTTACAGAAGTAATGAAAGATTTTGAATCAAACAAATCATCCAGATCGGCGCAAAAGATGTTAGCGATTGAAGTCACTAATATTGTTCACGGCAAAGACAGGACAAAAACTGTTCAGAAAGTTTGCGATACTCTTTTTGGAGACTCAGATTTCCTGAGTTTAGGCAAAAAAGAGATTGAAATTTTAAAAGAAGAAATAAACTTTTGCAAAATAAACAACGTAGAATCGTTGCCTGCAGTAATCAATCACTGCGGATTGTCTGTATCAAACTCTGAAGCAGCCCGTTTCATAGAAGCAGGGTCTATTTCTGTTAATGGCAAAAAAATCTTTCCTTCAGATGAAAACCCTTTTGCCAAAGGGTACAATCTAATCAAAAGAGGCAAAAATAATTTTGCAATCATGGAATACAAATAACTGGTATAATCTATTTTAGTAATGACAAAACAAACAGAAACAATTCGTAGAAAAGCAGATTATTATAACGACGAGAGTTGGAATTATCTACATTATTGGGATGGACGTGACTACGAACACGCTGCCGAAGAAATAGCCATTACAAAATTAATCAAGGGCAAACATTTCAAAAATGCGGTTGATGTTGGTGGAGGCTATGGTAGGCTTTGTATTTTATTAGAACATTTTGCCGATAATGTAACTCTAGCCGAACCTTCACAGCAACAAATAGATATAGCCAAAGATTTTTTAAAAGACCACCCCAAAATCAACAGAACACTGATGCAAGCCGGAGATCTCAAGTTTGATGATGGCTCAGTAGATTTATTGACAATGGTTCGAGTAATGCACCATTTGCCAGATCCTGCCCCAGAATTCAAAGAAATAAGTAGGGTTTTAGCTGATGACGGCTATCTAGTTCTGGAAGTTGCTAATTATTCGCATGCCAGAAATAGAATAAAACATCTGTTAAAACTTCAGAAAATGCCAAAAACACCTGTAGACATCAGATCAAAAGAAACAATCGAAAAGGGTGAAATAGCGTTCGTAAACCACAATCCTAGTACAGTCATAAAACAACTGGCGCACGCTGGGCTAAAAGTTGAAAAAACTTTGTCTGTATCAAACTTGCGTAGTCCAGGATTAAAGAAATATGTATCCAAAAAAACTATGTTGGTCATAGAAAAGGCCCTCCAACAACCATTAGCAAAGAGTTATTTTGGTCCAAGTGTTTTTTTCTTGGTCAAGAAAGCCAAATAGTTATATATCTTTTTTGAAGGACGGAGATTCTGCAGTACTAGGTTCATCGTCAACTTTGTGCAAAAAAGTTTCATATTCTGTATCAGGCTCAAGTGTTATATCCCCGAATAGATATATGTTTGTATTACGAAGAGTTTTAGACATAAAATCTACAATCCTGTGGTACCTTGATTTTTCGGCTGGGTTTTCGGGTAAGTTTGGCACTAATTCCATGTTGTCATCATTCCATACTTGCATATTTATGTAAATGGCCTTGAATTTTTACTATAAAACAAAAGCTAATCTATAATAAGCCGTATGAATGCTGATAAAACGATTTCTAGTTTAAAAGGTGTTGGTCCAGAAACCAACAAAAAACTACAAATATTAGGTATAGAAAATGTTAGCGATTTGCTACACAACTACCCACGGCGATACGATGATTACTCAGAAATTTCTAGTATAGAAAATATAACTCCCGGCTTAGTAACCCTTAGAGCTTTAATTAAAAATACTACAGGCAGATACGTAGGCAGGGGTATGCATATAACTGAATCAATAGCAGTCGACAAGACTAGCTCTGTCAGATTGGTGTGGTTTAACCAGCCATACCGAGAGAAGTCGATACTCCCTGGTGTTGAATACTTTATTTCTGGAGAATTTGCCTTGCGCAACCAACGATTATGCGTACAGAACCCAACCATAGAGCGTGCCGATAGCTTCAATCTAAACACAGCTAGGATAGTCCCAATATACAAAGAAACAAAAGGCTTAAAATCTAGCCAGATCAGGAAACTAGTTAAACAAAATATTCCAAACATAAAAATACTCCCAGAAACTCTACCAGCCTGGTTGATAAAAAAAGAAAAACTTTTTTCCAGGTCACAAGCTATATTGGCCATGCATTTTCCGGAATCGCCAGAACTACTCGAAAAAGCGAAAAAAAGAATAGGTTTCGAAGAAGTTTTCGAGCTTACTCTGGCAGCCCTGATGAACAAAAAAGATTTGGCTGGAGAACACGCACTAAATATTTTGTTTGACAAAGATTTGGCCAAAAACTTCGTGGACCACCTACCTTTTAAACTTACAGATTCACAAAAGAAAACAGTTTGGCAAGTATATAAGGATATGGAGCGCGAACAGCCCATGAATAGATTGATTGAAGGTGATGTTGGTAGTGGCAAAACTATCGTGGCAGTCATGGCGGCAGTCATGGCCATAAAACAAGGATTTCAAGTAGCTTTTATGGCACCAACAGAACTACTAGCTCGACAGCACGCTGACACTATTTGTGAACTTTTGAAGCCCTTAGGTATGGAGGATAAACTAGGTTTGTTGTTGGGTAGCCTAAAACCTGCGCAGAAAACACAGTTACATGCAGCGATAGGGTCTGGTAAAATCCAGTTCATTGTTGGTACGCATGCTCTAATTTCTGAAAAAGTTATTATGCACAGTTTAGGCCTGATAATTATTGATGAACAACATCGTTTTGGAGTTCAGCAAAGAAAAAAATTACAATCAAAAGCGGGATATATGCCGCACGTTATGAGCATGACAGCAACACCAATCCCGCGGAGTTTGGCATTGACACTTTACGGAGAAATGGATATTTCCGTCATAGACGCAAAGCCACCCGGAAGGCTACCAATTAAAACTACTATTTGCTCTCCAAATTCTAGGCCTCAGTTGTACGAACAAATAGATAAACAGCTAGCAAGTGGTAGGCAAATGTTTGTGGTGTGCCCTCTGATTGTTCAGAGCGATATGTTGTCCGCAGAATCCGTTGAAAATGTATTTAGTAATTTAAAGAGTACAGTATTTAAACACCGTCAAATTGGTATTTTGCATGGCAAGATGAAAGCAGAAGAAAAGGAAAATACAATGAAGCTGTTTGTAAACGGTAAATTAGATATTTTGGTTTCTACGACTGTTGTAGAGGTTGGAGTAAATGTCCCCAACGCTACAGTCATGTTGATAGAAAATGCCGAGAGATTTGGCTTGGCTCAGATACACCAACTGCGCGGTAGAGTTGGTCGAAGCTCGCACCAAGGCCACTGCTACCTTATGATGGGCGATAGTTCTAGGCCTAGCAGGCGAATTCGCGCATTAGAAAAAAACAGTGACGGTTTTGCCTTAGCAGAATTAGATTTAGAAATTCGTGGTCCAGGAGCTATCTATGGAACGATGCAACATGGAGCTTTAGACCTAAGGGTTGCCAAGTTGACAGATATCAAAATGATAGCTTCTGCGCGTAACGCAGCGCAAGAATTCATAGATAGTGGAGAAAGTTTGCTACAATACAATCATCTAAGTGGGCGCATATCAATCTTAAGGTCTGTAACAAATTTGAACTAAAATATGTATAGCGGTACAACATTAAATAAAACATCTGGTCGTATTCTAGGTACACACCAAAAAATAGACAGAGTAGCTCGAAAGCATTTGTCTGTTATTTTAGAAGATAACAACGTTTTTCCTAAAGCAAACGCCATACTGCATTTTGAAGGCAAAAATGGCCCCGATGGCATCAAACGCAAGAGTCCCGCAAAGGACGAGCTGTGGCACTATTATAGTCCTTTTGACGACGATGATTCGGCCTTGCTAGATCTGATAAGAAACCATTACGACAAATTAGTCACAGAACTGCGTGCAAATAACGTTGAGCGAGTAGCATTCGAAGCTGCCTGGCTGTCCCACGCTTTGGTTGACGGCCTAACGCCTGCGCATCATTACCCATATGAAGAAAAACTTTCCGAACTAAGGGGAGGCGAAGGTATGGAAAGCCGTGATTCTGTAAAAGATAAACTAATAATGCCAGGCAATACGCGTAGACAAAAGGTCAAAAACAATTGGAAAATGTGGGGACCAAAAGGATTGTTTACTACTCATGGTTTATTCGAGATGGGTGTGGCCACAATTATGGCACCACTGGCCATGAAGGATGCAATGCCAACCGAATCTGATATAAATGAGCTTCTAGATATAGGCCTGTTAGAACGTTTTAAGAGAACAGCCAGAGAAATCGCAGTTTTAGATATGTACCATAATTATTATAAAAAAGGTTGGACACCCAAGTTTGCACACCAGGTTCGTCATCAACTGGGCCCTGTAATAGTTAAAACAGTAACATTAGCATGGTATAGCGCCTTGATTGACGCCGGCAAAGTTAACAAATGAGAGTAATTTCAGGATCTTTGGGTGGCCAAAATTTTGAATCTCCTCATGGCCATAGAACTCATCCCATGAGCGACAAAATACGCGGTGCCATTTTTGGTGTATTAGGAGATATTAGCGGCTGTAGCGTGTTGGACGCTTTTTCTGGTAGCGGAGCTTTAGCCATAGAAGCCATCAGTAGAGGATCGTCTAGCGCTGTAGCCGTAGAAGTTGATGCTGGCGCACACGCTATAATAGTCAAAAACATCCAAAAGCTTGGAATAGAAAAAAAAGTTAAAGTTGTTCGGGCATTTGTAAATGCCTGGTCCACTAGGCATCAGGACCAGTTATTTGACATTATCTTTGCAGATCCACCATACGACAATATCCCATATCGCGATCTTAAATTTTTAGCCAGACACCTAAAGCCAACCGGCACACTGGTATTGTCTTGGCCTGGCAAAGCAGATGTATACTATATTCCCGAACTAATTGAAGTTCAGATCAAAAAATACGGCGATGCCCAGCTAATATTTTATAAATATGCATAATCATATTTTACTAATTACGCAAAATTTAGTACAATAACAGAGTGGTATAAGGAAAAAACATATGGATCTGTCGTATGTTATGCGGACGACCGTGGCTGAAGGTTCATCCTATACGCCAAGTACGATACAATTTATAATTACGCGGACGATCGTGGAATTGGTAGACACGCTAGCCTTAGGAGTGAAACCCGCCTGTGGCGGGTTGCAAGGTCGGAAGCCTGGATTGCGCAAGCAACCAAGCTGAGACGGGGTCGCAACCGATTGGACTATGTCCAATAGGATTGTGACAGTGCCGCAAGGCGTGAAGGAGAGACCCGCCTGTGGCGGGTCGCAAGGTAGACAACTCTTGCGAACTGGTTTGCAAAGATGTTGCTACGGGGTCGCTGAAAGTGACCAAGTCCTTTTCAAAAGCCTCTTGAACCTTCATAATATTATACAGTGCGCGGATGTGGTGGAATTGGTAGACACGCTAGCCTTAGGAGCTAGTGCCGCAAGGCGTGAAGGTTCAAGTCCTTTCATCCGCACCAATCAAAAAATGCTCTCTTTTGAGAGCTTTTTTTGATTTGTTCTGGAAGGTCTTGAACCAAACCCTAAGGCGTGAAGGCGAGAGCCGCCTGTGGCGGGTTGCAGGGAAACCTTTCAGATTATCTACTTGTTGATAGTATGAAAGTTTTGGGGTCGCGGAACGTGACCAAGTCCTTTCATCCGCACCAAAACAAGTGACCCCGAAAGGGGTCTTTTGTTTTGGTGGTCGAAATGCCCAGAACCTTCACCCTAAAAAGGCGTGAAGGGGAGAGCCGCCTGTGGCGGGTTGCAAGGCAACTTTACAGATTTCAAACTTGTTTGAAGTATGTAAATTGAGGGGTCGTGGAACGTGACCGAGCCCCCTGTCTTTCTGACAAGAAGGCCAGGCAGGACGGACAGGTTTCATTCACACCAACCATATATTGTATGAACTGACACAAAATAACACCTATAGAGGAACGTCCTCTTTCTCTTGTTTCTGTTCTACACCCAATAGACTTGTAATTGATTTTTTACTCATACAAATTTGTCCGCTAGTTCTTTTGTCTGATAATTCTTAAAATAATTTAAGATATCATTCAAATCACTGCCAATAAACACAAAATCACTAAAAGGCACTTTTGAGAAATCTTTCTGTTGCATTTCATCTAGGAATTTTATGAGCGTATCGTAAAAACCATCATAGTTAAAAATAGCAATCGGTTTGTCGTATAGTTTATTTACTTTACCACCAACAATTTCTCCAATTTCTTCAAATGTTCCGTAGCCGCCGGGCAAAATAATAAATGCGTCTGATTCAAAAACTATACGATGTTTGCGGTCGTCCATAGTTTCTTCTAAGTATGTTTTATCAAGTCCATCAAATGCTACATAGCCTTTGGTAACTGCCATCAAATCTTTTGCCATCACGCCAGTCAAATCATTGCCGCCAGCGTCTTTATAGGCTTTAGCAAGTTCAGACATCATCCCATAGTCTGTTCCACCATAAACAATACCCATTTTTTCATTAGCAAGTCGTTCGGCAACTTCTATAGTCAAATCAATATATTCCTGCCCAACTGACAAAGAAGATGTAAGAGTTATACCCACTTTCATAAATCTAATTATACAACAATTACCCAAAAATCTTTTCAGCCAAAAACTAAAAACCCTACAGAGCAGTTCAGCGAGTCGCCCAGAACCCTAAGGCGTGAAGGGGGGACCCGCCTGTGGCGGGCCGGACGTAAACAAACTCTTGAAAACTGGTTTTCAAAGATGTTTTTCTGGGTGAGATGAGAAGGGGGCTCATTGTATAGGGACACAGACAAGATTATTCTACATCATCGATTACTAAAACCTATTTATGATGTATTATAAATAGGAATAACTATGGCACTATCTACACAACCATACAAAGGATCTAGGGATTTTTACCCAGAAGACAAGCGTCTCCAAAAACATATATTTGGAGTCATGCGTTCTATCTCTGAAAAATACGGCTACCAGGAATATGATTCGCCTATTTTAGAACCTACAGAAATATATTCAAACAAAACAAACGAAGAGATTGTAAACGAACAAACATACACATTCGAGGATCGGGGTAATAGAAAAGTTACTATTCGCCCAGAAATGACTCCATCAGTCAGTCGAATGGTTGCAGCCAAAAGGCAAGAGCTTCCATATCCGTTGCGTTGGTACTCGTTGCCCGTCAACTGGCGATATGAACGCCCTCAACGTGGCAGACTACGTGAATTTTGGCAACTAAACGTTGATTTGTTTGGTATCGCAGGCTTAGAGGCAGAAGCAGAAGTCATCCAAGTCGCAGACGATATCATGAAGGCTTTTGGCGCTAAACCAAACATGTACAAAATAAAGATTAACAGCCGCAATTTGATGGATTACTTTATCAGCGATAGTTTGGGCATGGATAGCGTACAGTCGTCTGTACTAGTTCCGTTAATTGACCGGATGCATAAAATGGATTTTGCAGAATTTTCTGGGCAAGTAGAAGCGATATTTACACCTTCACAACGCGAAAATTCCGGACCTGATCAGTTATTTGAATTTTTAAAGATAACTAGTATCGACGACCTACCCATTTCAATAAAAAACCATCCCTCTGTGATTACGCTAGTCAATTTGATAAAAAGGCTGACAAACGCGGGAATTACAAATGCTGTGTTCGAACCAACACTAATGCGAGGTTTTAACTACTACACAGATGTAGTATTCGAGGTTTTTGATACCCATCCAGACAATAATCGTTCTATGTTTGGTGGAGGGCGCTACGATGGCTTGGTAGGCGCCTACGGAGTAGAATCAGTCCCGACAGTCGGATTTGGCATGGGAGATGTGACAATATACAATTTTTTGGAATCACACGGCCTTACACCAACAGTCAAAACAGAAACGGATGTATGCGCGATTATTATAGGCGATACGCTAGAGCCCGCCCTAAAAATTATTTCTGAGCTAAGAGAAATGGGACTAAATGTTGCAGTGGCCAGTACCGAACAAAAGATAGACAAACAGATCAAAATAGCTGTCAAAAACGGCATAAAATTTGCAGTATTTTTAGGAGAAAAAGAGATAAAAAATCAACAAGTACTACTCAAAAATTTAGAAAATAGTACAGAAGAAATCGTCAGTTCACAGAGAGCAGTCAGCATCATCAAAGACTTTCGTATAAAATGACGGCTAGTAATCATGTCGTAACTGGAGCATTGATTGGAGCTATAGTTCCCGTTCCTGTTGTTGCTATCCCTCTTGCGCTTGCCTCCCATCTGGTTCTGGACGCATCTCCGCATTTTGGCTCAAAAAATATGACCTTAACTGATACGAAGTTCATGGCCATCTTGGGGACTGATATATTTGTTTCACTTATGATTTTATCGGCAGTGTATATAGCTAGACCGACAAATTGGATATTGATGCTAGTGTGTGCGGTGGTATCTGCCAGCCCAGATTTGGTGTGGCTACCTTATTGGATAAAAGAACTAAGAGGAAAAAATTTCAAACGCAGTCGTCTAGCGCATTTTCTGGGGTGGATACAATGGGGCGAGAGACCATGGGGCTGGCTAGTAGAGATAGGCTATTTTGTAGCCATTATATATTTTCTCAGATCTTATCTGATGGTTTAGCTAGCTAATTACTGATTTATTTGATAGAATTCAAAACTATGCAAGTTTCTAAAAAGTCATTAAATTCAAATCAGGTAATTATCTCCATAGCCGCAGACGAATCAGAACTGTCTAAAATAAAAGGCAAGGTCCTGACTAATTTGTCCAAAAGTATCAAGATTCCTGGTTTCAGAAGCGGTAAAGCTCCATCAAAATTAGTAGAAAAGACGGTAAATCCCGCAACGCTACAGTCAGAATTTTTAGACGATGCTATAAATAGTTTGCTCCGGCAGGCTATATCAAAAGAAACTTATAAGGTTATTGGTGACCCAGAAATTTCATTAAAAAAGTTTGTTCCCTTCACCACATTAGAATTTGAAGCAATTTTTCCCATTATTGGAGAGATTATTTTACCCAATTATAAATCAATGAAATTTAGCAAGAAAAAGGTAGCTGTTACAGAAACAGAAGTCACCGGCGTAATAGACATGCTTCGCAAACGTTTGGCTGAAAAATCAGATGTAACCAGAATAGCCAAAAAAGATGATGAAGTTACTATTGATTTTAAAGGGACTGACGACAAGGGTAAACTAGTAGCAGGAGCTGAGGCTAAAAACTATCCTCTTATACTAGGTTCAAATGCATTTATTCCAGGCTTTGAAGATAATATCTTGGGCATGAAAACTGGAGACGAAAAAAACTTTGATATCAAATTTCCAAAAGATTACAATGTAGCGGCTTTGGCATCAAAATCAGTAAATTTCCACATAAAAGTAAATAATGTACAGGAATTATCTTTGCCAATTATAAACGATGATTTTGCTGCAAAAGCTGGCCCATTCAAAACTTTAACCGCGTTAAAAGCAGACATATTATCTCAATTACAAAACGAAAGGTCGCAGGAAGTTGAACGTAATTATGAATCAGAAATAATACAAACTATTACAAAAAAAGCTAAACTTTCAGTTCCAGTGTTACTTACAAATAGTACTGTCGAACAGATGATACGAGAACAAAAACAAAATCTAACGTATAAAGGTCAAACTTATAAAGAATTTTTGGAACTAGAAGGTATTACAGATGAACAAAACAAAGCTCAGATGATACCAGATGCCGAAATGCGCGTAAAAGCCAGTTTGGTCCTAGCAGAAATTGCAGATATAGAAGGTATAAAAATCACAGAAAAAGAACTTAACCAACGAATTGATTTGCTAAAAAATCAATACAAAGATGAGTCCATGCAGTCCGAGCTAGACAAGCCAGAAAGTCGTAGTAACATTGCTAGCCGGATATTGACCGAAAAAACAATCGATTTTATAAAGGAGACTGTGTCGAAATGACAGAAAAAGAGGCAATAGCAGAAAAAGCTAAGGAACAAGGCAGGTTGATGTTGGGTGGCATAGCATTGGCAGGCACAGTCATGATAGGCTTTGGAGTAGCAGAGCTAGCATTGAACGGCATAGCTGCAGCCGAGACGGTGTTAGGTTTTAGCTTTGTTCTTCTAGGGTCTACTGCCTTAGCAGCAAATAAGATAAATAGTCGTTCCCTAGAAAAATAACTGAAAATAATTAGCACTCTTGACTAGAGAGCGCCAGATTATGTATCATGTAGGTTCAAAGGATATAAATATGCCAAACAGCTCGATGTTGATACCAACAGTCATAGAAAACGAAGGCCGAAGCGAAAGAGCCTATGATATTTATTCTAGACTTTTAAAAGATCGAATTATTTTTTTGGGAACAGAAGTAAACGAGCACACAGCAAATCTAGTTGTGGCTCAACTACTGTTTTTGGATAACCAGAATTCTACAAAAGATATATATTTGTACATAAATAGTCCCGGCGGAAGTGTTTACGATGGTATGGCTATTTATGACACTATGAATTTCGTTAAATCAGATGTGCAAACGGTTGGCATCGGGCTGCAAGCCAGCATGGGAGCTTTTTTGTTAAGCTCTGGCGCCAAAGGAAAACGGTCTTTGTTGCCACATAGCAAGGTAATGATTCACCAGCCTTCTAGTGGAACGAGAGGCAAAGTTACTGATATGGAGATAGATCTAAAAGAATCTCTAAATGTAAAAAAACTACTAAACGACATTTTAGCAAAAAACACTGGACAAAAATTATCCAAAATAGAGGTAGATGTAGACCGCGATTATTGGATGACAGCCCAAGAAGCCAAAAACTACGGTTTGGTTGACACGGTTATATCCAAAGTACCTAAATCATAAAATGCTTGACATTATACGGTTTTTCTATCAGACTGGTGTATAAGAAGTAGTTTACAAAGGGCAGTGCTTTTATTTGTCAGCAAATAGCACCAAAATCACCTCTAGTAGTAACCTTCGCGCGCAAAATTACAACAACTACAAAATCATTTTATAAAATTTAGTTTGGGCACTATGTGAAGTGTTTATGTATGAACATTCACTAACTAACAAACAGATAAGGGGATCCCGTTGCTTATGGCGAAGACCGCTAAAACTTCAACACCCGTGCAATCAAAACGCACGTATTTTACTGACAATGATGAAATTTTGGATTTACCAGATTTGGTGGATCATCAGAATCGTTCATTTAAATGGTTCGTAGAAGAAGGCCTAGGAGAACTGCTAGCAGAGATTAGCCCCATAGAAGATTATACGGGCACTAAATTATCACTAAGTTTTAAAGATTATCATTTCGAACTACCTAAAATATCAGAAACAAAAGCCAGAGATGACAACATCTCCTACGATGCTCCACTAAAAGCTGTAGTTGAACTAACAAACAAAGTTACCGGCGAAGTTAAAGAGCAAGAAATTTATTTAGGTGATTATCCTTGGATGACAGACGAAAAGGGTACATTTATCATAAACGGGGCTGAACGAGTAGTTGTATCGCAACTAATACGTTCTGCAGGAGTCTTTTTTACTGCCGATAGTCACGGTACAAAAAATTTATATGGCGCCAAAGTTATACCCGGACGTGGGGCTTGGCTAGAGTTTGAAACTTCAGCTGCCGGTGCACTGTTCGTAAAGATAGACCGAAAAAGAAAACTTGCCGTAACTACATTGCTTCGTGCCCTGGGTGTTACCGATGCGCAAATGAAAGATGCTTTCAAGCATGTTGACTTGGGCAAGCTAAATTATATAGACGCAACACTTGGAAAAGATACATCTAGAGGTGTCAATGAATCCTTGATTGAAGTTTATCGACGCCTAAGGCCAGGTGACCAAGCTACCGTTGAAAACGCTCGTGAGTTACTAGTCAATATGTTTTATGACTTTAAAAGGTTTGATTTTAGCCGAGTTGGTCGTTACAAAATAAACAAGAGACTAGATATGGACATACCAAACACTGTAGAAAACCGCATAATGCGACTGGAAGATCTAGTTGCCATAATCGCAGAAGTAATTCGATTAAATAATACTCAGGAACCAGCTGACGATATAGATAGCTTGGCAAACCGTAGAGTCAAATTGGTTGGAGAATTAATACAGCGACAATTTAGAATTGGTCTGTTGCGTATGGAAAGAAACACAAAAGACCGCATGAGTATGTGCGAAATAGAAACAGTTACTCCTGCACAATTAATAAATGCGCGACCTATCGTAGCTGCAGTCCGCGAGTTTTTTGCAAGCTCCCAGTTGTCTCAGTTCATGGACCAGATCAACCCACTCAGCGAGCTAGCTCACAAAAGACGATTAAGTTCTATGGGACCAGGCGGCTTGTCCAGAGAACGAGCAGGCTTTGAAGTGCGTGATGCTCATGCTACACACTACGGACGCATATGTGCTGTAGAAACCCCAGAAGGAGCAAACATTGGTTTGGTTCTAAACTTGGCTAGTTATGCCCGCATAAATGACTACGGCTTTATAGAAACACCTTACCGCAAAGTCATCAATGCTGTTACAGCCAAAAATAGCGTTGGCCACATAGCCAGTGTTAATCTTGAAAACGAAAAAGGCAAAACAATAGTAAAAGCAGGCCAAAAAATTACAGCCGACCAAGCTAAAAAATTAGCAGAAACAAAAACCAGAATAACCTGGCCCGTAAAAGCTGTAGTTACCAGAGATATAGTCTATCTAAACGCAGCTGATGAGGTTTCTGCGATTATTGCAAATGCTAGCGAAGAATTTGACACTAACGGACACTTCATAAACCAGCGTATATCAGCCCGAATAAACCTAAAGGCCGGAGAAGTCGACGCAAACGATATTACTCATATGGACTCCAGCAGAAAACAAATTATTGGCTCTAGTGCTGCACTTATTCCTTTTATTGAAAAGAATTATGTTTACCGTTCACTCATGGGTAGCAACCAGCAAAGACAGGCAGTGCCGTTGATACAGCCTAGCTCGCCAATTGTAGGTACTGGCATGGAAGCTAACGCTGCCAGAAACACAGGCCAGCTAATAGTCGCTGCTCAAAATGGCGAAGTCGTCAAAGCTTCTGCCGACGAAGTATCAGTAAAATACAAAGACGGTATAGTCAAATATAGCCCATTGCACTACAAACGCAGCAACGAAGGAACCAGCATAAACCAAAAAGTTGTAGTCAGTAGCGGAGACATGGTTAAAGCAGGCGACTCTCTGATTGAGGGTATGTCAATATCTGACGGCGAATTAGCCCTAGGCAAAGACCTGACAGTCGCATTTATGCCTTGGAACGGATACAACTTTGAAGATGCCATAATCA
Organism: uncultured Candidatus Saccharimonas sp.; assembly: GCA_943353165.1. Classification (GTDB taxonomy): domain Bacteria; phylum Patescibacteriota; class Saccharimonadia; order Saccharimonadales; family OMJO01; genus CALRAM01. Next base: position 81,498 of record CALRAM010000001.1, read on the forward strand.
TATCTAGGAAACTTGTAGAAGATGACAGATTGACTAGCGTTCATATCGTAGATTTTATGGTAGAAGTTAGAGAGACAAAATTAGGACCTGAAATCATCACACAGGATATACCAAATGTTTCAGAAGAAGCCCTTCGTCATCTTGACGAAAACGGTATCGTTCGAGTTGGAGCAGAAGTTCATCCAGGCGATATATTGGTAGGCAAAATTACACCAAAGGGAGAACAAGAACTAAGTTCAGAAGAACGACTGCTACGGGCAATATTTGGCGAAAAAGCCAAAGAAGTTCGTGATACTTCCCAGAGAATGAGTAACGGCAAGCACGGAAAAGTTGTAGGGGTGAAACTATTTACCAGAGCCAACGGAAACGAGTTAAAAGCCGGCGTACTAATGCAAATTCAAGTTTTTGTAGCTCAAATGCGCAAAATTTCTGTTGGTGACAAACTGGGTGGTCGGCATGGCAACAAGGGTGTTATAGCTCGAGTTCTGCCAGTTGAAGACATGCCTTTTATGGCTGACGGAACACCGGTAGAAATTGTATTGAACCCACTTGGGGTTCCTAGCAGAATGAACATTGGACAATTATTTGAAACTCACCTGGGTATGGCTGCCAAAGCCCTTGGCATAAAGGTTGCTAGCCCGGCATTCAACGGTGTAGGTATAGATAAAATTAAATCACTACTAAAAGAGGCTGGGCTACCAGAGGATGGTAAACAACAACTTTACGATGGACGAACTGGTGAAGCTTTTACAGAAAGAACAACTGTCGGCAGTATGTATATGATCAAGTTGAACCATATGATAGCGGACAAAATACACGCTCGTTCTACAGGTCCTTACACAATGGTTACACAACAACCTTTGGGTGGCAAGGCACACAATGGCGGTCAACGATTTGGAGAGATGGAAGTTTGGGCGCTAGAAGCTTACGGAGCCAGTAATACATTACAGGAAATGCTGACAATAAAATCAGATGATGTATATGGTCGTAGCAAAGCTTACGAATCTATCATAAAACAAACAGAAATTGTTGGTCCAAAAATACCTGAAAGCTTTAATGTTCTAGTAAAAGAATTGCAAGGATTAGGATTAAAAGTTGATCTGATAAAATCTGACTCTGTAATAGATGCAGAAGCAATTTTAGCCCAAAACATAAAGAACGAAGCAGCCGGCCAGTCAGAAATAGATGTTCCTGCACCGTTAAGTTCAGATGTTGATGTAACGGAAGACGCCGTAGCAGATGAATTTGTAATATTAGGTTTAGACGATGATATAACTTCTAGCGCAGTTAAGGACGAAGTATTAACTGTCACAGAAACAGAAAGCAAGGAGATTTAATATGAAAAGGTTTACACCCAGTAGTGCAGATATTGCTAATTTTGATGCCGTTAGACTGGCCGTCGCTAGCCCAGAAGATATACTAGACTGGAGCTATGGAGAAGTAACAAAGCCAGAAACTATAAACTACCGAACCCAAAAACCTGAAAGAGATGGACTCTTTTGTGAGCGTATTTTTGGACCAGTAAAAGACATTAACCCACACGATACAAAGTTTAAAGGCGTACGTTCCAGAGAGGCAGCCGTAGACAAAAACGGAGAAGTCGTTACGAAGAGTATCGTCAGGAGAGAACGAATGGGGCATATTAGTTTGGCCGCACCCGTTGCACATATCTGGTTTTTGCATGGTACACCATCAGCGGTTGGCCTTTTACTAGGTATGACTGTCAAAAACTTGGAACACGTTGCCTATTTTGCTAGCTATATTATCAAATCAGTAAATTCAGAAAAGCGTGATGCTTTGTTTTCTGACAAAGAAGCAGAATTTGCTGCTGCCAAAGAAGCGATAAAACTACGATTTGAAAAAGAAGCAGCTACAGAAGGTGCTAACATAAAAGCTTTGGCAGAAATGCAAACCAAAGAAATAGATTCAGTAACAAAAGAATTCGAAGCAATAAAGCTACAATTTGACGGTTTAGTAAAGCTAAGTTTAATAAGCGAATTAGACTATCGTTCTCTACCCGATAAAATTCGGTCCTTGATTACTGTTGGAATGGGCGGTTCTGCAATCAAAGAACTTCTAGATGAAATAGATTTACATAAAATCATCGATCAGCTGAGTAAAGAATCAGAAGAATCCAAAGGTCAGAAAAAAAAGAAGCTGATGAAAAGACTCAGATTGTTAGAAAGTATGGACAGAGCCAACATAAAGCCAAACAGCATGTGTTTGACAGTGCTTCCTGTAATACCTCCAGACCTTCGACCTATGGTTCAGCTGACTGGTGGACGTTTTGCCACTAGCGATCTAAACGATTTGTATAGACGAGTCATAAACAGAAACAACAGACTGAAAAAACTAATGGCTCTAAATGCTCCAGAAGTTATCAAGCGCAACGAGCAGCGTATGCTCCAAGAAGCAGTAGATGCTTTGATAGATAATAATAGCGCTCGTTCGGGTCGAGCTGTTGCCGCTACAGGCCAACGCCGTCGACTAAAAAGTTTGAGTGATATGTTAAAGGGTAAACAAGGTCGTTTCCGACAGAACTTGCTGGGTAAAAGAGTTGATTATTCTGGACGGTCAGTTATAGTTGCAGGACCCGAACTAAAAATTTCACAATGTGGTCTACCCAAGATGATGGCTCTAGAACTATTTAAACCATTTGTTATAGGCCATTTGATAGTAAACGAATTGGCCCATAATATTCGTAGTGCAACTAGAATGATAGAAACCAGTGAAACAGAAGTTTGGGATGCTTTGGATGAAGTCATTAAAGGTAAATATGTTTTGCTTAACCGTGCACCATCTCTACACAGGTTGAGTATCCAGGCATTTCAACCAGTTTTGATTGAAGGCAAGGCTATTCAGTTACATCCGTTGGTGTGCAAAGGATTCAATGCCGATTTTGATGGTGACCAGATGGCAGTACATTTACCCCTTTCAGATGCAGCCCAGACAGAAGCAAGAGAAATCATGGCAAGCAACCGCAACATTCTAAAACCTGCCGATGGATCTCCGATACTCCACATCGAACAAGATATTGTATTGGGCTGTTACTTTTTGACTTACGACAGACCTGGAGTCAGTCAGACTGTAAAACCTTTCATTAGCTTACAGGAAGCTTTGATGGCTTATGAAGAAGGCACATTACAACTTCAGAGCAAGATTCGAGCACCATTTCGTGGAGAAATACATACAACTACATTGGGAAGACTTCTTTTCAACGAAATTTTTCCAGAAGATTTTCCTTTTCTAGATTTTGCTATGACAAAAAAACGACTTGGCGAGGCGATGGCACTGGCATACTCATTGTACGGCCAGGACAAAACAGCAGAAATAGCCGATGATCTAAAAGACATTGGGTTTGAGTATGCAACTCGTTCTGGATTGTCTATGGGTATGACAGACTTTAACGAACTAAAAGGTTTGGATGTACTGCTAGAAGCTGGCGAAAAACGAGCAGCGGATATTAGCGTCCAATACGATCAAGGTTTTATTACTGACGAAGAGAGATATCGTTTGACAGTCGAAACTTGGAAAGATATAGATGCTACCGTGCAGGCTCAACTTGTAGAACAGTTTGATTCTGAAGATACTGCTATGTCAACTGCTGTTAATTCTGGTGCTCGTGGAAACATTGGTCAGGTAAAAACAGCTGTAGGTATGTTTGGTATTACTACTGACGCTTCTGGCAAAGCTATTGAGCTTCCTATTCGTTCAAACTATATGAAAGGGTTTACCCCACTTGAATATTTTACCGCCACACGTGGAGCTCGAAAAGGTATGATTGACACAGCCCTAAAAACAGCTGATTCAGGCTACCTTACTCGTCGTTTGGTAGATGTGAGCCAAGACGTGTTTACCCTAGCAGAAGACTGCGAAGATCCTGGTTTTGCAATCTACCGCAGTGACTCAGCAGAAATTGGTGTTTCATATGCAGCTAGATTAGCGGGACGATATATCGCAGAAGCTATAAAAGGTGTAGTAAAAAAAGGCGAGCTAATAACAAAGAATATAGCAGAAACTATAGATGCCGATCCAACCAAGGACGGCGTAAAGATCATGAGCGTACTTAGTTGTAGTAGCGTAAAAGGTGTTGGCAGGAAATCATATGGATTAGATCCAGCAACTGGAAATCTTGTAGCAGCTCATCATCCAGCAGGTGTTATAGCTGCTCAAAGTATCGGCGAACCTGGTACACAATTGACTCTACGAACTTTCCACTCTGGTGGTGTATCTGGCGAAGATATTACCACAGGTCTTCCTCGTGTAGAAGAACTGTTTGAAGTTCGTACACCAAAAGGTCAGGCTTTCATGTCAGAAATAGCTGGAACTATTTCAACATGGGAAGAAGGCGAAACAACTATAGTTCAAATAGCTGCAGACGAAAATGAAAAAGTATTGTTTGTTCTAGGTGGTCGTAAGGCTCATATAGCAAATGGCAGTGATGTTGCTATAGGAGATGTTCTAGCTTCTAACGAAGAAGGAGCAGATCCTCAAATCGCACCGATTGCTGGCAAAGCTCATGTAACCAAAAAACAAATCAGTATTAGCCCAACCAGCAAGAGCGCCGCAAGGTACGAAATTCCTAGCTTTAAACAAGTTGTCGTAAAAGACGGAGACAAAGTTGTACCTGGTCAGAGATTGACTAACGGTTCTATGAACTTGCATGAACTCATGAGGCACCAAGGAGTTGAAGCAACGCAAAGGTACATAATGAACGATATCTTGCGTATATTTGCATCTCAAGGTCAAAATATCGCAGACAAACATTTGGAAATTATCGTCAGACAAATGTTTAGTCGTGTTCAGGTAGAAGAAGCAGGTGACAGTGATTTCGTAACTGGCGACATTGTCAGCAAGATGGCTGTCGTTGAAGTAAACGAGAAACTTTCATCTAAGAAAAAACAACCGGCAAAAGTTACACAACTTTTGCTTGGTATTACAAAAGCCAGCCTATCTACGGATTCATTCCTTAGTGCAGCCAGCTTCCAGGACACTACCCGAGTTTTGATTGCTGCTGCCACTAGTGGAAAAGTAGATCACCTCTTTGGCCTAAAAGAAAACGTTATTTTAGGACGACGTATTCCTGTGGGAACCGGCTATCGAAGCACTGAAGAGTTAGATGCAGAATTATCAGTTGCTGCTGAGCAATAATTCTGTTAGAATAGGTATATCAATCATAAGTAATCTGAGCCGCATGTAGGCATTCATGTGCAGCAGTAGGTTACAAATCAAGGAGAATAAATGCCAACAATCAATCAGTTAGTGCGTAAACCGAGAGTCAAGGTGACTGTAAAGAGCAAATCACCAGCTCTACAACGCGTCGTAAACAACCTAAAGACAAAACATTACGAAAAAGCTTCGCCATTCAAACGTGGTGTTTGTGTAAAAGTAACTACCAAAACACCAAAAAAACCTAACTCTGCCTTGCGTAAAGTAGCCAGGGTCCGACTAACTAACGGATACGAAGTCTGGGCCTACATAGGCGGCGAAGGACACAACCTACAGGAACATGCTGTAGTAACTATTCGTGGCGGTAGAGTAAAAGACCTTCCAGGTGTAAGATATCATGTTGTTCGTGGTAGTTTGGATCTTCAAGGTGTTGCAAACCGAAAACGTGGTCGTAGCAAATACGGCTCAAAGAAAGAGAGCAAATAAAATGCCCCGCAAAAAGACAGCATCACTTATCCGAGTTATTCCGCCGGACCGTATTTACGACAGTGTCATGGTCCAACGACTCATAAATAGAGTTATGTTAAACGGCAAAAAACAAATCGCCGAACGATTAGTTTATGGTGGCATGCAAAAAGCTGCAACAAAACTCAAAGTAGACAATCCTTTGGATGTATTTGACCAAGCAATAAAAAACATCCAGCCTCACGTTGAAACTAGGTCACGAAGAGTCGGTGGCGCAAACTACCAAATACCTTTTGAAGTAAAAGGGCAGAGGCAAACACATTTAACTATGATGTGGCTAGTCGCAGCGGCACGTTCCAAAAAAGGCATGAGCATGGAAGACCGTATTGCTCTAGAACTTACAGATGCCTATAACCAAACAGGTACTGCTGTTAAAAAACGTGAAGACACTCATAAAATGGCAGACGCTAACCGAGCTTTTGCGCATTTTGCTAGATTCTAAAATAACACATTCTAATCACTCAAACCAAAGGAAAATATGGCCACAAAAAAATATACAATCGAACAAATACGTAATATAGGCATTATTGCTCATATTGACGCCGGTAAAACTACTACTACGGAAGCTATACTTTATAGAACAGGCCTAAAGCATAAAATTGGAGCTGTTCACGAGGGAGAAACAACAACTGACTGGATGGCACAAGAAAGAGAACGTGGGATCACCATTGTGTCAGCTGCGGTTACTTGCTACTGGAGAGATCACCAGATAAATATCATTGATACGCCAGGTCACATTGATTTTACAGTAGAAGTTGAACGATCGTTGCGTGTTTTGGACGGCGCAGTAGTTGTTTTTGACGGCAAGATGGGCGTAGAGAGCCAGTCAGAGACTGTATGGCGTCAAGCAGACAAATACGCAGTTCCTAGGATCTGTTTTATTAACAAGATAAACCAAACAGGTGGAGATTTTTACAAGTCTCTAGACAGTATTCATGCTCGCCTAACAAAGCGTGCTTTTCCTATTCATTTACCGATAGGTTTTGAGCAGGAAATTAACGGTATCGTTGATTTAGTAGAAATGAAAGCCTATACATATAAAGATTTTACAGATAAGGTTCTGGTAGAGTCAGAGATTCCTGCCGATATGATGGATCAAGTCAACAAGGCTCGTAGCTTGTTAGTAGAAAATGCCGTCGCAGAAGACGAAAAGATGCTAGAAAAGTATTTTGAAGTTGGAGAGGAAGGTTTGAGTAGCGAAGAGATTAAACAAGCTATTCGCTCCGCTATTTTGTCTGGTAACTTTTTTGCAGTAACAGGCGGGGACGGTAGAGGCGTAATAGTAGAAAAAATACTAGATTTGGTTGTAGACCTATTACCTAGTCCAGTAAACAGAGGCAATACTTGGGGTACTCAACCCAAAACAGGCGACAAAATAGAAAGAAAACCAGATACAGCAGAGCCTCTTTCTGCCTTAGCTTTCAAGATTGCTACTGATCCTTTCGTCGGTAAACTGGCATATTTCCGTGTATATTCTGGAAAGATATCTGCCGGCAGCTATATTCTAAATAGCTCAACAGGTACAAAAGAACGCGTTGGTCGGATTGTTCGTATGCAAGCCGACAAAAGAGAAGATGTAGAAGTAGTTGAAGCAGGAGATATTGCAGCTATAGTAGGCCTAAAAGGCACAACAACTGGACACACGCTTTGCGATTCTAGTCACCCTATTGTTTTAGAGAGTATCACTTTCCCTGAACCACCAGTATCTATTGCTATAGAACCAAAAACCAAAGCCGATCAAGAAAAAATGAGTTTGGCACTGCAACGTCTAGCCGAAGAAGATCCAACATTTAGAATTAGAGTAGACGAAGAAACTGGGCAAACTATTATTTCTGGAATGGGCGAACTTCATTTAGAAATCATTGTAGATCGTATGAAAAGAGAGTTCACCGTAGAGGCTAACATTGGTCAACCTCAAGTTGCTTATCGGGAAACAATCCGCAAAAATGATGTTGAAGTTCAGGGCAAGTTTATTCGTCAGAGTGGTGGTCGTGGTCAGTATGGCGACGTTTGGCTACGACTTAGTCAGAACGAAGCTGGAAAAGGTTTTGAGTTCATAAACTCTATAAAAGGTGGAGTAATTCCAGGAGAATACATCAAACCAGTTCAGGAAGGAATCAAAGAAGCGATGTCCAACGGGGTTTTAGCAGGCTATCCAGTTGTTGACATTAAAGCCGAGCTATACTTTGGTAGCTACCACGATGTAGACTCTAGTGAAATGGCATTTAAAATAGCCGGCTCTATGGCCCTCCAGGAAGGTGTCAAAAAAGCTAGCCCTGTATTACTCGAACCTGTTATGAAAGTTGTTGTTGTTACTCCAGAAGCGTTTATGGGTGATGTCATAGGTGACCTAAATAGCAAGCGTGGTCGCATTGAAAGCATGGACGATTTGGCAAACGGTATAAAGCAGATAACATCATTCGTTCCACTGGGAGAAATGTTTGGCTACACTACAAACTTGCGTAGTTCTACCCAAGGTAGAGCCAGCAGTAGTATGGAACTTGACCATTACGCAGACGTACCAAATCACGTCGCCGAAGCTATCATTGCTAAAAATGCCAAATAGGTCTTTACAAAACGCTAATAATTAGTTAAACTACCCTAGTAACTCGCAAGAGAACTATGTTTTTTGTTAATTTAAAAAACTGACCTGCGATAACAATAACAAAACAAGTTAAATAACACGAGGAGAAATAATTTATGGCAAACTTTGACCGTACAAAACCACACATTAACGTAGGCACAATGGGTCACGTCGACCACGGAAAAACTACTCTAACAGCTGCTATCACTGCAGTACTAGCAAAAAAACTTCCTAGCGATGTAAACAAAGCCGTCAAATATGACGAAATTGACAACGCACCAGAAGAAAAAGCTCGTGGTATAACCATTGCAACTTCTCACCAGGAATACGAAAGCGAAAAAAGGCACTATGCTCACGTTGATATGCCAGGACACGCTGACTACGTAAAGAACATGATTACGGGTGCCGCCCAAATTGACGGCGCTATTTTAGTTGTTGCAGCCAACGATGGTCCGTTGCCACAAACTAGAGAACACGTTTTGCTAGCAAAACAAGTAGGTGTTCCAAGTATTTTGGTTTTCATGAACAAAATGGATCTAGCCGACCCAGAACTAATAGAATTAGTAGAGATGGATATCCGTGAACTTCTAGCCAAAAATGGTTACGACGAAAACGCACCTATCATCAAAGGATCAGCTACAAAAGCACTCGAAGGCTCTGCAGCTGACGAAGATGCAATTATGGAATTAGTAAAAGCTCTAGATGACTTTATTCCTGAACCAAAAAGAGAACTAGACAAGCCTTTTTTGATGCCAATAGAAGACGTTTTTTCTATCAAAGGTCGTGGCACAGTAGCTACAGGCCGTATTGAACAAGGTATCGTAAAAGTTGGCGAAGAAATAGAAATTATCGGTATCCGAGATACACGAAAATCTGTTGTAACTGGTGTAGAAATGTTTAAAAAGAACCTAGATCAAGGACAAGCTGGCGATAACGTCGGTATCTTGCTCCGAGGAATAGAACGCGATGACATAGAACGCGGACAGGTTCTTTGCAAGCCAGGAACTATTACTCCACACACAGAATTTGACGCAGAAGTCTATATCCTAAACAAAGAAGAAGGGGGCCGACACACACCTTTCTTCAAGGGTTACAAGCCTCAATTTTACTTTCGTACAACAGATGTTACCGGAGAAGTTGAACTTCCTGCTGACAAAGAAATGGTTATGCCTGGGGACACTATAACTTTCAAAGTTAAGTTATTGGCTCCTATTGCTATGGAGCAAGGTCTTCGTTTTGCTATCCGTGAAGGTGGTAGAACTGTCGGCGCTGGTGTAGTAACCAAAATAAACAAATAAAACCTAAACGATAGGTTAAGAAAAAGGGGTCTTTAGGCCCCTTTTTTAGTCCCAAAAGCTGAAATATATTTTGGTGCTTTTAAAATACTATAAAATGTTGTAGAATTAGTTAGTAAATTAATCGTAATGACTAAAAGTCGCTGATTCTAGTTAAAGCAAAACTGCTCAGAGATGTTACATTACACCTACAGATAAGTTTATTAAAATAGTGTTATTTGCTACAGCTAACAACACTTTTAATAAACTTGGAATATGATTCTTGAAAGGAGTCAACCATGGCAGAAGCCAAAAAAACCACGAAACAAAAAGTAGAAAGTAAGGATACTTCTTCTGATATTGATATAAAAAAACCAAAAACAGAATCAACTATAAAAAAATCAGAACCAATAACCAAACAACGTATTCGTATTAGGTTAAAAGCCTATGATCATAAAGTCATAGATCAAGCTGCAAAACAGATACTAGATACAGCTCTTCGTACAGGAGCAACTATCTCTGGGCCTATACCACTACCCACCAAAAAGACAGTATTTACAGTAGTCAAAAGTCCACATGTGTACAAAAAAAGCCGTGAACAGTTCGAGATGCGAATCCACAAAAGGCTGATAGATATTAGCGATCCTACTCCAAAAACTATTGATTCACTTATGAATCTTAGCCTGCCTGCCGGTTGCGACGCCGAAATCAAGATGTAAATTTGATTTCAAGGAGCAGTCTATCCGCCAACTGGCGGAACGCTAAAATCAAAATGTATCACTACAGTTTTCTACTCATCAGATAATTATCATAAATGTAGGTTTTTTAGTGTACAATTGTGCTTATGACAAAGTCCAATAAAACAAAGAGAAAAACTAATGAACCCGATAGCGCCTATTTACTGAAGTTAGTTATATTTTTAATTATTGGTGCTCAGTGGGTAAGGTTTGTTAATCCTTCCGTTACCGTAGAAATACCTATTCCGATAGGACTGATTGTTGGACTATTTATTGCAATGCATGATCATTTTAGAATAGACAGAAAAATTGAGTACGCTGTACTATTGGTCGCCATGTTGTTAGGTTTTTGGAGCCAGTCTGGTATTTACTTGACGGTTCTTAAATGAAGTAGAATACACAACATATTGACAAGTGTTACTCTAAAATGGTACTCTGTTATAGATATAAATAGTTTACGTACTTGGTGTTTTGTCAAGTCTCCTGTTTAACAGGTTAGAAACTGACAAACATCAAGAATTTTTTATGTATGTTTCGATGCATATAACGTCAATAATTTAAAAAGGATTTGATGAAAACACTTATCACCAGAAAGCTAGGCATGACTAGCACCATCTCTAAAGACGGTGTTGTTCAGGCTGTAACATTACTTTCTGCTGATCCAAACACCATCACCTACCTAAAGACAACCGATACTGATGGCTATACTGCAGTACAGATAGGCACAGAGATTGCTAAAAATATGGGCAAAGCACTAGCTGGACACTTTAAAAAATCAAAAGTTCAACCAAAAATTACCCGAGAGATTCGCGTCAACCAAATCACAGAGGAAATGATCGTCGGCCAGAAAATTTCGGCCGACGTTTTCGTTGTCGGGGATATTGTGCACGTAACATCCACAAGCAAGGGCAAAGGATTTGCCGGCACTATAAAGAGACATAATTTTCATAGACAACGAAAAACGCATGGTGGCAAAGGTAACACCCGAAAACCAGGTTCTATTGGTTCTATGTATCCTCAGCATATTTTCAAGGGAAAGAAAATGTCAGGTCATATGGGCGCGGAACGCGTTACCGTCAGAAACCTTTCAATTGCACTTGTAGATATGGAACTAGGCGTTATAGGCGTAACAGGTGCAGTGCCTGGCCCACGAAAAGGCATAGTTCTAGTTGCGGGAGCTAAATAACATGGCTTCAACTGCTACTTTTACCAAAACAGGCACAAAGGCTACAGTTGCTGTCAAATTAGACGCTTCAGTTTTTGGCGTTTCTCCGGAAAATCACGAATTAGTAAAGTCAGCTTACGTTGCATATCTGGCAAACGGCAGAGGCAACCTGGCTGTTACCAAAACTAGGGGTTTAATTAGAGGCGGAGGCAAAAAACCGTGGAAACAAAAAGGCACAGGTCGTGCTCGTTTTGGTTCTAGCCGTAACCCTATTTGGCGCGGCGGAGGAATAGTTTTTGGCCCAACAGGAAACGAGAACTATACTCACAAGCTAAACGTAACAGCAAAGCGTCGTGCGATATGTCAAGCTCTCTCATTAGCTGCCGATTCTTCTAAAATTATCATCATAGAATCCTTGTCCTTTAAAGACGGCAAAACATCAGGCGCAGCTAGCTTACTCAAAAAAATCGGAGCATTTAAAAACATCCTCATAATTACAGATGACAAATCAGATGAAATCGTACGAGCTACCAATAACCTGCAAAAGGTAAAGCTAGTTCAAGCCAAATATGTAAATGTTTACGATGTAATGAACGCGGACAGTATCGTTATTACACCTCCAGCTTTGAGCGCCATAAGCGATTGGCTGATATCACCTTCAGTCCCTAAACCGGCAAAATTAGCCAAAAAAGGCAATAAATAATGAGTCCCGTCAAAGATTTAACTAAAAAACCTGTTACAAAAACAGACATACACAGTATTGTTGCTTTTTCAGCTATTGCACCATCAAACAAATCTATGACCCTACGACCACGCGTTAGCGAAAAAGCCTATGGAATCAGCCAAAAGCTAAATACATACGTTTTCAATGTTCCAGTAGGAGCAAACAAAATTTCTGTTTCCAAGGCCGTCGCCGAACAATTCGGTGTTACTGTTGAAGCCGTAAATATATTGAACTCAAAAGGCAAATCCGTTCGTAGCGTACGACGTGGTGGAAAAGCTTCAAATGGGCGCAGAGCCAACACCAAAAAAGCCTATGTAACAATCGCAACTGGCGATATCATACCTATTTTTGCTGCAGAAGAAGCCGCCGAAGCAAAAGAAGCCAAAAAAGCTGAAAAAGCTGCTAAAAAATCAGCAAAGGAAAATAAATAATGGCTATTAGAGCATTAAACCCTACCACACCTGGTCAGCGTGGAATGACTACTCAGGACTTTGATGGCATAACAGCAAAGCGACCACTAAAATCTTTGATAGTAATCAAAAAGAAAAATAGCGGTCGCAACAACCAAGGTCGTATTACTACTAGGCATCGTGGCGGTGGCGTACGTAAGTTTTATCGTATAATAAATTTTAATCTAATGTCAGGTTTGACTGCAACGGTGGAAGCCATAGAGTACGACCCAAACCGCAGCGCCAGAATCGCTCGTATTTTGGACAATACTGGTAAGTATCACTATATCTTAGCAGCTAACGGTATGGGCGTCGGTACAGTTGTCAGTTCCGGCGACGAAGTCAGTATAGAAACTGGCAATCGTTTGGCCCTAAAAGATATTCCAGTTGGTAGTGTAATCCACGCCATAGAATTACAGCCTGGCCGTGGCGCTCAAATGGTACGCTCTGCAGGAGCTAGCGCTCAATTAATGGCAAAGGAAAATGAATACGCCCAAGTCCGATTACCTAGCGGCGAAGTTCGACTAGTTCATGTTCAGTGCACTGCTAGCATTGGTGTTATCGGAAACGAGCAGCACCAAAATATAAAGATCGGCAAAGCTGGTCGCAATCGCCACCGCGGTATTCGACCCGGAGTACGAGGTGTTGTCATGAACGCTACTGATCACCCACATGGTGGTGGTGATGGTGGTCGACATGGTATGGGTAAAGACCCACGAACACCTTGGGGCCAGAAGACTCTAGGATTCAAGACTCGTCGTCGCAAAATAAGTAATAAGTTTATCGTAAAGGGCCGACATGCGGCAAAAAGGAAATAAAGTATGAGTAGATCGCTTAAAAAAGGACCTTTTATAGACCCCAAATTAGCCAAAAAAATAGCGGCTCTAGGGTCTGACGATCGCACCATCATAAAAACTTGGGCTCGTAGCTGTACTATTACTCCTGATTTTGTAGGACGCACAATTGCCGTTCATAATGGCAAGGTTCATGTTCCAGTATTTGTTTCCGAAAATATGGTTGGCCACAAGCTTGGCGAGTTTTCTCCTACACGCAAATTCCGTAGCCATGGTGGCAAATTAGCGAAAGGCGGCAAATAATGCCTGTTCAGTCAATATCTAAAGGCGTACGTATGAGCTCTCGGAAAGTCGGCGTTGTTGCTTCTCTGGTTCGCGGCCATAGCGTTGCTGATGCTCTAGTTATTTTGTCGCATACACCTAGACGGTCTGCCGAACCTGTCAAAAAAGCTATTGAAAGTGCCCGCGCAAATGCAGAGCACAATCATAACTACAAGCCTGACACTTTGCAGATTACCCTCATCAGCGTCACCAATGGACCCAGCCTGAAAAGGTCTCGTCCAGCTTCTCATGGGCGGGCATTACCTTTCCAGAGACGTAGTTCACATATACGCGTTATTGTCGACGGAGAACAGAGAGTCGCCAAAAAACCAGCCCCAAAAACTGAAACTAATTCTGTGTCAAAGGAGACAAAATAATGGGACAAAAAGTTAACCCAATTAGCATGCGTCTTCAGCTGAACAAGCAATGGAGTAGTAAATGGTTCGCTAACAAGAGAGACTACACCAAATTTTTAACCCAAGATTTGGCAGTCAGACGACTCATAGACGTAAAGCTAGGATCCAGAGCAGCTATTAATCGCGTTGAAATAGAAAGAGCCCCAAACTTGGTCTCAGTAACTATTAGCACAGCAAAAGCTGGTGTTGTTATTGGACGAGGAGGCACTGGTGTTCAGGAACTAAAGACAGCTATAGAAAAAATATACGGTACACAGACTCGACTAAACATTGAAGAAATCAAAAAACCAGAACTATATGCCAAACTTGTAGCGGAAAATATAGCACACCAAATAGAGCGGCGTATTGCTTTTCGTAGAGCCGTCAAACACTCAGCAGCTGCCACGATGAGATTGGGAGCAAAAGGCATCAGAATCGAGCTTTCTGGGCGACTTGGTGGAGCAGATATGTCACGCATAGAAAAAGAAGTTCAAGGCAGTGTCCCACTACATACCATCAGAGCTGATATTGATTTCCACAAAACTACTGCACAGTATCCTGGCAGCGGTTTGATTGGTGTAAAAGTATGGATATATAAGGGAGAGACGGTCTAAAATGTTAATGCCAAAGCGCTCAAAGTACCGAAAGGTACGTAAAGGAAAGATTCGTGGAGTTGCCAGCTCTGGTAATTTTATTGCTTTCGGTCAATACGCCCTACAGTCGTTGGAAGGTGAACGTATTACTGGTCGCCAAATCGAATCAGCCCGTCAGGCAATGACACGCTATATAAAGCGTGGCGGAAAAATCTGGATTCGTATATTTCCACACATTCCTGTAACCCGAAAACCTCAAGATGTCAAAATGGGTAGCGGCAAAGGTAACCCCGAGTTCTTCGTGGCAAAGGTAAAACCTGGCACTATCTTGTTTGAAATGCAAGGCGTTACAGAAGAAATTGCCCGCGAGGCAATGCGGCTTGCTAGTCACAAACTACCAGTAAAAACCAAGTTTTTGGTAAAGGACGAGGTATAGTCATGAAAGTTGTAGAAATACGCAAGCTAACTACCAGAGATTTGGCCCAGGAAAGCACAAAGCTAAGAGATGAAATAGCAGATTTACGACGCAGATTGCATATGGGAGAAACCCAAAATGTCCGATCATTACGAAGCAAACGAAAAGATTTAGCACGGATGCTAACTGTACTAAGCGAACAACTCACAAAGGAGAACATCTAATGGCTAAAACTATTACCGGTATTGTTTCATCAGACAAAGCCAACAAAACTATCGTAGTTACTGTTCAGGCTCACAAAACACATCCCATTTACAAAAAGAAATATACTTTTTCTAGAAAATTTATGGCGCATGACGAGAACAATGATGCCAAAGAAGGCGACAAAGTTGTTATATCAGAATGCAAACCTATTAGCGCTCGTAAACGATACACATTAGACTCTGTTATCGAAAAGGCTACCATAAAGCATGTTGAACCAGAAATCGTACCAGACACAACAACCAAGACAGAATCTGTACCAAAAGATTCATCTACAGAAGGAAAAAAATAATGATACAACAAGAAACCAGACTAGGCGTTTGCGATAACAGCGGTGCAAAAGAAATTCTATGCATTCGTGTATTAGGTGGTACCCGACGTCGATACGCCAGAGTAGGTGATACCATAACTGCTACCGTCAAACAAGCCAGTCCTACTGGTGGCGTAAAGAGAAAATCAGTAGTACGTGCCGTTATAGTTCGAACCAAAGATACTATTCGCCGAAAAGATGGTTCAACTATCAAGTTTGACGATAATGCAGCAGTTATAATTGGCGATGATAAATTACCAAAGGCTACCAGAATTTTTGGACCTGTTCCGCGTGAACTTCGCGAACAAGGTTATGCAAAGATTATCAGCCTTGCACCGGAGGTTCTATAATGGAAAAACAAGTTTACAAGATTCGTATCAAAAAAGACGATACCGTAGTCGTGCGTGCTGGAAAGTACAAAGGCAAAACGGGCAAAGTTATTGCTGTTCACCCTACCCTAAACAAAGTTACTGTTGAAGGCATAAATATTGTCAAAAAACACACGAAACCTAACAAAAAATACCCCCAAGGAGCCATAGTAGAATTGACCAAACCTATCTGGGTATCAAAAGTTGGCATTTACGATTCAGCCAACAAAAAACCCTCACGTATTAGCTATATGATCAACAAAGATGGATCAAAATCACGCGTGCTAAAAACCACCGGCAAGGAAATAAAATAATGGCTACAAAGACTATGACTACACCAAATTTAAACGCTAGATTAAAAGTTTTGTATGTTAAGCAGTACGCCCCTGAACTCCAAAAAGAATTGGGTTTAACTAATGCGCACCAGGTTCCTCGACTAGAAAAAATAGTCATAAACATTGGGCTAGGGCGCGCAAAAGACGACAAAAAAGTATTAGAAGTTGCCGCTAACACACTGAGAAAAATTACAGGCCAGCAACCAATTGACACATTTGCTAAAAAATCTATAGCAGGTTTCAAGCTTAGAGAAGGTAACAAAATTGGCCTAAAGGTTACTCTCCGTGGCAATAAAATGTACGAATTTATGGATCGTTTCATCAACGTTGTTGTTCCTAGACTTCGTGATTTTCATGGAGTTAGTAACAAATCTTTTGATAAAATGGGAAATTTTAGCATCGGCATAAACGACCAAAGTGTATTTCCAGAACTTACGTTCGAAGAAACAACAACTGTGCACGGGATGCAAGCTATTTTTGTTATCAATTGTTCGCAAATGGAACACGGCAAATCTTTGCTCCAGAAATTTGGCATGCCCTTCGAGAAAATTCCTGAAATCAAAGATCAAGTTACAGTCACAAAGGAGACTAAATAATGGCCAAAAAATCCAGTATCGCTAGAGACCTAAAAAGGAAAAGAATGATCCTAAAATATGCAGCTAAACGCAAAGAGCTCAAATCTGTTGGGGATTTGGAAGGTTTGCATAGATTACCCAGAAACTCTTCTCCGACTAGATTAAAGAACAGGTGCACCGAAACAGGCCGCCCACGTGGTTATATGCGTCAGTTTGGCCTAAGTCGTATTTCGTTTAGAGAACACGCAAGCAAGGGCGAAATACCTGGCATAACAAAGTCCAGCTGGTAAAGAAAGGAATTATTTATATGTCTACACTATCAACAGACCCAATAGCAGATATGCTAACTAGAATTCGTAACGCAATAGCAGTGCGAAAGTATGAAGTAGTATTGCCGCATTCAAATGTAAAAGAATCTGTCGCAAAACTTCTAAAAGAGACCCGTTTTATTGACGACGTTAAAGTTGGAAAAGCAACCATCGGAAAAGAATTAACAATAGTCATAAATAGAGAAAACACCAACGCCAGGATTACTGAAATCGTTCGTATTAGCAAGCCAGGACGACGTAGTTACGTCAGCTCAGATACCATTCCTACCATAAAGCGTGGCAGAGGCATTGTTATTGTCTCTACTAGCAAAGGCATGATGACTGGGTCGCAGGCGAAAAAGAGCGGTATCGGTGGTGAATTAATTTGTAAGGTATATTAAGGAGAAATTATGAGTCGTATAGGAAAACTGCCGATTGCTATCCCCAGCGGCGTGACAATCACTGTCGATTCTGACAACATTACTGTTGTAGGATCCAAAGGAACACTTAGCCAGTTTACTATGGAAGGTATTAACTTGTCCGTAGATAACGAGCAGGCAACTGTAACCAGAGTAAATGACGAACCAAAAATTCGTGGGAAACACGGTCTAATGAGATCATTAGTTAACAATATGGTCATCGGTGTCAGCCAAGGCTTCACCAAACAACTAGAAGTAAACGGAGTTGGATATCGCGTTGCTGTAGTTGGTAACAGTCTAAAAATGAGCTTGGGCTTTTCCCATGAAGTAAATTTTGCACTACCTGAAGGTATAACAGCCAAAGTTGAACAGAATGTCATAACCATTTCTGGCATCAATAAGCAACAGGTAGGCCAAGTGGCTGCAGAAATACGTGCACTGAAAAAACCAGAACCCTACAAAGGCAAAGGTATCAAATACGTAGGTGAACGAATCATACGCAAAAGCGGTAAATCAGGTAAGGACAAATAATTATGAATAGACTATTTTTAAAAACTCAGAATTTGGCTCGCAGAAAAAACCGCGTTCGCTCAAAAGTTATAGGCACAACATTGCGTCCTAGACTGAGTGTCCGTATCAGCAATCTACATGTTGTAGCACAGATAATTGATGATTCCGTAGGTAAAACTTTAGTCCACATTACTACAGTCGGTAACAAAACCATCAAAGGCAATATGACAGAAAAAGCTGCATGGGTCGGTACAGAAATTGGCAAAAAAGCAAAAGCCAAGAAATTAACAAAAGTTGTATTTGACCGTAATGGCAAACTATTTCACGGACGTGTAAAAGCTTTAGCCGACGCAGCGCGTCAGGAAGGATTGGAGTTCTAATATGGCAATGGATAACAGACAATCACGCCCACCACGTGAACAAGAAGTAAAAGAATTTGATGAGCGCGTAGTTCATATTGACCGAGTTGCCAGAGTAGTAAAAGGCGGACGAAGATTTCGTTTTCGTGCTCTAGTTGTCGTTGGTGACCACAAAGGCAAAGTTGGTATAGGTATAGCTAAAGGTGCTGACGTAACAGCAGCCATAAACAAAGCTGTTGATGTAGCAAAAAAGAACTTTGTAAAAGTTAGTATTTATAAAGGTACTATTCCGCACGAAGCAGAAGTTAAAATCAGTGGAGCCAGAATATTACTAAAACCTGCTAGTCCAGGAACAGGACTGATTGCAGGCGGTACAGTTCGCATTGTTCTGGAAGTTGCTGGCATCAGCAATATACTTTCTAAATCTCTGGGATCTAGCAACAAGATAAATGTAGCATATGCTACTGTGGCTGCACTTCAGACCATTGAACCTTCTAGCAAATGGGTAACACGACAGTCAGAAAATAACGAAAAGAAAAAAGAATCTATAAAGATCAAGGCAGAGGCGAAATAATATGAAATTTAACGAACTCAAAGTAACACCGACTCGTCGAACACATCGTGTTGGTCGTGGTATTGCAGCAGGACAAGGCAAAACAGCTGGACGTGGAACAAAAGGCCAAAAATCTCGTACCGGCTCATCAGCTCGTCCTGGATTTGAAGGTGGACAAAATCCGCTCATGCAGAGATTGCCAAAGCTACCCGGTTTCAAATCCATACGTCCAAAAGCAGAAGTAGTCTACACGGGCAACCTAGACAAAATTGCGCCAACAATTACCAACGCAACTCTGTTCGCCGCCGGACTAGTAACTTCACCATACACCAGAGCAAAACTTGTAGTTAAAGGCGAAGTGTCCAAAAAAGTAAATATTCAATTGCAAGCAGCCAGCGTATCAGCAACCGAAATGGTAAAAAAAGCTGGTGGATCCGTAGAAATAGTTCCTCAAATCAAGCGAACACCAAAAGCATAATCACCAAAGACCAAATTTAATAGTAATATTAACACCAAAAGCTACCTTACTAGCCACTATTCAAGTATAATTAAGTCTATACATTATGAGTTGGAAAGTAATATGGCAAGCCCTAAAAAACAAAGACATGCGAAAGCGTATTTTGGCTGTATTGGGCATGCTTTTAATATTTCGTTTACTTGCCCATATACCTATACCTGTCGGCGATCCGGCTACCCTCAAACAGATTTTACAAAATCTTTTTGAGGCCACAAAGGGCACGCAATTACTTAGTTTTATAGATGTTTTATCTGGTGGAGCATTAGCAAATTTTTCTATTATGCTGGTTGGACTTGGGCCATATATAAATGCATCTATTATCATGCAGCTCATGACCAAAGCCATCCCAAAGCTTGAGGTTTTGAGCAACGAAGGCGAATTTGGACGCAAAAAAATAAACCAGTACACTCGTATGCTAACTCTGCCACTTGCCATCATACAGTCCATAGGCGCTATCTATTTAGTCAGACAAACCGCATCTAGAGTTAGCGGTATTGGCGATATTACAGCCAACGCTAGTTTGATGCAGTGGGTTCTAATGGTTGCAGCCCTGACGGGTGGATCCATGCTATTGATGTGGTTGGGAGAATTGATAACAGAAGAAAGCGTAGGAAACGGAATCTCGCTGATTATAACTGTAGGCATTGTCAGTAGATTGCCACAAACTATTGCTCAAACTGCCATTTCTATTTCTTCTAACACCCAGAAAATGTCTTTATTTGGCAAAACTATGCCAATTAGCTTTCGTGCGCTGTGGTTAGGTACTCTTTTGATATTCATAACAGCATTGATTACGGTTTTGGTAGTAAAACTTAACGAAGCCTCCCGAAAGATAACCATACACTACGCTAAAAGAGTACAAGGCAACAGGACCTATGGCGGCGTCACGACTGTGTTACCAGTCAAACTAATAACGGCTGGCGTTGTGCCTATAATTTTTGCAGTTGCCTTTTTGAGTGTTCCTAGTTTTGCTGGGCAACTAATGAGCAGTTCACAGAGTCTGCGTTTACAGCATATTGGTACAAATTTGGTTAGCTGGTTTCAAAACCCCAGCGCACAAACTTTTTCACAAGGCGGATTTACGCCCTACATTTACCCATTAATCTATTTTTTGCTAGTTTTTGTGTTTACGTTCTTTTATACCAGTATTACCTTCAATTCAAAGGAAATTGCAGAAAATCTTCAAAAGCAGGGTGGATTTATAGAAAATATTCGTTCAGGTTTGCAGACAGAAAAATACTTGTCAAAAGTGGTAAACAGATTGACTTTGTTCGGGGCTATTAGTTTGGGAGTACTAGCCCTACTGCCAATAATTGGACAGATATTTCTAAAGTCAAATATAGCCATAGGAGGCACCAGTATCTTGATTTTGGTATCAGTTTCTCTAGAAACTCTTAGATCAATTGAATCTAGAGCCCTGATGGTTACCTATGACCAATATGCAGAGTCAGACTTTTTTTATGATAGCTCAGAACCCGCCCAAGCAGCTACTGGTGGTCGCCGTTTGCGCATAGTTTCACGGTTACGTAAAACAAAGAAGAAATAGTACAGAAAACACTTTACAAAACAGATGTATAGGTGTTATACTGCATTGACGTTATATTTATGACAAAGAACAAGGAAGTAATCGAACTAACTGGAACTATAGTCGAGGCATTGCCTGGAACACAGTTCAGAGTAGAGCTCGAAAACGGTCATAAAATTATAGCTCATGTCGCCGGAAAGATGCGGAAACACTACATCCGCCTAGTTCCTGGAGACGGCGTTACGGTCGAGTTGACCCCTTACGATCTTACGAAGGGCAGAATCACCTATCGCCAGTAATTAACATTAATGTAGCAGTGTGTCGTATTGTTCGGGGTAACCCTTACGACGATCCGCCTGAATACCGCCTGAAAGGACTTCAAACGGGATGAAAGTGCGTGCAAGTGTAAAAAAGATTAGCCCAGACGACAAGATTGTTCGTCGTAAAGGCCGTATTTATGTTATCAACAAGCTAAAACCAAAGCACAAGCAGAGGCAAGGTTAAGATGGCTCGTATTTCTGGTGTCACAATTCCTGACGGCAAGCAAGTTCATGTTGCCCTGACTTATGTTTATGGTATTGGTCCAAAATCTAGCGTGGATATTATTACCGCCGCAAAGATTGATCCTACTATACGAGTTAAAAACCTTACAGATGACGAAATCTCTCGTATTCAGGACGCCATAAACAAAGATTTTGTAGTAGAAGGCGAACTCCAACGAACTGTTGCCGGCAACATAAAACGCCTAAAAGACATAAACAGCTATCGTGGTTCTAGACACAAAGCCAGTTTGCCAACACGCGGTCAGCGTACACGTACAAACGCTCGTACAAAGCGCGGCAAAAAACTTACTGTTGGTGGCACTGCAAAGAAAGCAGCTAGCAAAACTTAATTAGGACTATTATGACTGATACAATAACCCCAACTACTACAGAAATCCCAACAGAAGAAAAAGTCACAACGACTCCTACGGCTGAAGTTAAAACTGCTGCTCCTAAAAAACGAAAAGTAAAACGATCAGTACCGTCGGCACAAGTTCACATCTTTGCTACCTTCAACAACACCATAGTTACCTTTTCAGACCTATCTGGAGGCGCATTGACAGCTTCTAGCGCCGGAGCCTGTGGTTTTCATGGATCAAAAAAAGGCACTGCCTACGCTGCACAGGTGGCTATGGAAAAAGCAGGACAGCTAGCAAAACAACAGTATGGAGTTTCCAAAGTTGTTGTGTATGTCAAAGGCGTCGGGCTTGGCAGAGAATCAGCAATCCGCGGACTACAAGGTTTAGACATTAGTGTAGATTCTATAAAAGACGTAACAGGCGTTCCACACGGTGGCGTCAGACCACCAAAGGCACGGAGGATTTAATAATATGGCACGCGATACACAATCAATTGTAAAAATGAGCCGAAGAGAAGGCTATGCATTGCACCCTAAAGCTCACAAAGCTATGGCTCGTCGTTCGACTATACCTGGCAATCATGGAGGTCGAAACCAACGCAACAAGGCCAGCCAATATTCCCTCCAACTACGCGAAAAGCAAAAGGTTAAGAGGTTATACGGACTTTTAGAGCGACAGTTTGCCAATCTGATGACAGAAGCTTCCCGCAAAAAAGGCCAATCTGGGGAACTATTGCTTCAATTCTTAGAACAGAGAGCCGACAACGCAGTATACAGAGCGGGTCTGGCCTCCAGTCGTCGAGCATCACGTCAGCTAGTTACTCATGGACATTTCAACCTAAACGGCCGTCGCGTCGACATACCTTCTATTCGGCTAGTTGCCGGCGATGTTCTGGTTCTTAGGGACCGTAGTAAAACAAATCAGTATTTCAAAAGCATTGACGATGTTAGCCCAGCTCCGGCAGAAGTGCCTAGTTGGATAAAAGTTAACCGCAAGAAATTTGAAATAACTATCACCGGTTTACCAACTCGAACAGAGGCGGAACCAGATATTAACGAACAACTAATCGTGGAATATTATTCACGTTAAAAAGAGAGGTTACAATTATTATGTCAAAAACTATTAACACACCAGGACTCGTCAGCACAGACGATCACAGCCCTACAAGCGCTACGTTTGTCATCGAACCATTGCACACCGGTTACGGTATGACTTTGGGAAACAGTTTGCGCCGTGTTCTGTTATCTAGTATTTCAGGAGCCGCTGTTACTGCATTTAAAATAGAAGGCGCTACTCATGAGTTTACCACTGTAAACGGCATCAAAGAAGACGTCGTAGAAATAATGCTTAACCTAAAAAGTATTTGTTTTCGTATATTTGGAGAAGCAGATTCTCATACCCTCAGGATTGTAAAAAAGGGCAAAGGAAAAGTTACTGCCAAAGACATCCAAACTACAGCCGATGTAGAAATCGTTAACCCAGATTTTGTCATAGCAAACATAGAAGACGACAAAGTTTCATTTATTATAGACATTGTAGTAGAGACAGGTCGTGGATACAGAACTATAGAAGAAGTTACCGCCAACAAAGCTAGCGATATGATAGCAGTTGACGCAATATTTACTCCAGTACTAAGAGTTCGCTACAAAGTAGAAAACACTCGTGTTGGACGAGTAACTGATCTAGACAAGTTGATGCTGACTGTCGACACTGACGGCTCTATAACACCCAGAGATGCCTTTGAGGAAGCCGCAGCAATACTAGTAAACCAATACACTGCCCTGGCAGGACAGACTCGAGTAGAAGTTGCACTACCGTTGACAGCGTCATCCGTTGCTAACGATATAGAAGACGAAAATTCAGAGCTACTGACTAGCATAGAAGACCTAAACCTGACTGCCCGAACATCTAACGCACTAGTAAACAACGATATCCATACCCTAAAAGATTTATTTGGCCTGAGCGAATCCGAGCTAAAAGAACTAAAAGGTTTTGGTAGCAAAGCGCTAGATGAAGTTAAAGAGAAGATGGCAGAGCTGGAGCTATAAAATATGCATCGTCACGGATACAAAGGTAGAAAATTTCACAGAGAACGCGACCAACGCGAAGCGTTGATGGCAGGTCTGGCTGACTCGCTCGTAAAATACGAGTCTATAGAAACTACCCTCATGAAAGCCAAGGAAATAGTACCCTTTTTTGAAAAGCTAATTACCAAGGCCAAAAAAGGCGATTTGCACAGCAGACGTCAAGTAATCAGCAGCTTACAAACAATCGAAAGTGCACACAAACTTGTTGATGAAATAGCTCCTAAATTAGCCGGTAGAAATAGTGGACATTTGCGGATAGTTCGTACATCGTTGCGTCGAGGAGACAATACCCAGCTGGCTCGCGTCAGTTTTGTTGATGATATTTCAGAAAATGCAGAGAAAACTACGCCTAAAATTCCTAAAACCGTAACACCAAAAACAATTTCACCAAAGAAACCCAAGACCACAGCCAAAGTAGCAAAGAAAGAGACTAAATAATGAAAACTTATAGCGCAAAAGCTACTGATGTAATCCGTAAATGGTACGTTGTAGACGCCAGCGAAGTTCCACTAGGACGCTTGGCAACTCAGGTAGCAACCCTTTTGACAGGCAAAGGAAAACCTATGTTTACGCACCACACCGATTGTGGAGATTTTGTCGTAGTCATAAATGCAGAAAACCTAGTAGTCACAGGCGACAAAATAAACAAAAAAATGTACTACCACCACAGCCATTATCCAGGTGGGCTAAAAGAAGCAAAACTAAGTGAAGTCATGGCAAAAGACCCCACAAAGCCTATTATCAAGGCTATTCGTGGGATGCTACCAGTAAACAAACTCAGAGACGGCAGACTTCTGCGATTAAAAGTTTACGCAGGTATGGATCACAAACATTCAGCACAGACTCCAACAAAATATGATTTAAAGGCAGGGAAATAACATGGCAAATCTAAAACACTACTTTTATGCATTGGGTCGACGCAAAAGCGCGACAGCACGAGTTCGTGTTCTGCCAGGCAAAGGCACTATAACTATCAACGGTATGATTGCCGGTGACTATTTTGCAAACAGCAAAGCCATGCTACACGAAATAAACAAACCTTTTGTACTGCTAGATATGCAGGGCAAATACGATGTTACTGTGGTTGTCAGCGGTGGTGGACACGCCGGTCAAGTAGATGCCATCCGACTAGGTATAGCAAAAGCTCTGACAGTTATGGACGAAGACCTAAAGAGCACTCTTCGACGAGCAGATTTATTGGGCAGAGATCCCCGCGAAAAAGAAAGAAAGAAATTTGGACTCAAAGGAGCCCGAAAACAACGTCAGTTTACAAAACGTTAATTTCTATTACTTTTATACAAAAATCCTGTCATATTTTGTCAGGATTTTTGTTTATCAGTTATAATATAAGTATATGAACAAAGAAACAATACTGACAGGAATACGTTCCAACGATACGCCACATTTGGGTAATTATTTGGGTGCTATACAGCCAATGATCCAATCTGCTATCAAATATTCAAAAACTCACTGCATAAATATGTTTGTTCCAGATTTACACTCGTTTACTACACCTACGGAGTACGACTCTTTGTTTGACAGAACCCTGCAAAACATAAAGTTATATGTTGCGTGTGGGCTACCCATTGAACACGAAAATGTAAATATTTACAGACAAAGCTACGTTCCTGCGCATAGCGAAATGGCCTGGATACTTGGCTGTTTTACTGGATTTGGTGAAGCCAATCGAATGGTAGAATTTAAAGACAAGAGTTCCCAATTGGGCGATGACAGAGTCAGTGTCGGACTATTCAATTATCCCATTTTGATGGCATCAGACATACTGCTCTACGATGCAAAGTGGATTCCTGTCGGCGAAGATCAGCGCCAGCATTTAGAGCTAACTAGAACACTTGCTCAACGTCTAAATAACCAATTTGGCGAAATATTTACTGTTCCAAATGACACCAAATCTCAACAAAAGTTCATAGACAGAGATTCCAGCCTTCGAATCATGTCATTAAAACACCCAGACAAAAAAATGAGCAAATCCATAAATGATCCTGCGGGCACTATACTGCTAAACGACATTCCCAGCGATGCAGCCAAAAAAGTTATGGCAGCCACAACTGATTCTGTGGGAGTTATAAACCTAGACTGGGAAAATCAACCCGGCATCTCAAATCTACTCTGTATATCTGCACTTTTATCAGAAAAACCTATAGAAGAAGTAGCCAAAGCTATGACCGGCAAAACAAATTACGGCGAACTAAAATCTATTGTCGCCGGGCAAGTCGAAGAATTTCTAACAAATTTACAGACAAAAATGAAAAATTTGGATGATTCTAAAATACTAGGTCATTTGGAAGCAGGAGAAAAATCTATGAATATAATTGCTAACAAAAAACTTCTACAAATCCAAAAAGCTATTGGCTTGCGAAAATAATGATTGAATTTTTAGCGCTAGAGACAGATTCTGGCACCAGACTAGATGTCTTTCTGGCAAATAAACTATCTGACTACAGTCGTTCTGTCATAAAAAAACTATGCGATAGTGGCGATGTGTTGGTAAACAAAGAACTCCAAAAAACTAAATACAAAGTTCGCAATGGGGACCACATAACAGTCATGATAGACCTAAAATCTTTGCAGGAAATACCAGATATTTCGCTAGATATTATTTTTGAGGACGCAGACTGTCTAGTCATTAACAAACCAGCGGGTGTTTTGACTCATAGCAAAGGCGCATTTAACCCAGAAGGTACTGTAGCCACATTCATCCACTCCAAAACAGAGCGTATGGGAGGCGACAGGAGCGGTATTGTTCACAGATTGGATAGGGCAACCTCAGGCGTCATCATATGTGCCAAAAACCCAGAAACACTTGCCTGGTTCCAAAAACAGTTCAGCCAGAGAAAAGTCAAAAAAACTTATTACGCAGTCGTCCTAGGACACATGAATCCACAGGAAGCTGTCATAGATATTCCCATAGAACGTCATCCCAGAAATCCCAAAACATTCCGAGCCAGTCCTTCGGGCAAAACAGCTCAAACGCACTACAAGGTAGTGGGTACATCGGCTGATTATCAGCTTTTGGAACTAAAGCCAACCACAGGTCGAACTCACCAGTTACGTGTCCACCTAAAGTACCTAAAACACCCTATATTGGGCGACACAATTTATGGCGGACAAAGTGCAGACAGAATGTACTTGCACGCTAGCGAACTAGAGCTAACATTGCCAAACAAACAGAGGAAAACTTTTCATGTTGACGTTCCAGAAAGTTTTCAGGCTATAATTGACAACAATGGAACTCCTACTTCACCCGCAAACTAGATCGTCATACACCAGAGCTCTAGGTGGTAATGGGCAGGCATGGTTAGTTCTAGGACCACTAAATAGCGGAAAGAGAACCGTCGGGCTATCATTTATATCTGATTTGCTGGGTAGTGACGTCGACCAAATCCAAGATAACCCATATTTTATGCATATAGTAGATGTTAAGGATACCATCGGCATAGAAGAGATCAGAAACATACATACTTTCTTGCAGCTCAAAACAGTCGGATTATCAAAAACCTTTAACAGAGCTATATTGATAGAAAACATACATTTTATGACCATACCAGCCCAAAACGCACTACTGAAAACGCTAGAAGAGCCACCATTTGGCACAGCTATTGTGCTGACAGGCATCCGATCAAACAACATATTGGCTACTATCTATTCCAGGACCAAACATATAAATATTTTCAACCCAAACCACAAAGATTCTGCAGAATATTTTGACAAAACTTTCGACGAGGATTTTGATAAAACCTACAATATTTCCGGTGGTTCAGTAGGTTTGATGGCGGATTTAATAAATCAAGGCTCTATTCACCCACTTTTTGAACAGCTTCAACTAGCAAAAACCTTATTAACCATACCTACCTACGAAAAGTTATTGCAAAGGGATACGTTGGCTGTAGACAAGGAATTTTTTAGGAGTGTAGTATTTGTTCTGGTTCAAATTTCCAAATCAGCCCTATTGTCTGCATCCGCAAAGGGGAACAAAAAGGATATTTCACGTTGGCTAAGGATCCTAAAGATATCTAGCCAAACTATTTCCAGACTGGAAAACTCGCCAAACCTAAAACTCCTAGCTACTGATTTGTTGCTTAATTTGTAGTATAATAGTTTGCATATGTACGAAATAGCACTGATTATGGGCTTTAGTTTCTTGGCCTATAAAAGTGTAGTTGTCAGAGACGAAGAACTAACTATATTGCCCAGGAGCATTAGCTACAAAGTAGGAAAACTTTGGGATATAGCACACCAAGGTATGAGGGAAAACAGATTTCTTCGTGCAGAAAAGGCACTATTATCCATCCTAAAAATCGACCAAAAAAACGCTGCAGCCTATAACAGGCTGGGCATACTCTATGCCAAACAAAAGGAATACAAGGACGCCATCGACTGCTTTGAAATAGCCAGCAGCATAGAACCCACTGCTTCTAGCCTTCATAACCTAGGTTTGATCTATTACGAAACAGAAAACTACTCCAGAGCCGCTATTGCGTTCGAGGAAGCCCTAAAAAACGAAGAAGACATGGCTGCCAGGCACATTGCCTACGCCAAAGTACAGGAAAAAATAGGAAACACTAAATTGATGCTAAAGGAAATAGAACGAGCAGTAGAATTAGAACCAAATCAAGAAAGCTACTCGTTGCTCATCCGCACATACGAAAACCTGGATATGCAGATAGAAGCAGACCTGGCAAAAGACAAACTTAAAAGATTGATAGTTCCGGCTGGCAAAACAAAAAGGTTGCACAGACCTAAACGTGTTGTTATTTAACCCCTGTTTTGATACAATTTAGTACGAGTTGCCGACGTAGCTCAGTGGTCAGAGCGGCTGTTTTGTAAACAGCGGGTCGTGGGTTCGACTCCCTCCGTCGGCTCCAAGAATTATCTCATGCAGGGTTAGTGAAGCGGTCAAACACAACAGACTGTAAATCTGTCGGCTTATGCCTTCGTAGGTTCGAATCCTACACCCTGCACCATATAAAGAGTCGGGTATTGTACCCGACTTTTTATATGGTTCCGGGCTGTAGGATACGAACCGTACGGCGTAGCCGTGGTTCGGTGGAATGAGGACGCGCGCAGATGCTTGCATCGAGCACGCCGGAATGGATAAAGGACGAAGTCCGCTATCCTACACCCTGCACCAATTTAACAATCCGACATTTGACGGGTTTTTAAATTGCTCCCGGTCTAAAAAATTCGATTTTTGAGCTAGGTGAATTATTGCAACATGCGCTGACTCGTCCCGAGACGTATTATTGGGGCACCGAGATAGACCTCGACGATCCGGCCGACTCGCCTTACCTTGATACTATCGAAGACCTGGTTGAGACCAACAGGTTCGTAATGACCTCATGGGGAGCTTTTATCCCTTTGTTTGAAGATGACATAGCTATTCCGTACCCAAGTATTGTCGAGCTCCCGCTCGATATGCGCCTAGATTAATATTATTTATTTCGCTCTTATCTGTATTAAGGGCGATTTTTTATTAAAGGGCCTGAATAATTCTATTTATTTTTGAGTGCTTTTTTTTGGAGTCGTTTTTGGGCTGCAATGCGCACCAGAATATTGAGGCTGGCAGCAATAATACCAACGCCTATCAGCACATAAAATATCGTAAATAGCTTGGTGCCTGGTGTGGTGGGGTGAATATCGCCGTAACCCACGGTGGTAATAGTGATCACCGAAAAATAAACCGCGTCTATCCAGCTCAAGTGCAGGAACCTATGATAAAAGACCGATCCAGTAGCAATCACAGATAAGGCTGTTAGCACCACCCACTTGAAGTGTAGGGCTGTATCAACTGCTTCAGAGGTAGTTTGTTTAGACATATTCAATATTATAGTCGTTTTTGCATTGGATATCTATATTATAAAAATCTTATGCTAAAATAAATTATGATGAAACCAAAAACAGATCAAGGCAAAAAACTACAGCGATTCAATTTTATTATGGGCTCTGTGCATCTAGTGCAAGCATCAGCCATGCTGATAATTTTAAATTACGCCTTAAAGCTACCTATTATTACTAGATTTTTTGATATAGATCCCAATGGAGAATATGCTGTGGTAACCGAAACGCTAGTTAGGGTACCAATAGCCATTGTTGGCCCACTATTTTTGCTGGTGGCAGCGTTTTTTCACTTTTTTGTTGCTTCGCCATTGTACGTTCGACGCTACGAGGCAAATATAAAAAATGGTATCAATCCAATGCGCTGGCTAGAGTACTCCATTAGTTCGTCGCTGATGATTACAGCGCTACTGATGATGGGTGGACTAATCGAGCTGCCAAGCGTAGTTTTTGTTTTTACTCTGAATTTTTTGATGAATATCTGGGGCTTAGAGATGGAGCGCTACAATCAGCTAACCAATAAAACATCTTGGTTTCCATTCAATATCGGCATTATCGCCGGCATAGTACCCTGGATAATCGGAGGTATTTACTTTTGGGCCAGTACCAACAACATTGCCGATTCTATACCATGGTACGCCCAGCTAGGTTTTGTGGTAACATTTTTGCTATTTAATACCTTTGCTATCAATATGTGGCTGCAGTACAAACAGATTGGCAAATGGAAAAACTACGTCTATGGCGAGCGAACCTACATTTGGTTGAGCCTTATCGCCAAATCGTTACTAGCCTGGATAATAGTTCTAGGCACCCTGAGCGCTACCAACTAGCGCCTAGCGCCGGCCGGGGCAAAAGGGGTATAATGAAGCGATGAAGAATTACTACCGAATTATGTTGGGGGCGGGGAGATGAGCGAACTCGAAAAGATGCAAAAGCGAGTAATCGATTTCCGCGACGCACGCGATTGGAAACAATTTCATAACCCAAAAGATATGGCTATTTCGTTAAATCTTGAAGCATCTGAATTGCTTGAGCACTTTCAATGGAAAGACAGTGAGGAAATAAGTGATTACATCAAAAAAAACAAGTCATCAATAGCAGACGAGCTTGCCGATGTTATGTACTGGGTACTACTGATGGCCAATGATATAGATGTGGATATTACTGAAAGCTTTGAAAAAAAGATGAAACACAATGAAGGTAAATATTCGATTGAAAAAGCCAAGGGTAACCATAAGAAATATACTGAGCTATAGCGCATGGCGCAAATAATAACATTTGATTTCAGCCCAATAGGTTTTGACGAGGTGCGTGATTATCATTACGGCCGTGACTGGCCTGTTGTCTATATACTTGAGTCAAATAACGAAGCATACGTCGGTGAAACCACGAATTTTTATAACCGAAGCAGGCAGCACTATGAAAATCCCGACAGAAAGAGGTTAAAAAATGCTCATATTATTACAGATGAAACATATAACAAGTCTGCCGCTTTAGATATAGAATCATTTCTTATAACACATCTTGCCGCTGAGGGTACTTTTTTATTGCAAAATAGAAATGACGGTATACGTGATCACAACTACTATCAAAGGGATGAGTACCAGGCAAAATGTGAAGTTATCTGGAAAGAACTGATTGAGAAAAAACTTGTTCAAAAAGAAGTTTATGAGATAGAAAATAGTGACCTATTCAAATACTCACCATATAAGTCATTGACTGAAGAACAACACGATTTTGTTAAGCAGTTGGTTGAAGATATTGAAAAGGATAATGCCAAAACGTATGTAGTAGAAGGTGCACCAGGCACCGGGAAAACAATCCTCGCCACATATCTTGTGAAGTATTTGAAAGATAGACGAAGCACAAAACATTTAAAGATTGCGCTTGTGGCGCCAATGTCGAGCTTGCGCGGGACAATACAGCAGGTTTTCCGTGCAACAGCCGGCCTTAAAGCAAATATGGTGATTGGACCTAGCGGGGTAGCAAAAGAGGCATACGATCTTGTAATTGTTGATGAGGCGCACAGACTTAAAAAGAGAAGAAACCTCGGCGCTGGATTTGGAGCATTTGATAATGTTAATAAAAAACTTGGGCTTTCAAAAGAATCCACTCAACTTGACTGGATTCTTGGGAGTTCAAAGCGTCAGGTCTTGTTTTATGATCAAGGACAGAGTGTTTTGCCCTCAGACATTCATGACATAGATTTACGTAGCAAGGGTGCGCAATTTTATACGCTCACAAAACAGATGCGCATACAGGCTGGTGAAGAATATGTTCTACTAGTCGAAGCTATACTTAATCAAAGGGAAATTATTAGCACAAAACTAAATAATTATGAATTTCAAATATTTGATGATGTCGCAGAAATGCACCACGCGATCAGGCTTAGAGATAAAGAGCACGGACTCTCTCGCCTTGTTGCAGGTTTTGCATGGCCATGGTTTACTAATCCAGCAAGTCCTGGCCCAAAACAAGATTATGATATTGAGATCAATGGTTATAAATTAAGGTGGAATAATAAAACAAAGGACTGGGTGAACTCAACTGGTGCTATTAATGAAGTGGGGTGTATTCATACAGTACAGGGCTATGGAATGAACTATGTGGGTGTGATTATAGGCCCCGAGCTTTATTATGATGAGAAAAATAAACGAATAACGGTAGATAGAAGTAAATACTGTGATCGCAATGGGCATGCTGGTGTTACGGACCCTGATGAGCTAGAGCGGTATATTAAGAATATATACAGAACATTGCTTACTCGTGGTATAAAAGGTACCTATGTATATATTGTTGATGAAAATCTCAGGAATTATTTTAAGATGCTGTTAAACCAAGAAACTGCTCAAGAGCCGCTGGCTGAAGTATTTTATAGTGAAAATAAAGTATTGGACTTCCTTAAAATGAAAATGGTCGGAATACCTTTGGTTGGTTCTGCCCCTTGTGGCAACCCAATGCTCGGGGAAGAGAATATTGAAGAATATATTGAAGTCGAAAAAAGCAAAATTAGACCCGGCTACAATTACTTCATACTACGTGCGATTGGTGACTCGATGAACCTTGCCGGAATAAATGATGGCGATTTAGTACTCTGTCGTCAGCAATTAAAGGCCGACACTGGTGACAGGGTGGTTGCACTCTTAGGTGACAATGTGACAATAAAAGTATATGGGCCTCGTAAAGACGGCGTGCGATTTCTTTTGCCGAACAGCTCGAATAGTGAGCATGCCCCTATAGCCCCCAGTGAAGGCGATAGTGTACAGGGCATTGTGCAAGAAGTTTTAACTGCAGATTAACGTTATGGCTGCCCCAAAACCCCATAATCATCTCCCTACTATAACTGCCGCCCGCCGCGTGGTAAGACCGGCCCAACAGCTTGACATCGACTCGCCCCAAGTTCAGCACTAGATAAGATACTGCTACTTTTGTGAAGTGTAAAAAATGCGAGTCTTGTTGGTAAGCAATTCATAATCCTCGTCGCTGTATGCGCAAATAATTATTTCGCTAATTGGGGCGACTGACTCTTGCTGGTAGCTGTGTATGGCCTCATGTGCTAGATCGATAGCTTCTTCTTTTGGATAGCCATAAACGCCAGCTGAAATTAGTGGGAAAGCAATGGAGCTTGAGCCACTTTGCTCGGCTAGCCACAAGGACTGTAAGTAGGCGCTCTTTAGCAGCTCTGAGGTGTTGCGACTGTTATCATAAATTGGCCCTACCGCGTGCACAACATATTTAGCAGGCAAATTGAATCCAGGAGTAA
This sequence comes from uncultured Candidatus Saccharimonas sp., assembly GCA_943353165.1. Lineage (GTDB taxonomy): Bacteria > Patescibacteriota > Saccharimonadia > Saccharimonadales > OMJO01 > CALRAM01. The sequence goes on from CALRAM010000001.1 coordinate 115,290, forward strand.
TTACTGCCTCGCCAGTCTCGCAAATACCAATGGTGGTGCAGGCCTCGGCCATTTCGTGCCACCCAGCAGCATCAAAAATAGCCCCGCATACACCAGAGCCACCTAAAAGTTGAGTGTTTGCAGCATTAACAATACAATCAACCTCCAGCTTTGTTATATCGCCTCGGTGTACTTTGATTTTATTTTTTTGCATAGCATTATTATAGTCTATATTCCTGCTGCAAATAACCCCAAACACTAAACCCCAAAATTCACAACCCTACTATAACTGCCACCCGCCGCGTGTTATTATAAATACTTATGGCTAAACCCAATAACCTAATTTCTAATTTGCTAGCTAACGTGATCGGTTTTGCTAAAAAAAATACGCTTATTAGCACCGGCATGGCAGTTGTGGCGCTGGCCGTGATTTCTGGCGTGGCTTTTGGAGCGTTTAGTAGCTCTAGTCCAACCATTGCGCCCACACCGGCTCCTACCACCACGCCGCCTAGCCAGACAAAGCCAGACACCACCGAGCCTACTGCCACGCCAGCTACTGACCCTGTGGTGACCTATGTACGCAAAAAAACTACCACTCCAACACCCGCACCAACTCCAACACCCGCACCAACTCCGACCCCCACGCCCACTCCAGTAGAATCTCCACAAATAGTTTTATCGGACAGGACAGTTTCGGCTAGTACGGCTGGACTTACTCAAATAGACCTTACCGCTATCTACGATTCAGGCTATGGTGGCACGTCGCCGATACCAGGAGTTTTGGATGACAGTTTCGTACCTATGCCCTTGAATGGTAACGACTTCTACTTTTTTGGTACTAACCACGGGCTAGCCAATACTATATTTTGGAATTCAAATAATGCACTAACCTTCGGCGCAGTATTTAATTCATCAATAGTGAGCATAAACCACGACACAGGCCCAGCTATACTGATTGGTAATTATGACAGACTGTTATCGGATATTTATTATTCAAATACAGTAACCTCAGACAGCAAATACAAAATCTATAGGATGATCGTTAAGTTTGCCGACTATTATACAGATACAACTAACCTAGATGCTGGAATCTACCAAATTAGATTAGTCAAAGAAAATGCGGGAGCAAAGAGGCAGTGGGTTGAGGTTTCGATTATATCAAGCCCGCCAAGCCCCGGCTACTCAAATAACCCTGCGGTTAGCTACCCGTCTGGCGTAAACGGCTTGGGTCAACCACAGGATTCAAATGGTCTGGCAATCGACCCTACCAAGGACTCTCCCTATAACATTACTAGCGGAACGGCTTCATCTTTCATTAATCCACCAGGTTCGCTCTATTCGACTGCTAGTCCTGCGGTCGGGACAAGCCTTTTGCTGCAAAGTGATGAGCTCGGCAATACCTGGACCTTTACCGAACACGCCTATCTAAATATTTAGGTAAGCCCTACTATAGCTGCCGCACGCCGCGTGGTATGATACAAATACCGTATGTAAGGAGATAATCTTATGCCTAGATACAACATGAATGATCAAGAATATGCCGAGTATACAAAATTGTCTAAAGAGCATCAGCAAAAGTTTTGGAAAATATTGAGCTCTCGGCGGAACGTTTTAACGTGGACGGCATACTATACGTCGTTAATTTTAGTACTTGTAGGAATAGGGTTCTTGCCTCCAAAACTGAGAGATAGCAATTGGACAGGATTAATATTTACGGTAGCAATGGTAACACCAGCCTTGTATTTTTGTTACTTTTTGATTTTCTTTGTTAAAACAAGCAACAAACCACTTCAAAAAATATTGACTGCAAAGAATGAGCGCATTGCTGCAGCGAAAATTGCAAGTACAACGCGTATTGCTACAGCGAAAATTGCAAAAACAGAACAGACTGCTGCGATTCATAAGTCATATAACCAAGATGAAGAAAACGTAACGAGGGGATTACTGTTTGCAGCGTGCGCAATCCCGATAGCTATGATTGTATATTTATTTCTTTATTATTTTGGATTCTTTGCATCTCTTTCCTCATGGCTATTTGGGTACCTAGTCGTACAATTTTATACTGCTGGTGCTAGAGCAGAGGCAGTCAAAGGATTTCGTAGATTGATAGTGTTGGTCGTTGTGGGTGTGGTACTTTTCATCCAGGCTGGAATTGCCATGGATGTATTAAGATATTATGCTGCAAACCAGGAATTAATGATAAGCCAAGGGTATGATAGATTTTGGACTGTGATTAGTGTCCTAACGAATCCAAAAGTGTATTACATAGACAATCTGCAGAACATATTGATAACAATAGGTTTTGCAACACTTGGGCTGTACTCTCAAATCAAGAGCCTACACAAAAACCGAAAAAGCATACTAGCTACCACCAAGAAAAAAGCATAATAACCGGCGTGAGTCGTTAATAGGAATTGACTATTAACTCCCTAAAAATCTAAACAAGCCCTACTATAACTGCCGCCCGCCGCATGGTATGATTAAGCATAATAATAAAGGAGAAATTGTACGATGGATCATCAAGATCAAAATTCAGATTCTACACCTGTACCTGCTGTTCCTTCTACTCCATTACCATCAAATCCTCCTGTTGCAACTGCAATTACATCACAAGTTTTAGCAGCACAGCCTGACCAACCCCAGAAGCACATAATGCAGAGATACAATAGACTTGGCCTAGGTATATACTTGGCCTTTGTCATACTAATATTACTAAATTTATTCTTTTTTGGCGGCAACATAGTAGGAGTACTTATTGTTAGTAACATATTTTTCTTCGCAGTACCTGTATTGTTTTTTATAAATATATTTATTATAGGTTACTTGAATGCATTTTCAACGAAAACAATCGTAACTCGCGTTAAAGATGGCTTACCAGGCAGCACTGCAGCGCCAAGTAATGTTGCTAGCCCCAGCATTGTTAGCCGTATTACTAAGATCGAAATAGTGCTGGCTTATGTTGTATTAATTTTCGCATCACTTTCGATACTAACTCTGATACAACGACTTTTTTATAGGGTAACCTTTGCATTTGAGCCACTTTTTGGTGTCAGCCCAGTGCTCACGCGACAAGTAAGGTCAGTTGCTGAATTAATTCTAGGGGTGGTAGCTATATCGGCATTGACGTTATTATTTGCACGGTTAGGTCGAAGGTATGCCCTAAAAAGCTCAAATCAAACTACTAAACGCAAAAGCATTGGAATTAAAGCCATCATAGGCATACTAATAATCTACATTGTTTTACTTGCTGTATCACTAATTATTAATTTTGCTGAATCGAACAAGGAAGGGCAGTCATCAGACGCTTCATTAACTTTTTGTGAACGTTTTTTTGGGATTAATATTGCAACTGCCGAAAGTCAGATTGGTGAATTGTCAGCTAATTGGGTGATTGGTGAGACTAATACAAAAAAAGTCTGGAATACGCACGTAAAAGAGGTCCAAGCACTAATAGATGCAGCTCCTGCGGAACTTCGTGATAATTCTGCTGCATATCTTAGAATGGTCAAGGCACAAGCCGAGTTAAGAACTAAATACGGCTATATTGACACTAGTGAGTACCCAGCTGGAGTATACGATAAGTTCGAAATTGACCACGATCAAGATTCTCAACAATCTGGAAAATTCTATGACGGTGTCGTAAAATACTGTGATAAAGACCCATCGTCAGATTATTGAACAGAGTACTAACCAAAAACACAACACACACCCTAACTGGTCAGATTTGATGATCCGCTACCCGAATTGCTTATTAAAAAAAAGCAAACTGTTGCCAGCCGCCAAAACTAGTGGCGACCTAATAAGTACTGGTGTATAGTAATAAATATAATTAATAAAGGAGTAGATTGAATGATTTTGAATATATTGGGTTATAGCTTATCAATAGTTTGGCTAATGTTCTGGATATTTTTGTGTATTTTAGTAGCATTCTGGCCAGCATCAGTTGCCAAACAAAAGGGACACAACTTTTTGGGCTGGTTCATATTAAGCATATTCTTTTGGTGGATAACGCTCTTCGTAGCAATATTCTTACTAAAAGACAAAAACAAAACAACTGATCACGAAAGCTAGGCTAACTACCTAAAAAAACATGGTCGCGTGGTAAGATAATAAGCGTAAGTAGCAACAGCGTTCAGCTAATATGTTGAACGCCCAATTAAAAAACTACAATATATTATGAGCATAAAAACACGCAAAATTTTACCCGTCATTGGCCTCGCACTTTTTGCATTGGTATTTTTGCTACGCCCGGGCATTGCATCGGCTCACCAACCTCGCATCGTGGAAGATCGCCTAACGGTAGTAACGGAGCCGGAGATCTCGAAAGCCTACTACGCCAAGCTCGAAGGGGTGCCAGATATTTATACTATTAGCTCTAGCCAAGACTTTGACCTTTATGTTGGTATTTTGGTTCCGGATATTGCAGGCCAAAAGAAAGATATAACTGTAATAGTATTAAAAGACGGCAACCAAATCGCCGTTCTAGATGGCATTTCGTTTGCATGGACACAGTTCTATGAGCCATTTGGTGCCGACAAGTACTGGAAGGGAGGCGAGTACAGTGCAGCTGCCGGGCCAGGCAAATATGAGGTCCGCGTATCCAGCACCAATAACGACAGTAAATACGCACTTGCTATAGGAGAGACAGAAAAGTTTGGCCTAAGCGATAGTCTGAGTACGACCACATTAATACCGCAGATCAAAAAAGATTTCTTTAACAAGTCTCCAGCTGGATTCGTATTTTCGTCATTGGGGCTAGGGCTAATCGCAGTTATGTACATACTTGCGTTTATTTTTGGATTTGCCTACCATGCATTACTAAAAAAGTTTGCCAAGGGCACTACTCGTGGAGCCGTCAGAAATATCGGCACCCCCGACCGCTTGCTGCGTGTAGCTATCGGCGTGGGGCTGCTACTTTGGGCAATTACAACCTCCTGGAGCCCATTTCTACTCTTCTTCTCTGGCTTTGCATTTTTTGAAGCCATATTTAGCTGGTGTGGATTTTATGCCGCTCTAGGCAAAAAAACCTGCCCTACACAGTAGTTGAGCGTATATGTAACCGCAACAATGCGGCGATAGCTGTTAAGATATAAAACAATCGTAAGTATCGGAAATTAACAAGGACTGTCCACACAAAGCAAGAAAAATGTTACTAAAGCCTAGGCACCTCAGCTCAGATTATTAACTCTGGTTTTTTGAAAGCTCAGTTATTCGTAGGGGTAAATAGTAGGGTCTATCTTGCGTATGCGATTTTAGATAGCTATTTTAGAGATGTCTTCCTAATACTAACGCTAATTATATTAGATAGTTCAAGTTGTCCTTTTAATTTGTAGCCTGACTTACTTTATTCATAACTGCCTTTTTATCAAATATGTCAATATCTAAGCCTATTTCACGGCAAATCTTACGTGCATTGTCTTCGCCACCTACATAATCAAACACTTTTTGTACATTTTTTAAGTAGCGGTCATCTTCAACACGGGGCAGTTCTCGCATAAGCAAGGTAAGTTCTTCTTTAGAAGGTGGAGCATAACCATTATGTACAAACCTTATTACTGAAAATAGATTTGCCGCTTGGTATTTATATCCTTCATTATTTAGTTTCAGCTGTTTGTTTTCTATTGAACTCAAAGCGCCTGGTAATGAAACGAGTTTATCCTGCCAGTCACTAGAGAAAATGTCTCTTATGGAAATTGCATTGCCGTTTAACTTTAGTCCAACATGCTTTTTAAGATTATCGATGGCTTCAGTACCGTCCATAATATTTATGTCAAAAACAAGATTATTAGCAAAATCCCTTATGTCTTTGTTGCCAACAAAAGACTTAATTAGAACTTTTTGTGTAGGTCGCTGAATACGCCCTTCATAAAAACCTAGATCTATTAAATATGAAAGGTACTTGTCGCTCCCCTTTGTAACAATTTGGTCATAATCACGTTGAAATAGTTTCCTGTTACTATGGTAATATTTATCGATTGCGTTACGAACACTGCCCGCAATTAAGTAAACCTCAACACCTACGGGAAGATTTTTTATTACAGCTTTAAAAACTTTTCGCCCTCGCTCGTCTTTAAAATCGATAGGAAGAGTATTATTCATATTCCAAGCATAACGATAAGAGTAGGTATTGGTCAAACTAAATTTTATCAAAGTGGTTGAGGTATAATAATTACATGCAGCTGATAAAAAAAATTTCAGCAGATGAGATGGTTGGAGAGTTTCTCAAAGCCGAGTTACACTCTTCGCGCTTTCGAGCGGGCAGTCTGAGAGCGCTTACGATGTTAGGCTACAATGAGGACGTTATAGAAAATCCTCATTACGATGACGCTAACCAGAACAAAAAAATAGCCGGCAAGATAAATTAAATGGTATATTATTCTTATGTCTAAACCGAATAATTAATATATATAAAAAGGACAAAACAATGAAGCCAAATGATAATGACAACCACGATAACAGCCACCCAGCCAGTACAGACCCAACTATCTGCGACCCTGATAAATACAAAATGATTTTTGAAAACGATAGAGTTAGGGTGCTGGAATACAAAGACAAGCCCGGCGAAAAAACAACCCGCCACCACCACCCAGACACCGTGACCTTTACGCTGTCGGCTTTTGACAGAAAGCTGTATGTAAATGGCGAAGAGAAGGTGGTAAACAAAAAAGCCCACGAGGCCGGCTGGCAAGACGAGCAGTTTCATATTGGAGAGAACATCGGCACAACAGACACGCACACGATACTAGTGGAGCTCAAAGAACCGCGACCTTCGATATAACAGAGTATAGTATTCCGAAAACAATTGATGACTTTGGGCTAAAATGGTACAATCACATCTGTTATTTTGCCGTCATAGCTCAGTGGTAGAGCACTTCCATGGTAAGGAAGGGGTCCCGAGTTCGACTCTCGGTGACGGCTCCAACAATTATAGTTGAAAAAGCTAACTTTATCTGTTAATATATTTAAAGAATATTTGAAAAGTAAAGGTATCTATGGCAAAGAAACAAGGAAAACGAAAACTGGTAGGTATGGTGTCCGAAGAAAGTGGCCACCGGCACTATTACACGCCCAAAAATACTATAAATACGCCTGACAAGCTCCAACTGCGAAAATATGACCCCGTACTGCGTAAACATGTACTCTACGTAGAAACAAAGAAATCTCTGGGTCGCAACGAAGTCAAAAAGAAAAAATAATTCTATAATTTTTTTTAGTTACAGTAAATCATGGCTAAAATAAATAGAATCTACCTAATGTAGATTCTTTATTTTGGCAGGGGCGCGTGGAATCGAACCACGATCTAAGGTTTTGGAGACCTTTATACTAACCGTTGTACTACGCCCCTAAACACCTAATCTATTGTACAGGTTTTTTCTAGCAGACGAACTATTCTTGAACATGGCTTCTCTTGCTCTGGCTTGTTTTTCATCTGTATACGCTTCGTAGTATACAAGCTGAAGAGGCCTCCTGTGTTTGGTTGATTTAACTAGTCCATCATTGTGCTGATTGAATCTTTTAGTCAAATCAGATGTATATCCATAGTATAAGTTACTATCTTTTAATGATCGTAAGGTATAAAAGTAAAACATAGATTAAATCATCGTGGAATCGTCCGAGCCCCGCGGGGCTCAGGATTGGAGACCTTTATACTAACCGTTGTACTACGCCCCTATGTTTTTAATTAACAGGTACATACTACTCTTAAATTGCTAAATTGTCATCAATAATGTAATCATTTGGATTTTTTAATTTAACGATAAAGTGTTATACAATATACTTTATGAATAAAACTGTTTTGACTAAACCAACTTTAATAATTCTGTACGGCTTTCCTGGGGCTGGTAAAACATTTTTTGGTCGTCAGCTGGCTATTGACATTCATGCTGCTCATTTGCAAACAGATAAAGTTAGATATGAAGTGTTCGAAAAACCCACGTACTCCAAAGATGAAAATTCTACAGTCAGTAATCTTACAAACTATATGGTAGAAGAATTTTTAAACGCTGGAAACAGCGTAATATTTGATTCTACGGCCCAAAGTATTTCACAACGCAAAAATTTAAAGCAAAAAATTATAAAGACCAAAGCCCAAACATTATTGGTGTGGATACAGATAGACGTAGAAAGCGCTTTTACTAGAGTGGCATCGCGTGATAGGCGTAAAATAGACGATAAATTTAATACTGATATGGACCGGACATCCTTTGACGATCAATTATCTAAAATGCAAAATCCACAACAAAACGAAAACTACGTCGTAATAAGTGGTAAACACAATTATCAAATGCAACGTGCTGCTGTTATGAAAAAATTCTTTGATTTAGGTCTGATAAATGCGACTACCGCAACAGATAACATGGTAAAACCAGGCATGGTAAACCTGGTTCCTATGCAAAGTGGTGGTAGATATGACGATACCAGAAGAAATATAGCTATCAGAGGATGAGTCAAAAAAAAGTTAGTGTTGAGGGCATTGGGCCGTTGATACTGATGCGAAGAAAAAACAACAAAAACATTCGGATTAGTATCTCGCCTAGTGGGGTTGTAAAAATTGGGATGCCGCCTCTGATGCCATACGCTATAGCTATTGGCTATGCCAAGCATAAAGCCGAATGGATAAACAAACACCGTCCTGCGATACCGATGATTAGAAATAATACAAATGTGGGCAAGGCACATCATATAATTTTTAGGGAAGGCAAGAGTCTGCGAAGTAGTAGTGTATCTAATAATATAATTATCTGGATGCCGGCCGGTAGTCTTTATACCGATGATAAAGTTCAAAAACTAGCAAATACGGCTATAGTCAGAATGCTAAAAAAAGAATCTGTCCAACTATTACCCCCAAAACTAAAGTATCTGGCAGAAAAACATGGGTTTGAATACAAATCAGTTGTCATAAAAAAACTGAGCTCTAGATGGGGTAGCTGCGATAGTAGCAAAAATATAACCCTGAATTGTTATCTCTTGGAGTTACCGTGGAATCTTATAGATTATGTTTTGCTACACGAGCTGGTACACACTAGAATCATGGCGCACGGAAAAAAATTTTGGTCAGAACTAGATAAATACGTAACCGACCTGCCCAACGCTCGAAAAAGTATAAAGCAATACAAACCAACTCTAGAAATGTAGCAACCAAAACGCTTACGCTGTATGATAAAAGCATCATGAACGAAGATATTGTACCCCCTATCAACGAAAGCGCAGACCTAGAAAGAGAAAGATTAAATAGTCTGATAAATAGTATGGGCGACGGCGTAATAGCAATAGATGAGTCAAAAACGGTGGTACTGACAAATGGTGCCGCCCTGAATATATTGGATGTAAATGGTTCCCTGACAGGAAAATCACTAGGAACCGTCCTAAATTTGATAGATAAAAACAATCAGCCGGTTGATATATCCGCAATCATCGATAATACAAATACTTCTACTGCATCCCGCGAGTGGCGAATAAAGTACTCCAATGAAGAAATAGCAAATCTGTACACCAGCATAGCTCCTGTCAAATTGGGATATGGCAAAAAAGGAATGCGAGGCTACGTTATATTGATAAGGGACATTACCAGAGAAAAATCGCTGGAAGAGGAAAGGGATGAGTTTATCAGCGTTGTCAGTCACGAACTCAGAACACCTGTTGCGATTGCAGAAGGTAACGTCAGCAATGCTATTTTTTTACTCGAAAAACAAAATATCAGTCCTCCTATAACTGAATCTTTGAAACAAACCTATTCACAAATAATATTTTTGGCAGGCATGATAAACGATTTGTCTACACTATCCAGAGCAGAAAGAGGCAAACTAATAATTGATATTGAACCCATAAATGTTGACTCGTTAATCAACGAACTAGTAGCGAGCTACACCGATGAAGCACAAAAAAAATCATTGCAGATTAAAGCACACCTTGACCCCAAACTAGAAGTTTTACAATCTAGTCGTTTATATGTAACAGAAATACTCCAAAATTTTATAACTAACTCTATAAAATATACGCAAGCAGGCCATATCGTGGTTGGCGCTATTCCTAAAACTAACGGTATAGAGTTTTATGTTCAGGATACAGGGATAGGAATTAGCAAAACAGACAAAGATAAAGTTTTTGATAAATTCTTTCGTAGCGCTGACTTTCGTACCAAAGAAAACAAAGGCACCGGTCTGGGACTCTACGTTACTATGAAACTCGCAAAATTGATAAATGCAGAAATCAAAGTAGAAACCGAGATAAACGTGGGATCTACCTTTATGATATTTGTACCAAATCTTAAATAGTGTTTGACTATCTTTTGGTTTCGCGGTACTATTGACTTGACGACATCTACAAGTTTTGTAGGTGTTTTAAATTTTAGGAGACAGTGTGGCTATTAAAAAAACAATCCAACCCCGTAGCACAAAGAAAACGGAAAGCATCAGAGACAAGGCTAGTAAAGTGCCAAAGTCAAAACCAGAAAGACGCAGAATACACAGTGCGGTTTCAAAATTTAGCTTTTTAGGCGTATTCATAAAAACTATCCTGAGACCATTTGATAAAAAGCCTGTCAGAAAAACTTTGCATATAATTGGACTGGTCCTATGGCCACGCTATTTTAGAGGCGCATGGTCGGAACTCAGACTGGTTATATGGCCATCTAATAGAGAAACACGAAAACTAACGAGCGCAGTTATCGTATTTGCATTTGTCTTTGGGGCGATAATCTCAATTACAGATTATGGCTTAGATAAAGTTTTCAAGAAATTTATACTTAAATAGGGAGATAATGACAATGATCAACAGATATGACACAAAGAAACACTGGTATGCCATCCATACTTATAGCGGTTACGAAGAAAAAGTAGCTGAAACAATTAGACAACGTGCCGAAAGTTTGGATATGAATGACAAGATTTTCAATGTTATCGTACCAAAAGAAAAAATGATTGAAGTAAAAAATGGCAAAAGAAAAGTAGTAGAAAAACGTATTTTTCAGGGCTATGTCATGGTCGAAATGAAAATGGACGAAGCCAGTTGGTATATGGTCAGAAATACACTTTCTGTTACTGGCTTTGTGGGCAGCGGTACAGAACCAACACCTATCGAAGACGAAGAGATGGAAAAAATAATGAAACGTATGGGTCGTGAAGAACCAAAACACAAAATTGATTTCAATATCGGCGAAGTAGTCAGCATAACTGACGGTCCGTTTAAAGGTTTTGACGGTTCAATAAACGAAATAGATGCCCAAAAAGGCAAGCTAAAAGTACTAGTAAATATGTTTGGCAGAGATACGCCAGTTGAGCTAGATAGTTTGCAGGTAAAACGCGTTTAAATTTTGAACTGATTTTATCTCTGGACAACAGGGGTAATTTATAGTAAACTAAAAGAGTTACGCACTCAGTCTGATCAACTAATCAGATTAAGCGCATTTATAGGAGACAAATATGGCTGGAAAAGTTGTAAAAGCAAATCTAAAAATGAAACTAAAAGGTGGTCAGGCTAATGCTGCGCCACCAGTTGGTAGTACCCTAGGCCAATACGGCGTAAACATGATGGACTTCATCACTCCATTTAATGAACAAACCAAAGACCAAATGGGCAAAAATGTTACAGTTCATATAGCAATATACGAAGACAGATCTATGAGCTTTAGAGTAGTCAGCGCACCTGCTGACGATTTGATTAGAGACGCATTAGGAATCAAAAAAGGCTCTGGAAAACCGAATAGCGAAAAAATTACTAAAAAATTAACAGATACGCAATTGACAGAGATAGCAGAAATAAAAGCCAAAGACATGAACACAGACGACATACCCGCAGTCAAAAAAATGATTGCCGGTACTGCCCGTAGTATGGGTGTTGAAATAGCGTAATATTAATATAATTTGTGGGACCCGAAACTTTTAATAATCGGGGTTTGTACCACGAAAGGAATAACATGACTAAAGCTACTACAGAACTGAAAGATACAAAACCAAAAAAAGAAGATATTTTGATTACTGAAACTGAAATATCTAAAGCTGATTCTACTAAAAAAGCTACAAAAACCGAAAAAGCTACGCCAACGGCTAAAGCAGGAAAAAGAAGCTCCAAGTCAGTCAAAGAAGAAGCCGATAAAACAACCAAAGAACTACGAAAAGCCACTCCGGCTACTGACGATACACCTGCAAAGGTAACTCCTGTTATTCGTGCCAGAACTACTCTGGAACGTCGCAGCAAAGCTTACCGTGCTGTTGCGGGTCAAATCGATAAAGAAAAGCTGTACCCATTGGCAGAAGCTTTAGACCTAGTTATAAAAACTAATCCAGTTAAATTTGACGCTACAGTAGAGCTCCACGTAAATTTGGGAGTTGATCCACGACATGCTGACCAAAATATACGGCAAACTGTTGTTTTGCCTTCCGGAACAGGCAAAACTATAAAAGTAGCTGTTTTTGCAGACAGTGATGATATAGAAAAAGCTAAAAAAGCTGGAGCAGACATAGCTGGTGGAGACGAATTCTTGCAACAACTAGACAAAGGTATCATAGATTTTGATATCCTGATTTCTACACCGTCTATGATGGCAAAACTAGGTAAATATGCACGTATCCTAGGTCCAAAAGGTCTGATGCCTAACCCAAAAAGTGGAACTGTTACTCCAAATGTATCCAAAGCTGTCACTGAGGCAAAAACTGGAAAAATAGAATACAGAGTAGATACGACCGGTATAGTTCATATTGGCGTAGGAAAAACTAGTTTTGGCGTAGAAAAGCTGACTGTAAACACCCAGGCTATTTTGGACAGCATAAAAGCTTCCAAACCCGCTAGCGTTAAAGGCATCTATTTTAAATCAGCGTTTTTGACTTCTTCTATGGGACCCAGCGTAAAGCTAGAGATCACCGTTTAGCATATTTTTTTCATTGTCCTGATACAATAGCAGTATGGTAATAATAGGGATAACTGGAGCAATTGGTCACGGCAAAACAACCCTAGCCAAAGCTTTTGAAAGCGCTACGACTAGTTCTATACATCTGGAAATAGGCGATTTGGTCTGTGAAGTAGCAAATAAACTGAACGAGCACCTGACTGTTTTACCTACAAAAAACGATTATCAATCTATAAATAATTGGCTACGGTTTTTGCCTGATATTTTGCAGACATTTACTCATACTGAATGCACCCTTAATGATTTGGCTCTAAAAGGAGCCCCAAACGACTCTGATATTTCTGTGCATAATAATTTGTTTGAATATTTGGACAAACTACAGATAAATCCAGAATTATCTAAAATCAAAATTACAGCTTCTAATAAAGAAAACTACCGGGATTTTCTGCAATGGCTGGGAGGTTATTTGATCATAAAGATAAATCCTGGAATATGGTCCACGGAAATTATCCACAGATTAAATGATTCAGATAAAATGTTGGGTGTAGTTGGCGGGATAAGGTACCCCTTCGATGCCCAAACTATACGCAAAGCCGGAGGTGTTATAGTTCAGATTCAACGAAACGGTAGCACAGAGCAGGATTTGGCCGACGCCACAGAGTCACAGCGTAGACTGATAGAACCCGATACAGTTGTAGATAACAATTCCAGCATTGCAGACTTGAAACTGGCTGCAAAAATAATTCTAGCTGACATAAAGGCTGGAAATCTAGCTAAAAAATACGACTGCAAAAGAATCAATTTAAATAAATAGTTCCAAAAATAACGCTACTAATTATCATATGACTATTGCTTGTTGTAGGTATTGCCGTCATCTAGTGTGACGGACTAAGTGTTACCGGTTGAAAATGTTGGATTTAACACCTTATAATGTGAGACCTTAATTAGCTCATTATATAAACTTGAAAATAAAGCTGGTATGTGTTAGAATAAATATATTATGAGTGAACGTCCATTTTCTATTCAGCGTGGTGTTGGAAACAAAACCAAAGACGGTGATCTATCTTTTGTTCGCGAGCTTGGAAGTTATGCAGAAGATGTTGGTGTAGTTCTACATGCCACTCTGGGCATGTCCGCGATTGAGCTTGTACGGCGTTCTGAAATCAAATCATTGCAATCTGAGCATCCACAGCTAAATAGGGATGACTTAGAAGACTTTCTCCAAAGATATAAAAGAGGTCAAGGTAAAATCCTTAGTGACTTTATAAATGTCGCTGTAATCGGTGCTCGTCTGTATGAAGTTGAAAATGGAGTTATATGGTTGGGTGGTCAGCTTAGCGAAGATTGTCAAGACGCAATGAGTGACAACAGGGTAGTGCTCTCTAAAATGCTGAGTGAAGCAACGGGGTCAACTATTGAACTTCCCGAGAGGGAGCTTTATGTAAATATCGGTGTGGTTGATGAGAATGCTGATGATGCAGCACCATTGTTGGATTATGTGGCTAGTAAATTGCCCGACAAACTTTTCCTCTACGATGTAGATATTCACTAAACTTCGGACATCCAAGTAGAGCAGGGTTGCGAGAATCTAAAATATCACTAGAGCGTAACAAACAAACTGGGAAGATTTAATGATCCGCTGCCCGAAATGCTTATTAAAAAAGATACTAAAATAATGCTAATGCTTGCACCGGCCTTCGCACAAAACGTACAATAGGTATAACTATTGGAGGAATTATGGGAGTTTATAGCAACACACAAATTCACGAAGCTCTAAGAGATGGGCATATAGTTTGTGTACCCCATGACCCAAAACACGTTGCACACGCCAGTCTAGACGTAACGCTGGGCTATTACTACTATCGGCCAGAAAAAGACGGGCATCAGACTATATATAATCCTTTTGATGAAAATGATGTCAGAAGATATTTTTCTGGACCACAGAAAGCTATCGCCCACAAAGATTGGTGCGATCAAAACGGAGTTAAGCAACTAAAAGGTATCCCCCCGGATCATCCAATCATACCTTTGGGACCTGGAGAGCGTATTTTGGCCCACACACACGAGTTTTTTGGCATAAAACCACCTGGAGCGTATGAATTAAAATCTCGCTCTAGTTGGGGCAGAAATGGCGTGGCTGTATGTTTTGATGCTGGCTGGGTTGATCCAGGATATATCAACAGGCTGACTCTAGAAATCTACAACCTAAATAACAAAGAAACGATATTATTGCCCGTTGGCGAGAGGATAGCGCAGGCTATATTTCATGAAACAGGTCCAGTGGAAGGCAATTATGGCGAAGGCAGAGACAAAGGTTTTAGCGGAAAGTATCAATCGGGCACTGATTTGAACGAACTTATAGCACAATGGACTCCCGAACAAATGCTGCCAAAAGCCTATAAAGATACTAGAAATCTTCCGAAAGATATACAAGGTTTAAAAGCACGATGACAACGCAGTCTCTAGTTCGAAAAGGAAGTTTTATAGTTATTGAAGGCACGGACGGGTCTGGCAAAGGTACCCAGTTTGAACTACTAGCAAACAGATTGACCAAAGAAGGTTACCAAGTAGAAACTTTTGATTTCCCTCAATACAGCGAAGATTCTAGCTATTTTATAAAAAAATACTTAAATGGTGAATATGGAACAATGGAAAAAGTAGGACCATACACCGGCTCGATTTTTTATGCTTTGGATAGATACCAAGCAGCTACCAAAATTCAAAAAGCCCTCGACGCCGGGAAAGTTGTACTAGCAAATAGGTTTACAGGCTCAAATATGGCCCATCAGGGCGCTAAATTTGACAACAAAGAAGAACGGTTGGGGTATTTTATCTGGCTGGATAATTTGGAGTTTCAGATATTGAACATACCTCGTCCAGACAAATCATTTATTTTACGCGTACCAGCGTATATTTCCCAGGCGTTAGTCGATAAAAAGCCCCAGAGAGCATATACTGACAAAAAACGAGATCTGCATGAAGCTGACATAGATCATTTGGAGAAATCTGTTGAAGTTTATGATGATTTGTGTCAACTATTTCCAAAAGACTTTGCCAGAATCGACTGCGTACGCGATAGAACTATTTTGCATATTGAAGTCATACACGACATGCTCTGGAAAACCATCGAACCTTTACTGCCTCCTAAGTTGGATATATCGGCAGAATCACCGAACGAAATAGTTCACACCAAAATAACTAATCCGTATCTAGAGAAACAATTAGATGGAAGTTTTGTTATTACAGAAGAAGGAAACAAGTTTCTAGGTGAGGCCGTAACAAACACAGAGGGCTCTGTGTATGGTTTTTATGACAAACTCAGTCCAATGACTATAGCTGCAGCCATGGCACGCCTGAGCCGCCGAAGTGACGATATGCGAGTAACAATACTAGATGAATTTACAAATACTAGCGGCAAAGATACTGATTTGCTGCGTAGAGTTATCACTGCCTACGGCGACGACTCGGTACAGCAATTGGCTGGACAGCACATAGTCGTAGAGGGAGCCAGCAATTTATTAACAAAACAAATAGAATGGGGCAGGCTGGCATCTTATCTAGAACAATCAACTAGATATATTTACTATGATAAAAAAGATGCCAATGGAAAATACAGTTATTTTGTGCCATCAGAATTAGACGAAAATACCACCTCCTTATATGTCAGTGCAAGTGATAAAATATTTGATCTGTACTCTATTATGGTTAGGAAATTAACTGAGTATATTACTGCCGAATCAAAAACTGCAAAATCAGATCAAGACCCAGCCTGGCGGTCTGCTGTTCGGGCCCAAGCCTGCGACGTGGCACGAATGGCTCTGCCTGTGTCTGCTAAATCTACAGTGGGAATATACGCTAGTGGGCAGGCACTGGAGCATATGATTATGCGCTTGAAAGCCAGCCCTAGTTTAGAAGCCAGACAAACAGCCGAAAGCATACTAGTAGAAGCCCGAAAAACTATACCAATTTTTCTAGAGCGGGCAGACAAACCAGACCGTGGCGGAGCCATGACAGCTTATTTTGCAAATACTCGTCGTGCTGTTGCTGCTCTGGCCGATAAACTATTGCCCGAAACATATGGATATTTGCCAGAAGCTGTCACTCTGGTCAGACATTGGCCAATAAACGAAATAGACTTGGTTCCACATATGCTGTACGAACATAGCAGCATGTCCTTGGCAGACATAAAAGTTAATGTAGATAAAATGTCGATAGACGAAAAGATTACTATTTTTGAAACTTATATGGGAGAGAGACTAAACCGGCGGCAAAAGCCCGGTAGAGCAATGGAGCAAGCTAGATATACTTGGGATTTGGTTTGCGATTACGGTATATTTCGTGATCTGCAGAGGCACAGAATGGTTGATGATTTGCAATGGCAGCAACTCAGCCCAAGGTATGGTTACGATATTCCAGAACTGATAAATGAAGCTGGACTCTCAGAAACTTACGAAAAATGTTTTGATCTGTCTTTTCAACTGTACGGTTTATTGCAAGCGTCTGGATATTATTACGAAGCACAATATGCCACTCTGCTAGGGCACAAAATGCGCTGGACAGTCACCTACAACGCCAGGCAAGCCTTTCATTTACACGAAATTCGTACCACACCACAAGGTCATCCCGGTTATCGCAAATTGGTAAAACAGATGCACCAAATACTTTCAGAAAAACACCCGATGATAGGAGAAGCCATGAAATTTGTAAACCACGATGAAGACCCTGAATTAACCAGACTAGCCGCTGAGAGAGCAACTCAGTACAAACTAGAAACATTGGACCAATAACGCAAATTAGAGGTTATTTTGCACATTGTATACAAAAGTATGTGGCGTACCGTCTGGTTGTACAAAAATGCTACATTTCATAGTGTTTTCTGATAATTCCAATGTAAATTCAGCATTTTCTTTAGGTAGTACAGGCAGATCTTCTGGATTAACTCCCAATCCTTCTAGCCAGTATTCGTGGACCAGATCATGTGGGCCAACAACAAATACCGCTGTCATTTTATCTATAGTACCCTCCACCACTTGACTGTAGCGACACATCAAACTATCTGCATCTTCACGTGCAGCTTGTTCGGTTGACCTTTTTGGCTGTTCTTCTTTACTTTTTTCTAAAATTGTCATTTTCCTAGCGCCTAGATACAGAGTATGCGTGTGCATTGTACCCTGTGAATTAATATTTTTTTGTAGTTCAGACTACAAAAAAGTTGGCGAGGATTGAATTGAGAGATCAACCCTTTTGAACTGCAACTTTTCTGTGGTTTGAATTACTTTCAATTACAAAATGTACGCCTGTAAAGTATGGTTGTCAATACTATTTTTATAATATATTATTTACAGTATGAAAATCTTTCAGCTAAATGGATCACTACTCAGTCTATATGGGCTGTGCTTCAGTTTGGTTGAAGCCTCAGATACTTAGTATCTGAACAGTACAGTCCAAAAAATAAATAGGCTTCAACCAAAAGCCTATTTTTTAATTTGAGGAGAATACTATGAAAGAAAACTACACAGAGCCAGAACAAACAGAAAATGTAACCGTAGAACAAATTCCTAACTACAAAACTTTGGGAAGAGCTCTAATAGGTTATGCCGGCACAGAAAGCGAGGCGGATTTACCCGATATACCTAGAGTGCCCAATGAATACTGGGCAAATATGCCTGGATGATTTAGATACATGCATATCCTTGACTGGAAGCTAATAATAAGGTAAAATTGTAGAGATTTACCAAAGACGGTGACGGACGCAACAAAAGCGAACTAAGAATGTCACCTAGGATGAATCGTTTACAGTTGTCTTATTGTTTTCGAGCATTTTAAAAAAGTCTTTGGTAAGCCCAAAGGCTTTTTTAGTTCCTTTACAACCCAAAAGGTCGATATTTAATTAAACAAGGACAAAATCTATGGCATTAACAAAAGACAAAAAGAATGATGTAGTGGCAGAAGTTAGTCAATTATTGGCTACTTCTAAAATGACAGTTGTAACCGCTTTTCGCGGGACTCCTGTAAAAGCTCTGCAACAACTACGAAAAGAAGGCAAAGATAACGGCACAACCATGCAGGTTATCAAAAACCGATTGGTCATAAAAGCGATCCAAAACACAGAAGGTTTCAAGGATGTGGACACAAGCGCACTGAACGGAATGCTTTTGTACGCTTTTAACAGCGTCGATGAAGTAGCTCCAGCTCAAGTTATAGCCAACTTTGCAAAAACTCAGGCCAGCCTAGAGTTTGTAGGGGCGATAACTGCCGAAGGTACCTTTTTGGGACCGGACGAAGTAAAAGCACTGGCAGCATTGCCAAGCAAAGCACAGCTAGTAGCCGGAATCATCAATACGCTAAACTCACCAGTACATGGAATAATGAGCGGTCTATCAGGAGACCTACATGGCCTACTGAAAGCATTAGAAACCAAAGCAAGTAATTAAACTAATTAGAAGGAGAAATATATTATGGCAGATCTAAAAAAATTTGCAGAACAACTAGTTAATCTAAGTGTTCTAGAAGTAAACGAACTAGGAAAAATATTAAAAGATGAATACGGTATAGAACCTGCTGCAGTAGCTGTTTCTGCTGGACCAGCTGCCGACGCAGCTCCTGTAGAAGAAGCAAAATCAGAGTATGACGTAATTCTAAAAGATTCAGGCGCCCAAAAAGTTGCCGTAATCAAAGCAGTTAAAGACATCACAGGATTGGGACTTGGCGAAGCCAAAGCAATCGTAGATGGTGCACCAAAAACTGTACTAGAAAAAGCCAAAAAAGACGATGCCGAAGCAGCCAAAACAGCTCTAGAAGCAGCCGGTGCGACAGTAGAGTTGGCCTAGGTCAACTTTACAGGAGCACTCTGAGTCTATCGAAGAGTGCTCCTGTAGAACTAGTTTATAACTAGAATCTACATCTTAAAGCCCTCTATTCAAAGAGGGCTTTAAATATTTATCCACAGTTTTGCATACACTCTTTGACTTGATTTTACTTTCGTGGTACTGTATCAGAGATAAAAAGAAAAGTTGCGTGAGATCAACGGAAACAAAATGGCAGACGTCCCAGACAAACAAATAAAAAGATTAAAAGCTCTGATTGCGGAGTCAGAGACTAGCCTTGCTGCTGCAAAAGAATTGCTATCCAGCGTAATAGGTAGCGACGATACCTTGGATCCTTCAGAAATACGACCTGACCCTATGGGAAGGATTATAGAAGGCGTTTTTGACGGCCAAAATATGGTAGGATCTGACGCTAAAACCTACCCAGTACCTGCAAACTACGCTAGCAAATCAAAACTGGTACAAGGCGACATCCTGAAAATGACAATAGCTGAAGACGGAGCATTGCTGTACAAACAAATCGGACCAATACCAAGGAAACAATTAGTAGGTCTCTTGAAACAGGATACTGGTCAGTATTTTGTAGAAGTAGCCGACAGAAGTTTTAGAGTGTTATTGGCCAGTGTTACCTATTTTAAGGCCAAACCAGGCGACCAAGTAAGTATAAACGTGCCAGAAGACGATACTCATGCAGAGTGGGCAGCTTTAGAAGCAGCTCTGTAATAATTTAGCCTTTATTGAGCAGAAATTTATACCATAATTAGTACCTATAGGTACAGCAGATAAAACAACATCCGGAAGCAATTAGTTGAAGTATAATGTCTATACATGGGACAAGCGCTTTATAGAAAATACCGTTCAAAATCTTTGGCTGAAGTTGTCGGGCAAAAACATATTACCGACACCCTGATGAATGCCCTAAAAAATAATCGTATTTCTCATGCATATTTATTTACTGGTCCAAGGGGAGTCGGAAAAACAAGCGTTGCTAGGATATGGGCTCACGAAATAAATGGCCTACCTTATACTGAAAACCAGATTCATCTGGATATTATAGAAATTGATGCCGCCAGTAACCGTAGAATAGACGAAATTAGGGAACTCCGCGACAAAGTACAGCTGGCCCCTTCTAGCGCCAAATACAAGGTTTATATCATTGACGAGGTGCATATGTTGACGAAAGAAGCGTTCAACGCACTTCTAAAAACACTTGAAGAGCCACCCGAACATGCAGTATTTGTGCTGGCCACCACTGAAGCACATAAACTACCAGAAACTATAGTCAGCCGTACCCAAAGATTTACATTTAATGCCATAAATATTGATGATGCGGTGCAACACCTAAAAGAAATAGCCAAAAAAGAAAAAATCGAAATAGACGAAGGCTCATTAAAATTAATAGCGCGACATGGAGATGGGTCATTGCGCGACAGTATCAGTATCCTGGATCAAGCCAGTAACATAGGAAAAATAATAGAAGTTGCTGACATAGAAAACCTGATAGGTATAGTATCCGAAGACGGCATAAAACAGATTGTAGCAGCACTGATTTTAGGAGACACCAAAACTACAAGCCAGTTATTTGTAGAATTAACCAGCAACGTTGGTACTGCCCAGCAAATCGCCATTCAAATCAACCAAGAATTACGCTCTATGATAGCTAGCGGCAATGTTTTGTCCAAGCAAATGACGAATTTGATGAAAGATCTCATCATAGTACCATCATCCAATGATCCTGTTACTTATCTGCAGATAGCGTTATTTGAGGCAACGACGTCCATAAACGAACTGCAAAATGTACCACAAAAACAAACGCTCATAAACCCAAAACCAGAAAAAGCTATAACAGACATTCGTAGCGATAAACCTGCAGATACAGAAAACAATGACACACCCACATACGACTCAGTAGTCACGGACGACACCCTCAACCAAAGCGATTTATGGTCAAAAGTACTAACAGAAATAAAAAAACATCACAACACGCTATATAGCATAGCTAGAATGGCAAAAGTTAGCATTTCTGACCATCAAATTGATCTACAGTTTTCTTTTTCGTTTCATCAAAAAAGAATAAACGAAACAAAAAATCGACAAATGATTGCAGATACAATTTTTAAAATAACAAACGAAAACTACGCAGTTACGACATCTATTGGGGATAAAATTGTCGATGTCGGCACAAAACCATCAAAAACAAAAAAAGAAGAAAATTCTAATTTAGAAAACATTAGCAATATTTTCGGTAGTGCTGAAGTGCTAAAATCTTAAGTGAGCACCTAATGGATTATAAAGCAGCTAAAATACCTCCCCAAAACACAGAAGCAGAGGCTTCGCTATTGGGTGCTGTCCTAATAGACACAGATGCCATAGTAAAAATTGCCGACACAGTGTCAAAAGAGGATTTTTACGAAGATCGCCACAAGAGAATCTATGAAGCTGTCCTTCAACTATACGAAAAGCATAGCCCTATAGATGTTTTAACGCTTTCTGATCAACTTCGCAGTACGGGCTTTTTGGATATGGTTGGAGGTGCTTCGTATTTGACCGAACTGACTAATTTTGTACCAACGGCCGCCCACGTAGAACAATATGCCGAAATTGTAAGTCAAAAATCTCTAAGACGCCGATTGATAAAATCATCCCAAGACATAGTAGGTTTAGGCTATGATGAAGCTAAAAATCTACAGGAACTCATAGAGGAAGCCGAAACAAGTTTATTTGAAGTTAGCAAGAGACATATAAAACAAGACGTAACTAGTTTAGAAACAATATTGAGCGAAAGTTTTGATAGATTGGACGAACTCCACAAAGATAAAGGAAAAATAAGAGGTGTGCCCACAGGTTTTAAAGATCTAGACAATATATTGGCCGGATTACAGAGATCTGACTTGTTTATTTTAGCAGCTAGACCGTCTATGGGTAAAACAGCTCTGGCGTTGAATATAGCTCATAATGTCGCTGTAAAATCAGGGTTACCGGTACTAATGTTTAGCCTGGAAATGAGCAAAGAACAATTAGTAGACCGCATGTTAGCAATGGAATCAGGCGTAGACGCGTGGGCTTTACGAACCGGCAACCTGACTGATTCAGATTTTGAAAAGATAGGCCAAGCTATGGGTACTCTCAGTGAAGCCCAAATCTATATTGATGATAGTCCGGGTATAACAGTTAGCGATTTAAGGACAAAATCTAGGCGCGAGGCTCACCAAAGGGAACTGGGGCTTATAATTGTTGACTATTTACAACTGATGAGCGGAGGAAGCCGTTATGGGGGTGAAAGCAATCGTGTTCAAGAAATATCAGAAATTTCTAGGGGTCTGAAAGGCATAGCCAGAGAACTAAATGTACCATTATTGGCTCTTAGCCAGCTAAGTCGTTCAGTAGAAAACCGTAGTCCACAAATACCACAGCTGTCAGATTTGAGAGAATCTGGATCTATCGAACAAGACGCCGATGTTGTAGCTTTTATTTATCGAGAAGAATATTATAATCCAGAATCAGACAGAAAAAATGTGACTGACATATTTATAAAAAAACATAGAAACGGCCCGACAGGGGCTGTTGAACTATATTTTGATAGAGAAAAACAACGTTTCCGAAGTTTGGACAATAAACACGCTACACCATTTGACTGATTTCTGTTAAGGTTATCTGTCTCAGTGATATAATAAACCTATGAATAAATACAAAAAAGCATTTCTTATTGATTGGAAAAGATATATTGTAATTATGTTTTCTGTCGTGGTAATCATTGGCATTTTATTATTTCAGCTGGGCAGACTGACCGGTCAGGCAAATAAAGCTGAAGTTTCAGTATATAAAACAAATGTTTCGTACAGAGAAACAGTTAGAAATCCTATCAATGCGCCATATTATGTTGTACGTAACAGCATTCAAAAGCTAATCAAGCCCAAAAATATTGTTGTTCCTAGGTTTACCAGTGTACTTTTTGCCGCCCTAATATTGTTTGCGTTTTTTTCTGTCTTGTCTCTATGGTACGAAACCAGGATGTTAGTGTTAGGCACCCTCTTGTTCGCCTCTTCTAGTTGGTTTTTACATATTGCCAGAATTGGTCTACCTGATTCAATGCAAGCTCTGGGAATTATTTTAGTTCTTTTATCTGCATGGCTACATCAAACCAAAAAACTTAAACTTGCTACACTTTGTCTGATATTAAGTATTGGATTTTTGGTGTATGTACCAGGAATGATTTGGCTGATATTGGCTGCGATATTGTGGAAAGGTAGAGCGCTAAAAAAAGATTTCTCTGGAATTTCTAAAAAGTTTATAATCTCCTGTATTTGTCTGATATCCATTATAGTTACTCCGCTACTGTGGACAATATTTAAAAATCCTAGCGTTTTATATGAATTGACTGGACTTCCGAACACGCTTAATATTCAACACTTACTGTCAAATTTTTATAATATACCGCTACAAATTTTTATTCGGGCAACTCCAAACTCTATTTCAAATATAGGGAACCTCCCGTTACTAGATGTATTTACCACCGCTATGTTCGTAATTGGTGTTTATGCCAATATGAAAACCAGAAAATTGGACAGAAGCAAACTAACTTTTGGCCTACTTTTTATAGGAATATTATTTAGTACACTGGTAGACAGTCCGCTATTGCCTATGATGATTGTACCTGTTTACCTTTTTGCGGTGTCGGGAGTGTCATTTATGCTAGACGAATGGTTTACGGTGTTTCCCAGGAATCCGTTAGCCAAAGGTATAGCTACAACTCTGATATCTGTATTGGTTTTATCCGTAGCTTATTACCATATAACTAATTATTTTATTGCTTGGCCAAATAATACAGATACAAAATCAAGCTTCTCCGAGCGCATCTAGCTACTTTTTGATACAATATAATAGATATAAAAGGAGAATAAATTATGAGTAGATTTGATCAGGCAAAGATGTTGCTAAAAGTTAAAAAACTACAAAAAGAACTACAAAAAATGATCATAACAGTTGAACAGGGCGATGGAGCTGTTTCTGTTGAAATAACTGGCGAACAAAAAATCAAAAAAATAAATATAGACCCAGAAAGAGTTGACCTCAACGACATTGCACTACTAGAAAGGTGGCTAGAAGACGCTGTCAAAGAAGCTATAGCCGAAAGTCAAAAGATAGCTGCCGAAAAAATGCAACCGATGATGGGTGCACTAGGCGAACTAGGCTTGTAACCAAAGGATTTACCAAAAAAATGAGCATACTTCCTTCAGCACTTACCGACGTTATAGAGTCATTTGGATTATTGCCTGGAGTAGGACCACGAACGGCAGAACGCTATGCCTATTATTTGCTAAAAAACAAACCTGAATATGCGATGTCAATTAGTAAAAACTTAGAGAAACTGCATGATAACATTGACTATTGTAAAGTGACCTATGCTTTGGTACAAAAAGGCACAGAACTATCAAATTTGTACGATAATCCAGACCGAAACAAACATTTAGTAGCAGTTGTTGCTGAGCCCTTTGACATAGTAGCAATCGAAAAAACTGGACAATACGGGGGAACGTATCATGTGCTAGGAGGATTGGTTTCGCCTATCGACGGAATAGGCCCAGAACAGTTACACATAAAAGAGCTGATAACACGAATAAAAAAGGACAAGGTCGAAGAAATTATTTTAGCAACTAACGCTAGTGTTGAAGGAGAATCTACAGCGCTCTATATTCAGCAACAAATTTCAGATTCAAATATCAAAATAACTCGCTTGGCACGCGGATTGCCTGTAGGCGTAGATTTGGAATATGCAGACTTGATAACATTGGGTAGAGCCCTGTCAGGCAGGACTGCAGTATGAATACCTACAAAGAAGCCAAAGGTATAAATGAATTAGTATCAAAAGCTACCAAGATACTTATCATTCAAGCTGACAACCCTGACGGCGACAGCCTGGGTAGTTCATTGGCATTAGAGCAAATACTGGGTGATCTAGGCAAAGATCCTGTAATGTATTGCGGAGTAGAAATTCCTAAATACTTGCACCATATGCCAGGCTGGGATAGGGTTCAAAAAGATATCCCAAACCAGTTTGACCTGTCCATCATAGTGGACACAAGTGCCATTAATTTACTAGAATCTATGGACAGAAAAAACCAAAGATCATGGATATCTGCAAAGCCGTGCATAGTTTTGGACCACCATGACGTAAAAGCCTCTATACCATTCGCAACTATAGTCTGCTACCAACCAGTTGTTGCCACTGGCGAAATTATTTACGAATTGTGTCTTCAAAATGGTTGGAATATAAGTTTAAGCGCCCTCAACGCGTTAGCTACTTCCGTACTGTCTGACAGCCTAGGACTAATGAGTGAGGCAACTTCTGCACGAACAGTACACATAATTGCGGAAATGATAGAAAAAGGCGTCGACTTGGCAAAGCTGGACAATGATCGTCGTACTACTATGCGCAAAAGCCCTGAACTCATAAAATACAAAGCTAAACTGTTAGAACGCATAGAGTACTTTTATAATGACCGTATAGCCGTCGTAACTATACCGTGGACTGAAATTGCCCAATACAGTCAATCTTATAACCCAAGCATGCTAGTCCTAGACGAAATGCGCATGACAGAAAATACCGACATAGCGATTGCTTTCAAACTATATAACGATGGGAAAATAACGGCCAAGATACGCTGTAATTACGGAATTGGAATTGCAAATAAATTGGCTGAACATTTTGGAGGTGGAGGACACAAATACGCCAGTGGATTCAAAATTGTTGACGGTAGGAGCTTAGAAACCATAAAATCAGAGTGTATAGAACTGTCCACCGAATTACTAAAATCTATAACAGAAAAGAACCCCGATGAAACTCTATAATACTTTAACTAGAAAAATAGAAATTTTTAAAACTATAAACCCCAAAAAAGTTAGTTTGTACTCTTGTGGTCCAACTGTGTACGACTACTACCATATTGGTAATCTACGAAATGCTGTATTTAACGACACCCTACGGCGTACCTTGGAACTTAACAACTTCAAAGTTAGCCAGATTATGAATATAACAGATGTAGGCCACTTAGCAGCAGATAACGACGAAGGTGAAGACAAGCTAGAAAAAGGAGCTTTTAGGGAAGGCAAAACTGTCGAAGAAGTAGCAAAACATTACACTCTAAGCTTCAAAAATGACATGCTAAGCATGAACATATTACCCCCAAATGCCTATCATAGTCCTACCTATAACGACAATTACGCCCGAGCAACGGAATTTATAGATCAACAGATAGAAATGGTAAAGATACTGATAGACAAAGGTTATGCCTATATAACTCATCAAGCAATTTATTTTGATGTATTAAAATTACCAAGCTACGGAGAGTTAACTGGTCAAAATCTTAAAGACAAAGAAAATGGAGCCAGAAAAGAAGTTATTACAGATAAATCCAAAAAGCATCCTTATGATTTTGCATTATGGTTTTTTGCGGTAGATAGATTCCAGAAACATTCAATGATATGGAAAAGTCCCTGGGGAGTTGGTTTTCCAGGTTGGCACTTGGAATGTTCGGCAATCATACACACACTACTAGGTGACCCCATAGACATTCATACCGGTGGAGTTGACCACATTGGCACTCATCACCCTAACGAAATGGCCCAAACGCAAGCAGCCTTCGGACACAAACTGGCAAATTATTGGATACACAATGAATTCATACTTGTAGATGGATTGAAAATGGCCAAATCAAAGCAAAATAGCTATACGCTGAAAGATTTGGCCGTAAAAGGATACGACGCTTTAGAGTACAGAATGATGGTATTGCAGGCCCATTATAGAAAAGAGCTCAACTTTTCATGGGAAGGCCTAGAAGCCGCTAGAAACAGACTAAACAAAATTAAATCTATCGCTGTAATGCGTTTTCAACCATCAGCTTTTAATGATTCGGGCGTTTCTGCCAAATCATTAATGGAATGCTTGGAAAATATGCAATTGTCTTTATCTAACGATTTAAATACACCCACAGCTCTATCCCAACTCAGTGAAATAGTTAACAGCATAGAGTCTTTGGGATTGGCCTCTGGAACAAAAGTTCAATACATAAAGTTTCTAGAAAAATTAGACTCAATGTTGGGCCTAGCTTTACTAGAAACAAAAGATTTGGACAATACACTACAAGCTATACTGAAAAGCCGAACAAATGCCAGACAAAACAAGCTATGGAATGTTTCTGACGAATTAAGGATAGAGCTACATTCTCATGGTATTTCAATTAGAGACACAGACCAGGGTCAAATTTGGTTTAGAATTTAATCTCTACTTATCCCCTTAGTGTCCATAACATCCAATATTAGAACTTTCAGGCAACCTGCGGCTGGGATAGCTACAAAAGCTCCTAGAATGCCACCCAAAGATGCTCCCAATATCGTTGCAGTAAAAACCAGTAATGGTGTAAGTTCATTTTTCTTTGCCTGGATTTGAGGCTGCAAAGTTACATTTTCAACTTGTTGATAAATGCTAAAGAACAGGAACATAATCAAAGCTAAAGGTACAGACGAAAACAGGCATACTGCAGTAACGGCTACAGATGCAATTGTATTACCTACAAGCGGAATTAGTCCAAACAAAAATACTATTCCTCCCATAGCGACCACATTTATAGACACGTTAAGTACGCTACTGGAAACTAGTAGTGCAAACATAGCAAAAAAGGCGGCTAATGCAGATATCAATACTTGACCGTTTACGTAAGCAGTAACAATATTATACATTTTTTCAGCTAGAACTTGGTGATGATCTCTGTGCGATTTTGGATGCAATTTCCAATATCTTTTTAATATACTAGGTCCTTCTGCAAGTAACATAAATGTCAGCACAAAAACCGTCATAACAGACGCCAGGGCACTGCCAATATGCGAAACATTGTTCAGTACGGGTTCTTGAAGGTTTTTGGTGCGTGCTCTAACTGTCTGGCTCAAATTGTCAAAATTTGTTTGCAGATTGTTTCTTTGTACAAACCTACCGACGACTCCAGAGCCTTCGTGAATTGTTTCCAAACTGGAAGGTACCGCGCGGACAAAGTTAATAGTTTGGCTGACAATTGGCGGAACAACTACAGCCACAAAAGTTCCCAAAATTAATACAACAAACAAATATGCAATTCCTGTGGCTGCTGTTCGACTTTTTAATCTTAATTGTTTTGCTAACCAGCTGACCGCTGGGTTCAAAGCTAAAGCCAGAAAGAATGCTATGAATATCAAACCAAAAACATATGTTAGCCTTTGAGCAAAATGTAGAATAGCAAATGTAAGTATAAATATACCAAGTACCCGAAACACGGTTCTATTGGATATAGTTATCTCTACTTTCTTTTGGTCCATAGTATCATTATGCTTTTATGTTCGTTTTTTTGCAATAACCTGAGCGTAAAGTCCTATTATCACAGGGCCCACCCTGGCTACATCATAATTCAGTATGTGTTTTGATTGCCACACAGAAGCTTTTTTTCTATTCAGAGAATTAAAAGCAAAGTATTTAAGTGTTTTTATCAAAAGTGTAGTATTTTTGGGATCAAATAATTGATTAGGTCTGTCTTTTAACACAGATCTATATCCAATATTATCGCCACCTAGCACAACATTACTTTTTGATGCCATTGCCTCTAGCAATACTATTCCAAAACTCTCCCCACCTAGACTGGGAAATATGGCAATATCTGCACTAGCCAAATAGTTAGGTTTTTCTTTTTCAGTCAGAAAGCCGGTAAATTGGACACATTTGGATAATCTATGATGTTTTACATAATCATGCAGTTGCGATTCTTGCGGCCCTTTTCCGCAAACAAGCACACGAACACCACCCAATAAATTCTGTAAATGCATCTCTTGAATAGCTTTTAAAAGCTCCATGCACCCCTTTCTCTCTACTAATCGACCCAGGAATACTATGTTTACTTTGCCATCATCGTATTTCTTTATTTTTTTGCCCGCATGAAATAAAGATAAATTTATAACGTTGGGTGATACGAGTGAGCTTACTCCGAAATTTTTCTTAGCAAACTTTCTGGCAGGTTCTGAGACGCTAATTACTGAATCAAATTTCCTTAGATTTTTCCACAATATAATTCTGAGTAATTTAGTGGCGTATTTTTCTTTTGCAGAAAAGGGAATAATATGAAAAGTTCCTATAATAGCTGTTTTTGGACTAGCCGCTTTTATGACTCTACCGGCCATAAATGGACTATACGGCATCTGAATATGCAAAACATCAAATTGCTGGGCGTCTAAGAGATCTTTTATTTTTTTCTTGTTCGATGGTAGAGGTGTGGACATACGATTTTGGTTAAAATGAACCTGTATATTTTTGCTCATACTATGTATATTTTTGATGTCTTTTCTATTTGTTTGTCCAACTATATAATGAACCTCGTGCCCATTTTTTGTGTACCAATTACCTAGAGTCAGAACGTATTGCTGAACTCCGTCAGATTTGTCCAGACTATCGTCCAGAACCATACCTATTTTCATGTTATTTTACCGTCTGCTTATATAGGTCTTCGTATTGGTCAATTATGTTTTTATACGAAAACTGTTTTACGTATTCTAGCGCCCATTCCTTCCATAATGTCCTGATATCCTCGTCATATAGCATGATATTTAATTTTCGGGCAAACTCCTCTGAATCTTTTGGATTAACCAGACTGAGGGAACCTTTGCCTTTCATGACAGAGCTATAACCAGGGTTGTCACCTGCAACTATTGGAATACCGCAAGCCATTGCTTCTAGTAAGACTATGCCAAAACTTTCGCCAAATAATGCAGGAGAACAAAAAACAGTGGCGTTAGCCAATAGTTCCATTTTCTTATCGTCTGCAACATAACCCAAAAATTTAACTTTATCTAATTCTAGTTTCTTGGATAAGCTCTCTAGCTTCTCGCGGTCTGGACCATCCCCCGCTATCAGAAGTCTTGTTTCTGGATTTTGCTTTAATACCAGACTGTATGCTTGCAGCAAATATTTTATACCTTTTCTCTTTTCTAATCTTCCAATGTATAAAATATTTGAAGTAGTGCTGTTTTTGGTGCTACTTTTGTATGTATTCAAATCGATGCCATTGGGAATTATACGGACATTCTTTTCTGTCAAACTACGAATATATACAGCTCCAGCGTCTGAAACTGCGGTCAAGGTGTCCAAATATTTCAATACTGACTTGGTGTACGGGGTAATTATGGCTTCTATGGTTTTGCTCATAACTGTATCCGGTAATTTTGCATGAAAGGTGGCGATGTTTTTTGCCTTACTCCTAGATAAAATCTGACGACTAAGGATTGGAACCCACGGCTCATGAAAATGTATTATATCAAAATTGTGTTTATGTAATTCTCTGGTTAATGATTCTGTATTTACGCTGACAGAAATCTGTGAAGTAGTATGAAAAGGCGATTTTAAATCTGTTGACCTACCTATCAAAAGTATCTTTTGGTCGTAACTTTCAGGAATAATTTTGGGGGCAGGGGATATGATGTATGCGTCATATCCGCGATTGTTGAGTTCATGAAAAATAGCCAGGACGCATTCCTGGACGCCACCACTTTTAAATATATTGTATGGACAAACCAAGCCTATTTTCATATTACTAACAGTATAACCAAGGTTTAACGCTTTGCCAAAAGCCGTCGCAGTTTTTGGGGCATAAACGGTGCTATGTCTTTAGCGGTAGCAATGACAGTTGGTGCATGTGCGCTGACAACTGATTCCATAATCGTTACTTTTGAAAAAATTATTTTTAGGTGTTGGGCCACGATATCATTGTTAAAATACCTATCGTCCTTTACTGCGATATGACAAACTGGCAGGTCAACCTGCATGTTGCATAGATCAGCAGTCAGCATAGTCACAGATGTATCCATATATGTTCTGATATCGTTTGATTGCCACAGAATTATTTCAAAATTTATTCGATGATTTTTTTCTGCCTCGTCTGCATCTTTTAGTTTGCTATGAGTGTCTGCAACCCTGTTATACGTAAACCTTATCAAACTGGGTCTCAGCAAAACGTGTTTTATAAACAATGCAGGTAGCCAATTTGAAAAAAAGCTAGACGTGTATCTAAAGATTAAGTAATTTCTACGCTTAAACCGAAACTCATCATGGTGCACAAAACCTACTGTGCTGACAAGCAGATCTACCTTTTTAGCCAAGTCTGGATAACGTTGAAGCATCCTAGTAACTATCAAAAATCCCAACGACATTCCCATGACGGTAATACGCTTATTTTTGTATCGCAGCTTTATAAATGTCGCCAAATAATCAGCCAAATTATCTAGCGAAGGTTTTTTGCCAATCCGATAAAAACTATCCATTCCGCCAAAGCCTGGCAAATCTGGCATAGTTACTGTTCCATACCTGTTTAGTTCTAAAGCCAGCCCATACAGGCGCTCTATGCTGGCGTGATGCCCATATACAACAAGCAATTCTTTGTCTTTGCCTTTTGGAGCAGGCAGACGAAGCATACGTCCGCGTAGGCCATTTATATTCAACGAATGTAGATACTCATCAATGTTTTTGGTAGTTTTTGTCGCCATATATGACCCAACTCTACACGGTATTGCTATATTTCAGCAACCTTTATCAATATTTATTCGACTATTTAGCACTTATAAGCTAAAATCTAACCTGTTAGTTGGTGTAAAATTTAGCTATGATGGGATGTGGCCAAGTGGTAAGGCACCAGTTTTTGGTACTGGCATTCGGGGGTTCGAATCCCTCCATCCCAGCCACAAAATGTCCACCTCATGTAGGTGGTTTTTTTGTAGGTTTGACTGCGGTCTATTAGAACCCCACGACAAAGTCGTTAAAAGGGTTCGGCGTAGAGATGCTAGGCGCAGGAGTTTACTCCGAGCATGGCTGAACAGAAAAGGACGAAGTTCGCTATCCCTTCAACCCAGTCAGGGTTCGACAAACTACATATTTGTGAGACTAACGGACCATTTTTGATTTAGTAATTCAAATACCCAAAATAAAGATCGATATAAAACATATCTATAAAACAAAATATATTGACTCCGTATATGTAATATTGTGTTATAATACTACTGTTTAAAAGATACTAGAGAGAAATATGCCAAATATTGAACTATGGCCTGATGTATTCGAAATAGAACCTATCCCGTCAGAATTACGGACACTAAACGTATTGTCTGACGAATTATTGCCTATTATGGTTAATTTATCTCAAACCGAGCAATATAAAAAATTGGAAAAAATTGGTGCTGCTATGTCTGAAGACAATCTAGTGCCTGAAATTTCAGATACTTTGATGCATATTTCATCACACAGGAATGCCAGAGTTATTGCTATTAGAGGGCCAGAACCTGATGACGCTGATATAGGTAAAACTCCGCTGGAGTATCGACAACCCGAAAACAACAAAATTTCTAAAACCGAAATCCGCAGAGGCCTAATCTTGGGCATTATGGGAGTCAATGCTTATGGATACACTAGCCAGCAACCTGGCAATATACGAAATGACATAATAGCCATAGATAAACTAAAAAATCTGAACGGTGTTAGCGCCAGCCCAAAAGAGCTGGATTTGCACACAGAAGATGCATCTTATAACTTAATAGGCGCACAAGATTCTTCAGGTAATATCTTGCCAAACAATTATAACGCCTCGCCAGACTGGCTAACTCTTAGTTTTTTGAGAAATCCTGACAATATTCCTACTTTTATATCAGTCCCGAATGCTGACAACATTAGCCCAGAAGCGCGCGAACTATTGTCGATGCCTTACTACAGAAACTTAACAAACCCAGGGCAGGGTGGAACAGCCAATGATGCTGATTACAATTCTTCTGTAATTTACTCTATCGATGATTCTGAACCTTATTTTCGTATAAATACTTCAAACATAATAACAATAGCTAGCGCTCCAAAAAAGGCAAAAGAAGCACTGGGAGAGTTTATTTCTCATTTAGATGATATGTCGTTCGATTTGCCAGTAACACCTGGAACCATAGTAGTCATAGACAACCTACGCGTCATGCACGGTAGACGTGCATACGGTAAAAATTTACCAAAATATGACGGTTATGACCGCTGGCAACAGAGAATAGTCGCAACAGATGATTTGGACAGAATCAAACCGTTTGAAGTTTCCGAACGAATTGTTGATCCTATGGAACTAATAAAATTAGCTGCAGTTCGACGCAAAAATGAAGTAGAATAGATACAATGAACAAAGTTGCGATAATAGGCTACGGAATAGAAGGCAAACAGTCTGCAAAATATTTTAGGGACAACGGGAACCTAGTAACTATATGCGATGCAAATGAAGATCTAGATATTCCCAGCTATTACGAAAAAAACCTAGGAAAAGGCCACCTAAATAATCTAGAAAAATTTGACGTCATAGTCAGAACGGCTGGCATACATCCTGCAAAGATTTTGCAAGCCAACCCTCAGCATCCTGAAATATTAAAACGCATAACGACTAGCCTCAACGAATTCTTGGCAGTCTGCCCAAGCCATAACATCATAGGAATTACCGGCACAAAAGGGAAAGGTACAACTTGTACGCTAGTAAAACTAGTGCTCGATGCCGCTGGAGTTCCTAATCATCTGGGCGGAAATATAGGCATAGCACCACTAACTATGCTAAAAAGTATCAAGCCAAACGATTGGGTGATTTTAGAGCTTTCCAGCTTTCAGCTGATAGATATCAAACACCACATACCATTGGCTGTGTGTTTGGTTATTTATCCTGAACATTTGAATTGGCATGCCGACATGGCTGAGTATTTGGCGGCAAAGGCTAATCTATTCAAGCATCAACTATCTTCTGACACCTCAATTTACGATGCAAACTCTGAACAATCCAGACTGATAGCTAGTGCCGGACCAGCCAAAAAACTCATGTACGACGTGCCCAAAATAGGAAATGAACCAGAGAAAACAAAATCTGCTTATGTCCGTGGTAATAACATTTATCATAACAATACTCTAGTAATGCCATTGTCCGATGTTGCATTGCCGGGTCGTTATAATCTGGCAAATATATGTGCGGCTATATCAATAGTTTGGCCAATTATAAACGGCGATACGAAATCAATAGTTGAAGTAGTAAGCACTTTCAAGGGATTGGCTCACCATATGGAATATGTGACAGAAATTGACGGTGTTAAATACATCAATGATTCCTATTCTACTATGCCGGATGCAACTATAGCGGCAATAGAAACTGTAACTGAACCAAAAGTTTTGATATTGGGCGGTTACGACAAAAAATTACCCTTTGACAACATGATAAAAGCTATATCGAAGTCCCAAATTAGACAAGTTTTACTGATAGGCTCGCTTGCTAAAGATTTGCAAAAAATGCTAAATGATTCAGGCATGTCAAAAACAACTTTAGTTGACAATGACATGGAATCAATCGTTCTGGCCTGCAAAAAATTTGCGCAACCAGGCGACACGGTTCTACTATCTCCGGGTTGTGCCGCAAAAGGCGACGGCTATTTCATAGATAACGTAGACCGCGGCAACCAGTTCAAGCATATCTTGTCTACCACCTACTAATAGCCAGCAGATAATTATCTACGACGGTTATGCTAAAATATTAGAGATGAAGCAACCTCGAAACAAAAAAACAAGTTGGCTTCGACCCAGAGTTTTGTCTATATCTAGAATTCATTTTATTTTTGTATTTAGTTATACTGCCCAGATAGTTTTATTTAACGCATCGAATACACTAACACCATACGCTGTAATGCAACGTTGGATTGTTGCAGGATTGCTACTAAGTATAAATGTTTTCGTATGGTATATAGCGAAGAATAGAGTTACACATACTGTAACCTACAAAAAATTAGTGTTTTTGATGATTCTTGCAGATATTGCTATGGCTAGTTTCAATGTATATGTTCAACGGGGCATGGCTAGCAAGGCAGTGGCCCTCTACGCTATTCCTATTGTAGTTTCGGCTATTTTAGCTTCTAGGTCTGCGTTAATTGCTACCTCAACACTGTGTATTATTGCCTACAGTACGACAGCTATTAGTTATTTTGTTCTAAATTTTAATGAAGGCTACAAGGCAGAACTTTACGGGGAAATAGCTACTTATAGTGTTTTGTTTATTATTTTGGCGCTATTATTGTGGACCGTGGTTCGACACAATCATTCAGAGTAGTTTGCTAGCTTTTGCGGAGCATCAGTCGCAGGTTTGATAGATAATGGCTGGGGTTGGTGGTGGGGTGAGATTTTAGATATGCCAAATGACAATCTACAAAAGAAATAAGGTTATCGGGCCATAATAAAGTGTTTGCTCTGTAAGCTGACTCTGTAACCAAAAAAGGGTCAGACTCCATAGCCTGTAAAGCGTCTGATATTTCTAATTGATCCATAAAAACCTCCTATATTTTCGGTGCTTTAGGTTTCTTGGTTTCTTTTCTACCCTTGTCTTTACTCATAACTGTATATAAGTATACACCCGTAAGGTCATAATAACTACCTTATTTGTATGCCAAAAACCAGTTATGCTAGACAAAATACAAATCATGTGCTATTATTATAGTAATTGTTTAAATGAATCCGGGTTAGTGTGACTAATGTACTCGACTTCATAAGGGCAACCGAGTACTAAACTAACTGATAGGATTCTATTTTTATGTATAAACCAAACCGAAATGGCGTTGGCCCAAGTGGCTCGCGCGGAAGAGGACTGAGTTATTCCTCGAGCAATCGAGGTCGTAGCAACAGTCGTGGCAGCAGAAAGCAGTCTATTGACCCTAGGCGCTTCATAAAGGCCGCCCAGCCGATAACTGCAGTGGACTATGTTGCTGACAATATGTTCAATGATTTTGATATTCATGAACTGTTAAAAACAAATATCGCTGCACGTGGTTACAAAGCACCCTCTCATATTCAAGACAAATCTATTCCAGTAGGCCTACAAGGCAAGGATGTTATCGGCATAGCCAACACAGGAACTGGCAAAACGGCTGCATTTTCTATACCACTTCTAAACAAAATGTTGTCTAGCCCGAAAAGTCGAGCTCTGATAATTGCTCCAACACGCGAACTAGCCATGCAGATAGAGAGCGAGATACGCTTGTTTGCAAAGGGCAGTGGCCTGATGGGTGCGCTATTGATTGGCGGAATGCCAATACAGCGTCAATTTCGTGAACTACGCGAAAAACCAAATATCGTCATAGGAACACCTGGCAGGATTAAAGACCACGTAAAAAGAGGCGAACTTGCCCTGCACACTTTTGACATCATAGTATTAGACGAAGTTGACCGTATGGTAGACATGGGCTTTATAGATGATATACGGTACTTGCTGAATGAATTACCCAAAGAACGACAATCGCTGTTCTTTTCTGCTACATTGGACGCAAACTTACGCAGTTTGATAGAAAGTTTTATGCGAGATCCAGTCATGATTTCCGTCAAAACTGGAGACACTAGCGACAATGTAGAACAAAACGTAGTATATTTTCAGGGTACAGGCCAAAAAATAGATATGCTTCATGACATTCTAATCAAACCAGATGTATCAAAAGTATTAATATTTAGCGAAACAAAACGTAACGTAGAGCGCTTGAGCACCAACCTGGTAGAACGTGGCTTTAAAGCTGACGCCCTGCATGGCGACAAATCTCAATCCCAAAGATTACGTGCCCTAAAAAGCTTTCGCGATAATAACGTAAACATTTTAGTGGCTACTGATGTAGCTGCTAGAGGTATTGATGTTGCAGACATTACGCATGTTATAAATTTTGACATTCCTAACACCTATGATGACTATACTCACCGTGTAGGTAGAGCAGGTCGCGGCAGCAATACTGGATTTGCACTTACTTTCGTAGAGCAAAGCGCAGCATCAAACTACGGTCGATACTAATTAAATACTGTAAGTAAACTGGTAGAAACTATCTGCTGGACTTTTTGTATTTAGCTTTGACTTGAAATAGTAAATAAAATCCAATTCCAGAGACTACAATACTCATGACAACATTAGTTCTTGCGTTATTAATAAACGGAATCATCAAGACATAGACAACATTCAATAATGCAGACAAAAATAACAGATCCCAACCTTTTTTATTGTTTTTCATGAGTGGTTTATACGACATCAGCAAGGTGATTGCACTTATTGAGAGAATTATAATTCCAGCAAATAAACCTAGTTTTTCCATACTACTATATGTTTCAGAGATATACAGAACGTTTTCAATAGAAGTATTGCCGTAAAGAGTATTCCACAAATCAAACGCCCAAATAACTTGCATTGCTCCAAAAATTATAGCAATCCAAGGTAAAACTTTGGTTAATGAAGTTTTAGTAGAGTTTGATATACTTGGCAGGTTTATAAAAAATCGTTCTAGTTTAGTTTCTATGATCGCAACTTGTTTTATCATAAATTTTCCTTTGTTTAGCTTATGGTTATAAGCTTATACCCAATATAAAGATACCGCAAGTATTCTTTGTTATAGATGTACAATATACATATGAATAGTTTTGTTACAGAATACAACTTGTTGAACAAACAGCAAAAAGAAGCAGTAGACTGCATAAATGGACCATTGCTAGTTATAGCAGGACCTGGCACTGGAAAAACACAATTATTAAGCTTGCGAGTTGCAAACATACTAGACAAAACAGATACTCTGGCAGAAAACATACTCTGCCTGACTTATACAGAGTCTGGGGCGCAGACAATGCGAAACCGTCTAGCAAGTTTCATAGGCCAATCAGCCTATGATGTCAGAATTGGTACGTATCATGCTTTTGGAAATGAAATCATCAGAAATTATGCAGAATATTTCGAAGACGACCCGTCGCTGGTACCAATAGACGATCTAGGAATAGATACAATCTTAAGAAAACTATTTGATGATTTACCATTCAGTAGCTTGCTAAAAAGTAGTCAGGCATACCTAAGCGATCTGCGGACATTTATAGGGGATAGCAAAAGAGCGCTATTAAACCCTGATGACTTAACAAAAATAGCAAATAACAATCTAGATATCATAGAGAATCTGACAAATTTAGTAAAAACAGAACTGGCAACTGTAGTTACTATGAATAAAGATGCCATGAATTCATTTGTAAATCTGCAGAATGCTTTTTCCGCAGTAAAAGCTCCATTGTCGTATAGGTCTGATATCCCAAATTTATTTGTTATGGCAAACAAAGAACTAGAAGAAGCGAACAATAGCTATCTACAGACAAACAAAACTACACAAGTTACAAAATGGAAAAATAAATGGCTGGCAAAGGATTACGAAGGAAACTGGGTTTTTGAAGGCAAAAGGTCAAACCAAAAAGTTTTGGCAGCAGCAAAAATGTATGAATCCTACCAAAAAATTCTGATAGAAAATAATTTATTTGATTATGACGATATGATAATGCGTGCAGTAAAAGGGCTCCAAATGTCTGATGACGTCAGATATACTTTGCAGGAAAAATACCAATATATTTTGCTAGACGAATTTCAGGACACTAACCCGGCACAACTAAAACTAGTCGAGTTATTATGCAACAATCCAGTAAACGAAGGCAGGCCCAACGTAATGGCAGTTGGTGACGATGACCAAGCGATATATAGCTTTCAAGGATCTGACTACTCCAATATGCTGACATTCAAAAATATGTTCGTAGATACCGCTGTTGTAGCTCTGACTGCAAATTATCGCAGTCATGCCGATGTATTGCACGTTGCGCACAATATAGCAGAGCAAATAGAGCATAGACTCCATCATGAAGAAAAAGGTATCAAAAAAGTTTTGACCGCAGAAAGTAAACTCGTTCCAAAAGATGCAGTTATAGCACGGCATGAATTTGTTAGTGATATATCCCAGTACGCATGGGTGGCGGAGAAAATAGAAAAACTGCAAAAAGCAGGGATACCGTACAAGGAAATTGTAGTACTGGCACCAAAACACAAATTTCTGGAACCATTAATACCTTTTCTGCAGCAAAAAAACATTCCTGTGCATTATCAAAAAAGAGAAAACATACTAGACGCTCCGTTAATAAAAGAACTTCTTACGATGGCAGAATTAGTAGTGGCTCTGAATGAAAATAAAGCATCGGCCAACGAATTATGGTCAGTTGTACTTAGCTACGACTTCTGGAACCTTCCGACCTCATTAATTTGGGAGATATCCTGGAAATCTTTTGACGACAGAACTTCGTGGGACAAACTATTATTTGAGAATGAGTTACTGAAACCGATTTGTCTATTCTTTTTCAAACTGTCTAATGCATATAACACAGAGATAATGGAAACAATGCTAGATTACTTAACCGGGATAGAGGCACTGGACCTAAAAGAAGAATCCATCATAGAACCATTTATGTCACCATTCAAAAAATATTACTTTGACAACCAGACGAATGAATCTAGTTACTGGAATGCGTTAACACTTTTAGCTGTTCTGAGATCTCACCTCAGAAATAGCAAACCTACAAAGAGCGGTTCGGCAATGTATCTTTCTGATTTATTGTCGTTTTATAAAGCTCACGAACTAGCAAATATACCAATACTAAACACCAATCCACATCAAGAAAGCGAAGATGCAGTTCAAATTATGACTGCTTTCAAAGCAAAGGGGCAGGAATTTGAAACTGTTATTTTACTCTGTAGCACAGACGAAGTTTGGGGCACCAAAAGCCGAAGTCACAGTTCAAACATTACATTGCCTTACAATTTGTCATTCATAAGATATGCAGGTGCCACGAACGATGAGAGACTTCGTTTGCTATTTGTGGCAGTAACTAGAGCCAAATCGCATTTATTTTTGACAAGCTATGCTTCAAACATGTCAGGAAAGGCTACTGTACCGTTAAAATATTTAGATGAAATAAAACAAGAAGGAAAAACATTTAGTCGTGTTTTGCCTGCAAAATATGCAGATATATTACAAACGGAATTTTTAGTCGAAAAACCTGAAATATTAGAACTATTCTGGCAACAAAGACATATAAATGGATTAAATAATATAACTCTTAAAAATTTATTGGCCCCTAGGCTTCAAAAATTTAAATTGAGCGCCACGCATCTGAACGGATTTATAAATGTATCAACTTCCAGCCCTGATCAATTTTATTTAAATACTATACTGAGATTTCCTAGTGGTATGAGTCCTAGCGGACAATACGGAAATGCTATGCATGAAACATTAAAGGGAATTCATAATAAGCTGAGGGCAGAAAACAAAACACCTACAGTAGATATGATACTAGATGATTTCCGCATAAGAATGAATTCCAAAGGTTTGAACAAACAAAACACAGATCAATACTTGGAAAGGGGTTCAAACTCGCTAAAGCTATATTTGAAAAAGTACCTAAATACTTTTGACATAAATGACGAGCACGAATTTGATTTTGCTAATCAAGGGGTTACATTGGGAGATGTTATATTGACCGGCAAAATAGACAAATTGCAAATAAACCAAAAAACAAAAACAATCATTGTTACAGACTACAAAACAGGCCAATCGGCAAATAAATGGTCCAATTCAGATGCAAAATTACTAAATTTTAGACGGCAACTTTGTTTCTATAAAATACTGATAGAAAACTCTAATAAATACAGAGGGTACAAAGTAGAGGAAGGGATTATAGAATACGTAGAGCCCGACGAAAATAACGAGATACAAAAGCTGCGTATGACTTTTGACGACGAAACCGTGAACACGACTAAACAATTGATACGGAAAGTCTGGGAACACATTCAGGCATTGAACTTTCCTGATACTAGTAGCTATTCAAAAAATTCCAAAGGAGTCTTGGAGTTTGTGGATGATATATTGGATTCTAAAATTTAGGACGCCCCTTCGTAGGGGCGCACACTAAAAGCTATATAATTTTTTTTGGTTATTTTTTATTGGATTTTTTGGTTTTAGCTTTTTGACCTGAAAATATCTCTTTATACAGATTCATCCCCAATACAACGCCGATTATAGGAGCTACCATGTAGGACACACTTACCGAACGAACACCAAGTGCGACTGCAGGGTTTAGTATTCCGTTAGAAGCAAATGCGGCTATGATACAGCCCACAAACAAGCTAGTACCAATGATTACGGCCTTTTGACTCTCATCATAAGCCTTCATGGTTGCAGCG
Organism: uncultured Candidatus Saccharimonas sp.; assembly: GCA_943353165.1. Taxonomy (GTDB): domain Bacteria; phylum Patescibacteriota; class Saccharimonadia; order Saccharimonadales; family OMJO01; genus CALRAM01. The sequence goes on from CALRAM010000001.1 coordinate 157,046, forward strand.
GCTATGCCAAGACCAAATATCAGTGCACCTACACCTTCAGCTACCATGACTCTATAGTCTACATTTTTGATAGCTATTTCTTTAATTGGACTGTCTATTAAATACTCCATTAATTTCCAGGCAGCTAGACCACCCAGCAATTGGGCTGCAATATAGACTAGAGCTTGCGCTGTATCAATTTTTTTTAGGGTCCAATTACCTATTGTTACTGCAGGGTTAAAATGAGCCCCAGAAACAGAGCCTAGTACTAATATCAATAGCCCCAAGGTTAAACCTGCGGCTGCAGCATAGAAAAAAGGAAATGTTGTTCGTATGCTCATTGAATATATAGCAGTTGTTAATATTGCTGTACCTAGAAACTCCGCCATTAATTTTGATGATTTTTCTTTACCAAACATTTAACCCTCCAGTTTTTAGAACAAATAATGATGAACTAAGCATAGCGCTTTTATAAAATATTACAAATAGATAATAAAACTCTGAGCGTATGTCAGAAATATTAGCTGGTTGGAGGGCCGATAATGTAAACCGGCAGATCACCTTTTGTTAGAGTGGCGGCAACTCCTAGTGTATAAATAAGCTTGCTCAGAAAAGCATTGTTCTTGTATATGTCAGACTTATTGCTGTATAACCTATCTGAAATGCTAGCAAGTCGCCACACATCAACCACAAAAGCTTGTATCTCGCCTCCGCTCAATGAACGTATGATTTCTTGATCTACTGTTTGATCTTTGAGCATATTTAATATAATAAACATTTCGTTGTGGGTGCCGTCAAGTTCTTTGACAATTTTGCCACTATCTATAATTGTATCCATAACTGCCGACCCAGAATACTTTGAGTCGCGAACTAGGTCTAATTCGGCATATTCCTGAAAATTTGCCATGGCGTCATCCAAACCTGTTGTATCAATTCCAAGACCTTGTATGGTTGCCTTTATGTGCTCCGAATTTGATGCTATGTTCTGGATAATCAATGGCGCATTATCTATGGCGCCGCAGCCTGATTTGTCTTCGGAAGAGTGATTGTCTGTATGACCCCCGAAATCTATCTTTGCAGTTTTTAGGGCACTCACAGAATCAGCGAACACCTCCTGGAGTGGTTTTTTGTCGTGTTTTCCTAATCCAATTCTAGATGCGGCAGCCATTGTCGGTCCGCCTCCAAAAACTTTTGCTCGGTTTAAAGATCGTTTTTTTATAGTTTGATCCTGATAAACTTTTAAAGTAACTCGGCCATCACCGCAACCGTCATCATCCAGCATAGTACCGTCTTTGTAGTTATCTACTGGAACCAATATTTCTCCATTGCTTATAGCATCAACAACTAATTTTATTTTTTCTGTAGCTACTACGTCAATTCTATCATTGTGGGAAATATTTCCGCTTCCAATACCTATGCCGTCCAGCAGAAGAGTGACTTCAAAATCTGGTTTTTGCATACCAATTGTATCAATGTTCATAATATCTTTTTCAATTTCCATAACTTATGTATTTCTAATAAAACAGTTATCCACTACTCTACACCTTTTTATTATAATAATCAATAACCCTACATATGGTATGCTGTTAGTGAAGGGGAACGCTATATGGAAGAATACGAGTCATTAAAAGGATTGGAACCAGAGTTTTTAACAGATACTACAGAAACTGTAATGTCTCGTACGCACGTTGACTACTTGGATGAATCGCTCAGAAAAAACAATCCAGAACTGCATCTGAAAATACATAGAACTATAAAAGCTATCTATACAGAGGCCAACGACAGAGGTGAATTGGAGCTAGACGATTCAGGCCACATAGAGCTAACAACTAACCAGTTTAGAGGTTTTTTGGCTATGTCGGTTATGAGGGGAGCGATGGTGGCTCTAGTCAACACAACCCTGCCTGAAAAAGATTCTTTTAACTAGTAGCCCAGCTGCGACTGAGCGGAAATAGATTTTAGGGCTAGCGTCGTTTGCGCCGACGAAGGCCAGCCACCTGTAGTCGCACTTCATGCCTATCTATTAGGCTCTGGGCGTGCTCTATAGAAACCTGATCTTTTGCCTGGCTTTTTAAGCGTTTTGCTTCTGTTATAGCTCGTTGAACTTCTGTTTCATCTATGTCGGTTTCATGGTCTGCTTCGTCGACCAATACACGCAATACGTTATCTTTTACTTCAATGACTCCGCCGTTAGTTGCATAGCTTTCCATCATATCATCGCGGTCGCTAGAATTTCTGCGAACGCTGACTACTCCATGTGTAGCTACACTTATCAGTGGCATATGCCCGTCCAATACACCGATTTCACCCTCCATGGTGGGCAACAATACTTCGTAAACATCACCTGCAAATTTCAGGCCGCTCAGTGTAACCAATTCAAACCTAATCATTTTTGCCCTCTAATAACGAAATTTGTCTTGAACCATTGCTGGAAATCATTTCTTTTCTTCTTTGACTTCGGATATGTCGCCCTTCATATAAAAAGCGTGCTCGCTCTTGTCGTCATGCTTGCCAGCCAAAATTTCTTTGAAGCCTGCAATAGTATCGGCTAGGGGTACGTACTTGCCCGGTTTGCCTATAAATACTTCAGCCACATGAAACGGTTGAGTCAAAAATCGCTGGATTCTTCGGGCTCTGGCAACCGTTTGTTTGTCTTCGTCGCTTAACTCTTCCATGCCTAATATGGCAATTATATCCTGCAAATCCTTGTATCTCTGTAATACACGCTGTACTTCACGAGCAACCTGATAATGTTCTTCTCCGACAATCTCTGGATCCAAAATCGTAGAGTTACTGTCCAGTGGATCTACGGCGGGGTACAAACCCAATTCCGTTAACGCCCTGTTGAGCACAATAGTTGAATCCAGGTGAGCAAAAGTAGTTGCGGGCGCTGGGTCGGTCAAGTCATCGGCAGGAACATAGACTGCTTGTACAGACGTGATGGAACCTTTTCTAGTGGAGGTTATGCGTTCTTGCAATGCACCCATCTCCTGAGCTAGGTTTGGTTGATATCCAACCGCAGAAGGCAATCGTCCCAATAGGGCAGAAACTTCTGCGCCAGCTTGTGTAAATCTAAAAATATTGTCAATAAATAGCAGCACGTCGTTTCCTTTATCCCGGAATCCTTCGGCAATCGTCAGTCCAGACAGACCAACTCTCAGACGTGCACCGGGTGGTTCGTTCATTTGCCCGAAAACCAGACTTGTTTTGTCCAATACACCAGATTCGGCCATTTCGTGATATAGGTCATTGCCTTCGCGAGTTCTTTCGCCAACACCAGCAAAAACAGAGTATCCGCTATGAAACTTTGCAATATTATTTATAAGCTCTGTAATCAGCACAGTTTTGCCAACACCAGCGCCACCGAACAAACCGACTTTTCCGCCTTTTGTGATTGGTGCAATGAGATCAATAACTTTTATGCCTGTTTCTAGAATTTCTACGCTACCTGACTGTTCGGTCAGGGCAGGGGGCAGCCTGTGAATTGGTGCGGTTTCTTTAAACGTGCCACCTTTGCCGTCTATTGGTTCGCCTATGACATTAAACATTCTGCCCAAAGTATCTTTGCCGATTGGCACGCTTATAGCCGAGCCAGTATCCGTTACTGAATATCCACGCTCTAGCCCATCTGTAGAACCCAGAGCTACAGCTCGTACACTAGATTCGCTCAAGTGCTGAGCAACTTCCAAGACCAATACACCGTCTTTCATTTCAACACTCAGGGCGTTATATATTGCAGGCAAATGACCATCAAACTCGATATCTACTACGACGCCAACTATCTGGCTGATTTTTCCGTTTTTTGTTTTGTCTTTTGTTGTTATAGGCATAATATTATCTCCAAATTCTTATTTAATTGCTTCCGCTCCGCTAGTTATTTCTGCTAGTTCCTGGGTAATTGCCGCCTGACGAGCAGTGTTAAATGCCAACGTCAAATCGTCTATCAAATCAGACGCGTTATCGGTGGCGCTTTTCATAGCCATCATTCGCATCGAGTGCTCGCTGGCAACGCTTTCCAGCATCGCTTGCCATAACTGTACTTCCAAAAGCCTGATCGTAACATTATCCAGAACAACCTCTACAGATGGCTCGAATGTAGCATTTGATAATGGCTCCTCGCCTTTGTCGTTGCCATCAAAAGTTGCCGGTAACAAGGCTAGCGTATTCGCTTCTTGTAGCAAGTTTGAGCGAAAATTTGTGTAGATTAATTTTATATCGTCTACCTGTGCGGCGGTGTACAAATCTACTACCATATTCAATACAGGACGAATATCGTTAGCCGTAGGGTGGTCTCCAAAACCAGGATATGCAGCCAACAAATCAACGCCCTCAATTCTTTTTACAAACTGTGCAACCTGATTCCCCATAGCGATTATCTTTACTTTTATGCTACTTTTTTGGTCTTCTATGATAGCTTTGGACAGTAGTCTGAGTATATTTGAGTTATAGGCACCAGCCAATCCACGATTGCTAGTTATGACAACATAAATACGACTTTTTACCTGACGCTTTATGTATAGAGGGTGTTGTTCTACGTCCGTCAATGAACTGAGTCTGGACAATAATGAATGCGCAGCTTCTCGATATTCTCTACCGTGAACAGCATGTTCCTGGGCTTTGCGCATTTTGCTGGCTGCGACCATCTCCATTGCCTTTGTTATCTGGCGTGTATTTTTTACGGAGCTGATCCTGCGTTTTAGGGTTATAGTGTTTGCCATGCTGATTATTTTTTAGCTTCAACCTTTTCTGTTTGGATATAGCTTTGAGCAATTTTGTTAGCTAGCTTAATTATTTTTTCTCTAATGCTTGCGTCAGGCTCGTCGCCGGTATTTACGATATCCATTTGCTTTGAATGATCGTGCTTTAGTTCACGCAACAAATTGGCTTCTACATTTTTGACTTTATCTATAGGAACTTTATCAAAACAACCTTCGCTGGCGGACAGTAGTATTGCGTACATTTGCCAAATAGAATACGGGCTGTACTGAGGCTGTTTCAACAACTCAGTCAATCGTTGACCACGTTCTATCCTTTGTCTAGTTTCAGCATCCAAATCAGTAGAGAACTGTGCAAAAGCAGCCAGCTCGCGGAACTGTGCCAAATCTATTCGCAGCGATTTGGCTACGCTCTTTACGGCCTTTGTTTGTGCGTTACCACCAACTCTGGATACAGACAATCCAACAGAAATTGCTGGACGAATACCCTGATAAAACAAGGCTGTTTCCATAAAAATCTGTCCATCTGTAATAGAAATAACATTTGTAGGTATGTAGGCGCTAATATCGCCAGCTTGGGTTTCAATTATTGGCAGGGCAGTCAGCGAACCAGCTCCTAGTTCATCGCTAAGTTTTGCGGCTCTTTCCAAAAGTCGCGAGTGCAAATAGAATACATCACCAGGATAAGCTTCACGGCCTGGTGGACGCCTTAGCAACAAGCTCATTTGGCGATAGGCTGCAGCGTGTTTTGTTAGGTCGTCAAAGATAATCAATGCATGCTGTCCGTTGTCTCGGAAATACTCGCCCATAGAGGCACCGGCATAAGGCGCCAAATACTGAAGACTAGCTGGATCTGCGGCGCTAGTTGCCACTACAATTGTTTGATCCATAACACCTTCACGCTTTAATCTCTCGACCAATCTGGCAACCTTGCTAAGCTTTTGACCTATTGCTACATAAATATTAATCACTCCTGTGTTTTGACGGTGTTGATTTATCATAGTGTCAACGGCTATGGCAGTTTTGCCTGTTTGACGATCACCAATCAACAGCTCTCTTTGTCCGCGTCCTATAGGTACCATCGCGTCAATCGCAGTTATACCAGTCATCATCGGTTCATGAACGCTTTTTCTGGCTAAGACGCCAGGAGCGATTTTTTCTACTGGGCTAGTCAGTTTTGCTTTTATTTCTCCTTTTCCGTCTATGGGCTCTCCCAGAGGATTAACAACGCGACCTACAAGCTCCGGCCCAACAGGTACTTCTAGTATTTTGCCCGTCAAATGCGCGTGAGTACCAGCCAATATATTTGTGTCGTCGCCCAGCAATACTGCTCCAATCTCGTTTTCGCCTAAATTGAATGCAAAAGCTGTCAGAGTAGTTCCGTCAATGGCGTCTATTTCTATCATCTCGTTATAGCCACAGTTTGTCAGGCCATAAATCCAAGCAACTCCGTCACCAACCTTGGTCACGATGCCTACTTTTTCTATTTCTGGGCGCTGTTTTAGCTGCGATATTGCTTCTCTGATATTGCCCGAAAGTTCTTTGATTGATACATCGACAGTTGTCTTCATTTTATTCCTTTCCGGCTCCGGTTAATCTTTTGAATTTATTTAGCTTTGATTGCGTTGTCATATCTAAAGCTTCATTTGGAAAATTTATCCTGACGCCACCTAAAACTTCTGGGTCTATGGCTTGGTTTATTCTGATGGTGGAGGCGTCAGGGTATGATGCTTTTAGCAGCTCCGATATGTCAGTAGTGTTTTGATCGTCCAATTGATGAGCACTAACAGCTGTAACTTCAACAACACCATTGTCAGCTCTGTATTGCATGATATCTCTGATCAAAGAATCAAACTCAGCTACTTGCTGCTCGGCAATTAAATAGGCTGCTACTTCCATAGCCAGAGTTTTCATATCAACGACGCCCATTGTTTTTCGGCCTATTGTTTCGGCTAGCTGATGTCTAGTAGGTTTCATTATTTTTTAGTTAGTCCTTTTATGACTCTATCTACTATCTGAGCGTCCTTTTTGGCATCTATTTTTTCTCCGACTATTGCCTCGGTAGCTTCTGATATCAAGCCAATCAAATCTTTTTCTAGCTTTCGTCTGGCCTGAACTGACTCTTCGGCTATGCGAGCCTCTGCGTCTACCAACATCAGGTCTGTTTTTCTTCCGGCTACTTTTTCTGCTTCACGGATAATATCTCTGGCTTCTTCGTGACCGTTTGATATTATTTTGTCTGCCTCCAACCTTGCATCCCGAAGTGCAATTATGACTTGTTCGTCCATCTGTGCCTTTTGTTTTTCCATTTGCAAGCCCATTTGAACTCCTGCATCTATAGTTTTTCGTCGTTCTGTCAACATTTTGCCGATAGGCCCAAACGCAAACTTTTTCAGTAGGGCAAACACCAATACAAATGTAACCAACTGAATGATGAATACTTTTGGACTAACGCCCAAAGCTTCTAACGGAGAACTACTGGCAGTTGTTTCGCTGGCCATGAATATATTTTGAATCATTATTTATAAACCTTTTTTATCTACTTGATTATGAACAAACTAGCGAATACTAATAGAGCCATCAGCTCGACTACGGCTACGAAAACCAATATCTGACCCAAATATTTAGCAGCTTCTGGGTTACGGCCTACAGCGTTCATGAACGAAGCACCAATCAAGCCAACTCCAATTCCCGGTCCAATCATTCCAAAACCCATCATGATACCTTTTCCTAGGATATCTAAGCTTCCTGTTATTTCTGATAAGTACAACATATTTTCTATCTCCTTCTTACTAAATTTATAATAATTAATACACTTTTATGATGAACTACTAACCGCCATTTCGGTCAAAGAGTCATATTTGACATCTTCTTTGGCCTCATGGCTGTCGTCGCTATGTTTTATAGCTAACGACAGATAGGTTACACTCAACATCACGAAAATATACGCCTGAAGTAAACACACTCCCAGTTCTAGAATCAAAAACGGCAAATCTGTCAGAGGTGCTACATTTTTTCCCAAATAGGCAAAGACGGTAATTATGATTTCTCCGATGGCTATGTTTAAAAATAGCCTCAGCGCCAAACTGAATAACCTGATAAATTCACCAAAAACTTCGTAGATTCCTACAAAATAAGTTAGAGGATTCCATAATTTACCCGCAAAATAGTGTCGTAAATGTTTTATGAACCCAGATTCGCGAATAGCAAAATACTGAACCAAGCTCAACGAAACGACAGAAATCGCTAGTGTGGCGTTTAGGTCGGCTGTAAAAGCACGCAAAAAAGGCTGGTCGTGGTAAACCAAGGCTTCACCGACGCCTGGCATCAAGCCAAGCAAATTACTCAGTGCAATAAAAAAGAACATGGTGGCAAAATAGGGACCGTATTTGAGGGCTTTTTCTTTGCCACCCAAAGCACCTTCCAACAAGTTTGATATAAATTCTGATCCTGCCTCCACGAACTGTGTCAGTCCGCCTTTTGGTCTAATCGTCATTCGTCTGGCAACTCTGATGAGTATTACAACAATCAAAACTGAACATATCCAGGCAAAAATCATAGAGTTGGTGATTGGCCAGCCGTTAACATCAAACAAAGTCTGTGGCTTGATATGTACAGTCGGACCTGTTTCTGCTGCAAATTTTGTAAAAGCACCAAACGCCATCATGATTTATCTTTCTTTGATTGTTTATGGTTGATGTTTATAACCGTTTTTCGAACTATCGCATACGAGCCTAACAGGGCAACGACTAATCCAATAATCGTCCACACAGGGTACTTGTGGTATCGGCTATCTAGCCAACTACCAAAAAAGATCGGTATCAACACAGCCAAGGCCAATTGCCAGCCCATTTCTAAACTAGAAGTAGCGAATAACATCTTTGCATCGCTAGCATTAGTCGCAGAGGAATCTACACTAGTAATTGGCAGTCCTTTTGTTTTTTTGAGTGTGGTGTTTTTAGGCATACCAAAATAGTATAACAACAGATACGGTTATAGCCAAATTTTTAGTGGTAGATTGATTTTTTGAGTCGTTCCAAAAAAGTTGCCTGATGTCCTCCGCCGCAACTAGCGGGATCACGCTCGGTGTTTGCTTTGTGTGCATCAGTCGGCACCGTGGCAAATAACTGGTCTAGCTTTTCCTGCGATGTTTTGCCGTAATCTATCAATAATCGGTCTTCGCTACGAATAACCACGTTAGCAATGTTGCTAATCTTTTTGCCATTTAGAATAAAACTTAATTGTTTGCCGTCTTTGCCGTCAGCGTATATTGTGTAACCCTTGTTTTCTACTTTATCAAATACGCTGTCAGTTCCTATTAGTTTGTCGCCTAGGGTGTAGCCCAGATTGGCGAAAAAGTATCCCCAAGTTGCGCCCTCTGCGTGTACGTGTACCAGCCCATTATTCTGATCGTGCATATGAACTCTTATCTTAGGATTATTTGAGTCATGTACGGTGCAGGCACTAACTTCCTCGTAAAAAGTAAAGCTCTTTAATTCATCCCGGCGACCGTTTATGTACAGAGCAAAATTTGCATGATAATGCACGTCTGTGCTCCTATAGGTTATGAACCTAAATGCAATAATACTTAGAGTTCCCAGCAAAAAAGCGACGCCTAAAAAAATAAACTTTTGATGTGTCTTTTTGTTTATATTCATGAATATATAATAACGCACTATGCTAATATAATAGTCATGATAACGATGTATTCGACAACTTGGTGTGGATATTGCCACATGGCAAAAGCATACTTTGATAAACTGGGCGTAAAATACAAGGATATTGACATAGAAAAGCACCCAGCAGAGGCAAAAATAGCAGTCGAAAAATCTGGCCAAATGGGCGTACCTGTTATAGATATAGATGGCAATATATTGGTAGGTTTTGACCGTCCCCAAATTGACCTCTTGTTACGAGAAAAAAAGCTAATTTAGCAAAACGCTGACCTTTAAAGCTCCTAGATTTACTTGACTAGATATGGTATAATCTGCATGTTTTAGGAGTAATTAATGAATTCTTATACACCAGCCCCCCAGTTTAGAGTCGATGGCTCAGCGCCTGCAGATGTCGAGTTGTCTCTTCACGAACTAGAACAATCTATAAATACCGATCCATACCTACTGGACGAAGCCTTGACAATGGCAATAGCCCTTAGGCTACCCGCTAACTCCACAGCGAGTCTTTTGGAAATAGCAGAGCAAACAAAAGTTACTTCACCACTGTGGGACTTGAACGCCGTCATAAAAATGTGGCAAGAATATGAAGAAAACCAAACTTGGAAATATCTAGATTTTGACGATGATTCAAACGAAGAAATACGTCAAAACCATCTCATAAAAACACTAGTGGAACAACTTCACAACAATAACGCCAAAAGCCACGACGCAACACGCCAACAAATCCGAACAACACGTATGTCTTTATTTATTGGTAGAATTATTACTTTCGAGAGCAACCACGAGTCAAAATAATTCAGAGAGCGCTTCTGCAATAAAGCCCAAAAATCCTATATACTATAGGGCATGTCCTACGAAGATTATAAGTCAAAAGAATCAGTCACAATCGTATATACAGGTGAAGGCAAGGGAAAAACAAGCGCCAGCATCGGTTTGCTGGTTCGTGCCCTAGGCAACCGAAACAAAGTGGCCTTTATTCAGTTTATAAAATACTGGGGGGTTAGCGAGCATGTATTTTTAAGAGATATTGGACCGTTATTCCAGGACCAGCTTTTTTTCTACAAAGGTGGTAAAGGCTTTTATAATGCCGGAGAGCATAGCGCCCAAGCGATTACCAAAAAACAACACCTGTCTGCGGCCTTGGATACTTACAAAAAGGCTTTAGAGTGCGCAAAGAGCGGAGAATACGACGTCGTCATCTGTGACGAGATAAACAACGCCGTACACGATGGTCTGCTAAATAAAACTCAGCTAAAAAACTTGATTGTTTCCAAGGCTCCAAATACTAGTCTGTGCTTGACTGGCAGAAACTTTCCAGATGTTTTGCTAGAATACGTTGACATCGCTACAAATATGGACAAAATAAAACACCATTTCGATGACAAGTTTCTAGCAAACAAGGGCATAGATTTTTAATATTTGGCAGGGTTATACTCAGCTAAAAGTCAGTAAAACTAATGAGCACAACCGAAACACCAATCCACGTTTATCCCCAAAAACACAGAAAACGCAAGCCTTCTTCAGCTACGGCCCTCGCCATAGCTGTATTTTTTGTATTAATCTACCAAACTGGGTGGCTGAATACGCCCAAAAAGATACTAGAGAAATCCCAGCCGGGATTGTACAGTGTTAGCCGGTTTGATGACGGCGATACTATAGTAATTAATATGGATGGTACCCTAGAAAAAATACGTTTTATTGGTGTTGATACACCCGAAACACACGATCCGCGAAAAGTCGTTCAGTGTTTTGGGCAGGCCGCGTCGGAATATACAAAAAACCTTATAGACAACAAAAAGATTAGGCTGGAATCCGACCCATTGTCTTCAAACCGTGATCGATATAACAGATTGCTACGATATGTATATTTGCCAGATGGCACGTTAGTAAACCAAAAACTCATATCCGAAGGTTATGGCTTTGCATATACTGGTTTTCCTTTTACAAAATCGTCAGATTTTGTATTGGCCCAAAAATCAGCTAGGGAAAACAACAAGGGGTTGTGGAATGATTGCACGCCAGCCATAAATAAATACGGTGGTTATACTTCTAACGACGATAATTAGGCCATAGGGTTTTTTCGGGGAGATTCGTGTTTTCTTTGTAATGCATGTTTTAATGAACGTTTTCTGGTCTTTGGATCGTACAATCTCCTAGACGAACGCATAAATATGTATCCTAGCGTGTAAAATGTAGTCACCAATCGTGGGGCGATACTGTCGATGCCATGGCTAGAGTACGAATCACGAAACATGCGACCATATTTCATAAATCCTGTCCATGAATCATCGTAACGCCTAGCTGAGGCTCCAGCATGAAGTCTTTTGTCATAAATAATACGGTAATTTGACTGCTTCAAATGAACTGCCAAATCCAGATCTTCGTGGATATGATTGTTTTTGCAAAGACCGCTTTTAACCAATAACCAGACATTACGACGAATCGCCATATTGCTACCAAACAAAAACGGGCAAGATGGCGAAAGTTTCTGTAACATTTTGCGGGTTATGTGGTCCAGCCAATAGTTTAGCCACGGGAATGGCATGTCATAGTAAGAAACCGGACCTGTAACAGCAGACACGTCACTAGACTGGAAATCGTATTTAATTTTTTGGACCCAATCAGTCGGCAACACTGTATCGGCGTCTATGCGGGCTATTATGTCGCTTTTTGCGGCGTCAAATCCTGTATTTCTGGCAGCTTGTACGCCCCTTTGCGTTTCTGACAACAATGTAACTTGTGGATATTTTTGGATGATTTGAACTGAATTGTCAGTAGAGTTATTATTCACCACTATTATTTCGTCAGCGCCATCCGACTGTAATAAAATGGCGTCTAAACAAGGAATAATGTAGTTTTCTTCGTTATAAACTGGTATAACTATAGTTAACGATAATGCTTTTTTAATCACTACGATTCATACTATCAAATGAAACATTTAAACCATAATACCAAAACCTCTGGACGCATAAAATCAAAACTCTTGTCCTGGTGGCACGCAAACTTTTGGAACAAAGTTTTAATAATTACGTTCACAATACTAGTTATATCAGTAGGGGGGATGTATGGAATCGCACAGTGGTACATTTATAGCCACAAAAAAACCCCCCTTATGATCGGAGCGACCTTTATACCGGACTACGCCCAGAGCTTTGGTTTAGACCCAAAGGAAACATTGAGCGCAATGATAGATGATTTGGGCATCAAAAGAGTTCGACTAGTTAGCTATTGGGAAAATGGAGAGAGTCAACGGGGCAAGTACGATATGTCTTTTCTGGATTGGCAGTTCGAAATGGCAGAAAAAGCAAATGTAAAAGTTTCTCTGTCTATTGGCTTGCGCCAACCGCGTTGGCCAGAATGCCACCTACCAGGCTGGGCAAACAAAATTCCAAAAAGCCAATGGCAACCAGAACTAGAAAAATACATTGCCGTCGTAGTTAACCGTTACAAAGACAGTCCAGCCCTAGACAGCTATCAACTAGAAAACGAGTATTTTCTAAAAGCTTTTGGGGAATGCCCAGACTTCAGCAGGGACAGACTAGTTTCTGAATACAATTTGGTAAAGAGATTAGACCCAAAGCGCACCCTAGTTGTCAGCATGAGCAACAACGCCCTTGGCACTCCATTGTACGAACCAACTCCAGATATGTGGGCCATTTCCGTCTACAAAAGAGTCTGGGACAAAACCTTTACTCATAGATACTTTGAATACCCGTTTCCGGCATGGTACTACGCTTTCCGAGCTGGCTGGGTACAAATAACCCGAGGTCACGATTCGTTCATTCACGAACTACAAGCCGAAGCTTGGCTACCAAGTGGTATAGCTATCCAAGACGCACCATTGGCAGAACAAGATAAATCATTGGACGCCAAACGGCTAAAAGACCGTTTTGAATATGGCAGAGCTACTGGCATGCGTACGATTGATATGTGGGGCGTAGAATGGTGGTACTGGAGAAAAGTCAAGATGAATGACCCAAGCGTCTGGAACGTCGCCAAAGAAGAGTACAAAAAAAGTAATAAATAACAGTTTCGTAACAATAATGCACTTTGTCAATACGCTAAAAACCTGTACAATGGTTACGGTATGAAAAAGAAGCCAAACATCCCCAAACAGATAGTCAACAGACGCGCCAAGCACGATTACGAGCTGGACGATTCTTTGGTGGTGGGTCTGGAACTAACTGGAGCCGAAGTAAAAGCCCTAAGAATGGGACATGGTCATCTGCGAGGGTCGTATGTAACAGTAAAAGACAACCAGCTCTGGCTGCTAAATGCCACTATAACTGGATCTAATTCGGCACCATTAACAGACGAACAAAAAGTCCGCACACGCAGGTTACTGGCAAAGAGAAAAGAAATAGATGCATTTATCTCTGCCAAACAGCAGGGAAGATCCATAGTACCCTTGCAGCTTTTGACGGGTGGACGATACATAAAACTACGAATGGCAGGTGGACGAGGCAAAAAACTGCACGACAAACGTGCTTCTCTAAAAGAACACGACGAAAAAAGAGCTATGAGCGCCGCCATAAAAGCAATGCGCTAAGCATTATTTGCTAGAAACCACTCTGTTCGCTATAATTTATCACTGTAATCCGGAGTAGCTCAATGGTAGAGCACCGCCCTGTTAAGGCGATTGTTGCCGGTTCGAGTCCGGCCTCCGGAGCCAAAATAATAGTCCCAGCCAAAGGTTGGGGCTTTTATTTTGCCGTTCTGGAAACCAGAACCTCGAACCGCAGGTTCGGTGTAGCGAACTCACGCACAGGAGCTTCCGCCGAGAAAATGAGGAAACGTGCCGCAGGCAGCCCCGGCCTCTCTTCGAGTCTGAGCCTGAGGGCTCATCCCTCATAGTTGAATGACCGGAGCCATAAATAACACCACTGCTTGCCGCGGGCTTTTTTATGATTTCTGGCTCGATATAACAGCCTGGGCTATAATTTAGATATGAACGACAGCCGTATCAACCCAGCCACAATTACTGGCCGCATAAATGCCAAAGCTATTGAGCTCATAGCGGCAAACCCAGAAGGTATTCGCTGGGCGGATTTGCTAAAACAAATTCAAATCTCAGACCAGAGCTACCACCCCAAAACGGTCAATGGCTGTGTCTGGAAGCTAGTCGAAAAGTTTCCTGACATAGTCTATAAACCAGAAAAAGGCTTGTTTCGATCCGTCAAATATAAATAAAATTGTGCCAACAACATTTTCATTCAAAAGTATTAGATAGCAAATCTGTAATTCATTCATTTGTTAAAAGCCCTGGCCTCTATAAACGATATATATACCTACTATTGACAAAATGACTTGATTGTAGTATTATGTGCATATGAAAAATTATTGTGAAACACTATGTCCACAGCGTGATAACTGTCAGTCTGCGGTAGATGCCGCGTTCGCGAGCTCAGAATCGTTACGACAACAGCATGAGTTATTTACATCAGCACTACAAAACGCTGATGAGGCTGCGCGCTTGGGCGCTTTAGCAATATCTAATGGTGAGATATCTGCCGAACAACACGATAAGTTTGTTGACCCGCTTATAGCTGATCGACCAGACTACCCAGCTATTTTAGTAAGTATTGGCAAAAAAATTACTGATGCTGACCAAACTTCTGTTAAAAACAAAGAAGCTCTAAATATATTTGAAGAAGGTATGGAAAAATGTAGTGGACCAACCCTTGGCGTATTTCGTACGCTCCAATTAGAAATGCGCAGAAAAAGTAATAATCCCGGAAAGATCCTTGTTTCTATTGGTAAGGGCCTACAAATTGACAAGTGGTCAACAGTGTCTCCAGGAACGTTGGCAAGAATCAGTGAAGAAGATAGAAGTCTTACACTCGATGCAATCCGAAAGCATGGCAGGTGCGGAAACCCTTCCGTTAAAAGGAAACTGTTCCGTCTACACTGAGCGTAACTATCAGCCTACCAGAGCATTAAATATTTATATTTGATATGATTAGGTCAAATGAATTTTATATTGTTTGGACTGGCAAAAACGGCTACTAGCGAATACGTTGTGCCGTGGTTTATGTATGCGGTAGTAGTAGCTGTAATGGTTGTTTATGCTCTGATCGAAGCAAGCCACACACGCAAAGACCACGAAGTATTATTTCCAGAAGCAGTCAAATGGTCAATTTTTTATGTTTCGGTGGCGCTTTTGTTTGCCGTGCCTGTGTACTATTTCATCGGTGCGCAAGCATCTGGCGAATACCTGGCAGCATGGGCAATAGAAAAGGCCCTCAGCCTGGATAACCTGTTTGTTATTGGCCTGATATTTGCTAGCTTTAGGGTGCCCCGCAAACTAGAAAGGCGAATGCTAAACTATGGTATTGCCGGAGCCATAGTCTTCCGATTGATTTTTATATTGGCTGGGTTGGAACTGCTAAAACGTTTTGAATGGGTCAGCGTAATTTTTGGACTCATCCTTTTACGAGCCGCCTGGGAGGCATTTCAGGAAGCAAGGGGCAGGAATGCCATAGAACACGATTTGGCCATAACCGACAAAAGACTATGGAGAACAATGTCCAGATTTTTGCCCATAAGCCGGGCGTACGATGGGCATAAACTCATCACCAAAATAGACGGAAAGAGGATGCTGACCCTGATGGCTGGAATCATAGTGCTAATAGAATTTACTGACATAATGTTTGCGGTAGACAGCGTGCCCGCCGTATTGGCGGTCAGCCCAAACAGATTCATAGCCTATTCTAGCAATATATTTGCACTGCTGGGTCTGCGAGCACTGTTTTTTGTGTATCAGTCGCTGGCTCCGCGTTTCTGGGCATTACCGTGGGCTTTGGCAGGCATACTGGGCTGGATAGCTTTCAAACTGATTGCATCTCCGTTGGGGCTACACGTCTCTATAACTATCAGCCTAGCAGTTTTGGCAGTACTGCTTGGTGGAAGCATTCTGGCGTCTGTTGTTTGGAAAAAAGAGTTCAAAACACAGCCCATAAAAATCAAGACTAATTAAGGTACATGCTAAACTATAATTTATATGCAACGAAAAAAGCCACGCTTTTCTATAGTAATACCTGCCTATAATGAGGCCCAATACATTTCTAAAACACTAGAATCTCTGCACCATCAAAATTACGATGGAGAGTTTCAGATTATAGTAGTGGACAACAACAGCTCCGACACAACCGCAGCAGTTTCAAAGAGTTTGGGTGCTACGGTTGTAAAAGAAAATAGGGCTGGCGTATGCTTTGCCAGACAAAAAGGGACCGAAATAGCAGAGGGTGAAATTATTATATCTACAGATGCAGACACTTATTTCAGCCCTAATTGGCTGACAAATATAGACAATTCCTTTCACAAAAACCCAAAAGCTGTGTCAGTAGCAGGCGGATGCCGTTATGTTGACGGACCTATCTGGGCATCGGCATATCCGTATTTATTATTTGGGCTTGTTTCGGCCGTGTACCGTCTGACTGGCAATACATTTTATGCCTCCGCCACAAACATCGCCTTCAAAAAAGAGCACTGGAAAGGCTACAATACTATCCTGACCCAAGGTGGCGATGAGCTAGAATTATTACACGATCTACGCAAAGAAGGCCGTGTCGTATTCAACAACGGCAACGCAACATACACTTCCGCCCGCAGGACTGCCAGGGGGTTTATATATAACTTTTTTGTAACTTTTCTGCTGTACTACATCATAGAGTACTACCTGAACAAAATATTCAAACGACGAATATTGGGATCGGCTCCAAAATTTCGTAACGATTATAGCCCAAAGGCATTGTCTCTGCTGAACCTAGCTATCATAGGCGTATTGGTCTTTGTCATAATAACCCAGAGGAACGCCAGAGATTTAGTAATAACTGCACCCCAAAAAATCATAAAAGAAACTAACCAAATAATAGATAGAGATTCTAGCCAGTGATGCCCGAAATGATTGTGACTGTGTTCTTCGTAGGAATTGTTGTTTTTCTAGCAGCAACATATTGGACGCACGCTTCGCCGTATTCACAGTTTTTTGGCAAATTTATATATAGGGCAAAAACTGATCAAAAGATTGTAGCTCTAACTTTTGACGATGGACCGAATCAACCCTTTACGACAGAGTTACTAGATTTTTTAAAGTCGCAACATATAAAAGCAACTTTTTTTGTAGTTGGAAAATGCGTAGAAAAGTACCCCGAAGTTTTAAAGAAAATTTATGCAGACGGCCACACAATAGGCAACCATTCCTATTCGCACCAGTTCAGCCAATATTTTAAGCAACCTACTTTCAGAAACGAAATAAACAAAACCCAGTCAATCATAAAAAAAACCATCGGAGTTTCGCCAGCACTATTTCGACCACCATGGCTGTACCGACAACCAGCACTGTTTTCTACTCTAAAAAAATTGGCGATGAAACCGATATCTGGCACATTTTGTCATCCATTTGAGGTCGCCAATATATCTGCCGAAAAAATAGCCAGATACACCATAAAAAATACCAAACCTGGAGCTATAATAATTTTTCATGATGGTCATGATAGTCACGGCGGAAACCGCCGTCAAACTGTTGACTCGATTAAAATAGTCGTAAAGGAGCTCCGCGTTCAAGGTTATGAGTTTGTTGCAGTCGATAAACTACTTGATATACCAGCCTACAAATTAAAACGCCGGCTGTAATCATTTACAATAACGCTTTTTAGATTTATACTAAATATGAATTAATGAAGGAGGGGTTATGACAGGAAAGTTCGAAACATTTGTAGTAATACTACTAATAGTACTGGTACTATTTGGCGGAAAAAAGATACCAGAACTAGCTAAAAGCATTGGTCAGTCCGCAAAAGAATTGCGCAAAGGTTTCAGTGGCGACGACGAAGAGTCAAAAGACGAAGCCCAGAAAAAAGTAGCTAAAAAATAGTCAAAAAAGGAGCGGGATAGTGGCACCGTCACTAACATTTCATGACCATATCGTAGAACTTCGGCGCAGGCTATTGTGGGTAGGCTTATCCTTGGCTGCAACTGCTGGATTGGGTTACGCACTACGAGTGCGTCTGATAAACATACTCCAGCAACCACTTGGTTCGCCGTTATTTTACAGCTCACCTGCAGGAAGTTTCAATTTTGTGATGAAACTTTCTATGGGAATCGGCATATTCGTGGCTTTGCCTGTTATCATATACCAAATTTTGCGTTACGTTGAGCCGGCTCTACCGCACCGAATCCAAAAAAGAACTATGCTAAAAATCATTGGGTCTTCATGCTTGCTAGCATTAGCTGGCATCAGCTTTGCTTATTTCCAGATGATTCCTTTGTCATTGAAGTTCTTTGCAGGATATTCTACGGCCGCCATCAAACCATTGATTTCTGCCGATCAATATTTGTCGTATATCATGGGCAACCTGGTTACTTTTGCTCTGATGTTCCAAATACCACTAGTGATCCTATTTATTAACTGGGTAAAACCCACAAATCCTCGTCAACTACTAAAATACCAGAGGCATGTCATAGTCGGTGCGTTTGGCCTATCCATCATATTGCCATTTACCTATGACCCTATATCTCAGTTTGTGGTAGCCATACCTATAGTTTTTCTATTTTATCTGTCGACCATAATGTTATGGGTAGTAAACAAAAGACGAAAGCCCAGCAAAGTAGGTGTCTTTGAATTTGTAAATATTGCCCCTAAGGTTGTTCAGACTGTAGCTCAAGCTGCTCCAGCTGTGGTTATCGAAAAACCAAAAATTGTAAATCCTAAACAGGGCCGATCTATCGACGGCTTTGTTATGAAACCATCCACTAATAGACAACAGCCATACTTGGCTGGAGCTTCTGCTTTTTCAAAAGTAACTGTTGCGCTATCGCCAATCGTTCCGCAAAAGAGCTCCACTCCTAGGATACTATCTATGGACGGCATGGTAGGGCAGTACAAACTGGTTGCCGCATAAAAACCGCAAAATATTATTATATAAGCAGACAAAATAATAAACACCAGCGCTATTGATGTACAATTCCGTTTAAGCTATACTGAAAAAAGATTAGACAAGCGAGTAACGGGTAAATGGCCAAAATTAACTACCAGGATTTGTTAAAACAACCTATGACGCGTAAGCAATTTTTGCGCAATGTAGGCCTGCTATTTATTGGCATAATTGGCATCAACAACGCCCTGAAAATATTGTCAGCAGACCATTCCAGAAAAGTATCGGACGGTAGCTCGCCGCATGGTTTTGGTGGCGGCAAATACGGCGCATAAGCATTTTGTATAAAAATATACATAAAATGTCTATACTACGACTGCATAAGCAGTTATAATACAATCAGCTAAAGAGGGACTGGTATAAGAGTAATGTTGTCAAAAAGCTCATATTTTCGGCTATCCGTGCTGGACACGTCTATTCAAAATGCAAAGGTTACAGACTAAATGCCGTACCCTCAACGCCTACCCATAATAAACTCTGATGACGGGCAATGGGGCGATATCCTAAATCAGTACCTCAAAAAAGAACATTTTGACGATGGTACCAACAACCCCGTAAATGGAGGACATCAAACCATCACCATAGTGGCAGGTACGGCTGGTGCTGGTACTGCACCTATAAAATTCGCATCAGGCACGCTGATGACAACTGCCGAGGCCGGTGCCATGGAGTTCCTGTCTGATAAACTGTACTTTACTATTACAACTGGTACGGTTCGTCGGACCGTAGCTATCTACGATGACAGTAGTGGTGCTACAGGCGACATCTATTACAGGACAGCTGGCGGTTCTTTTAGCAGGCTAGGGGTAGGTGCTTCGGGAGAAGTCTTGAAGGTTAGCGGAGGGTTGCCTTCCTGGGGAGTGGTAACCAGCAGCACTTTTTCTACTAGCACGAAAACCGCAGACTATACGATAGCCACGCCAGATACGGTGGTGCTAGTTGACGCTACCGCTGGAGTCATAGTCATCACTCTGCCCGTAGCCAGCACAGCTAGTGGTTACAGGTTTTTTGTCAAAAAGATAGATTCATCTGCAAACACAGTTACAATAACTAGATCTGGGGCCGACAACATAGATGGTGGGACCACGGCAGTCATTTCCGTACAGTACACCAGCATAACCATAGTAAGTAACGGAACAAATTGGTTTATAATATAACGAAAGCTAAGAGGTAAAGACATGTCCTACAATCCAAACAATCCAAATGGTCAAAACACAATGGCAAACTCTGCGCCTGTGACTATAGCCAGCGACCAAACAGCCGTGCCTGTCAGTGCCACAACTTTGCCGTTGCCAACTGGTGCAGCTACCGAAACAACGCTGGCTTCTATAAAAGATACAGCAGGTATCAAAAAGATAACAGATGCATTACCAGCAGGTACAAACCTATTAGGCAAAGTTGGTATAGATCAAACAACACCCGGCACAACAAACCTAGTAGCAGCAAACATTACTCAACTAGCGGGGACTGCCACAGCCGTTGGTGTCGGTGCTTCAAGTGCGGGTACAGCACGTGTAGTACAGGCTAATGACGCTGGCAAGACAATTCAATCTAAAGCTGGAACAGTTGCTATAAGTGGTGATAATACCATTATAAATGCTGGTACTAACAAGCTAAAAATTAAAGCGTTTTCACTAACGACTACATCTACCGCTGCTGTTACCTGTATATTCAAATCTGGTGCGACCGTACTTTGGCAAGTAGTATTACAAGCACCGACTGGTGTCAGCGTTGGTGCTAACCTGGTAGTACCTGCTCCAGATTACATATTTTCAACAGCTAGTGCTACACTATTAAACTTAAACCTAAGCTCGGGACAGACAATACATTATTCAGTATCTTATTACGACGAGGCATAACATATGCAGCAAGACGGAACTATTTATACGGCTAAACCCGCAGATTATACAGAAATTGTTGTCGGTGATGAAAAGCAACCAGAGTTTTATCCCCGCGTCAAAATTAAGAAATGGGATAATGAAGTCAATCTATCCGTTGGATTAACTAACCCGATTGCTGGATCTAATGTAGTACAAGAGGGCGAACAAATCACTTGGTCTAACTCTGATACTGAAGCCCGTTTTTATCCGATTAATGCTTCTGTAATGCCAGCAGCAACAGGTATACGTAGGATAATGAAGAATAAGTTTATTCAGCCCTATGAGGCTAGTGCCGAGTACGAGTTTATGCGCCATAGGGCAAATCGACTATTAACAATCATTGACATTGCTACGTACATTACTCCACCGATGCTTATGCATTTTGATGCCATGCCTACTGGTCGATATACCGAAGTAGAAGATGATGGTTATGCTATAGATTATGATTATGCTGATAAATCGGCATATCATCCCGATGATATGCTAATGCCAAAAGTGGGAAGGATACCGGCTAACAGGATATATTCTCCTTACACCGCTTCTGCTAACCCTTATTTTGCGGACGAGGGTCTAGTCAATGTTGATATCCAGTATGGTTTTACTGATGTACCTGGTATTGAAAATGTTTGGTGTGATTCCATTGTTGAAGTTCTAGCAAATCACGGTGTTGAAGTTATTCGCCCGACCAAGAGAACCAAGTTGTATTTCAAGCACAAAGGGCGGCTAGTCAAGTTTCATAGCGCAGAAAATGCTCGTGGTGTAGTTGCTTGTTATATCAATTTGAATTGTATGTACAACAAGGCTTATGATTACTATAAGCCTGGTGTAGAGCACGACGTGCGCGATGAGTATGCTTATGGCTTACAAGTTGCTTATCCAGAAATAACTATTGATATTGTTAATGAAGTCGTGGGTTTGTTTGCTGAGAAACTATCTCTTCCTATAGACGACACGGAGTATAGTGACGCTGAATGGGAATCTATAAGGGCTATAATTCCCAAGCATAAGGATGTTGCTTGGATACGGGAGGCCAAACGACAAGACGCTAACTGGTTTTATACTGTTCCTAGAGATGGTTTTGAGTTTGAGTTTGATGTATATGAGAAGCCAGACACAAACATATTTGATCTTTCGATCACTACTAAGGGTTTGGATTTTTATAGACAAGAAGCCTTAACTCCTGAAGAGATAGAGGAAGGTTTCTCGCGCGACCCTGATGTGGTTGGCAGTTATGCTGTCTATCATTCTGAGATTAAATATAACAACGAGTATCAGACTGGTAAAGCTTTTCATATTTATCGCCCAATAGCCAGAGACGCTAACGGAATAGCTTATTTTTGCGATATGGATATTGATATAGAAAATAGCATTATGCGAATTACAGTGCCACAAATATTTTTAGACGAAGCCACTTATCCCGTTATCATTGATCCTACCTTTGGTTATGGAAGTGTGGGAGCGAGTGCGACTGGTTTTGGTAATCAGATTATGGGGACAGTTCAGACTATGCCTGAAGCTGGTTATGTGACCTCTATGACGGCTTATATTTCAACATCCAATAGTTCTGTCGACACATATAATTTTGAGTTTGGACTTTATGATACTTCTGGCAATTACTTGGCTCAGAGCGGCAACACATCAACTACGGCTAATTTGAACTCATGGTCTACTCTTAATTTAAATTCTGCTTATAATCTACCTTCGGCTTCTTATGTGCTGTCTACGTGGGGTAATATTGTTTCAGGCACTTATTCGTCTCCTTCTACGGGTATCATGACTATTGCTTATGATTCTACAGTTGGTAAAACTTCTAAATATGCTTCTGCTGCGTACAGCGCTGATAATTGGCCTTCTACTGTTTCTTTTACAAATTGGTCTGATATACAACTTTCTATTTATGCTACGTATACAGTACCAATTGGTTACAAGTGGCCTGTAATGATGGGTAACTCTGCTGCTTTGGCGTCTAGTAGTGGTGCTAGGTATGCGCCGATGTACGGTGGATCGGCAACGGCCTGGGCAACAAATGCTTCCGCTACGTCTGTCGTTTCAACATCTGATGCATGGTATTCTGACTTTAGGTTTGATTTAACTACTGCACCTGGTGGTGTTACTGCCAGAACAATGTCTGTTTCTGAAAATATACCAGCAACAATAACTGGTGCAGCAGTAACAGCTACTAATTCGACAGATGTAGTATACTTAAATGCTGGAACTAGCCTGTATATTGGAAATGCACCGACTGGTACACCAGCCAGCTCAACTGGTAACAAATGGCGACTAAATGTAAGCAGTACATATCAGGCTTGGTATTCAACTTCAATCTCAGCCCTGAGTACCACAGCTAATAGGTTTATGGGAGTACAAGATGGAAAAGGACTTAGTACAACGGCGGCATCTGCTACTTCTACAATGCCTAACGAACCTGGCACAATTAGAAACGCTCGCTGTAAGATCGTAGGTGGCACGCTGGGTTCAGGCTCTTATACTATCACTTTGGTTAAAGGTGGTATTGATACATCTATTATAATGACGCTAAACAGCGCTACTTCTTTCGCCACCGATACTGATACTGTAGCTGTAACTAATAGCAATACACTTTATTGGAAAATTGTACCATCAACCCCAGATGCTGGCGTATGGGTAGCTATATCTTGTGAGTACGAGTCAACAACACCAGGGCGTGGAATAATCTTTGGTGGCGTTAGTACCGCTGTGTCTGGTACTACATATTCATCGTCTTTTGATGCCTGGAACGCCACCGAAACGCTTATATCCGCTAGGGCAGTTACGCACACAATTATCGCGTTGCGAGCCGATTTATCTGTTGCACCAGGCTCTACCAACACTCGAACGCTAACATTTAGAAAGAACGCTGCCAACCAGACACCAGCAATTACAATAACCAGTACAGCAGTAACAGGAAGCTGGTCTGGTAGTCTGGCTGTTGCCACCGATGATTTAATAGATGTCCAGCACAGCTCTACTGGTGCTCCAGCTAACTCTAACCTTTTCTGGTCTTATGTATTCACCGCACCAGCAGTTGCAGTTACAGCAACTTACGCCCCTCAAATGCTGTTAATGGGTGTTGGGTAGTTATTGACCAATAGGTCAAGAAGATAAACCATAACTTTATGCAATGCACCATGGAAAATACGTCAACTAAAATCTTCAGAACAAAATATTTGGCATTGATGGCGCTGGTTTTAGTCAGCCTAATTATTACCTTATCGGTCAAACCAGTATCTGCAGGGAGCCTTTCAATACAGCCACTAAGGCAAGAGCTAGAATTAAAACCAGGACAAGCCAATAGCTCCAATATATTAGTGCGCAACACTGGACGGGAACCAGCAACGATAAATATTAGCGCCGAAACATTTAATGTCATAAACGAGGATTACGACTACTCTTTTGCTCAATCCCAAGATCTGGCCAAATGGGTTCGTTTTGACGAACAAAAAACCACAATATTACCAAACCAGAGTTTTAAGTTTAATTTTACTATTAGCGTGCCCATTTCTGCCGAACCGGGAGGCAAATACATCGCCATCTTTAGCACACTCTCCAGTCAATCGCTATCCAACATTAATTCTATAGAGAGGGTAGGGCAACTAATCTATCTATCCGTTTCTGGAGCAAGTTCACGCACCGGTTCTGTAATAGGACTGTCTGTGCCAAAAATCAGTTTCGATTCCAAGTTGGACTGGAGTTTGCGAGTTCACAATACTGGTTCAGCTCATTTCAAAAGCACCATAACCACAAAAACTAGTTACTGGCCATTTGGGTCTGTACAAACCGAGAACACAGAACATTTGATATTGCCAAACACCATCCGCCTAATAAAAAATAAAACACAACTGGGCAAGCCGATTGGACTATACAAAAACCAGATTTCCGCCGGCAAGGGCGACAAACCGCCAGAAGTTCAAACGCACTGGGTTCTGTATCTGCCGCCATTTCAGTTTGTGCTATTTGTTTTAGCAATTATTTCTGGCTGGATAACTATTTTAAAAATACGTTCTAAAAAATCTAATAAAACGTAAATCTACTGAGTTTGAGGTACCGCAGTATAGACTATAGTGGTTTGGTAGTCGCCAGAAGCCTTGGCGTTGTCTATCTTTATTCCGTATCTGACGGTTGTCTGGTCGCCAGAAGTGTATGGGCCCGTAGCAGTCCTTATCAGGACATCAGACAGCGTAATACCTGCAAAATTGGTACTGGCGTCTGTGTTGTAGCCCCAAGTGTTAACTGCTAATGGTGCTACCAAGACATTGGCGCTAGCAGCCACCGTGCTGGCACCATTTACTAGATTAGTATTTGTAAGAGCCCTGACATACAGTTTGAAACCCACTACATCCGCGCTGGTTACAGTCACAACGCTGTCGCCTGTGGCCAGAGTGCCAGAATCGCTGGGGGTCACAGAGATAGAAACATTGCCATTCGTAGATATAGTTAGGCTGGTGGGGCCGCCGTATGGAACATTTGCCCCATAATTACCAGCTCCAAAAGGACTAGCAAAAGCAACTGTGCTCGAACCAACAAAAACAAAAATACTTATAGGCATAATTATGCTAATTACACTATGTCTCAAAGTATTGTAACGCCTAAACATATGCTTTATTATAGTATTATCTTGAATAGTATGAAAGAGCATAAAAGCCTGTCTCCGAGCAGGTCGATACGCCTAGCAGTTGCGTTAGGCCTAGTTTCGTTGCTGATTTTACAAATATTGATGGCAAAGGTCCAAGCCGCCGTCATAACAGGCCGAACGCTTACTATAGGCAGTTCTGTGGCTTCGGCATCTACCAGCTACACGTTTACCTTTACAGTTCCTTCTGCAACCGTACTGGCTTCCTTTGAGGCAGCCGCCTGTACAACCGCCAGCGGGGCCTGCACGACACCGGCTGGTTTTACCAGCGCAACATCTACTCTATCCGCACAACCCACAAACCTAGGAGACGCAACTGGCTGGACCGTAAATACAGGCACAGCAGGAAGTCTTCGTATCAAAAAAACAGGCAACGTTGCTGCTCCAGCTGGCAGCCAAACTGTTGCATTTTCTGGCGTAACCAACCCAAGCGCCACAAACTCTACATTTTTTATGAGGCTAACTACATACTCTGACGATGCATGGACAACTGCCGTAGATACTGGGAATGTTGCGTCGTCTACTGCCGGACAAATAACTGTAACAGCTAGTGTAGGCGAAACGCTGACCTTTACGCTTGCTTCTGCAACAGTAGCCCTGGGAACTTTGACCACAGCCACTACAGGCTCTGGCACTTCAACTATGACGGCTGCCACAAACTCTGCCAGCGGTTACGTAGTTACTATAAATGGATCCACCCTGACTAGCGGTGTTGACACCATTACTGCATTGGCTGCTCAGACTGCTAGTACGGTAGGCAATAGTCAGTTTGGTATCAACCTAAAAGCCAACACGACTCCGTCGGTCGGTTCAAATGTTTCTGGGACTGGCTCTGGAACAGCCACTGCCAACTATGGTACTGCCGACCAATTCCGTTTCGTTACAGGCGATAGCGTGGCATCGGCATCTGGACCAACAAATTCAAACACATATACTGTCAGCTACATTGGAAACATTGCTGGCATAACACTTTCCGGAAGTTACTCAACAGTATTGACCTATATAGCTACCGCAACATTTTAATAATGTTAGGCCTCAAAAAGCTGCAGCAAAACTATGCGACAAGACAAGCTAATATAATTCGATCAAAACTATGTATAAAAATTTTTTATATTTTGGTTCTAGTTTTTGCCCCATTATTTGGTATGCCCATTGACTCTAGCGCTGCAACCATAACTAGCCGTTCTATTACCTTATCTACGTCTGTTGCAAGTGCTGTAGGAGTAAACTACACCCTCACTAGCGCAGCACTCCCCACTGTTGCCAGTATAGTAAAATCTGTTAATGTCGAGTTTTGCACCTCTCCGAATGGCGTATGCGTTGCCCCCGCTGGTTTTAGTTCTGCAATCTCTACACTTGCGTCTCAACCTAGCGGTTTAGGCGATGCAACTGGCTGGACCGTAAATACTGCATCTGCAAACCAACTACGAGTAACAAACTCCACCAACACAACTACGCCAGCAGGAGCAGTCAGCATCGCATGGGCGGGTGTACAAAACCCTAGCACCACAAACACAACTTTTTATGGCATCATTACTACCTATTCAGATGCCTCATGGACTACAGTTTTGGACAGCGGTACAGTTGCGCTTAGCACATCAACAGCAATACAGGTTTCTTTGACAGTAGCAGAGATATTGACCTTTTGTACTGGCACCAGTATAACCGGCACAAACTGTGCGACTATAGCAGGCAATACAGTGTCGCTGGGCAACGGTTCTCCGACAACAACATCCAGCGGGACGTCTGTCATGGCGATATCTACTAATGCCCCTACAGGGTACAGCGTTACTATAAATGGATCCACCCTGACTAGCGGTGTTGACACCATTACTGCATTGGCTGCTCAGACTGCCAGTACGGCAGGCAATAGTCAGTTTGGTATCAACCTAAAAGCCAACACGACTCCGTCGGTCGGTTCAAATGTTTCTGGGACTGGCTCTGGAACAGCCACTGCCAACTATGGTACTGCCGACCAATTCCGTTTCGTTACAGGCGATAGCGTGGCTTCGGCATTGATTCCTACGAATTCCAATACTTTTACTGTCAGTTACATTGGAAACATTGCTGGTATAACAGCACCAGGAATATACGCCACAAGCCTAACATTCGTTGCGACTGCAAATTTCTAATATGATACTATTGACTCATATGAAGAGGGTTAGCGCTAAAACTTTGTTGGCTTTGATAGTTATAATTTCTATCACTATTAATCACGCTTATTCTGCAAAAGCTGCCACTGACAATGCGCAAGGCCTTCAGATATCTCCAGTTCTAGTAGATATATTAGCTGACCCCGGCAAAACATACTCTTTTAAAATATCAATCCTAAATGTAACTACCGGAGATTTGCTGTTCAAACCAATTATCAATGATTTTCAGTCCAAAAATGATAGCGGAGAACCAGACATAATCCTAGACGGGACAGTACCCAGTACAACCTTGAAAGGGTGGATAAGCCCCATACCCGACATAACCGTAAAAGCCAAAAAATCAGTAGAAGTAAATGTCAGTATCACAGTGCCTCTAAATGCTGAACCAGGAGGACATTATGGTGTCGTACGGTTTAGTGGAATAGCCCCAGCTCTGGATAAAAGCGGTGTTTCTCTGGCTGCCAGCGCCGGGCCTCTAGTGCTAGTTAGAGTCAGTGGAGCTGTAAAAGAAAGTTTAGTTGTCAAAGATTTTTACACTGTTCGTGGTAAAAACCGAAGTGTATGGTTCGAGTCTAGTCCCGTGACTTTCGTAGAAAAGATTACTAATACTGGAAATACGCACTTAAAACCAGTTGGCAACCTGGTGATAACCAATATGTTCGGGGACACCACTGCATCGTTAAAAATTAATGATGAAAAAGGCAATGTTTTGCCATCTGGTACTAGAAATTTCGAACAAATACTTCAATCAAAAAG
This sequence comes from uncultured Candidatus Saccharimonas sp., assembly GCA_943353165.1. Classification (GTDB taxonomy): domain Bacteria; phylum Patescibacteriota; class Saccharimonadia; order Saccharimonadales; family OMJO01; genus CALRAM01. The sequence goes on from CALRAM010000001.1 coordinate 185,788, forward strand.
AATGTTTGGTAGATACACAGCCAAGTTGGCGTTGGCTTATGGTAGCACTGGGCAAGCATTAACCGGAACTATTACTTTTTGGGTTATTCCGTATAAAATTATAATATTATCATTGGCTACATTGATAATATTGTTTATGGCCATAAAAAATCTAATAAGAATGTATAACCGCGCGGTTATAAAAAAGGCTCTTGGTGAAACGAAAAAAAAGACAAAATAAATTAAGGTTTTTTTCTTTGAAAAATCTAGGCAAATTACTAGGTATTGCAGACAAAAGGCACACAGGAAAAATCATAAAAAACAAGCACAGCTCTTTTGGAGTTTTGTTTTTATTGATGCTAACTCTATTGCCCGTAATGAATTTCAGCAACCTGGTACTAAGCACGCAAACCAATAGCGGAAATGTTTCTGTAACCTTATTAGTGCCTGGACCTTCGCCTACTACGCCAGCAACTATCCTGTCCCCGACAAATGGAAATACAAATACGGCAAATATTAGCGTTTCTGGTACCTGCGGACCAAATTTGTTAGTAAAAATATTCAATAACTCATCATTTGTTGGTTCTGTTTTTTGTCAACTCAATGGTACTTTTAGTATAAACATTACGCTGATCGCAGGCGTCAATAATATTACCGCTTTAAACTATGACAACCTGAACCAACCCGGACCAGCGTCTCCGAATGTATCTGTAAACCTGATCAGTGGGGCAGGGCAACAATTAAATCCAAAAATGATTATTTTGGCCGACTCTGACTACCGTCAAATCAACCCAAACACACTGACAAATTGGAATTTTTCATTAAAAAACGGACAGTCACCATACAATGCTTTCATTGACTGGGGTGACGGCAAGAACCAGAAAATGGTATTGAACAAGGCAGGGGATTTTGACTTTAGCCATAGCTACTCAGAACCTGGAAAATACAACATCAGTTTGACTATTACCGATTATCTGGGCAACCAAGCGCGTATCCAACTAAATGTTACAGTAAACGGCATACCCGTAGCTCCAATTGGCCCGACCGAGCAGCCAAAACAAGCATGCGATAACACAAATAATCAACTTAGTAGTTTTGGGCTTTTTAGATGCAAAATACAGTCCTCTTTGGGTCAATATTGGATAGTTTTGTATTGGTTGATGATGCTGGTGTTGGGTATATTCTGGCTAGCCGCCATAAAAAGGCGCAAAAGGGAAGACGAAAAGTCATCAAAGCGTCGCCCAATCCATACGGCAAGAGCCTGAAAATTACTCGTATCGAAGAGCGTCTATGGGGTCTTTTGATGCTGCCTTCAAGGCGGGTGTTATGCCAAAAAATACCCCTACTGCTAATGCCAATACCAAGGCAATGCCCATAATAGGAAAAGTTATTGCTGGCACTATATCGGTAAACAAGGCGATGGCATAATCTACGACCAAAGATACGATTATTCCCAAAAATCCACCCGCAAGGCTTAGTATGGCTGCCTCCGTCAAAAATTGATTCAATATCTGTCTATTAGTAGCGCCCACTGCTTTACGAACCCCGATTTCGCGAGTTCGTTCGGTCACAGACAACAACATAATATTCATAATCCCTATACCGCCGACTATCAGTGATATTCCGGCCAAACCAGCTATTAAGCTAGTCAAAAGTTTAAGTATACCGTTGGTTACGGCCAGTGTGTCTTCTTTTTTTAGCACGGTAAAATCTTCTTGGTTGCCGTGAGCTTTTTGCAGATTAATTGTTATATTTTTAGCAACTTCATCTGTTAATCCTATAGCTTCGGGAACTACCAACACTTGGTATATCTGCGTTTGCCCGCCAGAAATCTTTTTGCCAGTTTCGTAAGGGATAAATATTGTACGGTTATAGTCAGTACTTGGAGACAGAGGATTATTGGCGTAATTATCCATTATGCCGCCTACGATGAATTGTTCTTCGCGTATTTGCAAACTTTTACCAATTGGTACGTTCTCGTTAAATAGTTCCTGGGCGACTTTTTTGCCCAAAATGGCTATATTTTTATTTGGGTTTTTATCGTCAAAAAATTCACCGTATAGAACTTTTTGTTTTAATACTTTGGGCAGTTCGCTAGTAGTGGCTACTACATTACCGTCCAAAAATTCCCGTTCGTCTGTCTTTGCTACGGCTGAAATTTTGCTAAATGGAACTGATACTAAAACATTTTTAGACTTGCTGATGACTTCGTAATCATTATTGCTAAACGAACCATTGCTTTGGCTAGCCAACAAGTTTACATCTATAATTTTGCCTTCTGAATTGCGCGTAACTGATTTGCCGGGACGAACGGTTATGGTATCGCTGCCCAGTATGTTAATCTGGCCTTCAACTTGTTTGCGCACCCCCTCGCCAATACTGACAATTGTTACAACGCTAGCTACACCTATAATTATCCCTAAAACAGTCAGCATGCTACGCCAACGAGATGTTTTTAGGCTAAACAGCGCCTCCTTCATATTGTTTCCAAATGTCATTTTTTTGCCGTCCTTTTTTTGGTAGCGCGTTTTTTTGGTTGAATTTTTTTGCGTGCCTTTTGTTTTTCGATCTTGTCTGGAAAAGTTTTCATCAGGACCGAAACACCTGCCAGATCATCTTCTAAACTAAACCGTGACAGAGAATACATAGTCTTTTTCAATAGTTTTGGCACCTGACCCAATGCTGATTGTTCGTCGCCGATTATGTCGCCGTCGTGCATAAATACAACTCGAGTCGCGTACCGAGTCAGCTCTGGATTGTGAGTCACCATCAAAATAGTTCCACCTGATTTGTGGATATCTGCTAGTAGCTCCATAACCAGCCTACTAGATTGACTATCCAAATTTCCCGTTGGTTCGTCGGCTATGATAATATGCGGATTATTGACCAGCGCCCTTGCTATGGCTACGCGTTGGGCCTGACCGCCACTCAATTGTTTAGGATAAAACTGCTCTCTGTCCGACAGGCCGACTCTTTCCAGCATTGCTCCTGCTTGTTTTAGTCTACGAGTTTGCGTTATGCCCTTGTAAACCAGGGGTAGAGCTACATTTTCCAGTACAGTCAATTTTGGTAACAAATTAAATGACTGAAACACAAAACCAATAGTGTCTCTACGCACCTTTGCTCGCTGATTTGTTCGCAGGCGTTCTACGGATCTGTCGTTTAGACTAAAACTGCCGTGAGTGGGGCGGTCCAATAGCCCAATCAGATTCATCAAAGTAGATTTACCTGAACCGCTAGGGCCCATAACTGCAACAAATTCGCCCTTGGAAACAGAAATATTTATTTCGTCCAAAGCCACCACAGTAGCGTCGCCAAAGCCGTATAGTTTACTGACTTCTTTTAGTTCTATTAGAGACATATGGTCATAGTGTACTTCGTTTATGCAAGATATTTCAAGGTGTTAATTTATAATATCTATCTGGGCATATAAAATGGGCGGAATTGTGGCGAATATTAGCAGTAGCCAGCTCAAAGGTGGCACGATGATAACTTGACCACCGTGACAGGCGAAAAAGGGTTATAATTATATTTGATCCCGTTTAGTAATGGAGAGGTCGCATAGTGGCCTAGTGCGCTACCTTGGAAAGGTAGTATATCCGCAAGGGTATCGAGGGTTCAAATCCCTCCCTCTCCGCCATATAAAAATCCGCCCCAAAAGGGCTTTGCTAATATTGCTTGCGTCGATGTGTTAAAATATATATGCATTAGTATTATAAAAAATAATTATATTTATAATGAAAAAAATTAATAAAATACACTTTAATAGATTGACAGCTAGCCTGGTCTCTATAATAGTGTCTGTATCCACCTTATTAGCCGGTATTTTGACGCCTACTCCTGCGGATGCTATTGTGCCAACAACCGTATTGAATGTCGGAGACCTAGGCAGTGGCTTTAGCAGAGGTAACGCCATAAATGACCAAGGCCAAGTAGCCGGCTACTCATTTACTTCCCTCGAGACGGGCTATCACCAGAATGCATTTCTCTGGAGCCCGTCCACGGGGACCGAAAATTTGGGATCTCTCAATACCAATTCGGGCCCATCTTATGTTCAGGACCTAAATTCTTCAATGGCGCGTGGCTTAAATAATAACGGGCAGGTAGTTGGTAGTTCCACCTCTAGTGTGCTGACAGAAGTAAGCAATGGGGATTGGCGTTACACAAACCATGCCTTTGTATGGACGCAATCAACCGGAATGGTGGATCTAGGTGTCCCAAATAATTCTTATAGCTCTGAAGCAGTAGGCATCAACGACAACGGTCAGATAATTGGCACATCCCAAAATAATTCTGGCCCAGCATCTGGTTGGCTTTGGGAAAATGGTACATTTACTACGATACCCTGCATCCCAGACGATATAAATGATTCAGGTATAGTGGCAGGAGCATATTTTTTAAACGCGCGATGGACTGCCTGTACCTGGGATAGCATTAATGGACTTCGGGATTTAGGCATTATAGGCGGACCAAATAGCTGGGCAACAGGCATAAACGCGGCCGGACAAGTAGTTGGTCGTGTAGAACCTATTGATGAAAATACACCAGAATCCCAAGTATTTATTTGGGACCCCTTTACTGGACAGAGAGATATGTCTGAATTTGATATTGCACTGGGCGGAAAGCCAGCCTTTATTACTGAAGTTAATGACATAAACGACAGCATGCAGGTAACCGGATCGTTCCTCAGTTCAGATATCTGCGCCCAGCGACATGTCTTTGCCTGGGATCCAATAAATGGAGTAACAGATATCGGGGCCGATGGATATATCACAGTAGGAGATTCCATAAATAACTCTGGCCAGGTCGCAGGCTATAGCCAAATCGGAGTTGACGCATATACCAACGATCCATGCATCTCGTCGCCGACTACCAGCTCTCCTAGCATCCTAATGAGTAGTGCAACACTGGCTTCTACAACAACTACTACTACAAATGACAAAGCAACGATATGGAGTGGCAACAAACCGACCGTTAGAAAGATTTCTGTAGGAGGCGGATCAATAGTACGTGGAGATTCAGGTATTGCCCGAACAATTCAGTTCCCAGTTACATTGTCGGTACCTTCACGGACAAATGTAACAGTAAGCTACGCAATTGCTAGTGACGGCACAGGAACAGCATTGCCTGTAACTGACTTTGTAGCAAAAACCGGCAAGGTAACCTTTAGGGTTGGTCCCAAGGGCTACACGCCCACAACGCTTTGGGTTAACACATTAGTAAAACCCAGCACAACTGGTGGCACAAAAACTTTCAAGGTCACGATCGGAAACCCAATCGGCGGATACACCTTGAATGCAGACGGGACAAATGCAGTGGGCACCATCCTACAACGCAGTGGGTCAACGATTAGGGCCAGTGTCGGGGACACTAGTATTTGGGAAGGCGACCATGGCAATAACGCTGTTAAAGTATGGGTAAACCTATCCGCTCCAGCCACCAGCACTATTAAATTGAATCTCAGTTTGGTAAATGGCAGTGCCCAAGCTGGTTCTGGTTACAAAACTTTTTCCACAAAAACCGTCAAGTTTCTGGCAGGGCAACGACAGAAAAGCTTTACTATCTACACGCGATCAAACCTAACTACAGAAACAAACAAAAACTTTTCAGTCGTATTGTCAAACCCGTCTATGGGGCTAACTATTGACCGTGGTACAGCGACAATAAACATACTGAACGACGACTAACAATCAACTGATTTTGGTGCCAATGTTTTTGCCCTGAACAAGGTTTAGTATATTGCCGGCTTGCATAGCGTTAAAAACTATTATGGGCATCTGTTGCTCCATAGCTAATCCCAAGGCGGCTTTGTCCATAACGCCTATTTCTTTGCCACCAATCGCATTTTTGTACGATATATTTTTCAGTTTTTTGGCGTCTTTGAACTGGACAGGGTCTTTGTCATAAACACCATCTACTTTGGTAGCCTTTAAAACAACCTGGCAATCAAGCTCCAATGCCAATATCAAGGCGGCTGTGTCTGTAGTAACATAGGGCCTGCCGCTACCACCAGCTACCACAACAACTCTGCCTTTTTCTAGATGCTTTCCGGCCAGCCTATGCACGAACGGCTCGGCAACTTGTTCTGCAAAAATATTTGACAGGCACCTAGTCGGAACACCGTGCGCCTCGAAGATATCTGTCAGAGCCAGAGCGTTAATCATAGTCCCTAGCATACCCATATGGTCCCCTGTAACTCGTTTTATGCCGTGACCTGCTATCTGAGCACCCCGAACAAAGTTACCCCCGCCTATCATGATGACAACTTGGCAGCCGGCATTGGATACTTTTTTAACTTCATCGGCTAGCCAGCTGACTAGCTTTGGGTCAATGCCAGCTTCATAATCTCCGGCCAGCTGCTCGCCGGACAATTTTAGTAATATTCTGTTGTAACGCATTACAGGCTAGTCTAGCAGATTGCGCGTCGTTTAGGCTATAATTAGTGCATATGAAAGTGTACTCATGGAATGTGAATGGAGTCAGAGCCGTATTGAACAAAGGTACGTTTTTGGAGTTTGTAAAAGAGCACCAACCAGATGTTCTGTGCCTACAAGAAACAAAGGCAAACAGAGATCAAGTCGAAATTGATCTACCTAAGTACCATGAATACTGGAACTCCGCCCAGAAAAAAGGCTACAGCGGAACAGCTATATTTACCAAAATAAAACCAATAAAGGTTACAAATGATTTCCCGCCAGCTATAACTCAAAAATATCTGAAGCCAGATAGCTACGGAAACATCGCAGAAGAAGGCAGGGTAATGACTGCCGAATTCGAAAAATACTTTATCGTCACCGTCTACACTCCAAACAGCAAGGGAGATTTATCCCGCCTAGAGCTACGCCAAAAACACTGGGACCCAGCTTTTTTAAAGTATTGCGAATTCCTACAATCCCAAAAACCAGTAATATTTTGTGGCGACCTAAATGTAGCGCACACAGAAGACGACCTAGCAAACCCCAAGCCAAACATCGGAAAACACGGATTTACTAATGAGGAACGAAAAGGTTTTGATAATTTTTTAGGGGCAGGCTTTGTGGATACTTTTCGGATATTTACTAAAGGCAACGGAAACTACAGCTGGTGGACGCATTGGGCAAACGCTAGGGCCAGAAATGTAGGCTGGAGGATTGATTACTTGCTAGTGTCTGCAAGTATATCTAGCAAGGTAAAATCCGCAACCATACACCCTGACATATTAGGTTCAGATCATTGCCCAGTAAGCATAGAGATTGACCTGTGAAAAAAAAGTTTGCTGTCTTTGACATAGACGGCACACTAATACGCTGGCAGTTATACCATGCTGCTGTGGACGCATTGGCAAGCAAGGGTCATCTGGGCTTAGACGCCAGCGAACAAATACATGCAGAAAGAATGACCTGGAAAAAACGGGCTCACTCAGAGGCATTCTCCGATTACGAAAAGTTTATGATTGGCCTCTACGAAAAAGCCCTGATAAACCTTCAGCCTAAAATTTTTGACCAAATAGTAAATGAAGTTGCAGAAAAGTATAAAGATCAAGTGTACACATATACGCGAGATTTGATATTGCAGCTAAAAAAGGATGGTTACTTTTTATTGGCTATTTCTGGGTCGCATAATGAGCTTGTAGAAATTGTAGCAAAACAACACGGCTTTGATGATTGGATAGGTAGTACATACAACCGTAATGGAGATAAATTTACTGGGGAAATCAAAGTTGTAAGCCAAAACAAAAAAACAGAGCTAGAAAAACTAATAACTCGCCACGATTTAACTACAAAGGGAAGTTACGCTATAGGCGATAGCCACAGCGATGCTGTTATGATGGATATGGTCAGCAACCCCATAGCCTTTAACCCAGACCGGCGATTGTTTGATTATTCACGCGCAAAAGGCTGGCGAATAGTTGTAGAGCGAAAAAATATGATATATGAACTGGAGGAGCATAATGGCAAATACCTATTGGCAAAAACAAACATCTGAAATAGCACTTTTTCCAGAGCTATTATGGAGCAAACCCGAAAATAAGAACCAGGCAGGAAAGTTACTAATAATTGGCGGAAATATTCACGGTTTTTCAGCTCCCGCGAATGCCTATAATTTTGCTACAAAATCAGGCATTGGTACTGCCAGAATATTACTACCGGACAAACTAAAACGGACTATTGGCAGGGTTCTAGAAATGGGAGAGTATGCCCCCAGCACCCCTAGTGGCAGCTTTAGCCAAAAGGCATTGGACGAGGTTCTATCCCAAGCCAGTTGGGCAGACGGCGTTTTATTGGCAGGAGACTTTGGCAAAAATAGCGAGACAGCCATACTGCTAGAAAAGTTTTTAGATAAATACGGCGGTCCCGTAGCACTGACCAACGATGCCATAGATTTTGTAATCGAAAATCCTGATTCCATAAAAAACCGCCCGAACACTACTGTAGTTTTGTCTATTTATCATTTACAAAAACTTGTTACGAAGCTTGGTTATCCCCAGCCAATAAGCTTGGAAATGCCCCTAAACAGACTAGTCGAAGTTTTAAATGATTTTAGTCAAACCTACTCATTCGCAGTTGTAGTCAAACAGTACGATGCCATTTTTGTGGCGACCGCAGGAAAAGTTAGCAGTACGGCTGTCCAGCCAAACAACACGAACTGGCAAACGGAAGTTGCCGCTAGAGCAATAGTTTGGTGTATTCAAAACACAGAAAAACCATTTGAATCCTTGACTACAGCAGTTTTTGAAACTGGTAACAAGTAGGCTTGTTGCATTTATGGCTACGATGTTGTAATGTATTGTAAATGAATAATTCTAACAACCACAGACCCCCTTCCATGTATGGGACAGAAAGAGTGTCTAGAGATATAGAACGCTTTTCTTCCAACAACTACGTAGATGAACAGCTAGAAATTGCCAAAGATCTAAGTACTCTGGGGTCTGCAGAAGGATACACGCTGTCTGGCGCAATGTACCAGGAATTGTCGTGCAAAAAAGAACTAGACCTAATGCAAAAAATAGAGTGCTTGTCGGAAGCCAAGAAAAGCTGGGAAAATAGCCTGGCCATCAAAAGCATATGTAACGCCCCTATGAATCGTTACACTCAACAGGCACATGTTGGTTTGGCTTGCTTGCCATTGTGGGCCTCACTGGCAGTAGACGGAAAAAACTCTTCTTTAGAAACAACTAAAAATTCATATAACAAACTCATAGACATAGGGCTAAAAAGTATAGTAGCAGTCGAAAATATAGACCTAGAAAGTGAAGACCTAGTACTGCAAACAAATAATGATTTACGTGGGGGCATATCGGAAATAAACGCACTAATACTCCTGCAAAGATTTATAGTTCAAACTCTAAAAGATGACAGCTTTACGGCAGTACCATCTCTGCTTAGCCAAGATTATGCTAAACGCAAAGGTTCTGGCGGATTAAACAATGGTTGGGATACTTCTGTTTTCACCAAAACTTCTCCCGAGCAGCAAAACGTCGATTTAACTTATAAACTTCAAATAAAAACCCACCACCTAAAAAAGGAAAAAATTTATAGCCCTGACATAATAGTTATAGCTATGGGATCTGATTTGGTAGATTACAATCAACCAATAGGCCTAAGCTTTGACTCTATAATCAATAATGCCGAAAAAGAGAGACAACAAACCAGCCACGAAAACTTGGGAAATCAGATAGAAAGCTCCTTGTTTCTAGACAACAAAACGGAGATTCTACTAAACCTAATGGGCTAAATAAAAAGACCCCGTAAAGGGGCCTTTATTCTGGTGCCGAGGGAGGGACTTGAACCCTCATGATATTGCTACCACTGGATTTTGAGTCCAGCGCGTCTACCAATTCCGCCACCTCGGCTCATTTTGATGTGTGGAAACCAACCATATTGTACTATAATCATATCTGTTAATACAGCACAAGCATAATGACAGAAAAAGAAGAGCCCAACAAACTACACCCCAACGACCCGGCTATCAGTATGATTCGCCACAAAATAGCTATGTTACATTCCAAAGAACCGAACGCTTCGGACGAAATGGATGTAGCAAAAGATCATGCCACAAGATCTAATCACCAGCAATTCATGTACGACCTCAGCACTTCTGGGAAATCTCTGGCAGAAATTCAAACCGCCTGGCATAACTACTACATTGGACTGCCCGATGACCAAAAGCACAAAGTATGGCAAGAGTTCTATGAAGCCAACGATCATAACAAAAACAAACACGCTAGCCCCAAAGTTCATATCTCAAAAGATCATGCGGTTGTTTTAGACACAGATAACCATCCTATTTCATCTAATCCAAAAACCATTACCCAGCTAAAACAAGACACCCTAAAACTTGTGTCAAAAAAAAGGCGTCCTACCGCCAAACAACATTTTAAGTCCTTGCTGTTTGGGCTGAGCGCTGGAATGATTACGGTATTCATACTATTATTTGGTTTTTTTAACGATAGGTTTATCGCTCCTTTCATATCACCCAGCCGAAATGTCAGTTCTACTCCTATACTAATTGACGCCAACAGCACTCTAGCTGTTGGGCCAGAACCAAAATTAATTATTCCAAAAATAAACATCGAACTGCCCGTAAATTTTAAAGAAACCTCAACAAATGAAAAAGCAGTACAAGCTGCTCTAAAAACAGGGGTCGTACACTACCCAACCACATCGTACCCAGGACAAATAGGCAATGGTGCTATTTTTGGGCATTCCAGCGGTAACATCCTAAACAGCGGTCAATTCAAGTTTGCGTTTTCGCTACTCAGAAAATTAGAAATAGGCGATACTTTTATGATCCAAAAAGACAGCAAACCGTATTTTTACAAGATCTACAAAAAGTATGTTGTTCCTCCTACCGATGTATCTGTTCTAAATACCCAAGACAAACCGGCTACTTTTACACTTATAACATGCGACCCACCAGGCCTCAGCACTAGTAGATTGATAATTGTAGGTGAGCAGGTATCGCCAAACCCTATAAAAAACACAGAGAGTACCGCTGCGAAATCCACCCTGAAACCAGATATACTGCCTAGCAATTCAGAAAGCCTGTGGCAGAGACTCTGGTCCTGGATATCTGGCTAAATAATTTAAACCCTTAGTTTGCTAGTTTGCTGGACTGTTCGGCTGTAAGTCGAAGTTCGGTTCTCTGCAAAGCTATCTGAGTGGACTTTGACAATGACGGACCAATCGTAAACAAGGCTTTATAGTCACGATCAAAAAACGGGGTAGTGTCTGAATTGGTACTATTTAGTGTCTGAACATTTGTGCCATCAAAGTCAAAAACCTTTATTTTTGACGCATCAACAACTGTTAGTCGGTGACCATCCATCCAGTTAGCTTTTGAGGCGACAGGCAAAGGTATTTTGGTATCGTAGCGTAACTGCTTTTTGTTTTCTATATCATAGACAGAGAACAAACCTCCAGTTTGAACGCTAATAAACCTAGTGTTAGTAGAAAAAGACACGAATCTAGGGTCGTCTTGCTTTAGTAGGGCAACGGCTTCTGGAAGTTTTCCGGGGTTAGACTTTATAAGTTCTAGTGGGTTTTTGTAAACATATACTTTTCCGCCAGCATTACTACCGACAACAGCGTAGAAAGCGTTATCAAAACTCGCCATATCCAACAAGTAAATATCGCTTTTAGTCACCTCCCGAACCTTGTAATCTTCGGAGCCTATGCGTAGACGAACTGTAGAGTTGCCGACAGTTGCCCCTGAGTCCGTAACGTACAAAATTTGGTCAGCACCATATGGCTTGAACGACAAAAGTCCACTAATCAGTGGTTTGATAGTTTTGGATTTTATATCTGCAGTAGACAGAGTTAAAGCTACTTTGTCCTGCAAATAATACTGATCAAATTTTTTATCGCGAAAACTAAATAAAGCATTGGGGGTAGAAAAATAAGTGGAAAGATTTTGGCTTGTCGCCGGGTTGTCACGGCTTATCAAAATATACTCAACTCCACCAGTGTAATTGTGTTGAACAATAAAATGCTTATTGTCGGCAGACCATTCTACTGTGGACAATCTGTGTTCGCCGGCGGCCGAATTAAATAATCCTGCGGCCAAATTAAAGACTGTTCGGTCGTTGTTATTGGCGTTCATGTCAAACTGGTCATATGCAGTCAAACTGCCGGGCTGTTGAATTATAATCCATCGCTTGTCTGGACTCTGAGTAGACATAGTGTAACCTGGTAAATATACCTGTAAATCTTTGGTCACCAGTTCCGTTGGAAACATAAAAGGGTAATCGTACCGAAGTATTTTTGAACCTTCTAGCACAAACTGGTTTTGCCAGGTTCTGTAGCCATTTCGCTTCAACTCCAAGTTGTATTTACCTTCAGGTATCACCATTCTATCGGCAGTTTGACCTTTTTTCTTGCCATTTAAATATATGTCCGAGCTATCCAAGTGGGAATCAACAAAAACTAGACCATTTTGAATAACTTTTCCAGTTTTTCGGTTTAAATCAAAGCCCATCACTGTCAAAGCCAATATGCCGGTGCCAATTGAAAGACATATGGCAACTAGTGCGTAACCTACGAATAGGCGAATAGTGTGTGATCGTCGCTTGTGTGGGTCTAGAAAATCCATTTTTGTGTTTATTTAACGCTGTGTTTTATTATAACTCTCTTTGGCAACAAATAACAACACTATTGCTAGGCGACCAAAACAGATATAATATGTAGACACACGATATGAAAGAAAACATAGACGAGGATAATTAAAACAAGTGGGCATTCACAAAAATACAATTGAGCTAAATGGCAACCTATACGATGCCAAATCGGGTAGAATGCTTGGGGTACCGTCTCTGGCGCCAACAGTTACCGCCAAAACAATTGGTATGTCTATAGACGGTTTTACTTCCAGAAGACAACAACGCCCAATTCATACAAAAAAGAAAGCGGCCGAAAATATACATTCTAAAACTTTGCGTTCCAAAACCCTGATGCGTCGTGGTGTCAGCAAACCATATGTTGCTCCAGCCAAAAATATCCCAAACGCCGTTCCCAGCGAAACAGCAGGCCGCAAAGAACACGAAGGTTTACGACTAAAAAGGGCCCAAAAAATTACAACCAGTCGATATATTTCCAAGTTTGGCGCCAGAGGACTCTTAGACATTTATATGACACCTGTTCCAGCAGATATTTCTGTTCGTCCAGAACCTACTACCCAAAATTCAACAATATACACTGCCCCAGAAAATACTAAAAATTCCTCTTTGTCGGCGCTAGACATACACCTTCAGAATTCCCTGAAACATGCCAGCGCCCACAAAAACAAACCACTAAAAAAACAAAAGAGAACGAACAAAACGAGCAAAAGAATGAACATAGCCCTTATGTCCTTGGCAATAATTCTGATTGGCGGCTTCATAGCGTACCAAAACTCTGAAATATTGGCAGTTCGCATAGCAGCACAACGTGCAGGCATATCTATGACGGTTCCTGGCTATACTCCAGCGGGCTTTAGACTAAACAACCACAGTAGCAAGGCAGGCGAGATAACTATGGGCTACAAATCTAATACAGACGGCCGGTCGTACAATCTGACGCAGTCCGTCTCGTCTTGGGATAGTGGCGCACTGGTAGCTCACTTTTTGGACACAAAAACATACCAAGTTACCCAAACCAACAAAGGGCTGCAAGTTTACACCTACGACGGGTCAAATGCTACCTGGCTAGACCATGGCGTATGGTTCAATTTATATGGCGACGCCCAACTGAGTAGCAATCAATTATCTGAACTGATAAATAGTATCTAAAAACGCCCTACGGCCGAGTTGTTTCAAATTAGCATCCAGCACTCTGTTACAATAGTCACATGACAGTTAGAACACGGTTTGCTCCATCTCCTACGGGACTGCTACACGTTGGGGGTATTCGCACAGCATTATTTGCTTGGCTGGTTGCTCGCCAAGGAAATGGGCAATTCATACTACGCCTAGAAGATACCGACCAGAAAAGAGAAGTCAAAGGAACAGACCAGCACATTATGGACTGCTTGATGGCTTTGGGACTAGAATACGACGAAGGACCCGACAAAAAAGGGCCTCATGGGCCATATCGCCAAAGCCAGAGGCTCGACATATACAAAAAATGGGCGGACAAGTTAGTAGCTTCTGGACGGGCTTATGCAGACCCTTATACAGCCGAAGAAGTCCAAGCCTTCAGAGAACTAGCCCAAAAGTCCAAGAAGCCTTTTCTATACCGTAACCACCGCCCAGAAAATCCAGCCAAATGGGACGGCAGCACTCCATTGCGCCTAAAATCCGAACCAAAGGCTTACAAATGGCACGACGAAGTCATGGGCGACATATCCACAGGTCCAGCAGTAATTGACGATATAATTTTAATGAAAAGCGATGGCTTTCCAACCTATAACTTTGCCCACATAGTTGATGATGCCGAAATGCAAATTAGCCACATCATACGCGGTCAGGAATTTTTGGCCAGCGTGCCAAACTACCTAAATATATACGAAGCCCTAGATATAAATCCTCCCATAATGGCAACCATGCCCCACATATTGAATGAACACGGAAACAAAAAGCTATCTAAACGCGACGGAGCCAAAGACTTGATGGACTACATCAAAGAGGGTTACTTGCCAGAAGCTCTGGTTAGCTTTATAGCTACATTGGGCTGGAACGATGGCACTACGCAGGAAGTATTTAGTACTAAAGAGTTACTGCAAAAATTTAGCCTAGCCAAAGTCCAGCGCAGCGGAGCTCGCTTTGACGAACGACGATTGCTCTGGGTAAATGGAAACTTCATACGGTCGATGTCTTTGGACCAACTGTATGAAAAAGTGGAAAGTTTCTGGCCGGAACCAGCCAAAAACGCCACTACAATATACAAAAAACAAGTTTTGGCCACCGTACAGGAAAGACTAAAATACTATGCGGAACTGCCCGAACTAACGCAATTTTTCTTTTTAGATTTACCGCTAGACCCACAATTAATTAAACAAAACAAACAACTTGGCAAATTATCAAATGAAGAATTAAAAAAACTGCTAACTGTGTCAAAAACAGAGCTGGAACAGAGCGATTTCAGCACGAAAGATTTGACAGACAGGCTAAATAGCCTGCTAAATCAGACAAACCAAAAACCAGCCGTACTTTTCAGTTTGCTACGAATATCAATTACCCAAACCCCTTCATCTCCGGGCCTGAGCGACACACTATCTGTATTAGGAAAAGTCAAATCATTGGAACGCATAGAGTCACAGATAAACGCGTTGTAGCTTTTATAGATAATCAAAAAATTTGGTCTGTTGTTTGTCTAGGTTGTTGTAGTTTTCGTGGCACAAAAACTCTGGCAGAACATTATGTGCGCTTGGGTCTATAAACGCATACTCCGCTATTTCTTTTTCGCCGTGCGTGGTTTTTGACAAATCAAGCCTTAGATAATCCTTGGCATTATTTATCAAAAAGAAAAACTCGATGTGATCCTCGTCCTTGCCGGCATATTTACCCTTGAACTGTTGAACATAGAGCAATGTGCCTATGTCTGGTTTTATACCCGTTTCTTCTACCAGCTCGCGCTCTAGGGCAGACAATAATGGTTCGCATTCTTCCACGCCACCACCAAAAGTACACCAAAAATCTTTTGGACCATCGCTGTTATAGTCGCGGTGTCTGATGCTCAACATTTTGCCGTCCACGACTATTATGCCCCTGACTGCTATGCGTCTATTCATGCAGTAATATTAGCATACCTTTCCAAAGCAGCGGACCGCAGTTACAATTACTAGATACATGGAACAAGATGAAGCAATTGCACTCTTAGAATCTGGCCAATCAGTGCTACTGACAGGTGCTGCTGGAACCGGCAAAACTTTTGTACTGCGCAAATTTATACGCCGAGCCCGCAACGACGGCAAAATTGTATCTGTAACTGCTACCACTGGCTTGGCCGCAACTCATTTAAACGGAGCAACTATACACTCCTGGGCGGGTATCGGGATCCATGACGAGCTACCACCAAAACATCTGCAAAAAATTAGCAAACAACGACGAGACATAATTTCCAAAACCGACATACTAGTTATAGACGAGATTAGTATGCTACACGATTTTAGACTAGACATCATAGACACGGTCCTGCGTCATGTTCGAGACAAAGACATGCCTTTTGGCGGGATTCAAATAGTCCTCTGCGGAGACTTTTTTCAGCTACCGCCAGTCAATCGGAGGGACGCAATGCAGGGTGGTTTTATCACTAACTCAAAAGTTTGGAAAACTGGCTTTATGACTGTTTGCTACCTAGAAAAACAATACCGCCAAGCAGGAGACAGCCAGTACGCGGACATCCTAAACGGTATACGCGGCGGAGTACTACGAAGGAGCCAGCTAGAATCCCTGAAAGCTAGAGCCAATGCCGTCGTAGATCCGTTTATTACCAGCACCAAGCTTCTGACAACAAATGCCGATGTCGATGTAATAAACCTACAACACCTAGACAAGTTAAAGTCAAAAGTGCACAGCTATGAAATGCAGACTACTGGTAGCAAAAAATATATTGACCAGCTAAAAAAATCCTGTCTAGCTCCAGAAACATTGCTTCTCAAAAAAGGTGCCAGCGTAATGTGTATCAAAAATAGCCCTGACAGAAAATATGTTAATGGTTCGCTGGGTATTGTTACAGATTTTGAAAAATCTACTGATAACCCAATTATTCAGTTAAACACTGGGAAAACAATTACCGTTCGGCCAGATACATGGGAGCTAATAGATGGCGACAAAAAACGGGCCAGCCTGTCTCAGTTTCCGCTACGTCTAGCCTGGGCAATAACTGTACACAAAAGTCAGGGGATGACACTGGACGATGCCCAAATAGACCTCAGCCGAGCATTTGTGGAAGGCATGGGTTACGTTGCCTTGTCTAGAATTAGGGGTCTGAAACACCTAGTGCTGGACGGGTTAAACAACATGGCCCTAAGAGTCAGCCCCAGCGCAAAACAAATAGATACAGATCTAAGAGAGAGAAGCAAAAAAGCAAAAACATTGCACTCGGAGGTAATAGCTAATTGGAATAAGTCAGAAAAAACCCGTGTCTCTAAACCAGATAAACCAACAAGCACAGCTGGACCGTGGGCTACAAAACTAGAACAAATGCGACGCAAATACCCAAATGCCTACAGGCCATGGAAGCCGACAGACGATGTTGAACTAAAAAGATTATTTGATATGAATACCCCCTTGTCGGACTTGACCAAAACTTTCGGCAGACATCCTGGAAGTATCCAAAAACGCATAGAAAAACATTACGGAGAGGGCATCGCAATAGTCTGATTAGTAAAACTATATTTAAAATGTGCTAAAATAGGATTGTTAACAATTTAATATCAAGAGTGCAGTTAGAGTCCTAGCTCCGTAACCTGCCAGCAACCTGCCGTATTGGAATATGAAAGGTGGAATATAGAAATTGGTTTTATAACCCAAATTCAAACTTCCATCTACTAACTTCTAAGCCGTAAGGTGCTAAGCCTAGCCCGCAAGGGAAGGATACGAAGATGATTTTTTATCCTTTCTACGCCAGAAAGGATATTTTTATGTCAGAGAAAATAATACCAACTAATAATTACAGCCCAGAATTGGAACCTAAAGTAGAGATCCAAACAGGTTTTGTTCCGACAGATCAATCACAGAATGAATTTTTAGGCCGGTATGTCGATTGTACGTTCGAAGAACTATTAGAAGCAAACCGACGAGTCCGAACTGGACCAGGCTGGGTCTCGGCTCGGGGTCGCTGTGCTAGCGCCATTGCCAGCGAATTTTACGCCAGAGGAATAGAACATCTTTTAGAAGAATAGCACCCTAAAATAGCTGACCTTGGCCAGGAAGTATGAAAGTTTCTGTATCGTACATATCTGCAAATTCTTTCAGGTTTCTGTCTGTGTTTTCTGTATCGGGCCCTATTTCCGTGTCAATGTTTTTCGGCATTATAACGTTTGCTTCGGCTTCTGACAAAACGTACTTTTCTGGAAAAACTGCTTCCAATATTTCATAATTAGACATTAGTCTTTTCCCCATAAATTATATTGTACACGAATAATCAGACAACTTTTTCTTTTTTTAGTAAGGCAATTGGGTGTTTGAAGTAGTATTTGAAGTTATGTTTTTTGTTTTTCGCTTGCGCCGCCTATCTGCCTCGTTTGTTCCGCCCCATATTCCTTGTATATTGTCGTTATTTAATGCAAACTCTTCGCATTGAACTCTAACTTCACAGTTACTGCATATCACTGCTACGGCATTAGATATCCATCTAGATGGGGGGAAGAAAAGATTTACATCCATACCTTTACACGCAGCTTTGCCGACAAACTCAGAAATCTGCGGGCCTTTCATCTGATAATCTCGTTTGTTAGAGCTATTAGGACCAAAATTAATTTCATTTAAGTGATTCTCTGTTCTGTATCGCTTGTCTTCACGACTAATAGCAATGTTGCAAAAATTTAGCAAATCTTTTTGGGGCAATAACAAATTATAGGAGCCTGCATCTGTCTGTTGTTGCACTATACGCATTAACAAGTTAATGTCTTTTACGTCATTTATGGTATTCAATTTTAGCCATTTTCCGTCTAGAGAATCTAGAGATTTTAGCTTTTCTAATAGATTTTCTATTCCCTCAAAATCTATGCGGTTTTCTTCGGAATGATTTATTTCAAGCGGTTCTAGTAGATCATCCGACACGATAACCAGCTCCATGCCTTCATCCAATTCATCGGTCAAACCAAAATGAACTGGAGCATCTTCTAGGTTTTCGATAATATCCAAATGGTACGAATTAATTGTATTTTCTGATGACATATCATTATTATGACATAAATATTTGTGTCATACAATGTTAAAAGCAGTGGACGGAAGCACTACCTTTTTGGTAAGATATAGCATTATGCTAGATGAATACAAGAAGCCCGCCCAAACTCCAAAAAAAGCGCCCGAAGGGGTGACTGAAGAACACAAATTAGTACATAGGGACAAGGAAATTATAAAACCGAAAATACATTCATTTCAGCCTCCCCAAAAAGAAGCCAAAAACAGACTCAGGCGTTGGTTCGCTAAATTATCTAAAAAACAATGGCTAGTATTTATTTTTGCTGGAGCTTTTTTAGTTGTAGCCATAGGTGTAGGCGCCTACACCTTGTACCCCAAAAAGAAGCCAATTGCAAAACCAATCGCAAATAAACAGACTATTCCCATAGTTACGACAGAGCCAGCCACTCTGACTGGTCTGACCGTGCCGATGGCTACAAACAAATTACCCGTAACGGGCGTTATGATAGAGAATAGCCCTGATGCGCGCCCGCAGTCCGGGTTGAACGATGCTGGAGTTGTTTTCGAAGCGGTGGCTGAAGGTGGAATAACTAGATTTTTAACTCTGTTTCAAAGCAACAACCTACCGACATATCTGGGGCCAGTACGATCAGTACGACCATATTATTTGGATTATTTACAGGGGTTTGATGCCGCAGTAGCTCATGTTGGTGGCAGCCCAGAAGCTATGGCTCAGATAAGAAACGAAGGCATCAAAGATCTAGACCAGTTTGCCAATGGCGGGTCGTACGACAGAGTAAACAGTCGATATGCTCCGCACAATGTATACACCAGTATGGCAAGGTTACTCGCTTTGCAAAACAGCAAAGGATTTACTAGTTCCTATACCGGCTTTATCAGAAAAGCCGAACAGGCCAACCCAACCCCAACGGCCAAGACGATCGATTTTGTTATTTCCAGTTATTTATATGATGTCCACTACGACTATGCACCAGCAACAAACAGCTATCTGCGCAGCGAAGGTGGCAAACCCCACATCGACGAAAGGAGCAAATCCCAGCTAAATCCAAAGGTTGTTATAGCCATAGTCGTCCCAAAGAGTATAGCCAGCGACGGGGTGCACAGCGCCTACCAAGACATAGGGACGGGCAAGGCATTTATTTTCCAGGACGGAACAATGACCGAATGCATTTGGACAAAACCAGATAAAAAAACCCAAATAAAGTTTACTGACCCTACGGGTGCTCCCCAAAAGCTTAACCCTGGACAAACCTGGATTTCTTTGGTGGGATTAGCTAGTGATGTGACTGCAAAACCATAATTCAAGCGAGGTGGTCATGGACCAAATCCAAAAATTAACCAAACAATTTAGCCGATTCTTGACTGTGCTTTTTGTATTTATTTCGCTCGTATCTATATTGTTGAGTTCTCTAATACATTATTTTACGGGCATAGACACGGTATTGTCTGCTGTGATAGTTCTATGTTTTAGCCTAGCACTGAGTGTAGCTCTGGCGCCTATGGCGGCTAGCTACATTACCAAACCAATGTCAGTTCTGGCTCAGGCCATACTACACATAACTCCAGAAGAAACTTCCGCTCCCGCACCAGACATAACAACATTGGGTATCGGCAGAAAACTAGTAACACAACTAGTCACACAGGTTTACAATTTCGCCACTCAGCAAGACGGCTCAGCACTAGAAAATCATCGTAATTCAATAATCCAGTCGTCTGCCATTGTTACTCATTTGCCTCTACCTTTATTTGTTTTCAACAAACAGCAGATAGTTGTTAATGCCTCTGCCGCGGGCCTAGCGTATTGCAATATCAAAAGTTCGCAATTATTCGGAAAACCATTGAACGAGAATATAAATCTAGAATTTTCAAACGAGAACACTCTGGAGAAATGGATACAAGATTGTCAAAAAGATAAAGCCACCGACGAAGCATATTGGGATCGCGTTCGTGTCAGTCAGCCAGACACAGAACTACGTCAATGCGATATTTACGCCTACTACAACCGTGACAACCCCAGTGGTACGGAATTTATAATAACCATGTTCGACCGTACGAAACAGTACACCCAAGATGATGACAACATTAGCTTTATATCGTTGGCAGTACACGAATTACGCACACCATTGACTATGCTACGAGGTTACATAGAAGTCTTCCATGACGAGTTAGAGGGGAAACTAGATACCGAGCTGACTGACTTTATGCAAAAAATGATTGTATCGGCTCAACAGTTGGGAGCGTTTTTCAATAACATACTAAATGTTGCTCGCGTAGAACAAAACCAATTAGTACTGTCTATGTCAGAAAACAATTGGAGCGAAGTCCTGACAGATGCGTGTGCTGATCTAGCCATGAAGGCCAAAGTCCACGGAAAATCATTAAATCTAAATATATCTGCAGACCTACCGCTTGTAGCTATAGACCATGTCAGCATAGTAGAAGTCATAAACAATCTGGTGGACAACGCCCTAAAATACAGCCAAAAAGGCGAAGCTATAGCCATAGACGCACATTTGCGAAAAGACGGCTTCATAGAAACCACCATACAGGACCACGGAGAAGGCGTCCCTAGCGGGATGGTACCTCATTTGTTTGATAAATTTTATAGGAACCACAGGACTTCTGGCAGCGTTGGCGGAACTGGTTTGGGTCTCTATATCAGCAAAGCAATTGTTACGGCACATGGTGGCGAGATATGGGTCCAGTCAAAAGAAGGCGAGGGGGCAACATTTGGTTTTACTTTGTTGCCGGCTAGCAAACTTGCCGAAGAGTTAAAATCAAGCGATAATGGTACTATAGTCCGTAACGCCCACGGCTGGATAAAAAACCACAGCCTGTACCGACGATAAAGGAGCCAAAATGTCCCAAACTATTTCAGATGTCCAACCAAATCCACTATCTGCTAGAGCCAAGCGGATTCTATTAATAGAAGATGAACACTTTATATCCGAATTGTACAACCGAGCACTGACAAGAGCTGGCTATGAAGTCACAACTATTATAGATGGTATAGATGGCCTCAAAGAAGCTCAGACCAATAAGTACGACATAATAATGCTAGACATAATGATACCAAACCTCATGGGAACAGATATCCTGAAACGGCTACGCGACCCCAGACAAATCCCCCCAATACGCAGCAAAATTATAATGTCCACCAATCTAGATCAAGGCGAAGAGGGCAGGGCCGAAACTGAAAAGCTAGCAGATGGTTACATCATCAAAGCCGATGTAACCCCAAAAGAGCTGGTCGCCTACCTGGCAAAAATTAAACTATAAAATCCATAAATTTCCAGACTTGTAACGATGCCTCAAAAGCCCCAGAATATAGGTTAGTCATGTGAGTATGACCCACTCTCTGGTGGGCATCTACTCTCAGACTTTATTCAAACTCTAGGAGAGCATACTTCGGTCCCTGCAAACCTCAATTACAAATTCAACTGATTGCCAATGAAGTCGCCGCTAGAACGGTTGCGTGCTCTTCGGTAACAGTCATACTATTCAAACCCGTTCACTGGTAAAAACATTCACCAGTTTTTTTGTAATTTTCTTAAACAAGGAGTTTGGACATGATTAACCAAGAAATCGAGATCAACGCTTATCAATTCATCAACCGCCGTGGCGTAAGTGGTGTGCCCCGCATCATAACAGTAGAGAACCAGCGCTATTCGTTTGTTGACTCTGGGCTGCAATACTTGATCCAAAAAGGACAACACCTAATTCGTCTGTTTGACATGACAGATGGTCAGCAAACCTACCGTCTGCGTCTAGAAGACGAATGCTGGACTTTGGTGGGAATAAAACCAACCGTCTAAGGCAACCCAATGCGCGAAAAAATAAACGAAGAAATCAGCGTGGTTATGTATTACAGTGCTCGAAAGAGGCTGGCCGTGCCATACCTAATAAATTGGCAGAACAGGGAATACATGGTGGGCAAAATAGGCTACCGCCACGCTATACGGGACGGCCAAACTTTACACCATATTTTTGAACTGGTGGACAAAGAAAATACGCTGTGGTTTAGGCTAAACCTGGATACCAGCAATCTACATTGGACGCTGGAGGCGATCAGCGATGGACACGCCAATTAATTACAACAATCCACTCATTATGCACATAGACCTAAACAGTTGTTTTGCCATCATAGAGCAGCAAGCCAATCCCCTAATCCGCAACAAACCAGTAGCCATAGCCGCCTACAACACCCCCAGGGGCGCTATCATAGCTTCTTCTTATGAAGCCAAGGCATTGGGCATAAAACTCGGTACAAACGTTCGTGATGCCCGTATGCTGTGCAGGGAAGTCATAGTTCTGACGCCCGACCCGGAAAAGTATTTCGACGCCCACCGCCGCTTCAAAAAAATATTGCAAAACTACACCGATGAGGTAACGCCAAAATCTGTGGATGAGTTTGTTGTCGATTTTAGCGGATCCAGGGCAGTCCAGTTGGGCAAAAGTATCGACCAAGTAGGCTACGAGATAAAAAAAGACATACGTGATTCCTTGGGCGAATATGTAACGGTAAATGTGGGTATCGGACCAAATAGATTTCTGGCCAAATTGGCGGCAGGCCTCAACAAACCCGACGGTATGGACACCATAAACGGCGAAAACCTGCGGGATGTCTATTCAAAACTTCAATTGATTGACCTGCCCGGCATCAATACACGCTATCGGGCCCGCCTGAACATGGCGGGTATTTACACGCCCCTGCAATTTCTGGATGCACCGGCTAGTTTGTTGAAAAAGCAAGTTTTTAAGAGCATTGTTGGTTACTACTGGTATCTGCGACTAAGAGGACAAGAGATAGACAATATTGGATTTAGACGAAAAAGTTTTGGCCAACAATACGCCCTGGGCCAAAAGACAGCCGACATTCAAGAATTATCACGATTGCTGATGAAGCTCTCAGAGAAATGTGGTCGCCGACTGCGAAAGGCGGGCTACGCAGCAGGTGGAATTCATTTATGGCTGGGCTTTGAAAACCGTACAAATTGGGCGCAAAGCAAAAAACAAAAAAGCGATGTCTATTCTACCCAAGACATATTTTTAGCAGCCCAACGGTTGCTAAACAGTTTGACCTTGCCATGCAGAGTGTCAAACATTGGCATAACTGTTTTTAATCTACACCCCGTCAACCCCGAACAATTGGGGCTTTTTGACGATAGCAGGCTAGACACCAAAGGTCTGACTAAAGCGTCCGACCTGGTAAACGATAGATACGGAGAGTTTACAATGGTGCCAGCTATTATGGCAAATATGGGGGACACTATTCTGAAAAGAGTAGCCTTTGGCAGCATCAATGATATGTAAAATAAAAATCTAAGAAACTGTGGTGATCCCGAGGAGAATCGAACTCCTATTGCCAGGATGAGAACCTGGTGTCCTAACCGTTAGACGACGGGACCATACAATATAACAGTTGTATACTAGCACAACAGGGGTGAAAAGTCTACGACTAGCAGTTGTAAAACCAAGAAGAAACAGCCATAATAAAGCACAAGCCTTTTATTGGCTGTTTTTACTATGGCTACGCAAATTACCAGCCCTATAATTATCGGAATTGCCGTACAATCGGGCAGCCTGTTAATCGGTGCAGTATTAATGTTTTTGGTAATTGCTCCAGTTGCTGTGTTTTTTGTCTTAAAATCTCGCAAAAATACAAATAAAAGCGTTCAGGGCAGTAAACACGATGCCCAAACAGAAAAAGTAAAATCCGACATCGTGCTGGCGGCCATTGACGATGGAGTAATAGTCATAAACAGCGACCAGACTATTTCGGTATTTAACAAAGGAGCGTCACAAATAACTGGCTGGTCTGCCGAAGAAGCCGAAAAGTTAGTATACAAATCCGTCATAAAACTATTGGACGATAAGGGTGTTGTCTATACCGAAGAAGCCGACCCATTCCAAAAAGTTTTTCAATCCAAACTACCATTTCGCGACAACACTGCAGTTCTGGCTACAAAGGCTGGCAAACAGGTTCCAATTCACTTGTCTGTTTCTCCATTGATCGACACAAATAGTAGCGTATCTTCAGTAGTTGGTGTTTTTCGGGATGTAACGCAGGAGCGTGCCAGAGAAATACAAAGAGACGAATTTATCAGCACAGCCAGCCACGAGATGCGCACACCAGTAGCTGCCATAGAAGGCTACCTAGCGCTAGCCCTAAACGACCATGTTTCGACCATAGACCAAAAAGCTAGGCAATATCTAGAAAAAGCCCACACTAGCACTCAACATCTGGGCAAGCTTTTTCAGGACCTGCTAACCAGCTCAAAAGCCGAAGACGGCAGACTCGCCCAACACGTACAAGTAGTAGAGCTGGGAAGTTTCTTGTCCAAAATGTCTGACAGCCTAAAGCTTGCAGCCGAAAAAAAGAGCTTGATAACGGAATATATTGTGGGTTCAAACAAATCACACGAAACAGACGGCGCTGGCAAAGTTATTTCGCCACTGTACTATGTCATGATTGACCCGGACAGGCTCCAAGAAGTCGTAACAAACCTGTTCGACAATGCTGTAAAATACACAGTAACAGGCAAGGTAACCATCGGTCTAACTGGCGATGATAATGTTGTTCAGTTTTATATAAAAGACACTGGAGCTGGCATTGCAACAGAAGACGCCCAGCACTTGTTCCAGAAATTTTATAGACTGGACAATTCTGCCACTCGAAGTATTGGTGGCACTGGGTTGGGACTATTTATTTCTCGTAAAATTATAGAATTAAACAAAGGCCGTATTTGGGTAGAAAGCGAACTCGACAAGGGCAGCACATTCTACGTAAACTTGCCCAGAATTGATTCAAAAAAAGCTATACAGCTACAGGAGAAAAACAATGCGTCACAGCCAATCAATATATGATACAATATGCTTAAATAACATAAGCACTAAAAGGTAACACACCAATGTCAAAAATAATGTTAGTAGAAGACGATGATAACCTCCGCGAAATATACGAGGCAAGGTTGCTGGCAGAAGGCTATGAAATTGTCAGTGCCAGAGACGGAGAGGAAGCCTTGGCCATAGCCGTAAGGGAAAAACCTGACCTCATAATTGCAGACGTAATGATGCCCAAAATTAGTGGCTTTGATATGCTAGATATACTGCGCAGCACACCAACTACAAAGGACGTAAAAGTCATAATGATGACAGCTCTTTCGCAGGCCGAAGACAAAGACCGGGCTGAAAAACTTGGCGCCGATCGATATCTTGTAAAATCTCAGGTAACCCTGGAAGACGTAGCCAGAGTAACCGGAGAAGTTCTCCAGGGGAATGCACCGGCAGCCACACCGGCAGAACCAAACACAATGGCGGTAGCGGATACATCGGTAGCAATGGCTCCAATCACTCAATCTATGCCAGTAGCCACTGAACCCACTCCAGTTATTATAAATACACAGCCGGCCCCGGCTAGCTCAGAAACCACTATTGAACAACCCGCAGTAGCACCTCCAGAACCAGAACACGCACCTGTAAACGAACCTATAAAAATAAATGTTTCGTCAGATACAACGGCGGCCGAACCAACGACTATAGCACCCACACAGCAACCCCCAGCCCAAGACACAGCCGGCTACGCACCTACAGTTGGTGGTCCAGACCATTTAAAAAGTCTGGGAGACGATTCGCCAGTGTCTAACAAAAAAATCATTCAACCCATACACGACCTTAGCCAAAAACCAGATATTCACAGATTGTTGGACATGGAGGGGCCTGGAAACATTTCCGTGCCTAGCGCACCCACAGATACCATCATTTCCCCAACAGGCGAGATTTCCGCGTCCCCTGATTCTGCAGTAGACCCCAACTCTGTGGCACTTTGACAAAGCTTTATCTCGTAGCGTAACAATTTCTATAAATACAAAGCTAATACCCTATAATTAATATTATGAGAATAAATAAGTACATTGCACTGGCGACTGGGATGAGCCGACGGGCAGCCGACAGCATTCTTGGTCACGGGCGTGTGCGCGTCAACGGACAAACACCTTTGCCTGGATATGATGTTCAAGGAGAAGAAAAAGTTACCCTAGACGGCAAAACCATAACTATAGATGTTCAGCTAACCACAATCATGCTAAACAAACGCATAGGTTTTGTGTCTAGCCGTGATGGGCAAGGAGACAAAACCATCTACAATCTAATACCAGAAAATTTGCATCACCTAAAACCAGTTGGACGATTGGACAAATATTCATCTGGACTTTTGCTAATGACAAACGATGGCAAGATGGCCCATGAGCTGACGCACCCTTCATTTCAAAAACAAAAAGTCTACGAAGTAGAACTGAGTAAAGAACTAATGCCAGAACACAGGCAAATCATACAAAACAAGGGCGTTTTACTAGATGATGGACCCAGCCATTTTACTATTCAGCCAGCAAAAGACGGCAAAACCTGGAAAATAAGTCTAAAAGAAGGCAGAAATCGTCAAATTCGCAGAACCTTTGAAGCACTTGGCTACGGAGTTACGCGTCTGCACCGCGTACAATTTGGACCTTATCAGCTCGGAAGTCTAGCGCCTGGCGAATACAAAAACATTTAAAAAACAAAAAACAACGGTCATATGCTGTGTTAGAAAACAAAATGTGATATAATGCAATATCTAATGCGCCCACTAAATAACACCAACCCAGAAAGTTAACAATAAACCCATGGCCAACAAGAAATTACCCATAATAGCTATCGTAGGCAGAGCCAATGTAGGCAAATCTAGTCTATTCAATGCCATTTTGGAACGCAGAGAAGCAATAGTGGCCCGCGAAGCAGGCACCACCAGAGACAGTATCAGCGCAAAAGCTAGTTACGAAGGCCAAGATTTTTGGATTGTAGACACAGCTGGTATCAAAACTGCCGAAGATGACTTTGAATTTACAATTCAGGAACAGATAATACAAGCAGCCGACAGTGCTGATGTAATATGGGTAGTCATAGAAGCCGATATCCCAATAGGAGACGAAGACCGACGAGTAGCCAAACTGGCTCTCAAAACAGGCAAACCTGTTTATTTAGTAGTAAACAAGCACGACAAAACACCAAAAGCTATTCCTGAGGAATATCAACGCTTGGGTATAAAACCCATAATGATGACTAGTACGACCCAAAATCGCGGAATAGACGAACTCTTGAATATTTTAGTAAAGAACATTCCCAAAGCGACACTAACCGAAGACGACGACCGCATAAGAGTCGCACTACTTGGACGACCAAATGTTGGCAAATCATATTTATTCAACACCCTTAGCAAGAAGCAGCAAGCCATAGTAGCCGACAGGGCAGGAACAACCAGAGACATAAACCGCAGCGTAGTAAAATTCCAGGGCAGAGAAATAGAATTGATGGACACAGCAGGAATTAGACGAAACGGCAAAATAGAAAAAGGCATAGAAAAGTTTAGTGTTTTGCGAAGCCTATACGCCATAGAACAAGCCGATGTCTGTCTGATGGTAATGGACGTAAACGAGCTAAATGTAGCCCTGGACCAAAAAATAGCGGGCATGGTCAAAGAGGCTGGCAAAGGCCTAATCTTGGTTGTTAGCAAGTGGGATTCTGTAGATGAAAAAACTGCATTTACTAGAGATGAATTGGTGCCAAAAATAAAATATAACTTTTTGTTTGCACCTTGGGCTTCATTGGTTTTTACTAGCTCTGTAACCGGCCAAAATGTTACAAAGATTTTTGATCTTGTTCTGGACATCATGAACGAAAGAAGCAAAATTATAAAAACTACTGAGCTAAACCAATGGCTCCGAAACACAGTAGACAAACACCCGCCGGCCGGTCTAAAAAATCGTAACCCCAAACTAAACTACATTGTCCAAGAAAATGACAACCCTATCCCTAGCTTTAAAGTCTTTGGAGCACACACAAAGTTTCTACACTGGAGCTACAAAAGATTCATGGAGAGGGAACTACGAGAAAAATTTAGTTATGCGGGCAGCCCCATAAAGTTCTGGTTTATAGAAAAACATGTTACCCACAAACATGGCACAAAACCCGCTACTGATTAAACCTCAGCCAAGCCTAACTTTATACTTTACAGTTTCTAGATTATACTAAAACCCAATGGGTCTATTTCAAAAAAAGCCACAAGTCAGCAATAGCGCGCCTTTATATACTCTGGGTCTCCAAAAAACCTTTCTGGTTGTCGGTTTGGGGAATATTGGCAAACGCTACGATAATACTAGGCACAATATCGGATTTGCAGCTGTAGACTATTTCATAACACAACAATCTATGAGCAATTGGATAGAAAAAAAAGACCTAAAATGCCACCTAACCGCTGGAACAATAGGTAGCACTCGTGTCATAGTCATAAAGCCGACTACTTTCATGAACCTCAGTGGAGAAGCTGTGCAGGCAACAGCACATTTCTACAAAATAAAACCAGAACAAATCATAGTAGTTCACGACGAACTAGACCTAGATTTTGGGCAAATTAGGGTGCGCGTAGGCGGTAGCAGTGCCGGACACAACGGCGTTCAGTCGATTATAAACATTGTGGGCGATAATTTTGGAAGACTACGGATTGGCGTTAATAACATCAATTCTAACGAATATGATGGAAAAGATTTTGTACTATCAAAATTTAACGATGTCGAGAAGCCGAACATAAAAACCCTGCTCAAAGAAGTAAATTCGATAATAATAGAATGTATAGCAGGGGACAATCTGTCCCACGAAACCCGCAGTTTTTTATAGGTTTCAAAAACGCTATTATTTGGATATTTTTGGCATTAAATAAAAAAAACCTCCAGAGGGTGAGACCCGCCTGTGGCGGGTTGCAAGGCCGGAGCCACGACGGTGGTGAGGTGTGGCTAGCCAAATTCTCAGCAGAAAATTATGGGTAGCTGGGCACATGTCTATACCAAACAAAAAGAGTCACAAGAGGGGGTGGGCACCGCTTGTGACTCTTTTTGCCCACGAACTAGTCACGGGCTAAAAACACCCTTCAAGCCCACCCAGCGAAGCATCAATCACCTGAAAAATACAGTGTTGTGCCTCCGTCTTGCGACGGTAATCTTTTGGACTCGCTCTATTTAGGCACTCACAAAAGTGAGTAGCCACCACTAGTTCCGAAGAACTAATGGGGTGTCTTAAAGGGGTTAGTTTGTCTTAGAACGCCGCCCTGTCAAGCAGGGTAGCTAGCAAAGTGGAGGGTAACAACTCAGTAGCACGCTCTAAAACAATCTAACAATAATGTTCTCTGTTTAGAGAGAACTGCTAGAATGGGGGTATAAGGTACAATAAATTCCATATAGGAACTTACGGATTGCTATAATAGCAAATATATTACATTATGTCAATACCAAACAAGGATTATCAATGAAAGTCAACATGCTAAAGCTTTCGGACAGTTTGCTGCCAAAAGATTTTAGGCACATAGCTCAGCCACCAAGCCAGTTATTTTACAGAGGCAGTTTGGACGGTTTTGCTAATCGTCCAAGGTTGGCGGTAGTAGGTAGTCGCCGAGCATCCCCTTATGGTATGGCAGTAACCACCAAGCTAGTTAGCGAATTAGCTAGACAAGGCGTCGTTATAGTCAGTGGCCTGGCTCTGGGCATTGACAGTATCGCTCACAAGGCAGCACTAGATAGCGGAGGAACTACCGTGGCAGTATTGGCGTGCGGAGTAGACCGTATCTATCCTGCCAGCCATACAGCACTGGGCAATCAAATATTATCCAACGGAGGGGCCCTGATTAGCGAGTATCCAGAAGGCACAGAGCCTCTACCGTTTCAGTTTATTGCTCGTAATCGCATCATATCGGGTCTCAGCGACGCAGTATTGGTCACAGAAGCCGCCGAAAAGAGCGGTAGCCTACATACGGCCAATTTTGCCCTAGATCAAGGCAGAACGGTTCTGGCGGTGCCTGGAAACATAAATAGTCCCTACAGTGTAGGCACAAACAACCTGATAAAGTCAGGCGCCTTAACAGTAACCAACTCCAAAGATATTTTGTTGGCTCTGGGACTTGATCCAGAAGAACCGTTGCCAGTAGCTGTTGCAGCCAATAACGAGGAAGCGCTGATACTAAACTTGCTCCAAAAAGGAATAACTGATTCTGCGCAACTGATGGCCAACAGCAAACTAGATGCCGTAACTTTTAACCAAACCCTGACAATGTTGGAAATTACTGGCAAAATACGTCCATTAGGAGCAGGACACTGGACAAACAAATAGCCACCGAAACTCCTGCAAAAAAGCTCGTCAAAAGATATATAACTTGCAGCAAATCCACTTTTAGCGTAGGCTAGACTTTTGTCACCAATAATTAACAAGCATAAGTAAGGTATACTGGTCTGTAATGAGCAAAAATCTGGTCATAGTTGAATCCCCAGCAAAAGCCAAAACAATAGAAAAGTATCTAGGCACAGACTTTAAAGTACTTTCTAGCATTGGCCATATCCGTTCGATTGCAAAGAAAAACAAAGATGGCAGCGACCCGATAGATATATCGGCTGGCTTCAAAACAACCTATGAAATAGATCCAGAAAAGAAAAAAACTATTACAGAGCTCAAAAAAGCTTCAGCAGGCAAAGAAGTGTGGTTGGCAACTGATGAAGACCGCGAAGGGGAAGGTATTGCCTGGCATTTATGCGAAGTTCTAAAATTAGACCCCACAAAAACAAAACGAATAGTTTTCCATGAAATCACCAAAGACGCCATTGAAGCCGCGGTAAAGAACCCTCGCACACTAGACATGGATCTAGTCAGAGCTCAGCAGGCCAGGCAAATACTCGACAGAATAGTCGGCTTTGAGCTATCGCCCGTTGTATGGCAAAAAGTACCAGGTGGAAAATCTGCTGGACGAGTGCAATCGCCGGCCGTTAGATTGCTGGTGGAGAAGGAAAGAGA
The DNA here is from genome assembly GCA_943353165.1 of uncultured Candidatus Saccharimonas sp. Classification (GTDB taxonomy): domain Bacteria; phylum Patescibacteriota; class Saccharimonadia; order Saccharimonadales; family OMJO01; genus CALRAM01. The sequence goes on from CALRAM010000001.1 coordinate 217,415, forward strand.
AATAGAATCCTTTGAAGGTGCTACATCGTTCAAAGTAACAGCCGAATTCCTCTGTGATGGCCTAGCCATAAAATCAGAGTTACCGACCAAATTTGACACCGAAGCAAAAGCAAAAGCATTTTTAGAGAGCCTAATTGGATCCACTTTTACTATTTCTAGTGTTGCAACTAGTCCCAGTATTCGCAACCCTGGTCCGCCATTTACAACTAGTACCCTGCAACAAGAAGCAAACAGCCGTTTGGGGTTTAGCGCAAAAGCCACTATGTCGTCAGCCCAAAAGCTATACCAGGAGGGCAAGATCACCTATATGAGAACTGATTCCGTAAACCTCAGCACTCAAGCCCTAGGTCAAATGACAAACTACATTAAAAGCCAATATGGCGACAAATACCATCAGCTGAGAACATTCAAAACAAAATCTGGAAACGCTCAGGAAGCCCACGAAGCCATCAGACCGACAGATGTAGCAACAGAATTTGCCAGTAGTGACAGCTATAACCAAAAATTATACGAACTAATCCGAAGTCGAACACTAGCCAGCCAAATGTCTCCGGCTAAACTAGAAAAAACGCTTATTACCATAAACATTTCTGGCAATAAAGAAGTTTTGCAGGCCAAAGGCGAAATAATACTATTTGATGGCTTTTTGAAAGTTTATGGTGGCAACAAAAAAGATGACGACATACTACCGCCTGTCAAAGCCAACGACATACTTAAACTGAGCGTAGCAAGTGCCCGTCAAATTTTTACTCGTCCACCTGCTAGGTACACAGAAGGAAGCTTAGTAAAAAAACTGGAAGACCTAGGAATTGGCAGGCCGTCAACTTACGCCACTATCATAAATACAGTTCAAGTCAGGGGTTACGCCCTAAAAGGCGAAAACGAAGGAACTCCCAGAGATATAATCGTAATAAGCCTAGTAAATGAAAAGCTAAGCAGGGAAGTGGTCCAGGAAAAAACAGGGTCAGACAGGGGCAAGCTAATACCAACGCCCAGCGGACAGGTACTCAGCGACTTTCTGACAGATTATTTCGGCAAGGTAGTTGACTATGGATTTACAGCAAAAGTAGAAGAAGAATTTGACCAAGTTGCAGATGGAAAACTAGAACGAAACACTATGCTAAAAAACTTTTATACTCCTTTTCACGAACTCATAGAAAAATCAGTAGATATAAAACGAAGCGATGTAGCCCAGTCCAGAGAAATCGGAATTGACCCAAAATCTAAAAAGCCAATCCTAGCCCGGTTCGGCAGATACGGTCCAATGCTACAACTAGGACTAACAGAAGATGAAACCGACAAGCCAAAATTTGCAACAATGCCAAAAGGAGCAAAAATAGAAACAGTAACATTAGACCAAGCCCTAGAAATGTTCAAATTACCCAGAATAGTAGGCCAAACAAATGACGGCAAAAATATAATGGCAAATGTTGGACGCTTCGGACCATATATACAAGTAGAAAAACTGTTCGTATCCATAAAGCCACATGATCCACAATCCATTACAATCAAAGAAGCTTTGGATTTTTATGAAGCCAAACTAAAACAAGAATCAGAAAAGAATATAGCAGATTTTGGAGACGGATTAAAAGTTTTAAACGGCAGATACGGACCATACATTACGGATGGCAAAAAAAATGCCAAAATACCAAAAGGCACAAAACCGGAAAGCATAACCGCCGAAGAAGCCAAAAAATTACTAGCTGCCGCTCCAATCAAAGGCAAAAGATCATTTACCAAAAGAACTAAAAAAAAGTAGCACTTATCCCCATTTTGCTATCCTGTCACGTCAGTAGTGTAGTAATATTGTCATTCAATATTTGCGCATAAGACGCAATATCGTGCTACAATAAGTCACAGGGCAACATATATTGACTATTAATGATATATGTTATACAATAAGCAATAACAACTGCTACGGCAAATAAGGAAACTATAACGACATGGACGAAACTCCTAAAAATACAATCAATATCGAACAGGTGGTTACTGAAGTACTGAATTCTATAGAACGTGAAAGAGAAAGAGAGATTATCTCTCGCCGTTTTGGATTATTTGATCGCAAAGAAACTTTGGAACAGATAGGTGAATTGCTAGGTATAACTAGGGAACGAGTCCGACAGCTAGAAAAAGCAGTAGTAAATAAATTACGAATAACTGCTACGGAAAACAAGCTGGCAAATATAGAGAACGCCCAAAAAGCATTCAAAGAAGAGCTAGTAAAGGTTGGTGGAGTAGCCAGAATCCAGAGTCTGTCCACAAAAATTGGCAGAGAAGCAAACCGCATTGACCAGTCACGCATAGCCTTTATAGCAGAACTAAGCCCAAAGCTAGTTGTACTTGGTGACAGTGATGACTTTTATCACGTCATAGGAATCAAAAGCGTACATGATATCAAAAAAATTAAATCCATGGTTTCTGAAATCATAGAAACAATTAAAAAAATTGAAGAGCCAGAAACCATTGATAAAATTGCGATTTCAATGAACAGCAATGATCCTATGCAACTTGCCGCTCTAGCTAGTACTAGCAAGCAACTAGCGACTCTAAATGGACGCTGGGGCCTGATAATTTGGCCAATGGTTAACCCTAAAAACATTCGCGATAAGATATATGTAATCCTAAAAGAAAACGGCAAGCACATGCACTTTAACGAAATAGCAGAATCAATAAAGAGTAGCTCTTTCAAACGCAAGGACGTAACTACCCAAGCAATTCATAACGAACTAATAAAAGACAAGCGCTTTGTACTAATAGGTCGCGGCATCTACGCTCTAAAAGAATGGGGCTACGAAAAAGGAACTGTAGCCGACATAATCACAGATGTACTTAAAAAATCAAAAGAACCACTTCATAGAGATGAAATCGTAAAGCGCGTTCTAAAAAGCCGCTATGTAAAAGAAACCACTATACTGCTAAACCTACAAGGCAAACCGCAGTTTAAGAGAGTAGCAAAAGCAACCTACGCGTTAGCAAAATAAACCCAAAAAAGTACTATTATCAATAGCGAACAAAATACGAACACTTTAGTGCAGGTAAAGTAGCATAGTAGGCAGTTTAATATAGCGTAATTAAACCAAAGAACGTGGCCGGAAAGAGAAGACAAAAAAATAAAATAAAAATAAATAGCAACTAGGTTAGAAGAATATAAAAATCACAATAGAACACAACACCGACATATACATACTACGTCGTACAATGCATATTTTACGACACGCATATAAAGCATAACCTTGATTACCTATAACCCTATCACTAGGGGACAACGTCGTCTAAATGCAATAAGTTTGGACTGTACGAATAACACTAACTACACTGCGCCTGACTTGTATAGATATAGTGAAATCCCACGTATGGTTGGAAATGGTTTCTCCCGCACATTATCCCCACATAGTTATCCACAGCTAGCGTGAAAACTTTTGCTTTTTCACAAATACATACTGTTGTAAGTTTTTAGTCCCTACTACCCTCTTTTAAGGGTATTTGACAATTCCCTACTATGCAGTCATACTATGTTTTTTTCTTGGCTAAAGAGCTGTATGTGTTTATGAACATTTTACGAACATGCAAGGGGAGAGTGGGGTGCTTAATACTTTTTGTCAGCAAAGCATCTAGCACTATCTTTCATTAAGAAGTTAACAGATTTTTTAATTTCACAGAACCGTTCATTATAAACATAAAGCATATAATATATCCCCTAGCCTAATGAGGGAAGCTATCAGACTCTTTACTTCCCTACTCTACTTGTAATATGAGCGTTCTGGAACCCTAACATCAATATACTCACTTGGATTAGTGTTTTGTGTCGTAAAACGTTCTCTTATAGCCAAGAAAGTGCCTGTCTGCAATCTTGCATCGCCGTTCATATCAAACTTTATATAGTAGTCCTTTTCTGTAGTTACAACCCTGAGTTCATTTATTAAGTTTGGTAATTGTAGTGCTTTTATTGAAACATTTTTAGCTTTTAGCTGTAACATGACTGTTGTTATAAAGTCTACATAATCTTTTGGTAGCGCCACTTCGCCTTTCTTAATTTCTATCTTGCTATCGTCGACGACAGTCAATAGATACGTAGATAAGCTGGCATTTGTGTCCCAATAGGATACCAATGCCCTGCCGTCACTGCCTATGATATAACGAGATGTACCACTAGCTAGTATAAATGCCGGTATAGCAGGCTCTAGGCCAATAACTGCCTCCCTGCCAACTATTGGTAGTCTGACTGTAGAGTGCTGGATTTCGGGAAACTCTTTTTCTATTTGCTTGGACACACTTTCGGTATTTATTGTTAACTTTGTTCTATTAAAAATAGAGCTTTCCAAAATCTGTCGGATACGCTGTTCGTAAACTTTTTTGTCTCTAAGCAAATTAGAGCCTGAATTAGATTTGCCTAGTATTATCCGAGGTCTTATTGTCAAAGTTAATGTGTACAAAACTGAGCCGACAATAACTATTACAATTAAATAACTTGGTATATGTTTTAGATGATACTTTAGGTCTACTCTCTTCGAACTTTTTTTGATAGCCTTTGGGTCAGTATTGTTTGCTTGACGGTTAGGTCTATTATTGTAATATGAAAAACCAGGGTTACTGTTCAGGCGTTGTGAAGAAGATCTATTATTAGAACTAACCTGTTTTTTTTTAAATAGCATCATTATCCTTGGCTGTATTTATTATAATCTTTGCTAGCTCCTGTGCAGCCTTTTTCTTTGTTAATGACCTTAGTTCCTTGCCCAAAACTTCCCGAATATTATCATAATCTAGTAGTTGCCTGACAGTCGTGTCCAGACCTTTTGTAGGATGTTCAAACTCACTTTCTTGGACAACCTTTACAGAGTGATTTTGCAATAAATAATCCGCATTAACCAGCTGGTGGCCACCGGTTAGATCCGGGTTTGGAACTACTACACAAGCTTTTGATTGGATCCCCAGCTCTGCCAAAGTATTTGCGCCAGCCCTTGTTATAACCACATCTGCAGAACCAGTGTATTGGTACATGGAGCTCATAAATTCTATCGGCATTACCCTATTGTTTTTCTCTATGTTTCTGTATATTTTTAGGTTTCCCTTTCCAACTTGATGGATTATATAAAGATTTGGGTAATCTAAAAGTAATCTAGGTATTATCTTCATCATTTCCGAGTTAATCCTTTGCGCTCCAATACTACCGCCTGTTACGAGCAAAACTAACGATTTAACTGGAATTTTTAGTTCCTGACGATAACTATCTTTTAGCTCTTTGGTTACCAATCTATAGTCATCTCCCACTAAAACTCCTATGTATCTAGTGCTTTCTCTAGGATAGCTATAATACTCTGCAGGCATTGCCGTAGCGTGTACAGACGCCCATCTACTAACCATTCTATTTGCTAAACCTGGTATGGCATCAGAATCATGGGTAACAAAAGGAACCTTGCACAAAGCCGAAGCCAATCCAACAGGAACTCCAACAAAACCACCTTTTAGGAATACTACATTAGGCTGTAATTCCCTGACTATTTTTATAGCCTGACAAATACCTATCAACATAAAAAACATATCACGTATATTTAAGGCTATTGTTCTAAAATCTATTATTCGGTTAAACCAATTTTCTTTATGATAGCGACGAAATTTTCCGGCATATATAGTCCGAATCTCATCAATTGTTTTGCTGCCCTCCACCATATCCAGAAATTTACCCTTTTTTTCTCCAACATAAATAATACGGCAATTAGGGTCTAGCTTTTTTAATTTACTTGCGACGGCTAAGATAGGCGTGATGTGTCCGCCCGTTCCCCCGCCGCTGACTATAATTGTCATGACTTCCCCTTTCTGTTGCACTACCATTGTCATATAAAGTATACCGAGATATATTAAAAACCAAACCAACTGCAGCAGTAACAAATACGACGCTTGTACCTCCGTAGCTGAGGAAAGGCAGTGTAATACCTTTTATAGGTAATAGCCCGATCATTGCCCCGATATTTATCATGGTCTGGGCACTTAGCCAGCCCAAAACTCCTGCAACTAGCAAACGAGTAAAAACGTCAGGTGCCCTAAGCATAATATTTTTTAGTCTGGAAAAAAACAGAATAAAAACAGATAGAACTGCAATTAATCCTAAAAAACCAAACTTTTCGCCCATTATGGCAAATATTGAATCGTTGGCCGCCTCTGGCAAATATCCATATGCCTGTACATCGTGTGCAAACCCCTTTCCAAACAACCCGCCAGAACCAACTGCTATTAATGCTTGACATGCTTGATATCCTTCATTTAAACAATCTTTTTGAGGATTAAAAAATGTTGCAAATCTCTGCCGGCGATACGGCGTACTGGATACCAACAAAAGTACGCCTATGGCACCGATAGCACTAATCATGCCGATTTTTTTAAGCGGTACACCTGACACAAAACTCATAGATATAGTTATTGCAGCCAGTACGACCGTAGAGCCTAAGTCACTCTGCAGAAATGCAACGGTAAAACCTATAATAACCAATACGACCAATATGGGCTGAAGAGTTTTTTTAGAATCTCCCAGCTCCTTATATAAAACACGCCGGTACAGAAATGTAGCCAACCATATTATTAGAGCAAATTTCAAAAACTCTACAGCCTGAAATGAAAATCCTCCTACTTGTATCCATCGATATGCACCATTTGTCTTTTCTCCTAACAACCTAACTGCAACAACCGATATTCCTGCTAATACTATTAACTGATTTTGGATATTTTGCCAGAACTTTAATGAAACGTTTGCTGTAAACAAAAAAGAAAATACTCCCAGTAATATAGCTATAAACTGTTTGCTGACAAAATAGTTTGCGCTAACATTTTTCTGTACCGCCAAGCCTGGGCTAATTGAATATATCACTACTAGTCCAACGACCAAGAGCGATAAACTTAACATCAAAAGAGCATAGTCTGGTTTATGTCTTCTCTGGTTTGACTCTAGTTGTCTTGGCTGTCGCCTATCCACCCTGTCAGAGTTCATATTATCTGTTGCCTGTTCCTAGTAAAAACAGCAGCAGCCCTATTACACTAGCAACTTGACCCAGTATCCAAAAACGCATAGTTACCTTTGCTTCTGGCCAACCTATAGCTTCAAAATGATGATGTATTGGCGCGATCTTAAAAATCTTTTTTCCACCACGTAACTTTTTGGATGTTATTTGTAAAACACTAGAGCCAGCTTCTAAAACAAAAATAATACCTATAACTGGCAACAAAACTACAGTGTCGGTAATCATAGCCACAACGCCCAGCGCTGTCCCCAGACCAAAAGACCCTATATCCCCCATAAAAAACCTAGCTGGAAATATATTGAACCAAGTATAACTGAGCAATCCCCCCACAATAGTCATGCAAAAAGCAGACACACCGTAGCGTTGTTGAATGAAAGCTATCAAAGCATATACAGCGAAGGCACTGACGCACAGACCCCCCGCCAAACCGTCCAAACCATCAGTTATATTTACGGCATTAGCAGTAGAGACTACAACTAGAACAAACAATGGAATAATCAACCAGCCTATGTGTACATTTCCCATAAATGGTATAGACAAGCTCTGGACATCTAGCTTTGCATAGAAAAACCAGCCTCCTACGAGCGCCACTGATGAAATTAGGGACATCTTAAGTTTTCCAGACAATCCAGCTACTCCTAGCCCGCTACCTCTAATATTTATGATATCGTCGATGCCGCCTACACAAGCTGCGCCTATTAGTGCTGCTAGCGGCAACCAGGTTTCGGTTCGTTCTAAATTAAATAGCATAGTAACTACCAAAGTTGATAATACAAATATCAAACCAGCCATAGTAGGGATATTACGGGCATGCTTTTCGGCGTGCAAAGCAGAAAAAACAGTCGCCTTTTCGCCTGTGGTTGCATTTTGACGTGGCTTTTTCCACCATTTTCCTCTGTAGGCCATACCACTGTAAATTGGCGTAATCGCCATGCTAAGAGCAAAACCCAAAAACCCGAGTGACAATATACGAACAACTGTGCTAGTTTCTACTGTTATATTTATTAGATTATCCATAAAGCTCCTCCTATTATACTACTAATGCATCTTTGGGGTAACACCATAACTATCTATCAGCATATTTGTAAGCTTCAAAAAAATAGGTGCAGCCGCTTTTGCTCCTGCATATCCAGGAATTTTTGGATCATTTACTCTGATAGATATAACATACTGCGGTCTATCGCCACCTACAAAACCTACATATGTTCCGTTAAATATATTAGTATAGTATCCTCCGTCAGGATTAGCCTCCTGTGCGGTTCCTGTTTTGCCTCCAATATTAAATTCGGGCCTTGGCACATTTGAACTCTGAGAATTATAAGCCCGAAAATTCTTTGTATATGTTTCTATCATATACTCTCTAATTGTGTCGCTAACTTCCTTCTTTACCACGTTATTACGCACAACTACAGGTTTTGTATCTTTATTTAATCCATTTGGTTCAGTATATTTTTCTATTAAATAAGGTCGATAATAAACGCCCCCATTTATAACACTTGAAATTGCTAACCCCAATTGTAGCGGTGTGGCTGTTATTCCTTGTCCAAAACCAGTGTTTGCATACTTGATATTTAATCCGTATCCATCAGTAGGGCTAGGGACACTACCGGCTGCCTCGTAACCTTGCTCAATTCCTGTTTCTTTTCCATACTGGTAATGATCTACCAAGTAATTATGCCATGCTATCCTAGCTTTTTCATTAATTTCTCCACCACCCATTTGCATTACCAACCAAGTTGCGCCAGTATTTAGCGAAAGTTGCAATATGTCCTTCATGCTTCTGGTTGCGGCTCCACCATCTTCTTCTACGTTTACGACTTTAGAGTCCCCTATCACCCAAACACTGGGATCAAAATAGGTCGTGTCTTTGTTTACGACCCCTTGATCTAGGGCGGCAGCCAAAGTTAATGGCTTCATGGTCGATCCTATTTCCATAGGAGAGCTAACTATGGCATTGGAGAACACACTTAAGTCCGTAACTTTAGAAAAATCACTAGGATTATATGTAGGGTAATTAGCCATAGCTTTGATTGCGCCACTATATGGATCAATTATCACAGCTCCACCAGATTTAGAGCTTGCTGCTTCTAGTCCCTGTTTTAATATATCCTCCAGTTGTTGTTGCATGCCCAAATCAATTGTCAAAGCTAATTGGCTCCCATTTTTTGGAGATACTAGTATATTGTCCTGATTACTAGCTAACGGGACTCCTTGTGCGTCTGTTATAGCCTTCAATTTGCCAGGTTTCCCTGTCAATGTTTCATTCAAAGCTTGCTCTATACCATACTTCCCTATCCCTTCATCATTCACAAAACCTAACAACTGTGAAGCTAGCTGACCTTGTGGGTATGTTCTCTGTACGGTTTCACGGAAACCGATACCTTTAAGCTTTAAACCTTCTAATTTTTGTTTTTGTTCTTTGCTGACTTTTTTGGCCAAAATAGAATACCGAGTATCCTTCTCCATCAACTTTCTTAGATCTTCAGGTTTTCCACCTAAAATATCTGAAACTTTAGTAGAAGTTTGTGCTACATCGACTATAAATTTGGGGTCAGCGTAAACTGTAAAAAGCGACTCATTTAATACTAACGGCACCAAAACACCACTACTATGTGCGACGATAGTACCCCTCTCTGCTGGAAGTTCGTATTGTTTTAACTGGTCACTCAGCGCTGCTTTTTGATAATAATCATGCTTGATAATTTGAACATAAAAAAGCCTTACTACAAAAATAGACATTATAAATACTAAAAAAGCGAACCAAGTTTGGATACGCAACTTTGGGTTTATTTCTTTTTCTGATGGATTCATCTAAATAGTATAACCTTTCGTAGGCATACTAATTCTGAATCGTACTTACTGGAGCGACAGAAACTAAGTTTTTGGCAACTTCGCTATTTTTTACACGATCCAATGATTGCAACCGTGCCGAAGCCACTTCCAAATCAGAATTTTGGCTTTTAAGTTCTGTTTGTTGTTTTTGAAGTGTATTAATTTTGTAACTAAAGGCATTTGTTTTCGTTACTTGGGTCAGATACAAAAGGCCCAACAAACATGCTAGAATTATTAGAGATATAGTGTTACTGACTGGTCCTAAAACATTACTAGTAGAGCTAAAATTTGTTGTGTTCTGATTTCGTCTGGCAAATCTCTTGCGATTCATAGATACAGTACTGGAATATGTCATTTTTGTCCTTTTTTATTTTCCGTATCTGGCCGGTAAAGACCAGATACGGTCTGGTGCTTACTAGTCTTAGCCTATTCTGACTTTGACCTTGTATGCACGGGAAAGATTTTTTACCTGTATAGGCATTTTTATTCCCCTTTCTTTTTTATTTTAACTGCGGCTCGAAGTTTTGCGCTTCTTGCTCGCGGATTGAAAACTAATTCAGCGTCACTGGCAGTCACAGGCTGTTTGGTCAATAGTTTGATTGTTGAGTCGTAGCGGTCTCCTGCTTCGTCTGCAAACGCCCTCTTGATCATACGATCTTCTAGGCTATGAAAACTAATGACTGCTATTCGCCCGTTTGGTTTTAGCATCTTTATCAGGGTAGGCATAGATATTTCTATCTGTGCTAGTTCGTCATTTACGACAATTCTAAGCGCTTGAAACGTTCGAATTGCTGGATGATGTTTGCTACCACTTCTCCATCCTGCTGAAGATGCGACGATTTTTGCGAGTTGTTGGGTGGTTGTGATTGGCCGATGAGCCACTATCTCTCGAGCTATACGATTGGCCCGCGGTTCTTCACCGTAACGTCGGATTATTTCCGCCAGCTTTGCTTCGTCATAATTATTTACTATGTCCGATGCAGTGATGCCTTTGGATTGATCCATACGCATGTCTAGTGGCCCATCTAGCCTTACACTAAAACCACGACTCGCAGAGTCAAGGTGCGGTGACGACACTCCCAAATCAGCCAAAATAATATCAAATTGTCTACCCTTTGAAGACAGTTCTTGGACTACCGATGCAAAATCCTGATGGATTATCTCGGGTTTTTTGCCTGCAAACTGCTGCTCTAGGTAGTCAATTGCTTTTTGATCGCGATCGACGAGAACAGCCTGTTTCGGCTGAAAGGTGCGTTCCATTATTTCCTTTGCGTGTCCGCCATAACCTGCCGTTAAGTCAAGGTAGAATTCTCCTTTTCTAGGTTCCAGGAAATGCAAAACTTCGCTCAGTAATACAGGAATATGTTGCCCAGCGGTAAGCCTTTGCTCAGATTGGCTTTTGCTAATCAAAACGCCGTCATTGCGACGGTCTAGCGAGAGTTTATTGCTGGGTTCATTTGTATTTTGGTTTTTTTGGTACATGTTTTTCATGCCTTTTTTTGGTGTTCCATAAATGGTAATTTATGGAGTTCCTTTTTTGTTTTTGCAAGGTCACCTATTCAGCAGCCAACTTTTTTGTTTTTTTGTTGTTTTTGTTTTTTTTGGTTTTATCCGTATGCAAGAGAGATTCTATTTTTGAACCTCTTTTGCTGGCTAGAACCGAAGTTTGAGAGACTTATGTGAGGTGGAGTTTTGGGAGGTGTTTTTTTAAGTAAGGTGCGAGGGTTTTTATGGTGGTTACCCTAATACCACCTGTTGACTGCCGAATAGCTAACCTCGAGTCTAGTTATAGTGATGCTAGCTTTTCTTTGTGTGCTGAATAAGTTGTTAATGAGCAGTGTCCCAGCTTTTTTAGCTAGACATCAAACGCCAGTATCTACCGGCTCGCACAGCAACGATGCTACGGTCGATTCCGGCAAAATCCAGCAGGTGCTGTTCTATAGAAAAGCGTCCTTGCTTTTCGTCCAGCATACCTTCGGTTTTACCAGATCTGAATTGTACGTTCAGGTCGGCCGTTTCTTCATCTAGGATATTTCCCTGAAGACTCGGTTCTACCTGTTCGTCCCAAACAGATTGCGGGTACAGATGTAGGTACTTCTGAAACCCTTTCGTTACCACTACCCCGGTGCTAAATTCGGCTCGAAGCTCGGCAGGTATAGTCAACCGCCGCTTATCATCAAGCTTTCGTTCGAAGTAGTCTACCGTGGACATTGGTACCTCTTTAAAGTTGCCAGTGGTTTTTGTTTTATTGTTGGTAGTCAGTTTTTTGGACTACCCACGATTACCCACTGAATTGACTATACTACCCACACCTACCCACTTGCAAGTACTTTATTGCCATAAAACCACATTATTGCCCATAGTTATCCACAGTTTGTAGTAATATTAAAAACCACCACTAGATGTGGTGGTTTGCTTCTAGCCCAAAACACTAGAGCTTATTTTTCTGTTGGAGCTTTGTGAACTATAAGTGGGTCTCCTGCATCAAAGCCAGGGTGTCCTATTCCGTCGGCATCATTAGCCTTATCTTCGGCAATTAACAAATCACTAACTTTTCTATTGTCAGAATCTGGCTGAGTTTCTTCTGCAATACCAAATGCCGTATCTCCTGGTTGTATAATTGTCTCTTCAAAATCTGGAAAAGCCTTTGGGTTGTCTTCATATTCTTTAACCGTGGGATATGAAGGAACGGATTCCTGCAATGATTTAGCAGCTACCAAGGATCCTACCGCAGTTAAAGCTATAACAGCAACTGTACCAGCTTTCTTAGCAATCCTCCCAAATCCTGCCCTACGAACTTCTGTGTCTGTTGCCCCTCGCGCTTCTCTAATTCCAATAGACTTTTTGCCAGAGTTGTATAGAATTTTTTGTGGTATGTTTATATTTTGTGGTGTTTTTGTCATGAACATATAATAGCAAACATCTTGCCTTTTGTCAACCTCTAGCATTATGCTGCTTGCTACTTCATCAATTCTTTGATGTGGGCGGCCAACCACAAGGCACTGGGTCGGATAGTTCGTTTCATATCGTTTTCTCTGTCTATTTCTACGAGTCCAAATTTTGGCCACCAACCGTGCTTCCATTCAAAATTATCCAACAAACTCCAATGAAAATAGCCTCTCAGATCTACACCCTCGCTGATTGCTCGCTCCATAGCGATAATAGTTTCTTCTAGCCACCAGCGCCTGTATTTGTCTTCGCTGTCAGCCAAACCGTTTTCTGTTATAAATATTGGCTTTTTATAATGAGCCCAAACCCTGAGTAACAAAGGATATAGCCCCTCTGGCTCCATATACCATCCCAAATCACTGACCGGAATTTTGGGATTTTCTCTTTTGAAAACGTTTGTATAATAGTCAGAAAAATAGTAATTACACCCTATAAAATCGGAACTATGTTTTATACGATTCAAAAACCACCAGTTCCAGACATATCGCATAGCTTCGACCGAAATTTCGTCAAAAACATTTCTGGGCCTTTTGGCCTGAATATTTGCCAACTGTGAGGCTATGCCTATTTGTAGCTTTGGGTTGCTTGTTTTTAGAATTTTGTAGGCTCTCCTGTGGGCGATAACCAGATTCCATATTACCCTACTAGAACTTAATACGCTTTTTTCCTGCGGTGGCCATCTGCCAGTCAAATAACCAAAGGATGCGAAAACATTTGGCTCGTTTATGGTTATAACGTAGGTAATGTCTTGAGCAAACTCTTTAGCGATTTTTTCAACGAATCTTTGAAAATATTTGACGTTTGTACGCTTTTTGAAACCACCAATTTCTTCGAACCATGTAGGTGATGTCCAATGCCAAATATTCAGTATAGGTTCTAAGTTGCGTTTTTGTAGTTCTGCTATGTATTGTCTGTAATGCGTCACAGCCTCCTCGTCCCACTCGCCCTTTGTTGGCTCTATACGAGACCATTCTATGCTAAAGCGTAGGCTGTCTAGATTAAGTTTTTTGGCTATATCAAAATCTTCTTTGTACCGGCTAAAATGCTCTACGCCTTTTCCAGAAATATAGTTCTCTGGGTCGGTAGCTTGGTTTTTTATTTTGTTCCAGCGCGGCAGCCAACCTAGACGATCTTCTGCGGTTTTGGCTAATTGTTTAGCATGCGCCAACTCCCATACTGTCCACTGATTTACTGTTCCCCCTTCTACCTGATGAGAAGCTGTGCTGGCGCCCCACATAAAGTCTCTGGGAAATACTCTTTTATCCATAAACACATTATAGCCTAAATCTTGCGACTATCGTAGGACCAATGCATCACGGCCTGGCGTTGCCGTCTGCGACAAGTCATATCTCCGGGCATGCAAGCTTTTTTTAGCTGCGTAGTATGCCTTGTCATAGCAACCCATCGTTTTATCTGACGTTGGTCTTCTGTTGGAATTCGTCTACCTACAAAATATCTACAGTACCACTGGAACCAACCCCGTGGATCATCAGGGTAAATCCAGCCCTTTTCTTGCCAAACTTTTAGCGGCTGGCTTGCCATTACTTCAAAATAGTTATATTTGGCATCTGGGCCATGGTCGCTTAGTCTAGCATTTTCAAACCAATCTTTTGGGTACTCGCTAACGCAGTCGTTTAAATAATGGCCGCCAAAAACACCAAGTTCTAGCATTTGCTTTGGCGTTAGCTGTGGCTCAAAATCTTTCTGAAAATCTGCGCCATAACGGGCCACTATTTCGTAGTTATAGTTCTTTTGTATGTCATCGTTTACTGTTATTTTTTTAGGCATTTTTTTTAAATGGTCGCCGGATACTTCTGTAGGAAAGTTGGCGCTTTAGTTGATCTATACGTATGATGCTATCTTCAAATCTTTTTAACAATCCTGAATATTGCCAGTTAGGAGCCATGATATAGCCCAATTTTCCTATTTCCTGCAAGTACTCTGCCAAGCAAAGGAAGTCTCCATCGCCTGAAACTATGATAGCTTTGTCATAATCTTTTAGCTCTTTCATAGCCCATAGCACCAGTTCGGCATCAATGTTGCCCTTTATTGGCTTTTTTTCTTCAGTTTTGATGGAGTCTGCTGTTGTTTCTGTATTTTTTTGGGGTTCTGCCTGCACTCTGGTCATATCTGAAGTTGGCTTTAGTACTACCAGATAACCCAGCTCGTGCATATGAACGTACATATCCTCGAATTCTGGCACGTGACCGATGAACATATACGCCTTTGTCACTCCGTATTGTTTTTCCAGATATTGCCTAAATTTACGCCAGTCTAGCTTCCACCCCATTTTTTGGACCCCCAGATTCAAATTCTGGCTATCTATAAATGCATAGGTATTTGGTTTCTTCATTTCATCTTTTATTATCGCACAAAAGCAGGTATTTTGGTTTTTTTGTCTAACATAAGCATCGAAATTGCAGGGGTAGTATTTTTTCGGTTATACCGATACCCCTATTTTTTGATTGGCGTCCAATAGTTTTATGTACTGCTCTTCAACATAATCTTTGAAATAAGCTTCTTCAATACAAAAAGTAGGCCCTTCGTCTGAGTCCCAAAACTCTGTTTCCTCGAAACCATTAATTAGCCCATTATGAATTGTTTCGATGGCCGACCAATCGCTGGTCAGGTCCTCCTTCAAAAAAGCAAATTTGACAGCCACCAACCCCGTGTTTCTAGAAACTTCTTCTACCCTAACTGTTTGTTTTGCAGCTTTGCGTTCATCGTCGCCTAAACGCATCATCATAGTATATAGTCCGTCAGATTCAAGTTCACCCTCTAGGGCGCGCAAAGATATACTATTTTTATATTCGCCAATACTGCAATAATTACCTATTTCAAAAAAACTCATAAACTATACGATAGTACAATTTTAGGCTAGATACAAGTTTTTATTTATACCGCTCACAGATTTACTATGTCAACACGTTTCTGCTTGGTCGTATCTCTGTCCCTGACGGTTACGGTATTGTCGTCCATAGTTTGGAAATCTATAGTTACACATTTAGGAGTTCCTATTTCGTCTTGGCGTCTATATCTTTTGCCAATATTTCCATTATCGTCCCACATTACCCCGTTACTGTACGATGGATTATCTTTTAGCAATTCATATACTTCGCGAGCTTTGGCTACCAATTCTGGCTTGTTTTTTAGTAGTGGAGAAACTGCTATTTTGTATGGAGCCAGTTTAGGGTCAAGCTTTAGAACAACTCTTTTTTCACCATTTATTTCCTCTACATGGTAGGCGGCGGTTAAGACAGCCATCAGTATTCGTCCGACTCCAACTGATGATTCTATAACAAAAGGCGTAAATCTTTCCTTTGTTTCATCGTCGTAATAGCTGAGATCTTTGCCGCTGGCTTTTGAGTGGTTGCTTAGGTCAAAATCTGTACGGTCATGTGTTCCCCACAGCTCCTTGAAGCCTTGAGGAAACCTGAAGTATATATCGTGAGCAGCCGCAGCATAATGCGCCCGTTCATCTTTGTCGTGCTCGTGCCACTGCAAATCGGATTCATCTATACCTAGCCTATTTGTCAGAAATTCCCAGGCAAACTTGCGCCATTGCTCGTATGATTTCTTTTGAGCTTGCGGTTTTATAAAATATTGCATTTCCATTTGTTCTAATTCTCGTACACGAAAAATAAAATCACGGGGACTAATCTCGTTTCTAAAAGTTTTTCCTATCTGAGCAATCCCAAACGGTAATTTAGCTCGCATAGTTTCTCTTACATTTTCGTAATTAGTAAACATAGGGCCGGCAGTTTCGGGACGCAAATAAGCCACAGATGAAGAATCCTCTACAGGACCTACCCAGGTTTTCATCATCATATTATAAAATCGTGGTGGTGTCAGGGTTTTTTTGCCACAAGCAGGACATACTTTGTCCTTTAATAATTTTGTCAATTCTTTGATATCGTTGGTATCTTTTCCAGCCAAATGGTCTGCTCTGTGTCTAGCTCCGCAATTTTTGCAATCAACCAATGGATCGGTAAATCCAGCAACATGCCCGCTGGCTTCCCATAGCTTTGGGTTTTGAATTATGGCGCTATCTAGGCCGAATATATTATCATTTTCTCTGACCATGGCATTCCACCATTCAGCCTTGATGTTATTTACCAGTTCTACGCCCAATGGGCCGTAGTCATAGAAGCCCGCCAATCCTCCATAAATTTCGCTAGACTGAAACACGAATCCCCTACGCTTGCAAAGAGATACTATGCCTTCTAGTGTTACGTTTTTAGTCATAATGTTACAAATTATAACGGATTTATCGACATTGTTCTAACTCTAGTGCTTTATGGTACGGCTATAATTTCTGGCAGGTTTTGCAAAAACTTTTGTTTCTACTATTCTAGTTCTTCTATGTGCCTGTATAATCTAGCGATTTCGTCTGGGTTTTCTCCATAGGAATCATTTAGGTAGACTTCCCTGTCACCACCTTCAAAATTATATTTCACCTCATTCCAGTTTACGGAGCGAACTCTAATAGATCTTTTTGGAACTACATTTCGCAAGCATCTGATAATTTCGCCGCGTAGTTCGGCACGGCCTTTTGGCGGATTTTTTACTAAATGAGGGGCTAGGCTAATGGCGTCTAGTGGATCATCGAAATGCCCCAATTTTCGTAGTTTTATGGCTATACCGTTATAGTTTAGGTCTCCCCACATTCTGTCGATTGCGCGGGCATGGACATAATCAGTCGTTGAACCCGTTCGGGATTTTGCTGATTTTATGATGTGATCCTTGGCTATCCAATCAACCTTGTTTTTCAAAAATTCCTTATCCTTGGGGCTGTCAACTAAATGTTCGGCTGCAGCGTACCATTCGTTAGCCATTATTTTCTCGTCTTCAGGGACGGATACCGTTTCTATGAACTCCAGTGCCAGCTCGGCTAATGCTAGCTGCACCTCGGCCGAGCGAATCTTTACCCCACTATCTAGCTCGACCAGCTTGGACAGTTTATTGTCTTTTGCCACACTCACTGTTACATTTGCAGGCCTGTATAGTTTTAAGTCATTCATGTTTACACCATGTTCCATCATTCGCAGAACCAACGAAGTCGACGCAATCTTGTAGGCGGATGACCATGGAATCATATTTGGATCTCCAGAAACTATATGTAGTCTTCGAAAATTGTTATTACTAGAAAAACTTTCGTCACGTGTATTGATATGCGGCTTGCTGATACTGCTTGTAGTCGTAGAACTGATGGGTGTTTTTACGTGTTGAGCTTTTTGAGCTACAAAATATTTACCGGTTCTGCACTCCACATGTCCAGCTCCTGATAAAATCATTCTAGTGGATAGGTGCGTAATCAACCCGTTCCAATGATCAGAATAACCATCCCAACTTTCTGATTTTTCTGGATTTATGCGTTCTAATGTTTGATAATTCTCGTGGACACCCCAGCTGATTTTTGGATCATCTCCAATAACTCTGTTGTTGAGCCTAAAATGTTGTTGTTCCAATTTACCGCCATGCAAATCTACGATTTCGGACATTATGATTTCCCCAGCGATAACAGCCGCAACTGTCTCTCTAATGGTCTGACACTCTGGTGTCGCATACTCTGGATGATTGCCAGAATCTACATATATCCTTGACCCATTCTGGGAAAACTGTTGAATAGTGCCCAGTTTTTTAGTCATTCTGCGACCCTCAAACAATTCGTAGATTGGTTGCTCGTACGGATTAATCTCTAGCTCTGATTCAATGCCGTAAATTCTACGTACAGGTTCAATCTCTGGACAATCAGAATAAAAATTCAACGAGGACATAAAACAATCCTTTTTCTTAGATATTGCAAAATTATAGCAACATAACCCAGAAAATGTTACTGCTAATGCTAGCCGTATGACAAATTAATGCTGTTTTTGGCCAGTACCGCTACTGGTAATACTAACTTTTTTATTCCTGAAATTTTTGCTAAAATGGCTGGGTTTTTAGTCCTAAATGCAAGTCTCATGAGTTTTATATGACTTACGTTAAACTGACCCTCTGTATTGGGAACGAACAACATATTATCATAATCAAAACTATACTTTTGGTCTGCTTTCAGCTGGTTTCCGCCTAGATCTACAGACAAGTTCGGGCTGTGCCCTCCTAGCCTCAACAGTTGGAAATCAAACCAAAACTCTAGTACATCACTATTAATATTTAGATTATCTAGCCCCCCGAAAGCACCTTCAAGCAAATCAAAATAATCGTCCTCTACTGCATCTTCTGTAATTTTATTTATTCTTTTTATAAAATCATAGCCCAGCATTGTGCGCTGGATATCTTTTACTATGTTTCCATAATGTTTTTGGAGCCTGGAAGATATTAGGGTTTTGATTTCTCCCCTACCCGGCAAAAAAGTTATCTGGCAGATACTAAAAAGCTCAATACCACCGGCAAGTTTTGACAGTGGTCTGCGTACACCCTTTGCAATTACCCTAATTTTTCCTTGACCACGAGTTAACATTGTCACAATTCTATCTGCTTCTTTGAAGTCTGTTCTGTAAAGGACTATAGCTGTCGTGACTATAGCTCTCATTTTATAGCCAATTTTGGCATAGTCTGAACTAAGGTAATCAACTGTTGCAGAGAAGTTTGTGGTTTATAAAGATAGCCCACTACATTAAGCGTTCGTAGAACTTCTCTGGACTGATTAAAAGCTTCTAGTTGCACAAATGAATGGATCAAAACAGGAATATTCTGCAAATCCGCATACGACCTTAGCTCGTACAAAAACTCTATGCCACTATGTCCAACCAGTTGAGGCTCCAAGATTATTAAATCAGGCAGCTGAGCATCTAACGCCAATATAGCCGACTGAGCTTGTCCCATGACAGTTATCTCGTAGCCAACAGCATTTAAAGCGTTGCTATAAATTTTTGCTAACACCAAATCTGGCTCTATAAGAAGAATCATAATTTTGTAAATTGTAGCTGGTAGCTAGGTAGCAGCGTAGCGGCCAACCCGTTTAGTTTTTGATGTTTTGCAATGTGCAAAGGTGCGTTCATGGCCTGCAGTAAATTGTCCGCAATAAAAACACCTGCACCTCCAGAAGAAGACATAAAAGGTAGCGGTTGTCGGGCACTCCCGCATAGTGCCCTAGCTCGGCGTAGCATCTCGTTATTAATACCTTTTTGATCTCCAAAAATACCAGCCTCTAAACCGTTGGACGTCTTATGGGTAGCCAGCAAAACTCTCTGGATAGTTACCGGATTTTCCTGTGCCTGAATAAAGGCGTAAAGCAGCAATGTGTAGGCGATTTCTATATTTTTGCGATTGGCCATCACAGGAGCCTGCCTCCCACTAATGCTAACCTCTATCTGACAGTTGTAATCAGAAGCAACTTTTGACAAACGATGAGCCGTGTCTTGCAGAACAGCCGAAACCAAAATAGGTTCTAATGGCAGTTGATCTTGAACAGGCAGAATACTCAGCAAATAACCATCTATCATCCTCAGCGCTATATCGGCCGTGCTAGAAATAGTGTTGCTCTGCTGAAAAGAAGGGCTAGTTCCAGCCTGCTCTGCTGTTCTAGCGATCTGTAGTAAAGGCAGCTTCAATTGCTCTGCCATAGCAATCAGCAAACGCTGTCTGGAGTCAAACCTTTCCATAAATCTATAAACCCTCTTACAGGATTTATTATAGCATCCGAATGCGGACTAAAACTATGGAGAATAGCTCAAATTTGGCAAAATAATGTTGTTAAAATCGGCGAGGAATGATTCTGACAATGTAGAAACCTCTAGTGTTTTGTCTCTTACTGCAACCAAAATTATGCTTCCCTTTAATCCAGTACTTATCTCTCCGTCAGCCCTAATGCCTAGAACGCTAGGAACTTTTGCATACCTAAAAGCTGAAGTTTTGATCTTGCCAGTTTTTTCCAGAGATTCAAGTTGTTTTACGACAGTTGAATACGGCTGATTGAGTACTCGAATTCGTAGAGCAAATGCTACTTTAGAGTTTATCCCGGGAACAAAGTTTGGATGGAAGTACCCGTTCAAAGTCGTAGAACTATCGGTGCTTTCCTCTACATATGCACTCCACGTTTTAGGATATTGTATCGATACTCCGCCAGAAACATCCTGACCTTTATATTGCTTTAGTGGTGATTTTTCCTTTTCTACAAACTCGGCGTCCTTGGCTGTCGTAATTTTCTTTTCTAGTACTGCCGACCCATTGGCAACCTTTTGGTCAATATTTGTCTTGTAGTCACTCATTCCCATATATGCCCAACCAGAGAATACAGCCATCGAAATACTCAAAATTAGCAACAGAACGAGAGCTATTTTTAGGCCGATAGAATTTTTGCTAGAATTTGGTTGCATATTGCTTATGTTACCACATTGCAACAATTTAGTCAGTTATAGATCGTTAATTGTATTCGTAAAGGTATATACCTTTGTCTTGTTTTTTTGGTTTTTTGCTATTTATGGTGAAAACAAAACTTACTAATCGAACTGGTTTAGCACATTCCTTGGTGATTTTTTGGTCTAGTTTTTCCATATATGGCTGCAGCAAAAAAACAAAGATTGCATCGGCGGGCGGTAACTTTTTTGTCCAAAAATTTCCCCAAACAACCACCACATTTTTGCCGTATTTTCTAGTTTTAAACCTAGAATACAGCACCAGAAAAGGATTAATCTCGTAGCCTACTGCTTTGATTCCTTGCTCTGCTGCGGCAGCCAAGACCCTACCGTCTCCGCTCCCCAGTTCCAAAAGCGTCTGTCCTGGGCCCAAGTTTAGCATTTTCATGGCTCTTGGTACTTGTTCTTTTAGGGTTGGCAGAAACGGAGCTCCAAACATTATGACAAAAGTAAAAGCTATAAATACAACTGCAGCCACACTCCACACAATCGGCCAAAAATAACTCTCTATCATTGCTTGTCAAAACTAGCTTTTAGTCGATTGACCTTGTTCTGTGTAGTTTTCAGATGAGTTTCTAATAGGTCTATTATTTGTAGCCCTCGCTCATAAGCTTCTGCTGCCGAATCTATATCTATATCAGAGCTCTGCATAGAATTTGTCAATTCTTCTAGCTCGGCAGATAATTTGCGATAATCTATTGGTTTTGCTGACTTCATGGACCTATTGTACTTCAACTTTATTTATTTTGCCTTCTACTATGCCGTCATTTAACTGAATAGTGACTGTACCCCCAGCCTGTAATTGTCGCGCTGAACGAATCAACTGAGTGTTATGACGAACAATAGCATAGCCTCTTTTCATTGTAGTAATTGGGCTCAAGGCCTCTAAGAGTTGTCGTTTTTGAGCAAGACTCTCTTTAGTTAATTCAACGAAAATATTCCAAAAACCATCTAGATTATTTCTCCTAAATTTTATGTCAGTAGAAAAAGACGCTAAACTATTTTTAGCCAGCGAATGCATTTGCTTTCGTGTAACCGTCAAGGCCTTTATGACATCATTTCTGTCTGGAACTAGCTGTTCGGCGGCGTTACTTGGAGTACTACAGCGTCTGTCGGCTGCCAACTCTGCCAAGCTAATATCAATTTCGTGTCCAACAGCCACGACAGTTGGAACACGGCTACCTGCTACCGCCCTAGTTACTTGTTCCGTGCTAAATACCGCCAGATCGTCAGCGCTACCGCCACCGCGAGTAATAACCAATACATCTACCTGCTCCCCGTTGCCATTGAAATATTCAATAGCGCTAGTTATTTGGGCTACAGCTTTATCTCCTTGAACCTGAACATTTGCCAAAAATATTTCCAGACCACCCCATCTTTGTCCAATTATCTTTAAAAAATCGTGATAAGCTGCCGAATCGGCAGAAGCTATCAGACCTATTCTCTTTGGAGGATATGGAATTGCTCGCTTTCTAGAATCTTCAAAAAGCCCTTCAACTCGTAGTTTTGCTTCTAGCAACGCGGCCGCCTTTTTTATGGAACCCTCGCCTACTGGAATCATAGCCTGAACATTTACGCTAAAACCAAACTGCGGATGAACTCGTGGTTGACCACGAACTTGAAGCAACATCCCGTCTTCTAGCGGACCGGTCATCTGAAACACAGTTCCAAAAAATTTTTGGCTACAGTGCTCGTCCTTTAGGTCAAAATACACCCACTTGCCTTTGCTAATTCTCAAATTTGCTAGTTCGCCAACAATTACTACTTCTGGATATGCAAATTCTAGTGTTTGGTTCAGTAACGATACAAAATCTGTTACCGACATAACCAAATCTGTGATCATGCTGGTTTCTTTTTTTGCATATTCTTGTTATAGAAATAATACCCGGGAGGCAACTGAATTAGCATATTTAAAATCCGATACATTATGGTAACAGGAATACTCAACCCCGGGCTAACACCTGCAGCTACCAGCACACCTGTCATCAACGCTTCAAAAATTCCAACACCGCCAGGTAACACAGATATAAATCCTGCAAAGCTGGCCACAGCGTATGCCAATATAACTGCTCCGGGATTAACGAATTGACCAAACGCAACATAGACCGTGTAAATGGTCAAAATTTCTGTTGTGTTGGCAGCTAACGCCCACAATAAAGGCGCTTTCAAAGCTCTCCAGTCGGATTTGAGCATCAAGTAGTTTTCGTGCAGGGTTGTAACATTTTCTCTGGCCTTGGCTATGCTGATTGTCTCTGATTTTTGTCGTCTAAAAAAATAAATTGACTTGTTGACTAGTCTAGTCAAAAAAGTAAAAAAAGAATTTATTCTGGTCTTGCTGCCTATTATGAAGGCTAACCCAAAAGTGGCAACTACTAATAATGTAGCTAGAGAACCTGCTACCAAAATAGTCAAACGGTTTGCGCTGCCTCCAATCGCCAACATCAACAGACCGGCTACTAGTAGAATCTGAAAAGATAAAAATATGGATATAAACTTTACCAACTGAACCAGCGTAGACTTGGTACCCGAAACTCCTGCGTCCTTCATTCGCAAACTAAAATAAGAGAAACTAGAAACCCCACCACTAGGAAAAACAGTATTTATAAAATTTACTTCCATAGTTACCCTCAGCATTGACTTGTAGCGAATATGCTCGCCCAGAATTTTGAAATATTGCATATACAATCTGGTATATGAATGGTAATTTATGGCCTGCCAAACCAACATTGCTGGCAATACCCAAAAATCAACTCTACGAAGGTTATCTATGGTTAAAAATATTTGTCTCCTTACGGCAATAATCAAAACAGCCAACGCCAAAAAGGTAGCAATATTTAAAACTAGTTTCCAGCGACCGTTTGCCAATTTATGCATATATCCAACATTATACTCGAAAAACGGCTATACTAATCAACATAATGCAAACAAAAAGTATATGTATCTTGGGGCGACAGCCAGAACTAGGACTAGCCGAGCTAGAAAGCCTATTTGGGCCAGAAAAAGTGCATTTGATTAGCAATGAAGCTGCACTCTTAGACATAGATCCCTGTGTAGTTCCCTTTGCGAGGTTGGGTGGCAGCATAAAGCTGGCCAAACTTTTGACCGTTCTAGACACCACACAGTGGTCGGATTTAGAAAAATTTGGTCTAGAAACTATACCGGAACATGTCCAAAATGTGCCAGAAGGAAAATTCAAGCTAGGTATCAGTGCTTATACCCTAAATGTCAGCCCCAAACGAATTAACGCAACCGCTCTGAGCTTTAAGAAGGCTATCAAAGCAACTGGCCGAAATGTCAGAATAATTCCAAACAATTCCAAACAACTATCTAGTGCCCAAGTGCTACACAATCAGCTAACGTCTAACACAGGATGGGAGCTTTTATTTATAGGAGCCGGAACCCAAACCTATCTAGCCCAGACTATAGTAGTCCAAAATATAGACGCCTACGCAGCTCGCGACCAAGTACGACCAAAAAGAGACGCCCGAGTAGGCATGCTTCCCCCAAAATTAGCCCAAATAATCATAAATCTGGCCACTGGAAAATTGCCCCCACCAAAAATCCAGCCAGAAACAGACGGAATCTGTGCTCCTCCAGATTCAGGGGCGAACGGACAAACAGTCTTGGACCCATTTTGCGGTACAGGCGTAATCCTGCAGGAATCTTTGTTAATGGGCTATAACGCCTATGGAACAGACCTAGAACCACGAATGGTAGAATACAGCCAAACCAATTTGGACTGGCTAACTGCCAACTTCAAAGCACCCAACTATGCTGTCAAAACTGGCGATGCTACAAATACAAATTGGCCAGATGGACTAGAGATAGTAGCTACAGAAACATACCTAGGACGACCCTTTACTGCAGTTCCAAAACCTAATATCCTGAACGAAGTAATTTCTGACGTAAACACTATTCATAGAAAATTTTTACAAAATTTGGCCAGTCAAACAAAAAAAGGGGTTCGGATGTGCATAGCCATGCCCGCCTGGAAAACTCCAAATGGCTTTAAACACCTTCAGGTACTTGATTCTCTAGAGGAAATCGGTTATACTCGTATCAGTTTCGTTCACAACCCAACAAATAATCTGCTGTATTTTCGGCCAGATCAAATCGTTGCTCGCGAACTAGTAGTTTTAATAAGAAAATAATTGTTTGTAGTTGCGAGAGATTCTCTTTCGCGAGTGCAATGCAAGGCAGAACTGAGCAACGGAGTGAACCGTACTAGAGGTACGGTGAACGAGTAGCAGAAGTTCTAACGCGGCAGTGTGCCGTGAAGGAGAATCGAATGTCACATGTAAAAGCAGGCGGAACAAGCAAGAATAACCACGATAGTCCTGGTCAACGCCTAGGAGTAAAGCTATTTGGTGGCGAAAAAGTCAAAACTGGACAAGTTATTGTCCGCCAAGTTGGTCAGACAAAGAGAGCTGGCGCTGGCGCTTTCGTTAGCCGAAACTACACTATCCACGCCGCAAAAGATGGTGTCGTCAAGTTTTCTACTCGTAGGGTTCGACTATTTAGTGGCAAATCTGTATCTCGGTCCGAAGTCAGCGTAGTATAGCCTAACTGCACCCAAATTAGTTTGGTTTTTTAGTTCTGTCGAAAACCATCACGGTATTAAAACCTAGCGGTTCTCCTCGAAGTTTGGCAGCCGAAGCTCGGTGATTGCTGTTAGTAGTAAACACTATTGGCTTACTGCCATCTGCCGGTAAAATAATACCCAAAGCCCCATATTCAAGTTTCGGCAATTGCGAGGCCCTAGCGGCGTAATCTTCTATGACATCTATGCTTTTACCGACCCCACTGACGCCTAAACTATCTGTATATTGCTTGCCATGCCCCTCGCCTCTACCAGACCATCCAGTAGCTTCGTCAAATGTTCCAGTACCTACTATGACAGACGGGTCTATCCATAACAGGCCTTCTGTTTTCAAAATAGTAGCCCGTTCATCTCCAAAATCTTCAGGCTTAACTAATCTATAAGGCATGTTTTCTAGAAATTCTATTGATTTTTTGTCAGCAATTAATGTTCTGGCTGTTTCTATGCCAGCTGTTATGTCATCTGCTGAGGGCGCACTTTCCGTAACTGGTACTCCCTGCGATCCCAATTCGGCTACTAGTACTGGGACCCATCCTGAGTCTATGTTAATAACCCCGTTTTCGTCTGGCATGGGTGATCTTTCTATGAATAATGCAAAATCTGGGTTTACTGGTGGTGTTTCTACCGTCGTATTACCAGGCATAGAATCTTCGACAGGCAGAAAGCTTGGAGGTGATGATGTGTCTTCCATATTTAATTGCTACATTCTAAGATGGCGTTTTATTCTTTCTACTACATCTGCTATTACAACCTGAGATTTTACCAAATAATCGTCTACGCCCAAGCTCATGGCTTTTTCTTTATCTGCAGGCTGGCTCAATGCCGTCAACATGACAACTTTTAGATTGGTTGTCGCGGGTGTGTTACGAAATATATCTAGTACGTCAAAACCACTAATTTTTGGCATCATTACATCCAACAGCACCAAATCTGGCTTGAACGATATTGCCGCGGCCAATGCATCCTCTCCATTTGGCACATGAACAACTTCAAATCCCTCTGCCTGTAATCTAGTCAAATAAACCGACGCCATACCTTCATCGTCCTCTACTATCAATATCTTTTTTTTCTTTGCCGGTGGGTCCACAGGTTCAGTTTTAGGTTGGGTTTGAAATTGTGGTGTTTGGCTAGCTGAACTTATCTGTGTGTTTGTGTTGTCTTCCATTACGCTAATGCTACCACATTAGAGCAATTTTGGAAAGGTCTAGATCATCGCCTTCAAGAATCCGTCGAACAAAGGGTGAGCCCTGCTTGGTCTAGATTTAAATTCAGGATGAAACTGGGTTGCAATCATAAAAGGATGGTCTATTGCCTCTATCATTTCTACTAAACTTTTGTCGGGGCTGGTACCGACGATTCTAATACCCCAAGCTTCGTATTGGTCTCTAAAATCATTATTGCATTCATATCTATGGCGATGTCTTTCGTTTATTTTTAGGGTCTTGTAGAGTTTGGCGCTCTGGCTATCTTTTGCTATTACACAGGGATAATCACCTAGTCGCATTGTGCCTCCGGTGTTTTCTTTTCCTTTTTGGTCGTTCATCGTATCTATGACCAAGTTAGTTCCTTGTGGGTCTATCTCTGAAGACGTGGCACTAGCAACCCCTGCGTTTCTGGCGGCAGCTACTACTGCCATTTGCAATCCCAAACACAAACCCAGATAAGGTACTTTTTCTTTTAGGCAATACTGGGCTGCCTTTATTTTGCCCTCTAATCCGCGAGTTCCAAAACCGCCAGGAACAACTACGCCATCACATTTTTTTAGCTGCCGTTTAGCCGCCCCATCTCCTGCAGATAAACTTCCAGAATCTATCCAAACAATATCAATACCAACATTGTTCCACCAAGCCGCTGAACGCAATGCCTCAAAAACACACATATAAGTATCTTGGTTGTCCATATACTTGGCGACAACACCAATTTTGCATATTTTTTTCGGAACGGCAGTTATGCGGGTTACCATTTTTTCCCACTCTTTTAAGTTTGGTTTTTTGTTAGGTAATCCTAGATGATTGGAAATATATTTACCTATACCCTGTTGTTCTAATGTCAAAGGAACTTCATAAACCGTTTTGGCATTTGGCAATATAGCAATGCCTGCTTCTGGAACGCCGCAAAAAGCGCTCAACTTTGATTTTGGGTTATTATTTGAGGGGTCTTCGCTACGAGCTACTAATACTGTTGGCACTATACCCAGGCTGCGCAAGTCACGTACTGCATTTTGAGCGGGCTTTGTTTTTATCTCTTTGCTAGTGGACAAATATGGCAGATATACCACATGAACATAGGCACAGTTTTCGTTGCCTACTTTGGATCCCAACTCGCGAATAGCCTCAAAAAATGCCGGACTTTCGTAGTCACCAACCGTACCACCAATCTCTACTATCTGAACGTCATAACCTACACTAGCATCTAATACTGCCTGCTGTATGGCGTTGGTTAAATGAGGTACAACTTGAACGGTCTTGCCCAGAAACTTTCCGGCACGTTCGTCGTCTATGAGTTTTCGAAGTATCTTTCCGCTCATAACGGAACTTTTGCTAGTCAACTCTATATCCAAAAATCTCTCATAGTGGCCAAGATCCAAATCGGTTTCTGCACCGTCCTTGGTCACAAAACACTCTCCATGTTCAGCAGGATTTAGTGTGCCTGCGTCAACGTTTAGGTACGGGTCAAGTTTTTGGCTGTTAACATTTAGGCCTCTGGCTTTTAGTATTGTCCCGATTGAAGCGGCTGTTATACCCTTTCCTAATCCGGAAAGCACGCC
This sequence comes from uncultured Candidatus Saccharimonas sp., assembly GCA_943353165.1. Taxonomy (GTDB): domain Bacteria; phylum Patescibacteriota; class Saccharimonadia; order Saccharimonadales; family OMJO01; genus CALRAM01. The sequence continues at coordinate 245,933 of CALRAM010000001.1, forward strand.
ACCTGTTACAAATACATACTTGGTTGGTCGCTTTGCCACCTATGCACCTCTTGATTACTTTTACCAATACTACCCTAACCAACCCTTAAGTTCAATGTAAAATTTACCTGTAGCTCTAAAACTAATGGTTTTATTTTTTCAAAAATTTCAATGCAGCTTCCAGTTGTGGGTCGATATTTTTTTTGAAATCTTCATCAGATCGTTTTACTTCTGTGTCCGGATTAATTCCTTCTTTGTCTATATTCTTACCAGATGGTGTGTACCATCGTGCAATTGTAACTTTTAGCAAGCTACCGTCTGATAATTTTTCTAATTGCTGTACACTTCCTTTTCCAAAACTCTTTACGCCAAATAAACTAGCCGCGCCATTGTCTTTTAAGGCTCCAGCCACGATTTCGCTAGCACTGGCACTACCTTCATCTATTAGCACTACTGTCTTGATGCCAGCCAGAGTACCTGGTCCATCAGAGTTATAAGTTTGGACTATTGTTTTGCCACGTCTTTCCGTCAGTATATTTTTGCCTGTTGGCAACCATAATCCTGCAACTCCCACTGCAGAATCTACCAAACCCCCTGGATCGCTACGCATATCTAGAACTATACCTACTACTCCAGAGGCTTTGAAATCAGAGGCTGCTTTATTAGACAAACGAACTGTGTCGTCAGAGAATCTACTAATTCGTATGTAGCCTATGTTGCCTTCCAGTATCTTGCTAGTAACACTAGGTATAGTTATTTCTTGGCGAACTATACTTATTTCTAGCACCTGAGACACTCCCCTTACAATTTTGAGAACTACTGTTGTGTCTTTTTTGCCACGTATTTTTTGGACTGCTTCGGTAATGGAAATATCATAGGCGCTCTTTCCGTCTATCTCAGCTATGATATCTTTTGGCTTCAAACCCGCCTTTTCGGCCGGAAATCCTGCTATTGGAGATACTACTATGATGTTGTTCTTTTCATCCTTGCCCAGTTCTGCACCTATGCCAGTAAATGTTCCGCTCAACTCTTTATTAAACTGTTCTGCGCTGGCTGGATTGAAGTATTCTGTGTAGGGATCGCCAGCGGCCTTTACTAGCCCGCTTCGCAATCCGTCCATCAACTTTGACTGGTCCAATTGACCATCAAACTGTACCCTCAGCTTGTCGTAGAGAGCCTCTACGCTAGAGTAATCTAAACTAGCTGTTGTATCTTTCTGGACGCTTTTTAAAGCTTTATTGCCCAGATTTAGGCTAATCTTTCCGTTACCTGTGACTAATCCAAGCCCAAAAGCACCTGAAATTACTAATAGAATTGTAGCGAACTTTAAAAATCCAATTTTCTGTATTTTGTTTTTTATGACTTTATCTTCCATATATTATTCTAAAACATAAGCGCGTACAAACTATATTGTACCGTTTAATCTTGTTTACTGCTAGTTAGGGATTTATATATACTAATGTTCCGGTGCTGTACAATGCATAGCCAAAATGACCCTGCCAGTCATAATTCATGTTACTGACCAAAATTTTACCTTCAGGCACATTTACACCCCCCCATGAAGTAGGACCAATTGCCTGTACTATAACAACATGCCCGTAAGTGCCCCTTGTATTTATGCCTATTGCTCCTACTTCAGGATTTGAGCTTATAGGAATACTCGACGTATACGCCCAATCTCTAGCGTCACCACTGACATACAAAGGTCGCCCTAATACTCTTTTAAAATACCAGTAAGCGTATGATGTGCACCAGCGATTGTCGATAATTCCGGACCAATCTGGTATAGAAAATGCCGGACTATTACATGCGTCTCCAGCGGGACCGCTGGCCTGAGAATAGCCACCGTTTCCGGAACCATTGTCGCAATTGCCGCCTCGTTCCGAGCCATCCACATAAACACGAGAGCTAGAAGATGAATTTATCGCAGCTTGCTGAGCCCGCAAAGAGGCTATATTGCTATTATTTGCTTTGATTTTATTATTGTATTGACCCTGCTCGGCTTTGTTCAGAGACAACAATCGGCTCTGTTCAAAACGGTCGCCATCCAGCTTTGCTTGTTGTTCTTGCTGAGTTTTTAGCAGCAATTCTACTTCATCCTTCTGGGCGTTTAATTCATATTTTAGTTTTGTTATTTGGGCAACCGTAGCTGTAATCTTGTCCTTAACAGAGTTACGGTACTGCTGTTTATCTACAAACTCGCTAAGATCCTTACTGGAAGCCAACATTTCCAAAGTACTTATCTGGCCTTCCAAATACATTGCCTTTATATTTTCTCCCAATACTAGCTTTTGCTTAGCCAGCTCCGCCTCAGCAATAGTTATTTTGTTTTGCAGATCCGCTTGTTTAGCTATATTGGCATTTATAGCTCCCTGCACAGCATCTATTTGCAACTGTAGCTTGCTGATTGCGTCTTCGTAACTGACTGCTTGTACCCTCAAACTATTTACAGAGCCCTGCGACAAACTGTTGGCATAGCTAAGTTCGTTAATCTGTTGTTGCAACTGTTGTGAAGTCAATGCTCCTACTAAAGTAGGGGCCAAAAAGCTGCCCAAATAAACTAAACTTATTGCAACCGTGCTTATATGAGGTATTTTGTGGAAGACTCTTCTAATATTTTTCATTTTTTTCATTTTGTATTTACTGTTTAAATATACCATATGCCACAAGCGTAATCAATCTAGGTTCTGTATATAAAAAGTTCTAGCTCAATGACTTAAATTTTAGATAACGGCGGGTCGCTATCAATGAAGAAGCAGCCCCTATTAGCACACCTATAGATATTTGTGCCCCTAAAATTACCCAAAAATTATGTAAAAAGTAGTCACTAGAGAATTTGATATCCAGTAGCCCCAGACTGCTGGCATCAAAATTTGAGGTAGAAACTACAAATAATATGTAGCATAACGTCAGGCTAACTACCGCCGAAACAACACCATAGATAACAGTTTCTACTACAAAAGGCCCCTTGATATACCAGCTACTCGCACCTAACAATCTCATAATTGTCAGCTCGTCTCTACGATTGAATATAGACATACGAATGGTGTTAAAAATTATTAGCATTGATACAAAAGTAAAGACAATCACACCCACAAACCCTATTTCGCGAAAAAACTTGGTAGCTTGACTGATCTTATCTATAGCTTCTTTACGGTCGCCAGAGTATGAAGTGTCGTCAGACTGCAGCGCCTTTGCTTCCTTGCTGTCTAGAAATGCCTTAAGTTCATTTAATTTATTTGGGTCAATTGGTTTTATAGATAAACTGGCTGGCAAAGGGTTGTCTGTTTGTGATATAGCGGCTAACAAGTCAGGGTTGGATACATTTTGTTTTTTGTATAATTCCAGAGCTTCGTCTTTGGAAATATATTTTATAGATTTTACGTTCTTGTTTGCCTTTATGTCTGCGGTTAATTTTTCTCTTTGATTAACTGTAACGCTGTCCTTCAGGTAAACGGATACGTCTATCCTATCAGTTATCTGCTGTACAGTGTTGGCAAAAGTTGCATTAGCAATAACAGAAAATAGCACAATAGACAGAGTTATAATCATCACCGCCATAGCCGCAACGGCTAGAGTTGCGTTTCGAAAAAAGTTTTGAACGCCGGATTTTATTATACGCCAAAAGGTTATAAGTTTGTGGCTCATTGCTTCGTGCCCTCTGCATGATACTTGGCATTAGCTCGGTCGCTAGAAATCCTTCCCTCATCTATAGTTATTACTCGCCTTTTTAATTTATTTACTATGTCCTGATTGTGTGTCGTAAGTATAACTGTAGTACCGTAACGATTAATTTTTTCCAAAACTTTTATGACATCCCAAGCGTGTTTTGGGTCAAGGTTTCCGGTCGGTTCATCTGCAATTAGAATTTTGGGTTGCCTAACTATTGCCCTGGCAATAGCCACTCTTTGTCTTTCGCCACCCGAAAGCTCTAGGGGCATACTTTTTTCTTTTCCTTTCAGTCCAACAATATCAAGAACTCTAGGCACAGTATTTTTAATCTCATGCGTACCATAGCCTACAATTTCTAAAGCAAAAGCTACATTTTCAAAGACATTTTTATTTGGCAAAAGTTTAAAATCTTGAAAAACAACGCCTATTTTGCGCCTTAGTAGCGGAATATCACGATCTCTCAGCTTGTCGTAATCCAGTCCGCCGACAACAATTTTGCCGCTGTTTGGCCTTTCTTCGCATGTTAATAATTTTAGCAGAGTGGATTTACCCGCCCCACTCTTGCCGACAATGATGACAAATTCTTTTGGTTCTACATGAAGACTTACCCTATCCAGAGCAGTGTGGTTTTTGTTGTATGTTTTTGTTACTCGATCTAGCAGAATCATTAGCACTATTATATAGGACTTTTAAAAAAATTCACACTATACATACTATGATTGTTGGACGTCAGCTCCAAGCGTATGCTCCAGAAAAGCGTCTATAAATGGATCCAGCTGCCCGTTCAGTACTGCTTCGGGGTCACTAGACTCGAACCTAGACCGCAAATCTTTAACTTGTTTGTACGGGTGTAAAACATAGCTACGAATTTGATTTCCCCAGGCCGCTTGTTCGTTTGGACCTTTTAAATCTTGCAAGTTTTCTTTGTGTTGTTCTATTTGTAATTGCGCCAATTTAGACCGTAAAATTGTCATACAGGTTTCTCTGTTTTGTAGTTGGCTTCGCTCGTTTTGAATTGCTATGACAATCCCAGATGGTATGTGCGTTACTCTGACTGCCGAATCCGTAGTATTGACACTCTGGCCACCTTTTCCGCCGCTTCTGTACACATCAATTTTCAGATCTTTTTCATCAATTTCAACTTCCTCTGGCGCATCTATTTTTGGCATTACTTCTACTTTCGCAAAACTAGTTTGACGCAAATTGTCGCTATTATATGGACTCAGCCTGACAAGTCTATGAACCCCGTTCTCGCCTTTTAGTTTTCCATAGGCATAATCATATTCGATTGTAAATGTTACACTTTTTATGCCGGCTTCTTCGCCTTTAGAGGATTCAACCAAAACGATTTTGGCTTTGTGCGATTCAGCCCAACGAACATACATCCTGTACAGCATCTGAGCCCAGTCCTGGGCGTCTGTGCCTCCAGCACCAGCGTGAATACTCATTACGACATTATGATCATCATAAGGGCCGCCCATTTTTAATAGTTTCTTCAATTTTTCTATAGTTATATCTAAAATGTCTAACTGACTATTTAACTCCTGCGCCAAGCTACTATCTCCAGTAGATAGTAGTTCTTGAATTTCGCTGATTTCATTCTTTACTTCAGACCATGGTTTAATCCTAGATTCCAGATAAGCTATCCGTTTCATTGTAGCTTGCGCAGACTGTGCATTATCCCAGAAACCAGCTAGTAGGCTTTTTCGCTCTAATTCGTCAAGCTCTGCCTCCAAATTATCTAGTTTTAGTTTTGATATAGCACCGCTAACTTCAATTGCAATCTTTTGAAGTCGCTCAGTTATTTCTTTCATAATTATCGGCTACTTCCAAAGTGGACTAATTTGTTTTTCTAGCAGACCAATAAAATCTTCTTTGCAGTCACCCAGTGCACCCATACCCCAAACCTTATCTGCAAACATAGATCGTGCAACCTTGACCACTGCTTCTTTGGTTATTGCTTCTATACGCTCTGGCTCTTTAAAGTAGTCGTCAATTGTTCCATCAAAAAAATACCAGCCGCTATAGCCAGAAGCAGTCCCACCTACCGTTTGACCACTACGCTGAAATCTACCTAGGGCATATTGTTTAGCCGCGGAAATATCTGCCTCCAAAATTTCACCTGCAAAAACAGCAGACAATTCGTGTTCTATTATTTCAAATAAAGCCGGAGCATTTTTGGACATTACTTGAGCACCAAACCACCAGTTTGTTATATTTTTGGTCTGGCTTATCCCTGAACTCATGCTGTATACCAAACCGCGCTCTCGGGCTGTCCCCAAAATTCTAGAATACAAAGTTTCTGTCAGCATAGTATTTAGCAAATTCAGGGCATCTGTTTCTGGCTCGCTAAGTCTTCTGCACAAAAAGGTATCAAAATAAAAATACATATTTTTTACACTAGTGTTGTTGATTATTAAAGGTTTTTTTAATTTACGAGGTTTTTCTATTGGCAACTCTAGTCTATGAGTTCCCTCTGGCAGCTCTATGCCACCCAAAAATGTTTCTATCTGTGTTCGTCTTTTTTGAGGCAAATGTCCAGCAATTACAAACCTCATATTTTTGGTGGTATGCGTTGATTCATAGTGCCTCTTTATATCGGCCAAAACTACGTTGTCCATCAACTTCAATCTCTCCTGGTCGGTCAATACTTTGAAGCCATAAGATTCCCGCAGAGCTAGGCTGAGGTTACGAAAATGGTTGTTAGACCGAGCATTCAATTCTTCGCGGACATTACCAAATTCTGCAACAAATTCTTCTTCTAAAAACAACGGTTTTGTTATAGCAGTCAGTAGCAAATCAACTATTCGGTCCCATTCAAAGTCAGCACATTCTGCTTCATAAATGATGTCGTAACTGCCTGTGCTGGCATTACAATACGCACCATTTTTCTCGAACTCTGCCTGAAAAGCTCTGGCCTTTGGAATCAGTTGATTTGCGCCAAGCAAAACATGCTCCATTATGTGCGGAGCTTCCCATTTTTCTTTTTCTACCAGATATTCGCCAGCCCGAAAATTAATCTCGAACGTCATGACACTTGCGTCGGGCACATTTACAAACAAGCCTTCTATTCCGTTTTGTAACTTAACTTCTGATACTGTGTGCTTCATCTATATTTAATTCGTCTATTTACGACGTTTCCCCGCTTTTTTACGCTGGCGCTCTTTTTTGTGAGCTTTCTTTTTCTTTGTCGCTATCTGTTTTTTGGCTTGTTGATTGTCTTTTTTTGCGACAAAATTTGTTTCGCTGAACTCTTCAACTTCTACTATACGGTCGGCATTGTCCACTGATTGCCTAGCTGCTCTGGTCAAATCAGTCTCTACGGCATCGTCAATGTTGTCGTCTTTTACTGGCTGTGCATAGAACAAAGCCCTGACCACATCGTGTCGAAGTTTTACCTGCATCTCTTCGAACATATGTTGTCCTTGTCTACGATATTCTACCAACGGGTCACGTTGTCCTACGCTTAGCCAATGTATTCCTTCGCGCAAATGATCCATATTTTCCAGGTGTTCCATCCATAGGTTATCCAATATCTGCAAGTAAACATCGCGCTCAACTTTGCGCATTATTTTTGTGCCAAATGCTTTTTCTCTGGATTCATACAGTTTTTTTGCTTCTCGTCCCAGTACTTTTCCAAAACTGCTTGCTTCAGAATCAAACATACTGTCTAATGCGCCATCTTCAAAAGGCATAACTTCTGTAACGGCTGTTTCAAAATCATCTGTCAGCATTAACGGAGACGCAGACAGAGCTCGAACTTCGTCGTCGATGAATATTTTTATGCGTTTGCTGATATCGGCGTGTAACAATATTTCTCTACGCATTGCGTAAGTTGCTTTTCGATGTCGGTTCATCACGTCGTCGTATTGCACTACATTTTTTCTGGCATCAAAGTTGTAGCCTTCTACTTTTTTCTGTGCACCTTCTAGGCTTTTGCTGATAACTCTGTTTTCTATGGGTGTTTCGTCATCAACTCCCAGCCGCTGCATTATAGTTCCTATTCTGTCTCCTCCAAAAATACGCATCAGGTCGTCCTCTGTGCTGACAAAAAACTGAGTTGCTCCTGGGTCTCCTTGTCGACCTGCTCGGCCACGCAACTGATTGTCTATACGCCTGGATTCATGTCTTTCGCTACCTAGTACAAACAATCCGCCCAGCTCCTTTACTCCTTCTCCCAATACAATGTCTGTTCCACGACCGGCAATGTTAGTAGCCAAAGTTACTGCCCCTTTTTGTCCAGCTTTGGCTACAGTTGATGCTTCTCTCTCATTATTTTTTGCATTTAAAAGTTGATGAGGAACGCCAGCTTTTTTCAGTAATCCACCCAGCACTTCATTCTTTTCGATTGAAGCAGAACCTATCAAAACAGGCTGCCCTTTTAATTGCATAGATTGTACCTCTTTGATAATTGCTTTGAATTTACCCATTTCGGTTTTGTAGATACGGTCTGGGCGGTCAATTCGAACAATCTTTTTGTTGGAAGGTATCTCTACAACATTTAGTTTGTAAATCTGGTGAAATTCTTCGCTCTCCGTATTAGCCGTACCAGTCATACCAGATAGTTTTTCGTATAACCGAAAATAATTCTGAAAGGATATAGTCGCTAGAGTCATTGATTCCTCTTGAACTTCTACGTTTTCCTTTGCTTCTATTGCTTGGTGCAACCCTTCGTTGTATCGTCTTCCTTTTAGTAGCCGGCCAGTAAACTCGTCTACTATTACTACTTCGCCATCGTTTGTTACGACATAATCTTTGTCTCTCTTGAAAAGGGCTTCGGCTTTCAGGGATTGATCTAAGTGGTAAATAGTCCTGATATTGACAGTGGCGTACAGATTGGTGATGCCTAGTAGTTTTTCTATAAATTCGATTCCTTCGTCTGTCAATACAACCGATTTATGCTTTTCGTCTTTTTCGTAGTGCTGTGTTTCTTTTAGTTGTCTAGCTATTTTAGAAAATTGCGAATAGCTACTACCGCTGGCAACCGATGACGCAGATATTATCAGTGGAGTACGAGCTTCGTCGATTAGGATAGAGTCTACTTCGTCTACTATGGCATAGTGAAGTTCGCGCTGTCGCAACTGATCTACTTCACGAACCATATTGTCTCTTAGATAATCAAAACCAAATTCATTGTTCGTGCCATAAGTAACATCCGCACGATAAGCTTCTTGTCTGGTTGCTGGCTTCAAATGATGCATCCGAGGATCTTCGTGACTACTGTTGTCAAAATTTTTATCATACAAAAACGATTCGTCGGTAATGATAACTCCGACAGACAAATTCAAAAAGTCATACACCTGAGCCATCCAGCCTGCATCGCGCTGTGCCAGATATTCATTGACCGTTACAACGTGAACGCCTTTTTCAGTCAAAGCGTTCAAATATACCGCCAATGTGGCTACCAATGTTTTGCCCTCGCCTGTTTTCATTTCCGAGACATTACCCTCGTGCAAAACCATTCCACCTATCAACTGAACATCAAAATGTCGCTGTCCCAAAGTTCTGGTCGCAGCCTCACGGACTACCGCAAATGCATCTGGCATAATTTTGTCTATGGACTCCTTTGCCAATCTACCCTTTAGAACTTCAGTTTGGCCGCGTAGCTGTTTGTCTGTCATAGCCGTGTATTTACCAGCTAGTGCATTTATTTCACGCACACGCTTGCGTAATCGCTTGACTGTCTTTGCCTGCGGGTCTCCCAGGATTTTCTTAAATACTTTGTTCATTCAACTCCTCTAAAATACGGAAATATATACTACCTACTATTGTACCCTAACAGAGAAAAAATACCGTCGTATTTTTGCCTACATTTTACCGCGCTGCAGGCGTGCTATTACCCGCCTATGGATCTTTAGGCTACTATGTGTTTCTTTGTACTTTTTTAGCTGATTTTTTAGTTTTGCTTCTACTATGTCTATGGCGGCAAACATATTCATGGTTGCTTCTTTGGCCATTAGAGTCCCGTGCGGCAAATACATCACAACTTCGCATATACATTGTTTTTTTTCTTTGGATTTCGATTCCTTTAGGCTAATTTCTGCATGCGCACTTTCTCTAGCATGCTTAGGCATATATCTGTCTAGTTTCCCAAGTTTTTTTGTTATATATTTGCGCAATTCTGGTGTAACTACTGTATGAACTCCAGATATTTCTAATTTTTCAATCACCTGAGCTCCTTAAAGTTAAATTTTTTCTTTTCCTTGCATAAATGTTCGCAAAACTTCTGGGACTATAACATCACCGTCTTTTGTTTGAAAGTTTTCTATTATAGCTACCATTGCCCTAGACAGAGAGACTACAGTACCGTTTAGTGTATGAGGGATTACTGTGTCTCCTTTTTTATTTCGCACTCTAATGTTTACATTTCTGGCCTGATAATCAGTGCAGTTACTACAGCTACTCAGCTCTCTATAAACATTATCTACTGGAGACCAATACTCTATATCGTATTTTTTAGATGCCTGGGCGCCCAAATCTCCTGAAGCTATATTTATTACACGATACGGAACACCCACAGCCTGCCACAATTCCTCTTCTATGGACAATATTTTCTGATGCATTTGGACACTTTCTTCGGGCAAAGTAAATGCGTACATCTCTAGCTTATTGAACTGATGCACCCTGAACAGACCCCTGTTGTGTTTTCCGTATGTTCCAGCTTCCTTTCGATAACAGGGGCTCAGCGCCGCATAATTTAGTGGCAAATCTTTTTCATCCAAAATTTCATCTGCATGAAACCCTGTCAAAGGTATCTCCGCAGATGCGATCAGAGTCAAATCTTCCCCTTCAATAAAATACTCGTCACTCTGATCGCTAGTACGGGGCGAAAACCCGGTTCCCGCAGCAATCCTGCTATTTACCATATGAGGCACTGTCATATAGTTAAAACCTTTTTTGATTATAAAATCTAAAGCATACTGCGTAATGGCATTCTCCAGCATAGCCAAATCGCCTTTTACAAAATAAAATTTATTGCCCGATACTTTGGATCCACGCTCAAAATCTAACCAGCCTTTTTTGACAGCCAAATCCAAGTGGTCAACTGCGCTTTTTTTCTGTTCCCCAACTTTTTTGATTTCTAAATTATTTTCTTCACCACCAACAGGAACATCGCTGGCTGCAATATTCGGGATAAGCGCCAGCAAAGTCTGAAATTCCTTGTCTATCGAGGCATACTGGTGCTCTAGTACGGACAAGTTTTCTTTTACGGCACGACCTTTGGCTATTTGTTCCGTGCCCGGTTTTTTGCCTTTTACGGCGTCGGCTAAGACATTTCTCTCCCGGCGCAGCTCCTCCACTTTTAGTCGTAGTTCTCTACGCTTGGTATCAAAGCCCAGCAATTGCTCTACATCAACCTCGTAGCCTTTTTGCTTTGATTTTTCTTGAACTTCGGAGGCGTTTTCTCTAATAAATTTTATATCTAACATAGTTATATTATACCGTAGCTTTGCCTTTTGTTTTTAATGCTTTTGATTTTTGTAGATGCTCAATTGTTAATTCAGTCCTTTTTCTGGCATAAACACAATAGTCGCATTCTCCGCCCATTGCCGCCATACCTACTGCCGGCATATCACCCTCTAGGCATTCTTTCATTTTCAACAGTGTTTTTGCCACCCATTTGTCAGTTCCAATATGCGGAAATACGTTTGTACGGAAATTTACTACGTCGTTAAACCCGTCGGCATTTACGTCACCGTTTGCGTACACAAAATACCCTGTATCGCTCACTGTATGACCATTTGCTCTCAGTAACCATTGATACACTTCCATTTGCCGTCTATAGCTATCTTGCCATCCACCAACTGGACCTAAATCCGTAATTTCATCACTTTTTGCGGTGGCTTTGTAGTCAACGACTATAAGTTCACCTGCTGGATTCACCCAAACATCATCTACTGCGCCAAAGACGTGTAGATTAGTGAGATCATGTACCGTGGCAACACCAGTAAAGTTGGCACGCCATTTGTCCAGATCTTTGTGTGGATATGGAATAGCATCTATCTTAAACTTCACCTGCAGTGGATGGGGAGTTCCAGCTTTTCTATGTACGTCAAATTCTTTTTTGAACAGCTCATCAATCGCTGAATTTATTCTAAAGGGAGGCCCGTTTGGTCGTTTTATCTTGAGTCGAGCATCTAGCCAAAAACACCTTGAACACTGCGTAAAAAGCTCAATCTTACTCCGAGAAACTTTAAAAACTTCTGTTTGACCAGGCTGAAATGGTTTACTTCGTTCTGTCCAATAATTCATATTCCTACTATTGTAACAGCTGCAACGCATGCGGTCTCGGCTCGGAGCGTAAAGTCGTGAATATTCAGACGCTTAACACCCTTAGATTCAAACAAACTTTTTTCCGAATCCGACCAACCGCCTTCTGGTCCAACGAAAATTCCTACGTTTTTTGAATCAATTTTTGTGTCTTCGCTTTCTTGGTCACACATATATAGCTCTACTTTATCATTTAGCTCGTCTATGGCGCTTAGCAGACCGATAGGCTCTCTAATGGTAGGTATATCGCTACGCCCGCATTGTTCGGCAGCTTCTATAGTTATTTTTTTGGCACGTTCTATGTCAAAGCCAGTTTTTTCAGTTCGCTCGGTTATCAGTGGAACAAAATGACTGACTCCCATTTCAGTACACTTCTGGAGCACCCAATCATTTTTGTCTTTTTTCAGCAAAGCCCATAGCATATAAACGTTTTTCTTTGGAATTTTTCTGACATAGTCCGTAATGTGCTTTAGGTGAGCTTCGTCTTTGGATATTTCTGATATCTTAAAAAGTCGATCATGCTTTAGTCCGTCAAACAATACCACTTCTTGTCCAGCCCTAAAACGAAGCACCCTATTCCATTGGTTCAATATAGCTTGGTCTCTCAACCAAAAGTCGTGTTCCAAGGCTGTGTCCGACCCAACAAAAAAACGATGCAACCTCATATGATTTCTATTTTTTGAGACCGATTATCAGGATGACCGCAAAAGCAGTTTTAGAGAACAAAGATATCAATGCATAGTTACGCTCTATAAATGAATAATCTTTCCATTGCTTGTAACCCGTGTTTTGTAGAAGTTGGTTTAGAGCTAATAGAGTAAAACTGCCCAGAGAACTAACGTACAGAGCATATATGTACCACGGAGCTCTGACTGCAGCCAAAAACGGAGTAGCAACTGCATAGCCAAATATTAACATCCATGGCAAGGAGCCAGTTACCAAACTAGCTATAAAAGTTGGCATAACCAATTTTTTGGCTTCTTTTGCTTGTCGTTCTGCCATCCAACCCAGAAAGCATGTCGTAGCCATCAAGCCAGCTATGAGTTTTAGAGTAAATATGTCTGTCACTCCAGACAATACAGCGATTATCATAACCATTATAGCTGTAGTAATACCCAAATCTATCCAGCGCAAGGTAAGAACGCGATTCTTCATAGCCTGCTGGTGTTGTTTCTGTAAACGCATAATATACAAATAAGGAACGATTATAGACAGCACCAATACTATCAATATAGCCGACCGAATCTGTAAATCAAATGCGGGTTGACTACCGGGCACCAAAACAGCGCTTGTTTTGCTGGCTAGTTCGTCTTTGGCTAGAAAGCCCCAAGTTAGCTGATATGTAACTTTGCTAACCATTGTTACTACAGCCAAAGCCAATATGGCGTACACAACAATGCTAACTTTATAAATGTCCTGAATTTGCTTGTTTAGATCTATTTTTTTGCTCATATTTCTATAATACCACAACCCTCGATGCGTATATATTATTTTATCGGTTCGTATGGTTTGTGACAAAACCCTACACCTGTTCTCTCTGTATATTTTTGATGATAATCCTCTGCTTCATAGAATTCGCTAGCAGGAGTTATTTCTGTAACTATAGGGTCTTTGTAGTCAGACTGGCAAGCACGTAATACATTCTGGGCTGATATTTTTTGTGAATTATCAAAATAAAAAATTGCAGATCTATAGCTGTCGCCGATATTTGGGCCATCTCTATTTAAAGTAGTGGGATCGTGAAGCCTAAAAAAGTGCTTTAGCAAATTGTCGTAGCTAACTTTTAGTGGATCAAATTCTATCAATACCGCTTCTGCGTGTCCGGTGGTATGTGTGCAGACTTCTTCGTACGTTGGATTTTTGGTATGCCCTCCTGTATATCCTACAGTAGTTTTTTGTACGCCAGGTACTTCGTCAAAATAATATTGAACTCCCCAGAAACAACCCCCCGACAACAAAGCCTTTTGGTTGGTGTTATTTTTCATACTATTCAGTTCTCAGGGCTTCTATCGGGTCTAGTTTAGCGGCTTTTCTGGCTGGTAATAGACCGGCTAGAATTGCAACTATCATCAAAATAATTATCAATATAATTATTTGTAAAGCTCTAAATATAAGCAGTTTATTTCCCACTCCTAAATCTAGTTTTTCGGTAATCCAAGGATTCAAAGCCGTTCCAACTGCCAGTGCCGACAAAGACCCTATGATTCCTCCCAGAAAACCAATCCAGGCCGCCTCAAATCGAAAGAGCTTTCCGATATCTCGTTTTCTCATACCTAACGCTTTCATCAATCCTATCTCGCTTGTTCTCTGTAAAACGCTGATATACATTGTATTTACTATTCCAAAAACGGAAGCAATAATGGCTATCATTCCAAAAGCCACAACTATACCTCGCAAAACAGATATTATTTGAGTCAAGAATTTTTGGGTATCTTCGACACTATTTACAAAATATTCGGCTGACTGCAGAGTTTTTTTGGCCGCCAAGAGTTTGTTGTTGTCGTTTCCGTCTTTTACCCTGGCATAGACGAAGGCGTATTTGTGGTAGTCTGCTGTGCCCAAAGTAGCATAGTCATTAAGTACCTGCGCATCCTCTACCCCGATGAACATATACAGTTCGGTGCCTGGCTGAGAAGACATTGGTTTTTTCATTATGCCCACAATAATGAACTGCTGTTCCAGTGTGGCCGTGTCAAAAGCAGACTCTATTTTTTTAGAACTGTCCAGCGTTCCGTTTTGAGCCAATGAACGTACTGTAGATTCACTAAACGGACGGCTAACTACCAATGTTACAGATTTGCCAATTGCATCATTCGGGCTGCTAAAACCCAGCGCAGATACATAGGCTTCTGGCAACAGAATGTTTTTGTTATTTAAGGGTTTGGGTATTTTGCCTGCTAGGATTTGTGGGTTTTGGGCGGGGCTAAAACCCTGAGCTGTACCAACATATTTTTTTTGGCCTGATCTAGTTATATAGCGCAAATTTACGCTCGTTCCTAGCCGGATTTGTTCTATGTCAGGCTGGCTTTTTATTTTGGCCAGATCTTCGTCGTTCAATCTTTTGGTCTGAGTAGTAGCACCCGCATTTGATACAGAACTAACAAAACTACTATCGTATTCTTTTGGTTTTGTTCTGTCCCCACTTTGAAAAACTGTCTGGTCTTTGGCGACTATCAACTCTGCTGGGTCAAAATTGTCGCTAATAATTTTGTTTACATAACTCTGTGCGCCATTACTAGCAGCTAGGGTCATAGTCAGTGCAAACGTACCTACCGCAATAGCCAGAGCCGTCAACAGAGTTCTAGCCTTGGCGCTTTTTAGACTACGGCTAGAGCGCCTTAGTATGTCGGTGTAATACATTATTTTTTTCTACTTTCTTTTGTTTTACTCATACGCTCTATACTGCCGTCTTTTAGCCTGATCTGGGTCAAGCACTTGCTGGCCAATTCTTCGTCGTGAGTAACTATTACTAGAGTACACCCCAGCTTCTTGTTCAAACCAAACAACAAACTCATGATTAAATCGCCCGTAGTGCTGTCCAAATTTCCGGTGGGTTCGTCTGCAAAAATTAGTTTTGGCTTGTTGACTATCGCGCGAGCTATGGCCAGTCTTTGCTTTTGCCCTCCGGACAAATTGCTAGCCAAGTTATAGACTTTGTCTTCTAACTCTACGGCTTTTAGAGCTTTTAGCACCATATCCTTGCGGTGGCGTCGTGGTACTTTAGCTATCTCTAGTGGCAGCATTACATTTTGATAACATGTTTGGTTGGCCTCCACAAAAAATGACTGAAATATAAAGCTCATCTGCTTGGCCCTAAAATTATCCATAGCTCTAGACTTCATAGCGTGTAGTTCCTGGTCGTCAATTACTACGCTACCACCACTAGGGTGATCTAGGCCACTCATAATATGCATTAGTGTAGATTTTCCAGAACCACTCTTGCCGATTATTGCCAGCGTGCTTCCATCTGGAATTTCAAAAGAAACGTCTTTTAGAGCCAAAAATAAATTGTCTTTTTTCCCATACGCTTTGTTTAGGTTCTTTACGACTATCATATGTCAATTATAACAGACTTATGCTTCTAGTTTCAGCCTAGCGATTAGCCAAGCCCGTGGCAATATACTTAGGAACCAACCCGCCCTGGGCCCAGACGTCTTTTGTATCAAAACACGATAAATAATACCAAACAGCTCTTTTGGCTCTAGCCCACTTTCCTGTTTTAGCTGGTACATAGCTTCATGAAACCATTCTCCGTCAGCATCTTTTGGAGCTAAAGAAATTTTGTCTGCTAAATCCCGGAGGAACTTTGTCTCGACACTGTTAAAATCGCTAGCAGAAACTTTTTTTGCCAGTTCAAACTTAACATTTTCTGAAGCCCACTCTTTTAACCATTTGTCTATGTAAACTAGCTCTTTTTCTATGACAGCCTTTTGGGATTCTGCTATATTGCCATGTTCGGTGCGTTTTATTATTTCTATAGTTTTGGCCGAATCTTTCAAAGCAGACTGATAGCTAGCTACTAGATGAGAAAACGGCACATTACTGATAGAGCTCGTCGCTATAGTGCTAGACACAATGGTTATCATTTGCTCTTCATCAGGAGATTTTTCTGGTTTTGCCAAAAGCTCTGCGTAGTCGTCTATCAGTCTAACCACACCATCGGTTTGGTCAAAAAATAACAATTTTTTGGTCGCATAACGCAACACAAAGAACCTGACTATTTCTGGAGGCAAAACTTGTAGAATCTCTGTTATGGTTACAGTATTTCCTTCGCTCTTGCTCATTTTTTTGGTGTCTCCTGACCTATTTATAAAATCATACGGCACAGGGAGTGGGGCTTTACCACCAAAAATTTTCTGGACAATTTCTTTGCCAGTATCGTAGCTACCACCTTTTGTGGCATGTTCTCTGCCAAACGGCTCAATGTCCACACCATAAATCCACCAGCGAGCTGGCCAGTCTGTTCGCCAATCGAGCTTTACGTTTCCATTTTCATAACTTGTCGTCTGATCTATGTTTTCAGAATCTTTGTAGGTAATGGTTTTGGTCTTTTTGTCTAAACTGACAAATACCCTCTTTTTTAAATAGCTGTCTTCCACTATCTGAATTGGCGACCAATTTTCGTCTAGTTCCCTGCCCGACACTTTTTCCAATATACGCCTCAGCTGGTCTATATTTTCTAGTGCTTTTTCTATAGCTTCAGAGAAAACACCTTTGTCGTACATATCACTAGTTCTTATCAGCTCAACATCAATGCCCAATATTTTTATATTTGACTCAAAATCGTTCAAATAATAATCAGCATAAGATTTGTATTTTGGGTCTGGAGATGGCACATTTCGCAGTGGCATTCCTAGATATTTTTCGAATTCTTTGGGGATACCAACAGGTATTTTGCGGAAACGGTCGTGGTCATCCACAAAATGAAGATGTTTGGCTTTTCGCCCTCGGCGTCTAATCTCTAGCAACACAGCGTCAGCCGTCAATACTTCTCGCAGTGTGCCTACATGGTACTGCCCAGATGGCGATACACCTGAAGATACAATTATTTCGCCCGTCGGTTTACGGGAAATTATTTCGTCTACTATTTGATTCAGCCATTGCATACTTATAGATTACAGGTTTTAGCTCAATGGTTCTAGTAAAATAATTTCTAACTAATCTTGGATATTTTGTATATGGCGGTTTCGGAGGGTGTTACTATTTCTACTTCTTCGCCAAGTTTTTTGCCCAACAAGGCGCTCCCTATAGGACTTTCGTTGCTAATCTTTCCATTTAACGGGTCAGCTTCTACTGTGCCCACAACCTGAAAGGCTTTTGTTCCGGATTCGCCCTTTAGGACTACACTAGATCCCAACGCAACTTTGTCGGTAACTTTGGGCTTATGTATGACTTTGACGTTCTGCAAAATATTTTCTATTTCAGATATGCGATTTTCGCATCGTTCCTGTTCTAGTCTAGCGGAGCTGTATTCGGCATTTTCGCTCAAATCTCCAAATTCACGGGCAGTCTTTATCCGTTCTGCTATTGGTCCACGTTGCAATACCAGCTCGTCGCGTTCTGACTTTAACTCGTCAACGCCTTCTTTGGTCAAATAAAATTGTTTCATCATAACTGTTTCCTCATTAACTTGTATGGGCTTTTTTGTATTGGCGTATGCCTGTACAAATGGATTATAGCAACTAGTGTTTAGGCTACCAACTTTTTTATCAAATCTTTTTCTGATAGAAGCTGACTATCTTTTCCGGTGCGAGATTTTATCTCGAAATTACCGCTATCAACTGTCTTTTGACTGACTACAACTCTAAAGGGTATCCCCATCAGATCAGCATCAGCAAACTTGGCTCCTGCTCTCTCGTCACGGTCATCATATATTACGCTTACTCCTAGTTCTGTCAAGTGTTCGTACAGTTCATTCGCAGATTTTACTACTTGTTTTTCTTCGCCTAGTCGCGCCAGATACACCAGTGCGGGTGCTATATTAGCTGGCCAAACCAAACCCTTTTCGTCACCCAATAACTCGGCGATAACTCCGACAAGCCTAGAAGGTCCTATGCCGTAACAGCCCATCAACACATTTTGGTTTTCGCCGTTTTCGGCAACATATGTCAGTCCAAAAGGACTAGAAAATTTATCTTTCAGAGTAAAGATATTACCGACTTCGGCCGCTCTAACCATTTCCAAATTTTCGCGTTTTAGGCCCAAATCTGCCAATACTTGGTCATTATTTACTTCTTCATTTACTGCAATACCTTTTTTTCTATCCAGATAAATAGTGTCTTCTCCAGCTTCGCAAACTGTCTGAAATTCGTGACTGAACTGGCTAAACATTCCGCCGCTCGCAAATGTCAGAAAAGTTTGATCGCCTATACCCAGTCGTTTAAATACTTTGTTATAGATGTCTATAAATTTTTTATAAATTTCGTCGTGTTCTTTTTCTGACTTAGCGAAGCTATACAAATCTTTCATCAAAAATTCACGCGTTCTCATAACTCCGCTCTTTGCCCTAGTTTCGTTGCGAAACTTTGTCTGAATCTGATAAGCCAAAAACGGCAAATCTTTGTACGAGCTAATGAATGGCTTTAATGCACGAACTAATGGTTCCTCGTGCGTGGGACCTAGTCCCAGTTCAGAGCCGTTCTTTAGCTTTGTTTTGAACCACACGTCGACCTTTTTGTCATCCCAGCGGTCTGTTTTCTGCCAGATTTCAGGATCTTGCAAAGTAGTCAATTTTAACTCTTGTCCCCCCGCAGAATTCATCTCTTCGCGTATTACCTGACAGATATTTTCTAGGACCCTAAGCCCCAGAGGCAGAAAGGTATAAACGCCAGCCATTTCCTTGTGTATAAAACCCGCTCGTATTAGTAACTGAGCATTTTTGCTGACTTCGTCGGCTGGTGCTTCTTTGCGAGTTTTTGTAAATAGTTCAGATATTCTCATATTTTTATTCTCCCTAATAAATCGATAAAAGTTCCCTAAAAAACAAATTTTTTGTGTAGAGGCTATTGTAGACAAACAGACCCGCTTGCCTGTGCTTCTTTACAGAGTTATTTTAGCACGAGTAGCTACCTAGACAGCATGAAAAATAAAGATACTGGAAAAGGCTAATAAGTTTTTTATCATGTGTAGACCAATCGATGCCCACAAACTATCTGTTTTGTCTCTTAGGTACACTAGCACCATAGACAAAACAAATGTATCCAAAGCCGCTATCCACAACAATGCATTACCACTGCCAAACTGCAAATGCATGACTGCAAAAATAATGCTAGTTACAATGGCAGCTGCTATTTTAGGGATTTTGCTCCTTAGCCCAGAATACAAAAAACCGCGAAACAAAGTCTCCTCTACTAGTGGTGGCAAAACAACCAAACTAACAAAAATACCTGCCAAGGCCAGACCAGAAGTATACGTATCATAACCGAGCTCTTGCTTTTGGTTTGTATCCAGGCTTGGTATTATCGCGGTTACAATATTAAACAGCACTAGATAGGCCAACATATAGACAAAAAATCCGCTCAGTGCGTACGCCACGTCCACCCAGTGTGGCCTTTTTATCCCTATCATACTTGCCCGAGCTTTTCTGTGTCTCAGGAAAAGCCATATTATCAACAACACCATCACATCTGCGATAAAGATATAGAAAAACTGAGCCCAAGTAGAATTTTTAATCCAACTGTCTGCCCTAGTTTTGTCCCAGCCTAAAAGGTAAGGATAAATATTCACCAATAAACTGCCCACAATTTGGGACCCCAAAAAAGCCAACAAAGTAATCAGTGTAGCCGATACAGGACCCCAAGGAGTAGACACTCTAAATGGTTCCTGCGCTTTTGTATTTTCTGCTTTCATAGCTTTCATCTTTACTAAAAAATCCGTCTAATATCAACCACTGTTATCATAGCAAACAATAGCATAAGCCCAACAAACCCAAGACCGTGTATCCTGTCCTCTGTTTTTGGGTTTAGGGGCTTTCTGATAGCCCTGTAGATCAATGTAACAAAAAGCCTGCCTCCGTCCAATGCTGGAATTGGTAGGATATTCATAATAGCTAGCGTCAAGGATATAACCGCCATAATCATCAGCACAAATTGATAACCCAGCAAACTACCGTCCTTTATCAGCACAAAGATTCCTATAGGCCCAGACACTTGCTCGGAAGCAACCGCGGTATTCCCCTGAAACAAATTAGAAATCGCCGATCCAAGCCCCTTCAATGTCAAAACACTGAACTGCTCTATCAGACCAGCAGCCACTATCGGTGCTGACCAAGTGGATCGTTGCAGGCTGTACTCTGTCGGTGCGATACCAACGTAGCCCTTTGGATTTTGGCTGTTTTTGCTCGATTCTACTTCTGCTACGCTTCTGAGTTGTAAATCCACCGACTTTGTTACTGATTTTCTACTATAAACCAGAGTGACCTTCTGCCCCGCCAGTTCTTTGGTTTGTTTTGGAAAATTTTCCAAGCTTGTTACTTTGCTCTGAGTTCCAATAGTCGGCCCTACGCTCTCCACTACATCACGCAGTTGCAAACCAGCCTTTTGGGCGGGCGAGTCGGGTTCTACAAAACCTACTAGCACTTGTTGGCGAACTATTTTCGTGTCATTTTTTATCGTGTATTGGTCGTCTATGAGTTTTGGAATACCAACCAATGCCAAAAAAGTTAATATCAAAAAAGCTGTCGCTAGATTCATACCAACGCCAGCTACCATTATGAACACTTTGTTTTTTAGTGTTGCAGCTCCATAACTCCCCTTGGTTTTATCTGCATCGTTTTCGCCCTTTAACTTTACGAAACCACCCAGAGGCAACCAGTTTATAGTAAAAACCGTTCCCTTTTTTATAGTTAAAACCTTGGCTCTTGGCGGAAACCCAACACCAAATTCTTCCACCTCAACTCCGCTACGTCTAGCCGCCAAAAAGTGCCCCAATTCGTGCACCACTACTAGACCCACGAACATAAACAATCCTAAAATTAACAGTATTATTGCCATTAGAGTCCATACCTCCGCTTTCGCCGTCCAAATTCACTCAAGGCTTCGTCCAAATCTTTGACTGTAAAGTCTGGCCAATATTTTTTTACAAAAATTAGCTCGGCATATGCGGCTCGGTACAGCATAAAACCACTGGTTCGATTTTCGCCAGATGTCCTCAGTACCATATCGAGTTTTGGAACTATCGGCCTATAGAGTGCGCTCTCAAAAACCTCGGCCGTAACTTTGTCGGCACTAATTCCTCTGTCTATTAGTTGCTTTGTGGCGTCCAGTATTTCTTGGCTTCCTCCATAATTAAAACAAATAGCCAAGGTACCTTTGGTATTGTCTTTTGTTGTTTCTTCGGCATTTTTGATGGCTTTTTGTATTTTGGCAGAAACTTTATCTGAACTACCCAGCCACAAGACACGAATATTTTCTTTGTGTAGCTCGGCTACATCACGAGTCAATAATTTATGAGCCAGCTCCATCAAGTATTTTACTTCTTTGGGGGTGCGATTCCAGTTGTCAGTGGAAAATACAAATGCCGAAACAAAACTTACCCCCTTGTTTATAGTAGCCTTGGTTATTACCTTTAGATTTTCAAATCCTTGCCTGTGCCCGTCTATATTTTGTAGGCCGTTTTCTTTTGCCCATCGGCGGTTTCCGTCCAATATAAAGCCTATGTGTTTTGGTATAGTTTGAGCCATTATAGTTCTACATTATACCGTAATTAGACAGTCATTATTTCTTGTTCTTTGGATTTTGCACTGGCTTCGGCAGATTGTCTGGCTTTCCCCATTTCTTCCTCTATCTGAACGATCAATCTTTTTCCATCGTCCTCGCCTATTTCTTTGTCTTTTTTGGATTTGTTGATAGCGTCCAAAGCTTCGTGACGAATGCTTCGCAGAGCAATCATACATTCTTCTAGCTTCGAACTGGATTGTTTGGCTAAGTCTTTACGCCGTTCCTCTGTCAAGGCAGGCACAGGAACTCTAACAACCCTGCCATCATCCATCGGGTTCAGACCCAGCGATTGATTGTCGCGGATAGAGCTAGTTATAGCCCCTATATTTCCGATATCAAATGGGCTGATCTGTATCAGCTGTGCTTCAGGGGTAGTTATTGTCGATACCTGATTTAGAGGCATCTGCGTACCATACACTTCGACCATGATACCGTCCAGCATACTGGGGTGAGCCCTGCCGGTTCGCAGTTTTTTTAGTTCTTCTCTGAAATGTTCTACGCAGTTTTGAAACTTGGTCGTGTATGTCGCTGTGTTCACTGTTTATCCTACTTTCTATTTTTATTATACAGATTTATGCGTTAGAAGTTCAATCCAACAATAACCAGTCGATCTGACTAGCTAATTTCTGATGTCCTTTTTTCGACATCCGGTTCTGTCTGACAGTTTACACATCTCTCTACTAATCCAATTTGACGGTCGGTGACTAGTGGATTTAGTTGTAGTACATTCTCGATTGCTTCATCCAGTGTCAAGCTTTTGCCCAAATCTTCTTGCACCCACCCAACCATAACTGTCAGTTGATCCTGTTTGGCTGGTTCCTTTAGCAATAAACAGCCCAAAACACGTGGACAGTTCGGGTTGATTTCTTCCAGCCAGACTGATTCTTCGTCAAAAGGTAGTTCTTCCTGGACATCAATTTGCCTATTAATTTCTGAAAAACACTCATAAATATTATCGGTTTCCCGGATTATCTCTGTCAAATCTACGCTCCCTGTATATCTTTTGTATATATTTTAGACCAATTCGCCCAGTACCATACGCTCAAAGCGTCTGACCACTATATTTTCGCCTAGTTTGGCGATATGCTCTTTTACATATTCACCCACTGTTTGTTCAGGGTTTTTTACAAAAGGCTGTTCCAAAAGGCAGCGTTCAGCATAATATTTTTTTAGCATACCCTCTACTACAGTGCCCATAATTTTCTGCGTCCGCTGGCCAGCGGATACGTCGGCTTTTGCTTTGGCGGTAAACTCCGCAGTTATCGTCTTTTTATTAGCCGCCGGCACGTCGTCTAGGCTGATAAACTCTGGATTGCTGGCCGCTATATGCATGGCCAAATCTTTTACTAGTCCTGTAAACAATTCATTTCGTGCTACAAAATCTGTTTCGCAATTGACTTCTACCAACACGCCTATGCGACCATCGTGGTTGTAGTTGCCTACCACGCCACTTCGGGCTTCACGCTCGCCTCTTTTTTCTGCCTTGGTAAGCCCTTTTTTGCGCATTGCTTCTAGTGCCTTGTCAAAATCGCCCTTGGCTTCATCTAGTGCCGCTTTTGCGTCTGTCAGGCCAACGCCTGTCAATTCTTTTAGTCGTTTTACGCTGGCAATATCTACCGCCATATTATTTGTCCTCTACTTTTTCAGCAACTGGTGGTGCTGGTGCTATGGTCTTTATGACTGTTTCCTTTTTTTCTATGGCTGGTTCCTTTTTTGAATACTGGGCTTTTCCAGATTCGATAGCCTGCTGGACTAGGTCAGCAATTAGTTGAATCGTTTTTATGGCGTCATCGTTGCAAGGTACTGGGTACTTTATAGGAGTCGGGTCGGTGTTCGTGTCTGTTAGGGCCACCACTGGTATGCCTAGTTTTATAGCTTCTTTTACGGCATTTGTGTCGTGCAATATGTCTACTACAAATACAGCACCAACTTTGGCATCCATTTCTTTTATGCCGCCGTACAAGTGGTTCATTTCTTCTATTTCTTCTTGGTAGCGTTGCACTTCTAGCTTGTTATATTTGGCAACCAACTGGCCATTTGCCATTCTCTCTTCGATATCTTTGAGGTGTTTTACTCGTCCGCCGATTGTGTTTCGGTTGGTCATCATTCCACCTAGCCAACGCTCTGTCACATATGGCATATTAGTTTCTACGGCAACTTTTTTGATTATTTCTTGGGCTTGTTTCTTTGTGCCTACTAGCAAAACTTGCTTGCCAGCAGCTACAGTTTTTTCCAAAAATTCTAGGGCTATTTCAAGCCGTTCAACTGTTTTTGTCAGATCTATGATGTGACTTCCTTCGCGCTTGCTATGAATGTAGGGCGCCATTTTAGGATGCCAACGGCTAGTCTTGTGACCAAAGTGCGCACCGGCTTCCAATAGTTGTTTGATATCTACGTTTGTCGTAGCCATGATTTTGTCTCCTTTATCTTCATCTGGGTGCTCGGACTTCCCTGCACGGGTTTTAGTCAAAGAGGATTTATTCCCCAGATTGCTTAATGAATTACTAATGTATTCTAACAGACAGCGGACTTCTTGGCAACCCGTCTTGACTCCTTACCAACAGATGTGTATAATTACCCTAGTTATGAAAACAGGAATTCACCCAGACGGCTACCGTCCAGTAGTGTTCAAAGACCTAAACAACGATTGGTCTTTTTTGACGCGCTCTACTGCACCATCAACAGAAACCATAAAATGGGAAGACGGCAACGAATACCCCCTTATCAAGCTACACATTTCCAGCGCTAGCCATCCGTTTTTTACTGGTCAGGAAAAACTCCTAGACATAGAAGGTCGCGTAGACAAGTTCAAGGCCCGCCAAGAGGCAGCCAAATCCCGTGCCGATGCCCTCAAAAAAGCAGCCACCAAAGTCCGCATCAAATCCCCCAAAATTGACGAAACCCAGAAAATCGGCTCTCTAAAACCCGGCAAACGCTAAATCCAACACCTGTAGTAGCCGTTTATCTATACTGATTGACGGTTTTTTTTATATACTGTTATATAGGACTATTAAATTATGAACTCCAAAGAATCACAATACCGCACAGAATACACGGACCTGCAGACCAAACTTCAGGACACTTCTATATTTGGATCAAAAGAATACCCAGTTTTGGCCCGCCGACTCAACAAACTGGAAGCCATAATTGGTCTATTTGATGAGAGGCAAAACCTGACCACCGCCCACCGCCAAGCCACAGAACTGGCAGACAGCACAGACGCCGAACTGGTGGCAATGGCACAGCTAGAAATTGCCGAACTTGACCAAAAACTCAGCCAAAACGCCGCCCTACTAAACGAAAAGCTAATTACCACAGACCCAAACGATGAAAGAGATGTCATCATAGAAATCCGGGCGGCTGCAGGTGGCGACGAATCTAGCCTTTTCGGGGGAGAACTATACCGTATGTACGCCCGCTGGGCAGAAAACAACAACTACAAGCTAGAACTCATCAGCGAGAGCCCCAGCGAAGTTGGCGGATTCAAGGAAATTATATTTGCGGTTCGGGGCGAAAACGCCTACCAAAAACTCAAGTTTGAAGCCGGTGTACACCGCGTCCAACGAGTACCAGCCACAGAGAGCCAAGGTCGTATCCACACCAGCACAGTCACGGTCGCAGTACTGCCGGAAGCCGAAGAAACTGACATAGAAATCAACCCCAGCGATTTGCGAATCGATGTCTACCACGCCAGCGGACACGGCGGACAAAGCGTCAACACCACAGACTCTGCCGTTCGCATAACTCACCTGCCGTCTGGACTAGTAGTAACTTGTCAGGACGAAAAGTCACAGACCAAAAACAAACTCAAAGCCATGGGAGTTCTCCGTTCCAGATTGCTCCAGGCACAGATAGAAAACGAACAACAAAAACTTTCTGACGCCCGAAAAAAACTAATTGGTTCTGGGGACAGATCAGAAAAAATCCGTACCTACAACTTTCCCCAAGACCGCATCACCGACCACCGTATTGGGTACAGTCGCAGCAACATACCTGCCGCCCTAAATGGCGACATAGACGACCTAATCGAACAGCTCCATACATTTGAGCTACAAATACTCAGTCATGAAAGCTGACGAATGGCTGATTCTAGCGACCAAAAATCTAGCCTCGGCAGGAATTAGCACCGCTCGACTAGATGCAATGATACTGCTAGAAGACGCCACAAAGCTGGACAGAGCAAACTTGCTAGCCCACCCAGAACACCAACTGTCCACCGCGCAGTCAAAAAATCTAGCAAAACACCTAGCCCGGCGCATCCAACACGAACCGCTGGCCTATATCCGTGGACACTGCGAATTTTTTGGCAGAGATTTCGTAGTTAATTCGGAGACACTTCAGCCGCGTCCAGAGAGCGAAACTTTTATAAATATCCTAAAAACCCTGCTGGTTACGAACCAATCAACAACAATCCTAGACATTGGAACTGGCAGCGGTGCGCTAGCTATAACCGCTAGTCTAGAATTTAGCGGTTGCACGGTACTGGCTACGGACATATCGACCAAAGCCTTGAAAGTCGCCCGTAGTAACGCAAAAAAACTAGGAGCCAAAGTCACTTTTTTGAACGGCAATCTGTTGACTCCATTGTCTCCCATTCATTTCCCGATAGATATAATTATGGCAAACCTGCCCTATGTTCCCGACCAGCATATAGTTAACCGAGCCGCAATGTACGAGCCAAAACTGGCCATATACGGCGGAACAGACGGTCTAGATATATACAGATTATTTTTTCATCAGATAGACATTCTTTCCAAAAAGCCAACGGTTATTCTGACCGAATCCATGCAATCGCAACATTTAGCCCTAACAAATCTGGCCAAGGCTCATGGCTACGATATGAAAAAATCTGAAGGACTAGTTCTGTATTTTCGTATCGACCAGACCTAAACTTTACTGACTAAAAGGGTTGTCGCCCCAGCCAGACAGCACCAATATGACTAGAACTACGGCAACCATCCCAAACACCAGTTGTCTTTTTAGGAGCAAAGATAATTTGTCTGTTTCTTCTAGATAATATATCGCCGCACCTACTAGGCCAATGACACTCAACAGCAAAGTTGCTTGTGCTATTGATCCATAAAAAACCAGCCAATGACCCAATACCCAGATTAAGGCTCCAGAAAAATAGCCCCAAGTATACGCATACAATGCTGTGTGGGGCTCATCAAAACTAGAATAGAAATGCCTAGCCGACAAGTAGCAAATGCTCCATCCTGCAGCCACCAGCCACAGCAAGGGGGTGGAACCTCCAGCCAAGAATAGAGCTGTCAATCCCATCATCTGCCCTATCAATGCCTGCAGAGAAACCTGCCATACCTTCGAACCCGGTTTCAAAAAAACCAGCCATAGCCCATACAGACCAGCCCAAACCAATTGCCAGCTCGCCGCATCTGTATGTGTCATAAATACCACTATGGATATACCCACAAATGCATCAACCGCGTTGTTTCTGATCAGTGCAGGCCAATACCTAGGTTTAACAGCAAAAACCCGCCACTTGCTCAACAGCACCAGCCCAAAAGCCAGCTGAACAAAATCTAGCCTAACCAGCACATACACAAAAATAGGCAACAAAACTATAAGCCCCAAATGCACAAAGTGCGAATATCCGACGACCGGCTTGATCCTAGTCAAATTTATTTTCATCTGTCCATATATTATACCAAACTCTAGCTACATTACACTTTTACTTATATCTTGTGTTTTAACTTGCCGTATTCCAAAGTAGCACTAATAACCTGTTAATTTATGTCATTCTGAGGTATAGTCTAAACTGGTTATGGAACAAACAAACAACTCAAACGGTCAGTCAGAAACTCCAACTATTCCAGTTGTCGAGGGGCCTATTTCTACTGGTTCAACTCCTGTGATTGTGGCTATCGATCCGCCCGAAGCTAACGCAGAGGATCAGTCGGCGGTAGTAGTTGGTGGCGCCAAAGACCCTCGCAAAGAAGGCTTCAAGAGCATCATAACGACCATAGTTATTTTGGTGGCCGCTCCGCTGGTGGCACTGTTTCTGATAACTTTTGTTTTTCAATCGTACCAAGTGGATGGCCCCAGCATGGAAACCACCTTCCAAAACGAAGACCGCCTAATCGTCAACAAAATACCTCGTACCATAGCCCGCATAACTAGCAACCCCTATATTCCACACCGCGGTGATGTCATCATTTTCATAGCTCGCAGCTTGCTAGAATCCAATGGAACAGACCCAAAACAACTCATCAAACGAGTAATCGGTTTGCCCGGCGACAGAGTAGTAGTGGCAGATGGTTTCTTAACTATCTACAACACCGAACATCCTCGTGGCTACAGACCAGATGAAAACGCCAGATGGTCAGATGCCATAAAGACGACTTCTGGCAACATAGATGAAGTCGTAGAAGAAGGCAAAGTTTTTGTAAACGGAGACAACAGAGAGAACTCTCTGGATTCACGCTATTTTGGACAAGTCCCTGCCGGCGATATTGTAGGAAAGCTAGTTTTTCGTATCTTTCCTATAAACAAGGCCGAATCCTACTAGAATTCTACTAAATTCTACTTTTGAATTTTGTTTATTATCTTTGTCAGCTCGTCATCACTGCCAAAATGTATTTCCAGCCTGCCGCCCTTTGCGGTTCTGTAAACAGTTACAGGTGCGCTCAGCATGCTAGATAATTTTTTGGTTTCTGGTGTTTCTGTTGCCATCTGTTTTTTTACACCTGTAGATGTTTTTATACCTTTTTTATGAGTCTGCACAAACTGTTCGGCTTGCCTGACTGACCAACCGTTTTTCTGGATTAGTTTTACCAGCTCGGATTGTTTAGCGGGGTCGTCTTTCAGGGCCAAAACTGCCCGGGCGTGACCTTCCGTTATTTTTCCTGTTTGTAGTGCATCACGCGCAAAAGTTGGCAATTGCAACAGTCGCACAATATTGATTACGGTCGTCATTGCCTTGCCTAATCGCTTTGAAACATCGTCGTAACTCATATTGAACTGTTGGTGTAGTTTTTCTATAGAAACAGCCTGCTCTAGTGGCGACAAATCTACTCTCTGTACATTTTCTATCAGGGCTATTTCTAACTGTTCCAGGTCTTTTTCTGCTCTAACTATGACTGGGACTTTTTCCAGACCAGCTATAGTGGATGCCCGCCAACGACGTTCGCCAGCTATAATTTTGTATTCATCTGGTCCGTCGGGCGTAACTATCAGTGGTTGGAGTATGCCATATCGCTTTATTGAAGACGCTAACTCTTCTAAAGATTGGGGGTCAAAATGTCTGCGTGGTTGGTCTGGATTTGGTTTTATAGCAGAGATGAACACATTTTGTACTCTTTCGGAACTTTCCATTAGCAACGAAGGGTCAAAGCCCGTCGGTATCAGGCTCTCCAATCCCCTGCCCAGCCCTGTATTTTTTATTGTAGACACTTGATTATCTCCTTTGTTAACTGCTTATAAGCTCTGGCACCCTTTGACCATTTGTCGTGATCAGCTATTGGCTTGCCATGACTGGGAGCTTCTGCTAGACGAACATTTCGTGGTATGACTGCATTAAATACTTTATCTCCAAAATGTTTCTTTAGCTCATCGTGCACCTGTGTAGACAAACTTGTTCGGCTGTCAAACATTGTAACGACAACGCCCAGAATTTCCAATTTTGTGTTCAGGTTTTGCTTTACCGTTTGGAAAACTTCTAGCAGTTGACCCAGTCCTTCTAGTGCATAATATTCAGCCTGTACAGGTATTAGCAATAAATCCGCAGCTGCCAATGCGTTTATAGTCAGTAGGCCCAACGCAGGCGGGCAATCTATTATGATTATTTCGTGGCCAAATGGTTGTAGGGCATTTTTTAGCAATAGTTCTCTGCCGGATTTTTCTACCAGTTCTATTTCTGCGGCGGCTAGTCTGGCGTTTGTGGGTAGCAAATCCAGCCTTGGTGTTTCGGTTTCTATTAGCACTCGTTCTGGTGCAGTTTTACCCAACAGCATTTCATAAACGCCACTTTCTATTTTGGTTTTGTCTACGCCCAATCCGCTGGTGGCATTTCCCTGGGGATCAAAATCTACCAACAGCACATGTTTGCCTGCCTTTGCCAGATAAGCGGCCACATTTATAGCGGTGGTTGTTTTGCCCACTCCGCCTTTTTGATTCAATACCGCAATAATTCGCTTCATCTGTCAGTTTACCCTCTCTGTTTTCTATGTATAGATTAACATTTTTTTGACCAAAGGTAAACGACCCACCTCGTTAGTATTTTAGTCGCCAAAATCTGCTGACCCTTCTACCTAGAACACACTCCAACTGCCAAATATCAATGTCGCAAAATATACCATCTACCCTGTTGCAAAGCCATGTGCCTGTACACAGACAACTAGCCATATAGTACTAATTACTACCTACAAGGCAGACCATCAGCCTATCTGATTACATGGTAGTAAAACGTCAGGGTTTTACTTATAGTCGTTGTGGTCTGTGTACCCAGCACAAATGTTGTTGCGGTCGGGGTGGCATAGTAGTTTAGGTTCTCGCCTGCTGTGACAGAATCTCCTGGAGTCAATACCACCATTGGTGCGGTAGTATAGGTCGTCCCAAATGTCACCGTTACTATAGTTCCTGCTGCGCAACCCGACGCACCAGTCGTAACTACTATCTTGCCAGCAGTATCATTGCCAGCGGAACTTGTAGCAACTCCGCCAGTACAGGCAGCTGCACCCACAGCAAATGCTGTGGCCGTCGAACCAACACTGTTGCCAGATATAATATGCCCTGCAAATGTTATGCCGCCAGTTCCAGACGCCAACAACAGGGAGCTCGCACCAGTTGACGAACCTAGCGTTACCGTCTGGGCAGCTGCCCCTGTAGCTATATTTACCGTCCGGGTAGAGGCAGACGTACCTATTCCTATAGTACCCGTTCCTGCTTGTAGCGTCAGCGAGCTACCCCCAGTAGACGAGCCTACCGTTACTGCTTTGGCATTTGCACTGTTACCTATATTTACAGCGCCCGTTGTACCAGAGTCTAGAGTCAGGGTACTGCTAGTTGTTGTATTGATTGTCAGCCCACCAGTGCTGGTTATGGCAGTAGGGGATAGTTTCAGTGTTGTCGCTCCGGCTGCGGTGCCTACAGCCAATGTTCCTGCAGCAGTCCTATAAAATACGGTATCGTTGTCGTAGCCGAAGGATACTCCTGAATTGTACGTAGTGGGCGTTGCCAGATCAGCCCCTAGTTGCAGTGCGGAAGTACTAGAGGTTGAAATAGAGACGCCGAAGTTATATGTACCGACAGTTTGCGGCCCGACAGACAGCCCTACAGCACTAACTATTGAACCGCTACTAGAATTTGTGGCTGAGCGTACAATCAGCCCATAAGCAGCCTCTAGCACCGTACTACCCGTGTTGTTCACGCCGAAAGATCCGCCAGCTACAGCGTCCGTTAGGCCGGTCAACCCATTGCTTTGGGCCGTAGCGTATACTCCCGAGCATACATTGCCAAAAAAGAATACGTGCGGACAACCAGCTGGGTTGGTGGTGGCGGTAAAATCATGATGTATCCCTAATGCGTAAAAAGCGTTTGGAGTGCCGCCAGAACCTATGGACACAATCCCATCTATATCCGCATTGGCACTTACCGCTAGCCCGGTATTTCCCAAGGTCGCGCTATTTGCCAGTCCAGCTGTTAACAACTGAGAAACCGTTAATGCACCGGCGTTAGTTGTAGTAATACCTGCTCTACCTAGGCTTATGGCTGTTTGGGTTGAACCACCTATAGTCAACGTCCCTGCAGCTGCCCTATCTAGTGAATTGGCCAATACACCGGCAAACTGAGGTGTTGCGCCAGTGTTGATGTTTTGGATGGTGTTTACAGCCCCAGAGCTGACACTAAAGTTGGTGCTGTTAAAGCTGGCTATGCCTTTGGCTGAAGTACTGGCATCGTCTATGGTTAGCACCCCGCCCGAACCAGTGGCATTGTTTACAGTAACCACTCCTGTTTGTCCATTAATGCTAGTAACCCCACCGCCAGCTCCACCCGTACAAGCATTGAAGCTCAATACGCCAAACCCATTACTCTGCAAACAATCGCCGTTACTGCCCGCAGTTGTAGGCAATGTCAGCACTAGGTTTGCCGCCGTAGCTCCACTTTGCAGGGTAATAGTGTTGGCGTTGGTAGAGTTGTAAAAGAGTAAACTACCGGTTGTAGTGCTGGCTTTACCAGATGCAAAACCACCGGCTTCGTTCAGGATAGTTATACCGCCTGTTTCTTGCAGGATGGAGTTTTCCAGGTTGTAGGCTGCGGTAAACTTAGGCAGGTAGTTTGCCGTGCCTCCAGACGAACCAACGCTACCTCCAGATCCTACACAGTTGCCACTGCTTAGACATACCACTCCAGCTAAATCTGGGAATGTAATTGCCCTGTTAGCGGTTAAGGCAGAAGAATCCAGGGTAGCATAGAAAGCATTTGTTTCATTGCCCACTATGACTAGTCCATTTGTAGTGTCAGCTCCCAGTATAGTGTTGCCCGCGGCATTCTGTATCTGGAAGGCTGTTGTTGTATCAGTCTGATTTTTAAATAGTGCATTGCCCCGCACATCGAGTGAAGTAGTTGGCGCATTGATACCTATGCCAACCTTGGAGCCAAATCCTGTTACACTAGACGCCGCCGTACCTCCGCAGGTCCATGTACCGTCATCAGTTGCAGGAGAGCTGGTAATCGTAGTTGGCACAGTTACAGTACACTTCAGCTCAGCACCCGAACTGGTGCTTCGATAAAAGTTATAGCTACCCGCACCTGTAACCGCTGTAAAGTTGATAGATAATGAGTTCAGATTAGTTCTGGCGGTGTTGGAGCCCGGTATTGCTCCACTTGGTGTAGTAATATTATCTGTTGCTGTAGTGGATGTATTATTAGCAATTGTCTGGTCAAGCAAGAAAGCTCCGCCATTAGTGCTGCGATATATTTTACGAGAAGTTGTCCCTGAACCTCCTAGCGGGATAGCCGTCAAGGTAATCTGTTTACTTGAGACATTTACCAATGTATTGCTGATAGTTCCCCCATCAGTCTCGCCATTTGCAGTTACAAAAGTGACTTTATAGTTACAGCCAGTGGCGTTACATGTAACATTTCCTGCCGTAACAGAAGCAGTCGCAGTTAAGGCTGTTGGCGCCGTAAGCGGCGTCAATGGAACTGAAAGCTCAGCAGAAGGAGCAGACTCGCCACCGACCCCAACTGATGTTACTTTGTAATAATAGGTGCTCGCCGCACCAGAGAGTGAGCCGCTACTATTCGAAATCGTTCCTGTTGTGGGTGTGCTTGGTGTCGTAAAATTGTTTATGACGAAATTGCCCTGAGTAACGTTTACATTCCCACCGCTTGTATCCGCAGAGAATAGACTAGCACCGCTAGCATTTTGTATATTAAATGCTGACGTGGAGTTGGTGGTGTTTCTGAACAAAGACGCTGCTGCGCTATTGAACCCATAGCCCGCCACCGTAGTACTGGTACCAATATTCACACTGGAGCTTGCGGCATCGACGCTGAATATGTTGGCGCTACTATCGGAGTTCTGAACTATTAGGGCCGTAGTTGAAGTAGACAGAACTTTTACAACACCATTTACATCAGACGACAGGCTGTTGGCGTACACCATTTTGTCGCTGGTTACTCTAAGTGGTGCGGATATTGGATCTCTACCTTCATTTATGGTATCTATATAGACGCCAGAGTACGGCAGGGTTTTACTACCCAGGCTGACGCCACCGCCACGAACTGTGGCCTGTGAAAGGGCACAGGTTAAGTCTACACAGTGTACAACGCTGTTGTTTAGGCCAACATTAGTGCCGCCAGCAGCTCCACCATTTGCTACAATTATCGGAAAACCATCATTACCTATTAACGCTGTGGAGTTTTGGCCATAATTATAAAAAGTATTTCCAAATGGAATGATCGTTGGCAATGTAGGAGCTAAACTACTACATGTCAAGTTAGCGCAATGTGCTATGTAGAGGGCGCTGGCGGTATGTGCGTATGTGATTATCGGTAGGCCATCCACACCAATCGTCATACTAATATTATTTTGAGAACCTCTAACACTACCATTAATAGCTACATCAGATACCACAGCTGGTCCTGAATATGACGAACAGGTAGATGTAAGGCATCTATACGCTATAATAGGACTTCCTACAGCAGATATGTTTTGTGTAATAATTACAGGCTTACCGTCTGCGATGGCCATGGCTGTATTTTGACCAATATTATTGCCGGGATAACTTATTGTATTGGTGGTGGATGCAGTGGCAAATAGACTACAATTCGTATCGTTACAGCGTGTAACATTTATTGTGTCAGTGCCGTCTTCGTTTCGGTAGGCGACTATCGGGACACCGTCTTGTCCTTTACTTGCTGAAATATAATCGCCGGTGTTGCCAGCCGATATTTTCTGCTCCGTGTTCATTGCAGTACAATTTTTGTCTGTGCATCGCGTCAAAACTATGTCATTAGAGGTGGCGTTCTTATGAAAGAAGAGTGGTATGCCATCAGCACTTAAAACGCCATTTACGTACCATCCAGTGGTATCATTAGTAGTCGTTTGCAGGATCCTATTGCCACTGGAACAGTCATTTTGCGTACAGACTATTACGAATATCTTTTTTGCCGCGGTGTCGCGTACAGCGATAATTGGTAGGCCGTTCTCCTGCATGATAATACTGCTATAGGTGCCGATATCATTTCCGGAGCCATATGGACTACTGAACGAGGTTGTAATGACAGCTTCAGCCGGAAGAACGCTACTACATGTAGAATTTTTACACTTTTGAACAACAAACTTATTGTTTGTGGAATCCTTAACTCCAATTATCGGCTTGCCGTCACCACCCATTGCCATCGTTGTTCCACTATTAGTGTAGTCAATGACACCCTGTTGAGAAAGTTGCGATAACGTTCGTAGTTGCGAGGTGCTAGAACTTGTAAAGCCTGGATTAATCAGTGCGTTGGCACTGTCTACCGCTAATATGCTGCTTCCGCTGGCATTTTGTACAGCAAATGCAGTGGTGGAATCTGTAGTATTTCTAAACACTGCCTGTCCGCTTCCGGAAATATCGCCATTTATGCTGACTCCTTGCATGAAAGTTGCTGCGTCAGTTACTTGGAATCTACCAGCTATTAATGTATTTCCTGCTGTCAGGGTGCCTCCGCCGCTACTACTCTGTAGGCCATTGCCACCTAAACCAACCAAATCTAGCGAGCCACCTACATACGTGCGTGGACCGCTGGCATACTGAACCTCACCCAGATTTGAACCACTGACAATATAAAAGTACCCGTTGGCGGTTGCCATACCCAAAGCTCCTGATCCCGTAGTCAAGGTGCCCGATATTTGGGTAAATGTACCCAAAGATCCAGAAGCGCCAATTTGGGCATATTCGTAACTGTTTAATCCACTTCCGCCGACCGCATACATGTATCCATTCATAACCCCTACACCCAGATATCCCCTAGCAGTGGTCAAGACACCGGTCAGTTTTGTCCATGCCCCCAACGCACCCGTACCATCACTGTTTATCAGCGTTCTGTATATATCTTCTTGGCCAACGTTTGAACTATTTTCACCACCAACATAGTACAGATATCCGTTTGATACGATTGCCTGTCCGCCCATCCTAGCATCCGTCAAAGCAGGCGGGGCCGTAAGTGGTGATGTACAGGTGCTGCCGCTGACACAAAAGGAACCAACCGATCCATCGGCATTTAGTTTGGCATACTGCACAGAATTAGTTGGCGTACTAGGATAGCCATAATAAGCAGTTGTAGCGCCTCCAATTATGTAGATGTATCCGTTGTGAACCACTACGCCCGGACTAAGAACTGCTGTCACCATCTTGTTGTCTGCCAATTTCCAGCTAGAAATAGTTCCATCACTTTTTATTGCACCGTAGTAAATAGTCGTTGTTACTGCAGTGGTAGAATCTGCACCACCTACAACATACATGTATCCATTGTCAATAACTGCCCCCGGAAATTCTCGCTCGGGGTTTGTGCCACCCAGAGGTAAAGTGGCGGCCCATGCACCAACTGTACCATTTGGGTTTATTGGGGCGTATGATACACCTGCCTGCAAGCTTAACCCATTATAGCCGGCAACTCTGTATAGGTATGACCCGTTTGAAACAGTAGCATGCTGATTCCAAAGAGACCCAAGGCTAGTTGTATTCGCCCATGCTTGCAGTGTTCCAGAGTTGTTGCCATTGATATTTATAACACTATTTGTAGTATCAATATTAAACAGTTGTGCTCCAGCTGCATTTTGAACCTGAAAGGCAGTTGTGGAATTGGTGCTATTTTTTGCTAGGACAGCAGTATTTATGATTCCCGCCGGACTGACACCGAATACCGAAGTGCCGGCAGTGTTCTGAACTTCAAAAACATTTGTAGATTGGTTGGTATTTGCCCTGGCTACAAGTGTAGCGGCCGTGTTGGTGCCTGCAGTGTTAGTTGTCTGAAATAACCCAGATGCGTTAGTTTCACTCTGGCCGAGCACACCGTAACCACCACCACCAACACCTTTTACTCCACCACCAACACCAAAGCTCTGGGTGCCGACAACTCCATAAGACAGATTGTTGTTTGTGGTACCTATAAATGCGTTTCCGGCTGTATTTGTGGCGTTTATGGTGCCCTGCAATGTGTCCGCCCAAAATATCGTTGTTCCGCCGCTCTGCTTTATGTTAAATGCCGCACTGTTGTCCGCAGAGTTTTGGAAGGTTGTGCTTCCAGTAGCCCCGACACTGAACAGATTGGCAGTACCAGAGTTTTGGATCTGTAACAAATCGGCTGTCTGACCAGCTGCACCGCGAATTAATCCACCAACATAGCCGATGTTGGCGCTTTGAATAGCAAAGTTGCCGTTGGTTTGCACGCCATTACCGTTCTGGATATAGTTACCCGAACCACTAGAGGCTGCACAGCCAGCCAGGTTACAAACAACAGTGCCAGTAATACGCAACGAAGCTACCGCAGAAGTCAGGTTTACATCGCCATTTACATCTAGTGCATAACCACTTGGATAGGTGTTTATGCCCACACGCTTGTTCAGGGTGTCAACAACCAGAACATTGCTGGTCCCTGCTGCATCTAGAACCCTGAAAGCCCCTGTCGTGTCCGACGTATTTTGAAATGTAGCAGCTCCAGTGGCTGTAACATTAAATAAATTAGTACCGGCGCTGTTTTGCAACTGGAATAGATCTGCGCTTTGACTAACAGCACCTTTTATAACGCCGCCAACATATGTGGCATTAGCTGATTGAATGGCAAAGTTAGCACCCCCCGGTTGTATGCCGTTGCCGTTTTGTATATAGGAACCGCTGCCTGAAGTTGCATCACAACCACTAGCGGTACATTTTATGTCGCCGCCTATGCGGAGAGCAGAAGTTCCAACTATGTTTATGTCTCCGTTGACATCTAGTTTGTAGGCAGGCGCTATACCGATGCCAACGTAATTTAGGTTGGTGTCAGCTATAAACAGATTTGAAGTACCAGCGGCGTTTTGTATAGAAAACGCTGTAGCAGAATCCGATGATGGCCTAGCAACTACATTACCCGTACTGCCAACACTAAATACAGGTGTTGCGTTTGATATCTGTAGCTCCAGCAGGCTAGCAGACTGGCCAGCAGCGCCCCTAACTTTAGCTCCTATGTATGTGGCATTAGCTGATTGAATGCCAAAGTTAGCATTCGATTGTATGCCGTTTCCGTTCTGAATATAGGAACCGCTGCCTGAAGTTGCATCACAACCACTAGCGGTACATTTTATGTCGCCGCCTATGCGGAGAGCAGAAGTTCCAACTATGTTTATGTCTCCGTTGACATCTAGTTTGTAGGCAGGCGCTATACCGATGCCAACAAGACCTGTAGATGTATTTGTATCCACATTCAAAACTCCCGAACCTGCAGAGTTTTGTACCTGAAAAGCTGTGACAGAATTTGTGGCAGTACGAATACTGGTATTTCCAGTAGCCCCGACACTAAACACAGAACTACCAGTGTGCTCCTGCAACTCTAGCAGGCTACCAGACTGAAATATTACTCCCTGAACAACCAAGCCCTTGTTTGCCAAGGCTCCCGTAGCTATCACAGTCTGGGCCAACCCGTCTGGGCTAGTAGGACTGTTTATGCTCAACTTGTTACCTGGTGTTGCGTTGCCGATGCCAACATTACCACCTGCCGCTACCGTCAGCCTAGTAATGTTATTTGTTATAAAGTTCAAATCGTTGTTATCCGTGGTACCCAGTACGCCAGTAGCAGCAAAGGCGTTGCCTCCCTGCAAAAAAGCGTTTCCGCTACCGCTGGCACAAGCAGAAAAGCTCAGAGTTCCTGCGCCATCGGTAGTCAGACATTGGCTGATAGCTCCCCCGTTTGCTGGTAGCGTCAGGGTTACATTGGCCGTACCGGCGGCGGCTTGCAACAACACGGCGTTGCCATTAGTTCCGCTCAATTTCAATCCACCAAAGAGTGGCGAAGCTGTAGTAGCCAAATCTTGGGGCAATTTTGTGCCAAATGTAGTCAGCAATGCCAAAACTTCAACTTCTGTCAGCCCCACAGCATCGCTGTTTGCTATGGTCAAATAGGTTGTACCGTTGTAGTACCGCAAATCTCCGGTTGTGCTATCCAAATAAACTTGACCCAAAACAGAAGTAGTTGGTTCGACAGTTGGATTGATGACCAATCCCTGCGTAGTCTGTAACTGACCGTTTATAACCACCCTGTCAGTTTTATCCAAGGTCAGTGGGGTTGTGTTTTTTGCCAGCTTGCCCAAATCCACATCCTGAGTTTTGACCTGACCATTGTTTGACGGTTTTTGGTTTTTGGCCAGATTACCCTTTAAAAACAACAACCCAGCGACCAGGGCAACAACCAATATTATAACGCCAAAAACCCACTTCCAGGGGATCTGTTTCCCGACTGGCAGTTTTGGCGCAGGAACAGTCGTCGTTTGAACTGTTGGTGGTGCGTCAAGTGCTACCGATTCACTTCGCCATTGTTGTTCTTCCATTTTTTTTCTGTTTTTTCTCTTTTAAGTGCGTATTTATTTTTTGTTGCGAGCACTTAACAAAATTATACCTCTTATGCCTCTTTGAACACAAATAGTTATCCACAGTTTTTGCTTTTTTCTGACCCCTGTTAACTCAATATTGGGTACAAGTTTTATTCATATTGTCTAGTTATCCACAGTTTTACACTAGCAAAATCAGGTACGCAGCCGACAATCCCATAGCAATAATCACTAGCGCCAGAATAGATGCCCTTAGCATGCCGTTTACGATACTATCTCTGGACAGTGGATTTCGTCCCAAAGATATAAAACTACCCTTTACGGAACCGTTCAGTATCAGGCCAGCCAGCACAAAAGTTCCCAGCGCTACAACCATAGCTGCAACGACTTTGAGGGAATTTGTTGGCTTGCCTGTCAGTTTCTCGCTAAAAGAGGAAAATACATTCTGGGACTGCTTGTTGTCGGCACTAGTTCGGTCATTTAATATCAATTTAACAGGTATAATCCCAACGGCTACAGTTTTTTTGGCGCCTTTGGCGTCTTTTATGCCTATTTTGACCACATCTGCGTTCTTGTTAGTAAACGCTTTACCAGCAGTGGCGATAATCTTTTTTGACACCACATCTGTCGTAAACAGCATTGCTACCCCAGACAATGCCGAAACTGTCAGCTTGTCTCCGGGCTTTATATCGCCGTTCAGGTCTGTAACCAGCAAATTTGCGTCACCGCTGACAGTCACCAATATCTGACTGCCTGCAGATTGCAGACCTATCAAACTATCGCTGGAATTTGATGCTACCCCCACCAGTGTTGATTCATTCTCTAATGTTGTTTTTTCTACAGTATTACTGGTACCTTTGGTCAGGCTAACTATCGAACCAGTGGCCACGGGAACAGTGGCCAAAAAACCTTGAGTCAAAGCCCCAGCACCCACCGCAATAGTAGATATAAAGGCGGTCAAAATGCCCCCACCTAACACTTTAAATATAGTATGCTTTGTCAATTTTGTACCGTGCCTGTTTCTTATCCTCATCCTTCTTATGCTATTTTAACACCAAACGTGCTTTATGGCACAAAAAAGGTCCCTTCAGGGACTTTTTTTGTTTAAATACAATGTTTTCTTAGGTGATTTTGTCGATTTTCAGGGTAGTGTGGTGCTGCCGGTGACCATGTAGTTTGTGAACCCGTTTTTTGGCTTTGTAGCGAATAGCAGTTACTTTTTCTCCCTGATAATCCGCAACTGTAACAGTAGCAGTCACTTTTGATCCGACTACTGTAGGAGTACCAACTTTTGTGTCCGCTCCGTTTATGACCAACAGCGGCTCAAAACTAACAGTTTGATCTGTTGTGTTCAGTAATTCTATGTCTATAACTTCGCCTTCGGTAACAACGTATTGTTTGCCGCCGGTAGCGATAACTGCTTTTTTCATTTTCTCTAAAACCATACCTTTTTAAATACTTACCGACAAATTCTAACAGAGATGAGTGATTATGTAAACCCTATGGTGCTAGATGTCAGTCTTTTTCCAAGCTAATATTTAGATTTTCTTCGTTTATGGACATTTCTGCCTGATATTTGTATTTTTTGTCTGTGACCAGTGTTGTTGCAAGAGTTTCTTGCATTATTTCTGTTCTAAATTCAACAACGACTTTGGTCAAAGTACTACTGTTAGTGCTAATGCATAACTTTATGTGGTCATCAACATTTAATTCGGCAACTTTTCTGGAGTTTTGAACCAGTCTAATTAGCTCTCTCATGATGCCTTCCCTCTTTAAGGCTGGCGTCAAAGTTGTGTCCAGAACTGCACTGGATTTTTCGTCTCCTAAATCAATGAGCTCTTTTATGTTCAGTTCCTCTAATATTATAGGAGTTAGAACTTCTGAATCTTCTCCCATTACAGATAATACCCCCCCTACACTTATCTTTTGTAGGGGCTGTCGTACTTTTATGCCTGCGGCTGATCGTTGGGCTAGGCCATCATTTATCAGGTCCCTGACATACTGCATTCTGGCCAACAACAGGCTATCTACATGGCCAGCAGTTGGCCAGTCCTGCAAGTGCACAGATTCACCGCCTGTAAGCTTCATATACAGCTCCTCCGCCATGAATGGAGCCAAAGGTGCCAATACATAAGCAAGCTTTACTAAAACGTAATGCAGGGTCTTGTACGCGGTCCGTTTGTCCTGGTCGTCTTCGCTTTTCCAAAAGCGTCTTCGTGACCTGCGAACATACCAATTGCTTGCGTCATCTATAAACGGCAGTAGCG
Organism: uncultured Candidatus Saccharimonas sp.; assembly: GCA_943353165.1. Lineage (GTDB taxonomy): Bacteria > Patescibacteriota > Saccharimonadia > Saccharimonadales > OMJO01 > CALRAM01. The sequence continues at coordinate 287,368 of CALRAM010000001.1, forward strand.
GCCTGACTGCGGCGGCCAGTTCGTAGCTGTCCATAGCCTTGCCGACTTGACCTATTAACTGATGCAGCCGACTGACTATCCACAAATCCAACGGGTTTGTCAGTAGCTTTGTGGGGTCGTCCAGATTGCCGTCAAATTCCCAGCCGTCTACCTCTGCATACATGGTAAAAAAGTCATACATATTCCAGACCATACTAAGTTTTCTAGAGGTATCCACGACATCTTTGTCTGACAAGTTGGCGTCTTCGCCACTCGTAAGTGGTGAGCCCATCAAAAATAGTCTAAATGCATCCACGCTAGTTTTGTCCATTAGTTCGGTGGGATCAGTGTAGTTTTTTAATTTTTTGCTAATTTTTTGACCGTCTGCCGCATTTATATAACCTGTACAGATAAGGTTTTTGAATGGAGATTTGCCAAAGAGCGCCACGTTTACTGCTGTCAAAGAATAAAACCAACCTCTTGTCTGATCAACTCCTTCAACGACAAAATCTGCTGGAAAACTCTTTTCAAACTTTTCTTTGTTTTCGAATGGATAATGAAATTGTGCAAAAGGCATGCTGCCGCTCTCGAACCAACAGTCCATAACCTTGCCTATATGACGCATAGTTGCGCCGCCAAACTCAAACTCTACGTCCATCACCATCGGCAAATGATAATCTGCTAGTTCCAAACCTGTATATTTTTTGAATTCTTTGTATGAGCCAAAAGATTTTATTACTTCTTCTCCAGCGGGAGTCCGACCCTTCCAGACAGGGATAGGAGTAGCCCAGAACCTGTCGCGGCTGAGATTCCAATCAGGTGCGCTTTCTATGACGTTTTTGAAACGCTTGTCCTGCAAGGCTTTTGGTACCCATACAGAACTAGAGTTGGAATCTAGCATTTCCTTTTTTTGACCCTGAATATCCATAAACCAACTGGCGTGGGCTCTGTACATTAATTTTGTCCCACACCTATGGCAGTGCGGATAATCATGTTGAATGTACTCGATTTTTAGAGCTTTGCCTTCTGATAGCAAGGTTTTGGCAATCTCTTTGTTTGACTGCCAGATTTCTTGCCCTAGCCATGGTCCAGCCGAATAAATACCGTTCTCGTCTACCACATGCACCACAGGCAAATTGGCGGTTTGGGACAAATTAAAATCTTCTTCTCCGTAAGCCGGGGCAATATGTACGACACCTGTGCCGTCCTGTGCGGTCACATAGTCCGCCGCCAAAACAGTGTGGGCTAGAGGACCGTGGTTTTCAAATAAAGGTTCGTATTTCTTTCCTACTAGAGATTTGCCTGAAACATCTTTTATAATTTTAAAGGGTAAAGCCAGGTGTTTTTCGTCTGTGAATACTTTTTTTAGCAAGTCTTTGGCTACTATCAGTTTTTTGTGGTCGTATTCCACTACGCTATATGTCAGTTCAGGATTAACTGCCACCGCAACATTGGCGGGCAAGGTCCATGGGGTTGTCGTCCAGGCCAACAAACTGGCGTCTTCGTCCACTAGTTTTAGATATACAAACAAACTGGCGTCAGTAACTGGTTTGTAGCTGTTTTCCATAGCCACCTCTGATTTAGAGATCGGAGTAGCGTCTCTAGTGCAATACAAGAGAACTTTTTCGCCTTCATATATTTTGCCATTTTCATAGAGTTCGTTAAATGCCCACCAGATGCTCTCCATATAATCTTTGTCCATAGTCCTATAAGCACCCTTGAACTCGACCCACCTACCCAATCTATCAATCGTAGGCTCCCATTCGTTTCCACCCTGCTCCATAGCTGAGCGACAGGCGGTTATGTAGTCTTTGACACTGATTTTTGTGCCAATTTCGCTTCTATTTTCTATGCCTAGCTTTTTCTCTACAAACACTTCGGCGGGGAGACCATGACAATCCCAGCCCCATCGCCTATCGACTCGCTTGCCTTTCATAGTCTGATATCTGGCAACGGTGTCTTTTATGGCGGAAATCATCAGGGTACCATGATGAGGCAGCCCAGTTATAAATGGTGGACCGTCATAAAACACAAAAGCCTTGTCGGCTGGGCGGTTTTTGACAGATTTTTCAAAGGTTTGGTTTTTTTTCCAATACAAAACCAGGTCTTTTTCATATTCTATTGCTTTGCGGCGTGTGCCGTGTTTGAACTTCATATAATTGCTCCTTTTGGCACACAAAAAACCCCTATCGCAGGAGCTCCGCCTTTGGCGGAACGGTACCATCCTACTTTACCTAAAAAGACTGTCTTTTAGGGGGGCTTAATTTCTGCTATGACGGGCGTCTCCCGGCAGGTTCTAGTTTTCCTTTGCTACTACGTAGTGGCAATGGTTTTTCTTCCTGCTCCTTAAGTGGCTGATGACCACTTCTCTGTCGAATGACAGAACGGATTTATGTATTTTTTGTACTTCGCACGCTTGTAATTGTAAACCGAATATCGCCACCACGCAACTTTAGTAACTATAAGCCATCAATTCATCCATAACCGGAAACGGCAATCCCTGCCATAGCTTTAGTAGCTGATTGTCTTCGCGCAAGGACAAAATAGCGGGATAACTGACGACATCGTACAGAGTAGCCATTTCTGCCCCTTCTTTGGTTTCTAGGCTTAGTAGTTTGATATTTTTTTGGGTTCTACGGGCAAAATCCTTGACATACGTTTCTGCTATCGTGGCGTGATCGGACAGTGGATGATAGACAATGACTAGCTTCATACATCCAGTTTAGCACAACCGTTTCCAGGCAGCACCTGATAGCATTTCGTGGCTACTATTTTATGGTCTTTTCTACGAGCAACCAGTGGTTGAACCACAGCTGGTACAAACATAACAACTGCCCGCCTTTTGGGTTTGGTTGCCACAGTTATAGCACAGCGGAGAGGTGTCGTCAGAGCCCGATGATTTTTGGGCATATTCGTTGACTTCTTTTGTCATAGTTACTGGCAGTGCTTCTATTTTTTCTATCAGAGCTACTGGTTTTGGTTCCATGGTATCTGTCAACAGACTAGTCTGTTGGTCAGGCATATCGTCTATGGAAGCCAATCCCAGCTCTAGTCGGTCATCAAAGCTTAGATAGCTCAGCGCCAAACGACGAAATATATAGTCCACTAGTGATGACGCAGTTCGCACATCAGGGTCATCTGTTATGCCAGACGGAGCGAAAGACATACTAGTAAAAGATTTGACGTAATCTTTTAGAGGTACTCCAAACTGAAGACCGTGACTAACGCTGATGGCAAAGGCGTCCATGACACCCCGAAGCGTAGATCCTTGTTTGGATATATTTACAAAAACCTCTCCTGGAGTTCCGTCATCGTATTGTCCTACTGTTATGTACCCATGACTGTCTGCTACTTTGAAAGAAAATGTAGTGGCAGTACGTACTTTTGGCAATTCCCTGCGAATAGTACCTCTGACTATTACCCTGTCGTTCAAACTATCTGCAGAAACGTCTGGGGTTTCTGTGGCGCCTTCTTTTTTGGCCATAGACAATGGTTGTGCAACTTTGCAGTTATCTCTATATACTGCTACCGCTTTTAGCCCCAGTTTCCATGATTCTATATGTAGCTGTTCTATGTCTTCAACTGTGGCATCTTCTGGCATATTTACTGTCTTGCTGATGGCACCAGAAATAAATGGTTGTACTGCTGACATCATTTTTACGTGACCCATGTAATGAATGGAGTTATCTCCCATGGAACACGCAAATACCGGTTCATGCTCCTTTTTTAGGTATGGAGCGCCTAGAATAGACTTTTCTTCGTCAATATATTTTACTATTTCTGTTACTTCTTTTTTGGAGTAACCCAAGGCATTTAGTGCTCGTGAAACTGTCTGGTTTACGATGCTCATCGTACCACCGCCAACCAATTTCTTTAGTTTTACTAGTCCCAAATCTGGTTCTATTCCAGTAGTATCGCAGTCCATCATCAGCCCAATCGTACCAGTTGGAGCCAAGACACTTGCCTGTGCGTTCCTGACACCATGAAGTTCGCCCAGCTCTACAGCATCGTCCCACGCTGTTGTAGCAGCACTTAATAGTTCTTCTGCCACCAGACTAGCGTCTATCTTAGACACTTCTTCGCGGTGCATTTTTAGGACATTTAACATTCCCTGACGATCCTTGTGAAAACCAGCAAATGGACCTACTTGGCGTGCCAACTTGGCGCTTGTAGTGTAGGCGTGCCCTGTCAATAGTGCAGTTATAGCTGCAGCCTGAGCCCTACCTTCATCGCTGTCATAGGGTAATCCCTGGGCCATCAGCAAGGCACCGAGGTTAGCGTAGCCGATACCAAGTTCTCTGTAAGCCTTTGCATTTTTTGTGATGTTTTCTGTTGGGTATTCACTGTAACCCACTAGAATTTCCTGTGCTGTAAATATCAGCTCAACAGTGTGCTTGAAAGCTTCTATGTCGAAAGTATTGTCTGCTTTTAGGTATTTCAAGAGGTTAATCGAAGCCAGATTACAAGCTGAATCATCCAAGTGCATATATTCGCTACAAGGGTTGCTGGCGTTGATGCGACCTGCTTTTGGTGATGTGTGCCATCGGTTTATAGTAGTATCAAACTGCATGCCAGGATCTGCACACTCCCAGGCTGCTTCTGCAAATTGTCGAAACAAATCTCTGGCTTTGATAGTTTTTACTGTTTCGCCTGTTTTGACTGCTTTTAGGTCCCAGTCGGCGTTGGCTTCTACGGCCTGCATAAATTCGTCAGTAACTCTGACAGAATTGTTGGCGTTTTGGTACTGAACAGAGAACAAGTCTTTTCCGTCCAATGTCATGTCAAAGCCAGCTTTTTCTAGGGCGCGGGCTTTTCGCTCTTCTATAGCCTTGCACCATATAAATTCCATTATATCTGGGTGATCAGCATTCAAAATAACCATTTTTGCGGCCCGGCGTGTTTTTCCACCGCTCTTTATCGCTCCTGCCGAAGAGTCTGCGCCCCTCATAAAGCTTAGCGGTCCAGAAGCTGTACCAGCGCTCTTTCCCAAAGTTTCTACAGACGACCGAATACCGCTGAGGTTTATACCTGAGCCTGAACCGCCCTTGAAAATCATTCCTTCTTCTTTGTACCAGTTCAAAATAGCTGGCATGGTGTCCTCTACCGCCAAAATAAAGCAAGCGCTGGCCTGTTGTGCGCGACTAGGAACACCTATATTAAACCAAACTGGCGAATTAAAAGCCGCTCTCTGAGTAGCCAAAATATATTTTAGTTCCTCTCGGAAATCCGTTGCCTCGGCTTCGGTATCAAAATAACTCTCCTGCAAACCTTGCCTAGCAATAGTATCCACAACGCGATCTATCAGGTTGCGTAGCGAGCTTTCTCTATCATCGCTGCCCGGAGTGCCCGTAAAATACTTCTGGGCCACTATATTTATGGCATTTTGACTCCAGCCTTCAGGAAAATCAACATCTTTTTGTTCAAAAACAGGTTTTCCTGTCATTGGATTCATAATTACAGAGTCGCTCTTGACCCACTTTAGCTGGTCGTAGCCTTTGCTCTTTACTGGTGTTAATAGTCTTCTGTGACCCAAGATTGTTGTTTGTCCCATTTTACCCTCACTTTTTAAAATTTATAGTTATTGTTGTTTTTGTTTAGAGTTGCGTAACGCTCTCTTACTTTACGCTTTGCTCCCCCCGAGTTTTAAACCCTGCGTAAACTTAATAGTAACGCATATATATAAAACCGCGGGGGCAACCGTCAAAACTCTATTTTTTGACGCCAGTTGCTTTGCGATTACGAATTTGTAATAGCTCCTTTTCAAAGCCCGCTATATCTTTGAAACGTCTGTAGACGCTTGCAAACCTGACATATGCGACCTCATCCAGTGATGCCAAACCATCCATTACCATTTCACCTATTCTGTTTGTGGCGATTTCGTCATCTCCACAAGACCTCAATTGTTGCTCTACATCTGCAACTAGGGCCTGTAACTGCAAATTGGTTACAGCAGTTTTCTCGCATGCACGATATAGACCTGCCAAAAGTTTTTCTCTGTCAAAAAGCTCTCTAGTACCGTTATTTTTTACCAATATAACCTGTGGTCTCTCTACACGTTCATAAGTAGTAAAACGATGCTGACAACTGATGCATTCGCGGCGGCGACGTATAGCCTCGCCCTCCGTAACATCTCTTGACTCTATAACTTTGGTGTCGTTTTTGTGACATCGGCTGCATTTCATATTGCACCCCTTTCTTTAGAACTATACCCATATCAACCTTAAAAACTACATTTTTGTGCAGTTTTTTTTAGAATGTTATGAAAATTTGTTCAGTTTAAATGTGCTGACCCCCTATTTTTTATCGTACATATGGTGTCTATGTAAGTTATCATAGCCCTAGCTATAGCGTTTTACAATACATAAAATGTTGTGCTATTTACTATTCTTTGTTTTGGTCTTTTTCGGTCTTGGACTTACTTCTTTGCTTCTTTAGTCTGCGCAAAAATGATGGTTTTTCAAGTTCTTCTTCGCCCATTTCGTCTTCTTCTGGCTGAATCTGAACGTCCTGGTTGTCATCGCCAGAATTATCCAAGTTCGAGTTTTCATCTGTTCCGTTATCTAGAGTCCAAATATTTGGCATTGGTTTGTCAGTATGAAAATTGCCCCCAAGGTTTTCTTCGTCATGAAGCTCCATATCTATAGAATTGACTACTTCATCGTCGTGTTTTACGGTGCTAGCTTCAAAAGAACTAGATGAAGGCGTTGATTCTTTGGTTCTATCGGCATAATAAGTGTCGTCAAACCCAGTTGCTACTACAGTAATGATTATTTCGCCCTCTAATTCTGGGTTTATAGTAGCCCCAAATATAATGTTTGCTTCTGGATCTGCAGCTGCCGTTATGGTTTCGGCTGCCGTGTTTATTTCGTGCATAGACATATCGTATCCACCTATGACGTTAAACAAAATACCCCTAGCGCCATCGATAGACACTTCTAGCATAGGTGATTCTACGGCTTGTTGGGCAGCCTGTATGGCTCTATTTTCGCCACTAGCTCGTCCGATACCCATCAAAGCAGAACCAGCATTCTTCATGACTGTCTTTACGTCTGCAAAGTCTAGGTTTATCAGTCCGTGAACTGTTATGAGGTCTGATATGCCTTGAACGCCTTGTCTTAGAACATCGTCAGCAACCTTGAAGGCCTCTAGTAAAGGCGTGCCACGGTCTATAGTCTGCAACAATCGGTCGTTAGGAATGATTATTAGGGTGTCCACCGACTTCCTCAGGTTCTCTATGGCGTTGACGGCATTTCTACGACGCTTTTCGCCCTCAAAAGCAAAGGGTTTTGTTGCAAAACCTACAACTAAAGCACCTGATTCTTTGGCTAAATGGGCTACGATATGGCCAGCTCCACTGCCTGTGCCACCACCTGCGCCAATGGTTACGAAAACCATATCTGCGCCTTCGACAGATTTTTTGATCTCTTCGATGGATTCTTCGGCTGCCATTTGCCCTACAGATGGCTCTGCGCCTGCGCCCAAACCTCTGGTTGTTTTGCTGCCTATATGTATTTTTGTTTGAGCCTTAGAATGATGAAGCGACTGCGCGTCTGTATTTACTGCGATAAACTCAACACCTTCGATTCCTGCATCAACCATACGGTTGACTGCTGCCCCACCGGCGCCCCCAACACCTATAACTTTTATTCTGGCGAACGTTTCTATAACAGGTGCGACTTGTGGCATAACAAAAACCCCTTCTTTACCAAATGATATGCCTGGATTATAACCTATTCGACAATATCGAGCAATAAACTGTTACGCAGAAAACCTACCTGGCTTTCTTTGTGATTCTGTTGAGCAAATTTTCTATCAAACCGAAAGCGTTAGAATTTGGTTTGCCAGTAGGATGCCCGTGGTTTGAAGAAATAAGTAGCATATCCAGCAAAACAAGGCCTACTGCAGTCGAATAACTAGGGTCGTTAACTGTGTCAATTACCCCTCCTAGTGGCTGTAACCTTCCTACTCTGGCTGACAGCTGAAGTTTTTCTTTGGCAAAATCAGCAATTCCAGGCAATAAAGCGCTTCCACCGACTAAAACAATACCCCCTGGCAATTTGCGTGACTTTTGGATTTTACGAAGTTCTTTGTCCACGAGTTCTAGCAGTTCATCTACCCTTGCCTCTGTTATCATACGGACTTCTTCGGCATCAAACTGGTGCATCTTTCCTTCGTACTGGACTGCGACTCGGCTTTTGTGGCTTGGAGTAGGAGACAGGCTTGCGTGCTGTACCTTTACCAGTTCTGCTATATCCAAATCTGTTCTGAGCCCTATAGCCAAGTCGTTTGTTATGTTCATACCTCCTACCGGCAACACGGCAACATGCTGAATTTCACCGTCTTCCACTACAACCATATTTGTCGTACCGGCTCCAATATTTAACAGTAATGTGCCCGCTTCTTTTTGCTGACGATTCAATACTGCTTCAGCCGATGCTAAGCTAGATAGTGTATAGTTTTTTATCGAGACGCCTGCTTTATCCATGGCAATATCCAAGTTCCTGAGGTTTGGGGTGGCGGCAGTAACTATGTGGGTATCTACTTCTAGCCTTACTCCCTGCATTCCTACTGGGTCCTTTATATTGTCTTGGCCATCCAAACGATAGCTTCTGGCAAAAATCTGAACGATTTCACGGTTCGGCGGCATCTGTATGATTGCGGCAGCTTCATCTACCCTTAGACGATCCTCGTTATCTATGGCTCTGTTTGCGGCACTAATAGCCACCACACCCCTAGAATTTAAACCCAACACATGATTCCCGTTTATATTTACTGTTGCCTGTCGAACAGTTATTCCAGAAACCCGTTCGGCTTCGTCTATGGCGCTTCTGATTGCGTCGGCAACATCTTCGACATGAACAATTGAACCTTTTCTCATTCCCATGTTTGGGGCTGAACCATGACCAACAATAGAAAGTTCTGCGCCTTCTGCGTGATCTATTGATCCAATAACACAACGAACCACACTGGTACCAATGTCTAAACCAAAATAATAATTTTGCGATTGTTCGCGCATAGAATGAATTATAACGCTTATCGTAAGGAGCTTACAAGTTATATCTTGGTTAAAATCTCGTAGCCGCTCTTGGTAACAACTACTGTGTGCTCGAATTGGGCCGAATGACTGCCGTCTTTTGTCCACAAAGTCCAACCGTCTTTATCGTGCACGATAGCATCTCCACCCAGGTTTGCTATAGGCTCAATTGCTATCGTCATACCTGATCGTAGCGTAGGTCCATGACCACGCCTGCCATAATTTGGTATCTCTGGTTCTTCGTGCAAGGCGTATCCAACGCCATGTCCAACTAATTCCCTAACTATACCTAGATTGTATTTTTTTAATACCGACTCTATGGCTGCCGATATATCTCCAACGCGACATCCATCTCGTACTTGCGCCAAGCCTCGTGCTAGAGCTTCCTCTGTTCCGTTAATCAATCTTTGCTGGTCCTTGTCTGGTTGCCCACCGACGCAAACTGTTATTCCGCCATCAGTTATCATTCCCTGATACAAAACACCAAAGTCAAAGTTTACTATATCGCCGTCAACTAGTGGTATGTTGCTGGGTATACTGTGTTGAACCTGGTCGTTTACAGAAATACATATTATGTCTGGAAAGCCCTGATAGCCCAGAAATGCTGGCTTGCCACCCAGTCTTTTTAGCTCGGCTTTGGCAATTTTGGACATATCCTTTGGCGTCATACCTGATTTGACTTCTGATTTCAGAGTCATTAGTACCTTTGCTAGTATTTGTCCACCAGTTCTCATAGCGTCTATTTGGGCCGGAGATTTAAGTGTTAAAGACATATGTTAATACCTAGATGATACCTTTCAGGGCTAAAGTTATCTGAGTGTGTACAGCTTCTGGTGATTTTTCTCCATCGATGTCAAAAACTTCAATACCAGAACTTTTAAACTGTTCCAGTATAGGTAGGGTTGTTTCTTCGTATTCATGAAATCTCTCTGACAACGCTTCATGATTGTCGTCTTGACGTCCCCTACTAATCAGTCTTTTTCGGACGGACTGCTGGCTAGCCTTTAGGTGTATGACTGCATTTATTTTTAACTGTCCGTGTTTTGCGTGGTTTATTAGCCAATCTGCCTGCGCTGATGTTCTAGGAAACCCGTCAATTATAAACTCGTTGTCTGTGTCGACTATGGCAAACATTTTTTGGACCAGAGATATGATGTGTTGATCGTCTAAAAGCTTTCCTGCCAGCATATCTTTGCGCTGCTGCCCAGATACTAACATGCGCAAAAACTCTCCGGTCGACAGCCAAGGCAAACCATAGGTATCCGCCAATAATTTGCCCTGTTTGCTTTTGCCAGAACCTGCAACTCCCATAAATATAATCATACTATCCGTTCAATCTCTGCTTTACCAGCGCTGCTATCCTGGCACCATCTGCTTTACCAGAGGTTTCTGTTTTTATCTGGCTAATAACTGATCCCATAGTCTGAGAAGTTAAAGGTCCTTTTTCTGCTACAACAGCATCTACTATCCTAATCAGTTCATTTTCATCCATCTGTTTAGGCAGATACTGTTCTATGGCTTCTTTCTCTGATAATTCAGCATTTTTCCTAATATCACTACCTGCTTTTTCAAAAGCGTCGGCACTTTCTTGTCGTTGTTTTGCTTCTTTTGCTAGCACAGCTATAACTTCTGGCTCTGGCAAGCCAGTGTCTCGAAGTCCCTTTGCTACTTCGGCGTACAAAATGGCACTCTTTAGACCTCTATAGAGAGTGGCCTTGTCTTTGTCCCCTGCCAGCATTGCCTTTTTCAAATCTTGGTCTATGCGTTGTTTTGTAGACATTTTTACTGTTGGCCAAGTTTAAGCTTTTTGAGCTTTATATTCTTTCGTTCACGACGAACGATAGCTTTTTTGCGTCGATCAGGTTTGCTGATTGGCTTTTCAAAATGCTGCAACTGTTTGGCATTTGCTATAACACCCGACTGTTGAACTTTTCGTCCAAATCGACGAAGCAAATTTTCTAATGACTCTTTGGAGTCTTTGCGTGTTACTTGTATCATGCTGATTATTGTACGCTAACAGAGTGAGTTCTGCAAGTGTTGATATTTATAGTATGCCGGGCTGCTGATTTTTTTGTTTGATTCGTTGTGACTTTAACACTATGCTCTGTAACTCTTTGAATATGGCGAAGTTTTTGTTCGTATGGTAAATCTTTGTATTTCCCTGGCGCTCTGATATGAGAAATCCAATTTTTTCCAATCGTTTTAGTTCGCGCTGTATGTTGCCCGCATCTTCTTTGATAAGTTTTGCCAGACCCCTGACGTGCGTCTTGAAATCGGGGTACTTCGCATACACCACAATTATCTTTCGTCTGACTCTGGAAGTTATAAATACATCTAACATAAGCTCTTCTATTGTTATATGAACAACATTGAGTATACGGTAGACTCCAATAGTTTTCAATACATTTTTGCTTTTGACCATTATAATAGAGGTATGTACTACAACGTTTTGGTTGGTTCACAACGCTACCACAAGCAAACACCCCTGACCTATAGTTCAGTTTTGCCCCTAAACGTAGGTGACGTAGTAGAAATTTCACTACAAAACCAAAAAACGTTGGGAATAATAACCAAAAAGGTCAACAAGCCAACTTTTCATACAAAATCAGTTAACAAAATTATTGCTACACGGGCCATTGGCCTTCCATCGCTAGAACTAATACGATGGATAAAACAATACTACCCAGCTCCAAACGGTATGATAAATGCCCTCCTGGTTCCTAGTTTTTTACTGGGCAAAATACCTGTTTTGGCAGAAAAAAAACATTCTCTATCAACAGCTACAGATTTACCCCCTCTGACAACCGATCAGGCGAATGCAGTTCAGGTTATAAATAAGACGCCTGGTCATAGCGCTCTGTTGCACGGCGATACTGGCACTGGCAAAACTCGCGTTTATATAGAACTGGCAAAAAAATCTATCAAATCCGGCCGCTCGGTTATTGTGCTGACTCCAGAGATTGGACTAACACCCCAGCTGGTTGGCAGTTTTATTGACGTATTCCCTGATGATGTAGTGCTCTTGCACTCTAGATTGACCCCGAAGCAAAGGCTGGAGGCCTGGTGGACTATACATAATTCGGCTCGCCCTATAGTAGTAATAGGCCCTCGGTCTGCGCTATTTGCACCCTTGGAATCCGTTGGATTGATCGTAGTGGATGAAATGCACGACACTTCATACAAACAAGAACAGGCGCCTTATTACGAAACTACCCGCGTGGCTGCAAAATTAGCCGAACTCCACCAAGCAAAAGCTATTTTTGGAAGCGCCACCCCAAATATAGCGGACTACTACGTCTTTGAAAAAAACAAATTACCCATAATACGTATGCAGCAAATGGCCGCCGGCAAATCTTCCCCTGTAAAAACGACAATTGTTGACTTGAAAAATAGATCTGACTTCAAAAACTCATCGACGCTTAGTAGCCAGATGATTGATGCCGTAACCCATAGCCTGGAGGCAAACGAGCAATCATTGATATTCTTAAATCGTCGAGGAACAGCCCGCATAATCTTGTGCCAGGCATGTGGCTGGCAAGCCACCTGTGTTAGGTGTGACCTGCCTTTGACTTACCACGGCGACACACATAAAGCTTCCTGTCACACCTGCGGTTATAGCACCAAAACTCCCACAGTCTGCCCCAGTTGTAATTCCGAAAATTTACTGTTCAGAAGCGCAGGAACTAAATCTATCGTCAGTGAACTAGAACGCATTTTCCCAAATGCCAAAATAAAACGCTTTGATAGCGACTTGGGCAAAAAAGAAAAACTGGAATCTAATTATGAGTCAGTCCAGTCTGGAGAAATAGATATATTGGTAGGCACGCAAATGCTAGGTAAAGGGCTTGATCTACCCCAGTTGTCATTGGTAGGAATAGTGCTGGCAGACACTGCTCTAAATTTTCCAGACTACACAGCCCAGGAACGCACCTACCAAATGCTAAACCAGGTTATAGGTCGAGTTGGCCGGGGACACAAACCTGGCAGAGTGATTATCCAAACATACAATCCAAATTCGCCCGTAATAAAACAAGCTATATCAAAGGACTATCTACAGTTTTATACCGAACAGCTGACAGAAAGACAGCAATTTAATTTTCCACCAAATTGCTACATACTAAAATTGGCTTGCTCCAGAAAATCTAGTGCCAGTGCCCAAAAGGCTGCAATATCACTGGCAGAACAGCTCAGAATGGATCACAAAGCCATAGAAATAATTGGTCCTACGTCCTCTTTTACCGAAAAAACACGGGACTCCTATAGCTGGCAGATCATCATCAAATCACTAAAAAGATCCAACCTAACGGCGGTCATAGGCGTCCTGCCAGCCAACTGGACGCACGACATTGACCCATCACATCTGTTATAGGGGCTTCTAGCATACGCCGGTTAAGTGTTATAATCTGATTATTGCTATGAAAAAAGAAGATATTATCACACTGCCCCATGCAAGCCTGAGACAAAGGTCTAAAAAAATTGGGCTAATCACAAAAGAAACCCTGGTGCTGATAGACGATATGAAGACAGCTATGTTGGACTGGGAAAATTCCAGAGATCACGAAATAACTGTTGGGCTGGCAGCCTCCCAGGTTAACCACCTGCTTCGGCTATTTATCGTCAGGGACCAAAAAGACCCAGAAAAGTTTATTGTTTTTATAAACCCAGAGATTACAAAATATGAGGGCGAACAAAAAACTGATTATGAGGGCTGCCTGAGCATCAAAGAAGTCTATGGGCTGGTCCCTAGATATGAAACTGTTCGCGTCAAAGCTACAGATATAAACGGCAAACTATTTAGCCTGAAAGCTAAAGGGGATATGGCCAGAATACTGCAGCACGAAACGGACCATAACAATGGCGTAGTATTTGTTGACCACATAAAAGAATCCAAAGACGCGTTTTTTAAACTAGAGAAAAATGGAAAATTAACAAAGCTGGACTATGAAAAAGACATCCTCAACAATAGTATTCTTTGGTAGTGGCCCTGTCGCCTCTGCTTCGCTAGAGTTTTTAGCAAAAAACTTTACTATAGAAGCCGTAATCACAAAAGCTAAACCGCCCCATCACAAAAGCCCTGCTCCAGTAGAAATATTGGTAAAAAAACTAGAACTGCCGACTTTTTTTGCAAACACAAAGCTAGAACTAGACGAAGTCCTAGGGCAAAAAAAATTCTCTAGTCCTTTAGGCATAATAGTTGACTACGGTGTTATCGTGTCCACAAAGTCTATAAATAGTTTTGCCAAGGGCATCGTTAATAGCCACTTTAGCCTTTTACCAGAATGGCGAGGAGCAGACCCGATTAGTTTTTCTATATTAAGTGGCCAAAAAGAAACGGGCGTTAGCTTGATGGCAATCGTACCAGAGCTAGACGAAGGACAACTATTATCTCAGCAAACAATACCCATAAAAAAGTCCGCTACAAATCCAGAATTAACAGAGCAACTAATAGACCTGAGTAACCGCATGCTTTTGCACGACTTACCCTTGTACTTAACGGGCAAAATAGTTCCTTATGACCAAACTAGCACCGGGATCTCCTATTCTAGGAAAATAAACAAATCTGATGGTATTTTGGATTGGTCAAAAGCTGCAATCCAGCTAGACAGAGAGGTCAGAGCCTATATAGATTGGCCGAAAAGCCGTACTACAATATTAAAAAAAGAGGTCATAATTACAAAAACTAGTGTATCAAAAATCAACCTGACTGATGCTAAACCAGGAGAATTAGATATAAACCCTATGACTGGGAATATAGTAGTTCAAACTGGGTCAGGCTGTCTTTGCATACTAGGGATAAAGCCTGTTGGCAAAAAAGAAATGACCTCTGCAGAGTTTATCAGGGGCTACAGCAGCCCTGCCTAAGCTTCTGTGGATTCGGGTCGGCTGGCCGCTATAATCTGGGGAGCACTAGCCTTTATCTCTATTTTAAGGTTTTCCAGCTGGTCAGCAACAACTTTTTTGTAGTCAGGAAAATTAGACTCTAGCCATTTCAGCGCACCAGGCTCATCATTTTTGTTTATAAAATTTTCAAATTCATCTAGCTGTTCATTTGTCATCTGTTCGGCCAATTTCATACCAACCCGCATCTCTAGAGTTTCATATATATGGGCCAACATCTTGTTTTTTTCTACAGGTGGCAGACTGACCAGTCCTAGTTCTCGTAATAAATTCTCGTCTAATTTAAACATATGAATATTCCTGCTTATGATTTATGTCATTTTCATTTTATCAGAAATTTTTGATTTAAAGCAAACCGTTCAATAAATAGACCAAAAAACAGGCTACTAAAACTATTGTTGCCCCTAAAACACCGCCTTTTATAGCCTTTGGGTAGAGTTCTTTTTGAGCCTTTTCTAAGCTTTTTTGCTTGGCTATAACCTGGAGAAGGCTTTTGGCGCTAGCCAATTGAGCCAAATCATTGTCTTTATTGTTCATGGCACTATTTTGAAAGAAGGCGCCTATGGGTGTGGCTCCCTTTGCAAAATCTTCATCTATAGATTCATAACGAAGTTCTCGGTATTTTGCTGTAGGCTCTCTGTATTCAACGCTACGACTGTATTTTTGGCTGGTATTTGCGCCTATGCTATCTTCTGGACCTACTCTGCTAGGTCTGATTTTTTCGTAATATTTTGGTCTGATTTTCTCTTTCTCTGCTCTATGACTAGAAATTTCTGAGATATTTTTTGATTTTTGGGTTATTGGTCTTTCAAATTCAGTCCTAGGTAACTTATCAGGGGTATATTTTTTCTTGTTGCCAAAAAAAAGTTTAGCAAAAACGGATTGTTTTTTGGGCTTGGGCTTTTGTTCTTTTTTCTGAGGTATTTTTTCCACGATTGGCTGAAGGAAAGATTTTTTAGCAAAAATACTTGGTCCGTTCAAATCCAAAGAATCGTTTGTGGCTTCTACGGGCAAAGTTGATGCTAAAACAGTGTATTCTTCTGCTACTGTTGCTGGACCATGAATAGATCTATCGTCTCTGTCAATCTGCAAGATATGGACTGCACTAGGCTCTGTTTCTTTGACATTTTGCTCCGTGTACTCGTTTTCTACAGTATCTGTAACTAACGCATCCTTGATCGTTACAACTTCCTCTAAAACTATTATTTGAGGCTGATCAGTCGAATCTATTTCTGCGCTTATTTCTGAAGACACCTCAAAGTCTGGCTTTACTTCGTTTAACTCAATTTTAGGTACAACTTTCTTGAAAATATTTGCTAGTCGCTTTTGCTTTGCTGCCAGTTTTTTCTTTTTTTCTTTTTTTTCTAAATCATCTTCTAATATACTAAAAAGCCCGCCCTCCCATTGCCCCAAAGAGTTAACCTGCTCTTTGTTATCTTCTGGCTGGTCTTCTTCTGTGGTTGGTTTCCAATTTTCTTCCATAACAATAGTTATAAATGATCTCTAGAGTGTACGTTCTTTTATTTCCCGTTTTATGAATTCAATTCTGTCACCTATCTGTAAGTCTAATTTGCCTTCTGTCTTTAGAGAGGCGCCACACATTTCGCCCTCTATAATTTCTTTGGCTTCCTGTGGACCACGTTTTAATCCCGTAACCTCTACTTCTGTTATCTTTTCATTGTCTCTGTAAACTAATCCTATGGCAGGAGCAACTAACTTGCCTTTTGTTGCCTCTCCGCCACATATAACGCCTGTTTTCGTAGTATTAAAGACACCTTTTATCAGTAATCTTCCTAGTTCAGTTTCAATTATTTCGGGTGGCAACAATTTACTTAGTTCGGCCTTTGCATCGTCCAGTAGTTCATAAATAACTTTAAAAAGGCGGATACTGACCTTGTCCCGACTAGCAGACTGTTTTATATTTGTCGGTAGATTAACATTGAAACCGTAGATTACTGCGCCACTAGTATGTGCCAGATGTACGTCATTTTCGGAAATCATACCTACACCAGTACCTACTATACGAATAGCGACTTCGCTGGTATCCAAAGATTTTAAACTATCCAAAACAGACGTCAAAGAGCCTTGTACATCAGCCTTTACGATACAATTTAGCTCGTTTAGTTCATTTGTTCTATTTATCATTCGAATCAACTCAGCACTGTTCATATGAATCTTGCTTCCAGCCTGATTGTCCCCCGATTGACTGGCCGCTAGGGTTCTGGCTGTTTTCTCGTCCGCAACTCCAATAAACTCGTCTGCGAATTCTGGTAATTCCTTAAAACCTGTCAATACAACTGGAGTTGAAGGCGAAGCTTCCATAATTTTTTTGCCATCTGTAGACTCTAGGTTTCTTATACGGGCGTATGTTCCGCCGGCTACTATAAAATCGCCAGTTTTTATCTTGCCCGCCTCTACCAAGGCTATGGCTACTGGGCCTCTACCCTTTTCCATATGAGCTTCGATGATTAACCCAGAGGCTGGGACGTCGATATCTGCTCTTAAATCCTCTACATCAGAAACTAAAAGTATCATTTCTAAAAGTTCTGGTATTCCTTTACCTGTTTTAGCAGAAACTTCTACGACAACTACATCACCGCCCCACTCTTCTATTAGCAAATCTTGTTCCGATAGCTGTTGTTTTATGCGGTTTATGTCGGCACCTTCTTTGTCCATTTTGTTGGCGGCTATTATCATCTTGACACCAGCCTTGCGGGCAAATCTAATAGCCTCTATGGTTTGTGGTTTTATCCCATCGTCTGCAGCCACAACTATCACTACAACATCAGTCAACTGCGCTCCGTGCTCCCTCAAGGCAGCGAAAGCCTCATGCCCAGGTGTGTCTAGGAAAGTTATCGGCCGATTACCACTTTTTACCTGATAAGCAGATATGTGCTGGGTTATGCCCCCAGCTTCGCCTTTTACTACAGAAGACCCCCTTATCGCATCTAGCAAGCTAGTCTTTCCATGATCAACATGACCCATAACAGCCACAACGGGCGGTCTGGTCAGGGCGTTTTTGCTGGCCTTTGGCTTTGACCGGCCAATTACGCTTTGGTCGTCTTTTTTGGTCAGAACGGTTTCTATATCTAGTTCGCCTACTATAATCTGGGCTGTGTCGAAATCTATTCGCTCATTAACTGTTACCATAACCCCGTTTTTCATCAACTCAGTGATCAGACGAGTTACAGGTATCGCTAGCTTTTCTGCTAGGTCACCAACAGTGATAGTGCCATCTACTTCTATCGTTGTTGCCATGTAACTACCGTTCCTTTCCCAGCCTTAAGCTAGTTTTACTCTTTTGGGGTTTTTTTTGCAGGTTTCTTGGCATCTTTCAGACTCAAGGCTATTTTTCTTCCATCTGTATCAATTTCTAGAACTTTAAAATTTTTCTTTTCGTTTAGCTTGAATATTTGTTCTGGGTCTGCGGAATCTTCATCTGTCATCTCGGACACATGTACCAGAGCCTCAACAGATGGGCTCAGTTGTACAAAAGCACCAAATGGGGTTATGCGTGTTACTTTTCCTTCAACAGTATCGCCTTTTTTAAAGGCTTTTACTTCTTGTAGCCAAGGATCTTCGGTGGTTTGTTTTAGGCTCAAACTTAGTCGGTCTTTGTCTATTGCTATGATCTTTGCTTTTACGGCTTGGCCACTCTTTACGTATTCTCTGGGGTCTTCAACGCGCTCCCAAGAAATTTCGGAAATATGTATTAAACCTTCAATCCCGTCAACATTTACGAATGCTCCAAAATCTATGACTCCAGTAATGACTCCCTCTACGACGTCACCAACTTTTAGCTCTGAAAACCTAGACTGCATGTCGTCTTTGACGGCTTCTTTTTCTGAAAATATCAGCTTGTTATCCTTTCGACTGACATCCAGGACTCGAACTCGCAAACCTTTGCCCAGTAACTGGTTTAGTTTTTGCAATATCTCGTCTTTGTCTGCTCCAGAAACTCTTGGGTAATGCCCTGCAGCCAATTGCGAAACTGGCAAAAAACCACGTATTCCTTCGATCTCTACCAACAGACCGCCCCTGTTGGCGTCATATGGGGTAATCTCTACTATTTCTTGGGTTTCAAACAATCGCTGCAATTCGTCCCAACCACGGTCTTTTACAGCTCTACGCATACTAAGCAAGGCGTAGCCTTCATCCATCTCTGGGTCAACGACACTGGTAACTATCGGTGCTCCTACTTCTAAGACTTGACCGTTACCTATTTCTCGACGCATAACAATACCTACGCCCCTAGCGCCTAGGTCGATCCATATCTCGTGCTTTCGTATAGAACTAATAACTCCTTCTACTACGTCGCCCGTTTTTAATTGTTGAATATCACTGGCGGCTAGAAGCTCATCCATAGTGACAGTTGTTGTGTTTGACATGTTTTACATGCCTCCTTAATGTTGTATTCCTCGGGACTTTTTGGCTCTCTACCATAAAAATCGTTTTGGTTAACTACATTATATCTGTTATTTCCCTTTAGGTCAAAGTATTCATATCGGGCAAATATGATACACTTGAAATTATGATAGTTGCGGTAGATATCGGTGGCACAAAAACACTTATTGCTGTCTTTGATTTCAAAGGCAAAATAATAGAACAGAAACGCTTTGAAACCTCACAGAATTACAAAGATTTTTTAAACGACCTACAGATAAATCTAGCAAATTTATCTACAAAAACCTTTAGTTACGGGGCCGTGGCGGTACCGGCCAAAATAGATAGAGAAAATGGGGCTACCCTTGGTTACGGCACACTAAAATGGCAGCCACAACCTATCCAAAACGATACAGAAAAAATTTTTAATTGCCCTGTCGTCGTAGAAAACGACTCCAAACTAGCTGGCCTATCAGAAGCACTACTCCTAAAATCCAAATACGAAAACGTTCTGTATGTAACAATCGGAACTGGGATTAGCTGTGCTCTTATCACAAAAGGTATTATAGACCCAGCCATGGCAGATAGCGAAGGAGGTCAAATACTAATAAGTTCAGATGGCAAGATGGCCCAATGGGAAGACGTAGTTTCTGGTAAAGCCATAGTTAAACGCTTTGGAAAAAGAGCCAGCGACATAACCGATTCTAAAACTTGGGACACCATAGCTCATGACATGGCGGTTGGCTTGATTGACCTCATAGCAGTCACCCAACCTCAAGCAATAGTTATGGGTGGTGGGGTCAGTACAAACTTTGATAAATTCTCTTCCAAGCTTACTAAATCCCTAAAAAATTACGCTACTCCACTAGTGCCAATACCTCCAATTTTATCGGCCAAAAATCCCGAAGAAGCTGTGGTGTACGGCTGCTACGAAATAGCCAAGGCAAAATATGGACACATTAGTAAATAAGCTTAGATATACCTTTCCTGATATAATATTCAGTATAGGTAACACTTTTTCTTGGTCTCCTGCCACAAAAACCATCAGCTACCCAAACAATGTGTCGGAGAAAACTGTAGGAGCATGGTCTCTACTCCACGAAACTGGGCATGCCCAGCTAAAACACACAAATTATTCGCTGGACATAGATCTACTCCTTATGGAGGTTCAAGCATGGGAGAAGGCCAAAGAAATAGGCCTACTTACTGGTTATAATATTGACGAAAATCATATCCAAGATTGTTTGGACACGTATCGTGACTGGTTACACAAGAGAAGCACCTGCCCTAGATGCGGATTAGTTTGCCTGCAAACCACGCCACAAAAATACAACTGTCATAATTGCCAAAATATTTGGGATGTTACGGCGTCACGATTTTGCCGCCCTTACAGACGAATGAACGCAAAAAACCAAAAAAAGCCGCTTCAGAAGCACAATACTTCCTCTACGACTTTTTTGTAGATTACCTAAATGTATTAGGCAGTCTTTTTGGTACGACGACTAATTCGTCCACCTTTTGCACCAGCTATACGAGCTAGCTCACGGTTGGCATAAAAACCACCAGTTGTACCCTTTTTGCCGCCCATAGCACCGATTTTTGCATAAAAATCAGCTCCATACTTTTCTTTGTTAGTTGTTGCAGCGGCTTTGCCGCCATGTACTGTTCCAGCCATTTAATTAGCCTCCCTTATATTAATAACATCGTCGGAAATAAAAAGAGCCTCCAGCTTCTGCTTTATAGCAGATCTGAAAACCCTCTAAATATTCTCTCGAATATGGTTATGATACCACTACATAACCATTATGTCAACCCCCTTATGTAATTTAATACCCTTCCTAGGCTATTTACTATTATTTTCCTTCTGGGAAAATAGCACGGTGCTTTCTTCAAAGAAAAAGCCTCCCGTAAAGGAGGCTTCAACTATAATTTGGCACCGTGCTATTTTCCCAGGGTTAAAACCCAAGTATTGTAACCGCTGCGAGGCTTAACTGCTGTGTTCGGAATGGGAACAGGTGTTTCCCTCGCGCCATGGGCACCAACTACGACAGTCGTTGTAGTTAAAAGTCTAAGATTAAAAGTACTAGTTACGTGCTTTTAATCTCTAGAACCTTTTACTCTAGCGAAACTGACGCGGGTTGATGTCCATATAATGCCTGGATACTTTTAAAAATTGTAAAACAAACGGTGTGAATCTTTAGAATCACAAATAACTAGTCAATTGCAGCCTTTCACGAAAATCTGCAAGCAGACCTCGTGAAAGGTCATAAAAAGTCAATGGGACTATTAGTACGCTTCGGCTCCATACGTTACCGCACTTCCACCTTGCGCCTATCAACCTGATGGTCTATCAGGGTCCTCATAGGGAAATCTAATCTTGGGGTCAGTTTCGCGCTTAATATGCTTTCAGCGCTTATCTGGTCCGCACATAGCTACCCAACGATGCTCTTGGTAGAACAATTGGTACACCAGCGGTGCGTTCATCCCGGTCCTCTCGTACTAGGGACAAATTCCCTCAAATTTCCTATCGTCCACAGCGGATATAAACCGAACTGTCTCACGACGTTCTGAACCCAGCTCACGTACCTCTTTAACCGGCGAACAGCCGGACCCTTGGAAGGTGCTCCCCCTCCAGGATGAGATGAGCCGACATCGAGGTGCCAAACAGCGCCGTCTATGTGAACTATTGGGCGCTATAAGCCTGTTATCCCCGGGGTAACTTTTATCCGTTTGCGTCGTCGATCCCACTTTCATTGTACATAAATGCACGATACGACGGGTCACTTACTCCCACTTTCGTGCCTGCTTGGCTTGTAGGCCTCACAGTCAAGCTGGCTTATGCGTATGCACTATCAGTTCGATTTCCATCCGAACTTAGCCAACCTTTGAACGCCTCCGCTACTCTTTAGGAGGCAACCGCCCCAGTTAAACTACCCACCAGACACGGTCCCGAAGCCAGAACTCACGTACAAAATAATTTATACGCAAATTGTGGCTCCGGTAAGAACCAAACTACAACAAGGGTGGTATTTCACGGATGACTCCACTCTAGCTAGCGCCAAAGCTTCAAAGTCTCCCACCTATCCTACACATGTTGCAGCTCAGCCCAATGTCAAGCTGTAGTAAAGCTCCACGGGGTCTTTTCGTCCTGCTGCGGACAGACGGCATCTTTACCGTCAATGCACTTTCACCGAGCTCTTCGTCGAGACAGTGCCCACATCATTACTCCATTCGTGCAGGTCAGAACTTACCTGACAAGGAATTTCGCTACCTTAGGACGGTTATAGTTACCGCCGCCGTTCACTGGGGCTTCAGTTCGCACCGTAAAGCGCTCCCCTTAACCTTCCAGCACTGGGCAGGAGTCAGCCCCTATACATCCACTTTCGTGTTAGCAGAGACCTGTGTTTTTGGTAAACAGTTGCGTGGGCTCCTTAGCTGCGGCCCCGTCACAATACCCATAAATGGCACATGACTAATGGCTCAGCTTTCCTTCTGATCTGATGTTTTGTCTCGTTCTCGATTGTTCTTTTCCAAAAAGGAAAACTGGCATTAGATTATTACAATACAAATCTTTGGGCTAATAAATATTCTTCCTGGCTCAAATCAGCTTATCTTCCTTCAATGTAGCTAAAGCTACACTTCACTCAGATATACTGATTTCGCTCAGAAATCGATACTTCTTAGCCTCAAAGCTCGTAATGCAATAATCCCTAAGTCACATTGTTACGAACATTGTGACGGGGCAGACCTTATCCCGAAGTTACGGTCGCTAAATTGCCGAGTTCCTTGACGAAGATTCACTCGTACGCCTTGGTCTTCTCGACCTGAGCACCTGTGTCGGTTTGCGGTACGGATAGCCATGTACGTGAGGTCCATCGCGGCCCATAAATAAGTTATGAGAGCTGAAATTAGGGTCTGGTAACTTCGTAAAATTATTTGAAAGGTAATTACAATTACCTTTGCCAAAATTTTCCGGAGTTTCAGGCAGCTAATTTAAGTTCGCAATACTTTTTCTGGGTCGTGAAGGACCTCTGTTTGGAAGCTTTTCTAGTCAGCACTCTCGCAAGAATCAGCCCGTAAGGGCCTCTCATTCATAGTTGTTACGCTACTTAGACGGATATAACCATGAACCCGCTCCTGCTAACATGCCGCGCACTCCAAACAATACAAGACTAGTACGGGAATATTAACCCGTTGTCCATCGCCTACGCTACGCGCCTCGGCTTAGGACCGACTAACCCTGGGACGATTATCGTGGCCCAGGAAACCTTGCTCTTTCGGCGGGCAGGATTCTCACCTGCCTTATGGTTACTCATTCCAGCATTCTCACTTGATACCGCTCCACCGAACCTCGCAGTTCGACTTCGATGCA
>CALRAM010000002.1 GCA_943353165.1 uncultured Candidatus Saccharimonas sp.
AGTATTCTTATCAACCGTGCCAGTTGTTTCAAAAACAAATAGATTGATAATCCCTAAGATTGGGGTTGATTCTGAAATATTTAGTGGAAATGCAAGTGTTTTAAATAAGGGTTCTTGGCACCGATTCCCAGATCGTGGCGACCCTGATAGTGGAGGTAATTTTATATTGGCCGCACACCGATATGTTGCACAGTGGACTCCTCAGAGAACAGTCAAACAATCAGTTCTGTATAATATAAATGAAATGAATTTAGGTGATTCTATTTTAATAGACTGGAAAGGCAAACGAACCGTTTACATAGTAAAAGAAAAAAAGATAGCAAGTCCGAACGACCCCAAACTAGAGCTATCTACCAGTAGCGCACAGCTTACTCTTTATACCTGCAGTCTAAAGGGAGTAAACGACGGTCGTGTAGTCATAATTGCTACCCCTCAAAAAATATAGCGCTAGGCGTGTTTATTTGCTTGGGAACTATTGGGTAAGACCAGAACAATACTAGCCAGAACGACGGCTACTGGAAAGGCAAGTAGTTATTTAGTTGCCTGCATTATTTCTGCTATGGTCGTTTTTCCGCACAGTGCTTTTATCAGCCCGTCGGTTTTTAGCGGAAGCATACCGTTTTTTGTGGCTTCGGCCTGAATTGTCTGATTGCTAGATTTGCCGATGATTAATCTTTGGATTCCTGGATTATTTTCTAAGACTTCAAATAGACCAATTCTGCCTTTGTAGCCTGTATGATTACATTTGTTGCAGCCGCCAAAGCTGGCTCTCCACAATTTATTTATCTTTGTTTCTGTTGTAGGCAGATTGGCGTCCTTTTTGGCCGAGAAGATTTCTACGAATTGGTGTATCTGGCTGAACGCCGTTGGACTAGCTATGTCAAAATAGTCAGCAATTTGTTTTAGCTCTGCCAGTTTGGGCTTTGTGGCTATCTTGCACGCCACACAAAGCTTCCGAACCAGTCGCTGACCAATTATGGCCCTGAGGGAAATGGCCAACATAGGGGGCTCTATTCCCAGATTTGCTATCCAGGGGATACAATTGCTGGTTTCATTTGTGTGCGTAGAGGCAAAAACAAGTTTTCCGTTTTTAGCAGCTTGAATACATAGTTCGGCAGTCATTTTTTCTCCTATATAGTCAATCATCAGAATATCTGGATTGGTTCGTAGGATTGATTTTAGGCTGGCAGTATAGTTTGTCCCTATTTTTTGGTTTATTTGTTGTTGGTCGGCCTGTGGTATTTTGTATTTTACGATGTTTTGCACTGTAGATATGTGTTTGCCTGGAGTATTTAGAATAGACAAAATACCATACAATGTGGTTGATTTTCCAGAGCCAGCCGGACCGCTGACCAATACCAATCCGCTATTTTGACGCAGGATATGTTCTATGGCACCAAGCGATGGACCCCAAAAGCCAAGTTTTTCTAGGGTTTTGGGCTTTTCGGATTGGTTTTGGATGCGTAGTACCACGTTTTCTCCATCTGCTACTGGCAGGATCGTTACAACGATGTTGTACATTTTGGAAGCAATATTTATCTGGAATTGACCTTCTTGGGGCATGGGTTGCGGTTCAATATCTAATTTTGCCAACAATTTTATTCTAGAAACTATGGAACTCAAAGTTTCCTTTGGTAGTTTGTTGGCGTGTCGGAGGATACCGTCTATACGGTATCGAACGCCGACGTTGTTTTCCCACGGTTCTATGTGCAATGTAGTAGCCTTGGCTTTTATGGCATTTGTTATCAGCAGCCGAACTGTTCTAGACACTGCAGAATCGTCATCTAGATAAGCTGCGCCTAGGTTGGTGTTGACATTTAGTTTGGTCATAGTACAGCTAACATTATAAGCCATAAGCAGTTTTTAGATGGATAAGTTTTGTTATACTTAGACAGAAAACAATATCTAAAGGGTAGGGAAAGGACTAAAACTATGGCAGCGAAAAAAGAACCAAAAAAAGTCAGCACATTAGCACCAGCTATGGAGCAGTCTGAGGGTAAGGAAAAGGCACTAGGTTTAGCCTTAGAGAGCATCGAAAAACAGTTTGGCAAAGGCTCCATCATGAAGCTTGGCGAGTCCTACAAAGTAGACATCGAAACGACTTCTACTGGAGCACTTAGCCTAGACCTAGCCCTAGGTGGTGGACTGCCCCGTGGTCGAGTCGTAGAAGTTTATGGACCCGAGAGTTCAGGCAAAACAACCCTGACGCTTCACGCTATAGCACAGGTCCAAAAAGCTGGGGGTACGGCTGCCTTTATAGATGCCGAACACGCCCTAGATCCGCAATACGCAAAGCGAATAGGTGTAGATATTAGCAATTTGTTGCTGTCCCAGCCAGATAACGGCGAGCAAGCGTTGGAAATAGTAGAGACTCTGGTTCGGTCAAATGCAGTCGATATCATTGTCATCGACTCGGTAGCAGCACTGGTGCCCAGGGCCGAGATAGAAGGCGATATGGGCGATAGTTTGCCAGGTTTGCAGGCCCGTCTGATGAGTCAGGCTCTACGAAAGCTGACAGGCGTTATTAGTCGTAGCAAATCCACAGTGGTATTTATCAACCAAATTCGCATGAAGATAGGCGTTATGTTTGGTAATCCAGAAACAACTACTGGTGGAAATGCGCTAAAGTTCTATGCGTCAGTGCGTATGGACATTCGCCGAATCGGCCAGATAAAACAAGGCGAAGAAATCATAGGTAACAGAACTCGTGTCAAAGTTGTAAAGAACAAGGTGGCTCCACCTTTCCGCCAAGCCGAATTTGATATTATGTACAACCAAGGCATCAGTACTAGTGGCGACATTTTGGACCTTGCCACAGCCGAAAACATAGTAGAAAAAGCTGGTGCGTGGTTTAGCTATAACGGCGAAAAGATTTCCCAAGGCCGAGAAGCCGCCAAAAAATACCTAGAAGAAAATCCCAAAGTTATGGACGAGATAGCCGGCAAGGTCAAAGCCGCATCCGTAGCCAAAGAAGAATAGTTTTTTCTAAAAGATGATAACGCCTTAGCAGAAACATTTTGAAATGAAAATCACTGATATTCGGCCACAGGTAAAACGGGCAAATCGATACTCTGTTTTTGTAGACAAAAAATATACTTTTAGTCTGGGTGAATCAGAGTTAATACGACTGGGTATTCACAGTGGCCAAGAAGTCAGCGTTACAGAAATAGAGTCATTTAAGGGGCTGTCAAAACTGGACAAAATATATGGGCTGGCCCTACAGCTGGTAGTGCGCCGGCCACGTAGCGAAAAGGAACTACGCGATTATCTGAGGCGAAAAGGGCACGACGAAGACGGTGCTACGTTCATACTTAACAAGTTAACTGTGAACGGTTTGGTAGATGACGAGGCCTTTGCGACTAGCTGGGTAGCCAACCGACGCCTACTAAAGCCAACTTCCCTGCGCAAACTTCAGTTGGAATTACGCCAAAAAGGTATTTCTAGCGAAACCATAGAAAAAGTTCTGGCCGAGGACGAAGTCTCTGATAGCTCTGTGCTGATGGACATAATTGCCCGAAAACGCCGTCAGACAAAATATCAGGACGATATGAAATTGATGCAATATTTGGCACGACAAGGTTTTGGCTATGGAGACATAAAGTCGGCCTTGACAGACAAAGACTAGGCTACTGGTACGGCTGACCCTAGAGGTATCTGTTTGCCTTGCAAGGGGTCGTTGACGACTATTTTGGAGTTGGTTACTTCTGTAATCTGCGAACGATCTATGCTCAGCTGACCACCGCTAAAACTTTTTAGGACAGACTGGCCTACATATATTTTTTGGATATACATGCTAGAAATATCGACAGCGTAATCTGTGACTTTGCCCAGACGCTTTTTGTCGGTTGTGTGGACTGCTTTGTCTATGACTACAAAGTTTAGCTCCATGACGCTTTTTAGTCGTATTAGGTCTTTTGGGTCGGTCAAAACGTCGTGGTCGTTAACTATAAAGCCCAGATTGCTTTGTTCGCGGATGTCTTGGACTAGCAGCACCAGCTTGTCCCTGCTGATGCTGTCGGCACAGTAGAACCCCTCTATTTTCAGGTTGTTTGGGTCGATAATAGGAGTCAAAACTTTTGCTACTGGGGCACCGGTACGCAGACTCATAACCGATATATTTTTGAATGAATTGCTAAGCTTTAACATGACTGTAAATAGTATAACCTAAATAATCCTGTGTATAACTTATGGCACTAGTATTTTGGGGATGTACAATGACTACCAAGATGAAGTACAGTCGGCTTTTCACTGGGGTGGTGATGGCAATGTTACTTTTGGTGCCAGCAAGCGCGTCTGCCGTCGCTGTTTGTAGCCTATGTATTGTAGAGGTTCAGTCTCAGGGCATAAATAGTGCGGCCGAAGACTATATTGTCGTAGCCAATAACACTAGTGTTCCATATGACACCACAGGCGTTGCATTAAAATATTACACTGCAGCCGGCAACAATACGACGTCTAGGAACATAGCATTGTCCGGCAGCTTGCCCGCTAGGTCGTCAATGGTTTTTGTTTCTGCAGGTTTGGCGACTGCCAATCCGACTGCTAGGCAGTTTCCCTCTGGTCTGGCGCTTTACGACGCCGGAGGTTCGTTAGAGCTCGTAACAGGCAGCACTATAATGGATAGGGTCAGTTGGGGAGTAGTTACGGATCCTTTGCGAAGTGCAACACCTGGGCCTGTCCACAGCAAAGGTGCTTCGCTGACCAGAAAACACAGCGCTCTAGGGTTTTTGGATTCGGACAATAGTAGTGCCGATTTTGAGGCTGTCTGGCACGCATGTAGCGGATTGTCTATAAACGAAATTCAACCCTTTGCCGTAGGCCTGGAAGGCGAAGATATTTTGCCAGGACTGGAGTTGGTAAAATATAGCAACGCAGTCCTAGACATTGACTGCCCCATTCTGATAAACGGGGTCAAATATTTTGTGGCAGCCGGAGATTTGCAGGCGACACCTTCAATAATTATCATAAATAATGTGCTGGACAATCTGGGCGACGTTTTGGACTTGTCTTTGTTGGTTGATGCTCCGAACACTGTGCAGTTAATCTCTGGTAGTTTTTACGGCGATCTGGCCTTGCCTATAACTAGCACTCTGACTTTGCAGCCTGTTTTGTCCGACGGTCAAACCTATGCGTTTTTTGTCAGCAGCTGGAAGCCCACCTATAGCCCAACGCTCGGTTCGAGCAACAAATTATCTACTGTTTTGGTGTTGCCTACAGACCCACCACCTACTGTGCCACCAGACGCATGTACAGATGTAAAGCTCAACGAAATGTTGCCAAATCCTACTGGAGATGACACTGGAAACGAGTGGATTGAGCTGATAGGTCTGACTGACAAGCCTAGCTTTTTAGGTGACTGCGGGGTACAGGTAATTACACCTACGACCACAACTACATACGCTTTTGGGCCAGACCAGTTCATAGACGCCAATGGTTTGGATTCTTTTACAGAGTTCAGTGACGGTGTAAGTATGCGAACATTAACTCTGAGAAACAGCGATACAAATACAATTAGCTTTGGGCGCATAGAGAACGATCAGTTTGTGCCGATACAAACAGTGCAGTACAAAGACGCACCAGAAGGTCAGAGCTGGGCGCGTTTTTCTGATGGCTGGAAGTGGGTCGCCAACCCTACCAAAAACTTGTCAAATACTACCCAGACAACAGAGGATGAAGATCCGTCGCCTACAGAGTTCCCTGCGCCACCACCACCAGTATCTCCGCCGCCTACAGTACTGCCAGCTTCACCGATAAGTATCGTGGAGTTGTTGCCCAACCCAGCGTCGCCCCAAACAGACGAAGCTGACGAGTATTTGGAGTTGTTTAATCCAACAAATGTAGCCGTAGATTTGACAGGCTACAAAGTTCAGACAGGCTACACATATAGTTATAGTGTGACTCTGCAAAACCAGACCATACCAGCCAATGGCTATCTGGTTATAAAGAGTGGAAACACCAGTCTGTCTCTGGCGAATGCCGGTGGTCAGGCTCATTTGCTAGACCCTGCAGGAAATATTATTAGCACGACAGATGTCTACACCGATGCACCGGAAGGGCAGGCGTGGGCTCTGGTGGACGACGTCTGGAAGTGGACAGGTTCTCCGACCGTTGGCGCTACTAACATTTATAGCGATCCTGTATTAACGGCAGTCACTACCAAAGCATCCAAGGCCACAAAAGCTACAAAAGCAGTAAAGGCTGTGTCTACCAAAAAACCTGCTACTGCTGGTAATGTTAGCGAACAAAATGGCAGGGAGTTACCGAATGAACCAGCGCCATTGCACTTTGGGGTGCTTGCAGGAGTTGGTGCTCTTGCAGTAGGATATGCAGTATATGAGTACAGAAAAGACTTGGCAAACAGAATCTACCAGTTCAGACGCTACCGAAAAGCTCGCCGGGCAACTAGGTCACAATCTACGGGGCGGTGAAGTTATAGAATTGGTCAGCGATCTGGGGGGCGGCAAAACTACATTTGTCAGAGGATTGGCTAGGGGCATGAATAGCCCTGACAATGTTTCTAGCCCCAGCTACACTATTTCCCAGGTTTATCAGGCGGGCAATCTGGAACTGCATCATTATGATTTTTATAGGCTAGAACAGGCAGGATTGATGACGCACGAACTAGGCGACGACCTAGAAAATCCCCACGCCGTGGTGGTCATAGAATGGGCAGATGTAGTTCAGCATGTTCTGCCTGCTAGCAGAATCAGGATTCACATAAAATCTACAGGCGACGAAACTCGCCAACTGGACTTCCGTTATCCTGCTAGCTTGGGCTATGCTATGGATGGAATATGTTGATACTAACTTTGCGAACAGATAATCCACAGGCGGAAATAGGCCTCTACGAATCAAATGAAAAGCTGGCCTATGAAAAGTGGGTAGCCCACCGGCAACTGGCCGAAACCATCCACACAAAGATTTTGGATTTGCTAAAAACGCAGGATAAACAGTGGTCCGACATACAAGCAGTAGTCTGCTACAAAGGTCCAGGGAGCTTTACGGGCCTGCGTATAGGTATAAGCGTGGCAAATGCCCTGGCCAGTTCGCTAGATGTACCAATAGAGTCCAGCACTGGAGACGACTGGATAGAAATATCCATCAAAAAAATAGCAACAAAATCATTCACTAGCCCAGTCATGCCTGTCTATGGGACCGAGGTTCATATTACCCAGCCGCGAACTTGACGGTTGACCAAACCCGTGGTCAGAGTTATAGTTAGGGATAGGAATCGGTTTTGTGCAGACAGAACCGACCGTCCAACAGATTTCTATAAATTTTGATAATCCGAGACTACAATAGCTAAAGATGTGATAGTGATGCAACCTGTAGTTTTGGCACATATAAGGAGTAATATATGGATCCAATAACCATTATTTTAGTAGTGGCTGGACTAGCCGTTGGCTTTGGTGCCAACAATGTAGTCACAAAGAAAAAACTTGGTTCAGCCGAAGACGCTGCCAACAAAGAACTGGCAAAGGCCAAAAAAGAAGCCACCAAGTTGGTGGATGAAGCCCGTCAAAAGGCAGATCAGGAGTCCGAACAGTCACGCAGGGACGAACAGTCACGCAGACGAGAAATAAAGGACATAGAACAGCGTTTGCTGGACCGCGAGGTCTCTTATGACAAAAAGCTGCTAGATATGGACAAGCGGGCCGAAAAGCTTCGTGGTGGCGAAAACGAAGTAGAAGAGCTAAAGGACGAAATACGAGTCATCAGAAAAAAACAGCAGGACAAGCTAGAAAAGATAGCCAAGCTAACAAAGGAAGACGCTGCTGACAAGCTGATAAAAATGACGGAACGAGATATCCGAAATGACCTTACGGGATTAATCGCCAAGCTTCAGAACGAAGCCAAAGAAACTGCCGAAGACAAAGCAGCAATGATAATAACTGGCGCTATGGAGAGAATGGCTAGCGAAGTAACTGCCGAGCGTACAATTACCAGCGTAAAGTTACCAGACGAAGAAATGAAAGGTCGTATCATCGGCAAAGAAGGTCGTAACATCCAAGCCCTACAACGAGC
The DNA here is from genome assembly GCA_943353165.1 of uncultured Candidatus Saccharimonas sp. Lineage (GTDB taxonomy): Bacteria > Patescibacteriota > Saccharimonadia > Saccharimonadales > OMJO01 > CALRAM01. The sequence goes on from CALRAM010000002.1 coordinate 8,026, forward strand.
CACCGGCGTAGATATTATGGTGGACGACACCCCGGGAATGATAGTGCTGAGCTGTTTTGACCCTATTCGCAGAGAAGTTGCCAGGCAGTCACTAGAAATGTTACTAAAAGACGGTCGGGTTCACCCAGGTCGCATAGAGGAAATAGTTGAAAAGGCTCAGATGCTTGTAGCCAAAGATGTTATACACGCCGGCGAAGATGCTGCCAGAGAAGTCGGTATCATTGGTATTCCAAAAGAAATCTTGCAACTTTTGGGCGAACTAAAGTTTCGTACTAGTTTTGGTCAAAATGTCCTAAAACACAGCACAGAGATGGCGCACATAGCAGGCATCATAGCCGAAGAAGTTGGCGCCAATGTAAAAACCACCAAATACGCCGCCTTGGTACATGACCTAGGAAAAGCTTTGACTCACAAAATGGAAGGCAAACACCACCACATTAGCGGCGAAATGTTACGCAAATACGGAGCGCCAGAAGAAGTCGCCCACGCCGCCGAAGCACATCACGATGATATGGAAGCCACAACGCCAGAGGCATTAATAGTGCGGGTAGTAGATGCCATCAGTGCATCTAGGCCGGGCGCCAGAAACATCAGCGCAGAGAACTTTGGAGACAGGATGAAGGACCTAGAAAATGTGGCAAACGGCTTTCCGGGTATCGAAAAATCCTACGCCATCAGCGCTGGTCGTGAAGTCCGTGTGTTTGTCCGTCCACAAGACATAGATGATCTGTCAGCCATAAAGCTGGCCCGCGATATAGCCACAAAGATTGAATCCACTATGCAGTACCCAGGTACCATAAAGGTAAATGTCATCCGCGAAACGCGCGCCATAGAGTTTGCCAAATAACAGAGTACTGCGATGAAATTTGTAATACTGCACGGTACCTCATCCAACCATTCCAGCAACTGGTTTCCTTGGCTAAAGGAACAGCTAGAAAAAAAAGGCCACAGCGTTTGGGTGCCCGATTTGCCAAATTCCCAAAAGCCCGACATCGCCGCGTACAACGATTTTTTGCTAAAAAGTGGGCAAGATTTTGAGGATTCCGTCATGATAGGCCATTCGTCTGGGTCGGTAGCAGTCAGCGGTTTGTTGCAGGTTTTACCAGAGAGTGTAAATATCAACACAGCCATCTTGGTCGGAACATTCAGAGGAGATTTGGGCTGGGATTCGTTGCACGGCGTAAATATCCCGTTTGATTACGAAAAAATCAAGTCAAAGGCAAAGCAGTTCATAGTCGTACACTCCGACGATGACCCATATTGTCCGCTAGACGGGGCAAAGTATGTGGCAAAACAATTGGGTGCAGAGTTTGTATTGTTGCCAAAGATGAAGCATTTCAGCTTTCAGCTGGACCCTAAATTTAGCCAGTTTCCTGAACTGCTAGACATCATAAACAAAAAGGTTCTAGCGGGATGAATATTTTATACATAGGCGATATTATGGGTCAGTCTGGGGTAGATGTCGTTCGCAGGGTTCTGCCAGAACTGAAAAAGCAGCACCATATTGACCTGGTAATCGCTCAGGCGGAAAATGTTACGGAGGGCAAGGGGCTGTCGCCTGATGATTTTAAACTACTGAGGGATATGGGAATAGACTTTTTTAGTGGCGGCAACTGGAGCACTCATAGGTCCGAACTAAACGGGCATCTGAACGATCCAAACCAGCCTGTTATTCGACCAGCCAACTATCCAGATGATGTAGCGGGGTTGGGAGCAAAGTCCGTTCAGACCGCGAAGGGTTTGGTCTTGGTCGTCAGTTTGTTGGGCCAGATAGTGGGCAAGGATGCGGACAAGCCTGTAGATAATCCATTGACTACCATAGACAGAATCCTAGAAAAAACTAAACATGTTAAGTATAGTGCCAAAGTTGTTAATTTTCATGGCGACTACAGTAGCGAAAAACTGGTCATAGGGCATTACCTAGACGGGCGCGTCAGTGCTGTTATAGGCGACCATTGGCACATACCTACGGCTGACGCTATGGTTTTGCCAAAGGGCACTGCCCATATTACAGATGTAGGAATGTGCGGTAGCTTGCACTCTAGTTTGGGAATAAAATTGGATTCTATCATTTCGCGGTGGCGCGACGGCACAAAAAACCGCAACGAGCTAGAAACAAAAGGTACGATGCAGTTCAACGCCGTGCTGGTAGATGTAGCAGAAAACGGTCTGGCAAAAACCATTTTGCCTATACGGCAGATATTGGACTAGCGTAGGCTCTGGAAAACAGTCCAGTAATCTGTTAGAATAGACCTCGTAACACACTTCGGGGTGTGGCGCAGTTGATAGCGCGCTCGGTTTGGGACCGAGAGGTCGAAGGTTTGAGTCCTTTCACCCCGACCAATGAAACAGTCCATCATTCGATGGGCTTTTTCATTTCAGATTTTATCGACAGATGTTTGAGGGCTAGAAAACGGGAAAGTCCTATATAATAAAACAATATGTTAAACGCTGCCTTTCTTGTAGTATCGGGTTTTATGATTACTTTGATAGTTGAACAGCTTCACAGCAGAGGCACTATTCGGACTGAGGTAGCCAGAAAGACAATCCATGTCGTAGCTGGGTTGATCGTAGCTATCTGCCCATTCTTTGTCAGTTGGAACGTTATACTTGTCGGCAGTATCGCCTTTTTTTTAGCCGTCGGTTTAGCCAGGTGGCTAAAGATATTTGGTTCTCAGCACGGAATAAACCGGATTACTTGGGGTGAATTCTTTTTTCCGCTGAGTGTCTTTTCTATAGTTCTAGTGCATCCTTCTAGGTGGGTTTTTGTGTTGGCTATGCTAAATCTGGCCATCGGGGACACTGTTGCGGCGTTGGTCGGTACAAAGCTAGGCCGTTCAAACTCCTACAAAGTGTTTGGCCAAAATAAATCGGTTGCCGGTAGCCTGGCGTTCTTTGCAGTGTCGGCTGGATTGGTTATGATTACCTTCGCACTTGCCCCTTTGGGTGACACTGCGTTGTTGCGTACGGAGTTGTTGATACTACCTTTTGTAGCAACACTGGCAGAAAATGTTGGCGTTTATGGGCTAGATAATTTGTTTATACCGTTAGCTGTTGTTTTGCTACTAGCCTAGGTTTCTTTTTCCACGAGCCATGAGCGCGCAGGGCATTTATGATGACTGTTATATCCACCAGCTCCTGTATGGATGCACCATAGACTGGCTTGAATTTGCCAGTGGCAAAAATGCCCATCAACCCGACGCTGATGAATATACCCATCAGTATGCTCTGCTTTGCTATAAATAGCGTTCGCTTGGATACTTCTACGGCTGTGGCTACTTTGGATATGTCATCTAGCATTATTACTACGTCTGCTGATTCGCTGGCAGCAGTGGATCCGCGTGCACCCAGCGCTATGCCGACATCAGAAGCTGTCAGCACAGGAGCGTCGTTTACGCCATCACCCACGAAGGCAACGGGTTTGTGGGTTACTTTTTCTATGGCGCGTAATTTGTCTACGGGCAAACAGTTGGCGGTAACATCAGTAATGCCCAGCTCTTTGGCTATAGAGTTTGCAGTTGCCTCGTTGTCGCCCGTGACCATCAGCGTATGGTGAATGCCCAGCGCGCGTAATTTTGCTAGCATACCAGAGCTCTCTGGGCGTAGCTCGTCGTAAAACATAATGATGCCGGCAAGTTTCTGATTTATAGCTACAAATGTTGCTGTTTGCTTCGGCAATTGAGAGCTTAGCTTTTTAGGGATTTCTACATTTTGGTCTTCTAGTAGACTCAATCGTCCAACCAGAATAGATTTTCCGTCCAACCTACCGGATAGCCCACGTCCAGACAATTCCTTTACTTGTTTGGCTTTTTTGAGTTTTGACCCAGCATCTAGGGCAGCCTGTACTATGGCTTTTGCCAGTACATGGGTAGAGCTCTGCTCTAAGGCGGCAGCGGCTATCAATATGTCAGAACGGCTGTAGTCAGCGTATACTTTTACATCTTTGACTACCGGTTGTCCTCTTGTCAGGGTGCCTGTTTTGTCAAATGCGACAGTTTTTATGACGGCTAGTCGTTCCATTGCCGCACCTGTTTTTATGATGATACCGTGTTTTGCCGCTCGGCTCATACCAGAAATGAGTGCTATGGGCGCGCCTATCAGTAACGGGCACGGTGTCGCCACTACCAATACTTCTAGAAATCGTATGGATTCCCCAGAGATAGCCCACGCCGCACCGGCAATGATAAACGATACGGCCGTAAACGGTATGCTGTAGCGGTCGGCTAGCCGCACAAAGGGCGAATTAGCTGACGAAGCAGATTTGACCAATTTTATTATCTGTTCGTACTGGCTGTCCGCTGCGGTATGTAGGGCTCTAGCTGTTATGGCGCCTTCGATATTTATAGAGCCACTCAGTAGTTGGTCGTTGATGTCTTTGGTGATCGGCAAACTTTCGCCTGTCAGGCTTGACTCGTCAAAGCTGGAATTGCCTTCTAAAATAATGCAATCCACAGGTACTACTTCGCCGGGGTATATGACTATTTTGGACCCAACTGCAACCAGAGATACGGCCACATCTAGTGTTTTGTTGCCTTTTATTAGGTGGGCTTTTTTGGGTTTTTGGTTTAGCAGGGATGTCAGTTCTGTTTTTGCTCGTTTTTCGGCAAAATCTTCTAGGGCTTCTCCGCCTGTTAGCATCAGTACTATTATCATGCCGGCCCAGTATTCCTTCATCAGCACAGAAACCACTATGGCCGTGATAGCCAGCAAGTCTAGACCGTATTTGCCGCTACGCAAATCTTCTATCATCCCCCAGCCCAAAGGCAATATGCTAATCAATGCAGTAGCGCTAATCAGTATATGTGCCCATCCGCTGTTGCCTGTCAGTGACAGTATCAGAGAAGCCAGTGCGGCCACCAGAACTATGCCCAGCTGTTTGTAATTACCAAAAAAAGCCCGCGTTTTTTTGAACAATTTGTTTTTTGCAAATAACATATGTACTAATTATAACAGAGATAATCTGATATAATAGCAACGTTCTGTTATGTTTGTGCGGGATTCGTATAACGGTTAATATATAAGTTTTCCAAACTTAGGACGGGGTTTCGACTACCCCATCCCGCACCAATTGCCCCGGTAGCTCATCTGGATAGAGCAGGAGACTTCTAAGCTCAAGGTAGTAGGTTCAAGTCCTACCCGGGGCACCATTGAATATATGTGGTGCATATAGTATAATCACCCCTGTTCGTGGTGCTTGTAGCTCAGTTGGTTAGAGCGCCGGGTTGTGGTTCCGGAGGTCGGGAGTTCAATTCTCCTCAAGCACCCCAAATTATGATGATCCCTGAATGGGGTCATTTTAATTTTCTAGGGTATTATTACAAAATTACAAATCGTGAGTTACTGTGATTTTTGCGCCTAGGCTGTTTAATCTATCTGCCAGATCTTCGTATCCACGGTTGATGGTGTAGACATTGCGTAGTACGGAAGTCCCTGACGCAGCCAGCATACCAATCAGCAACATCACGGCCGGTCGGATGCCACTAGGGCAGGTAACATCGGCTGATTTCCAACGGGTTGGTCCATTTATATAGACACGGTGCGGGTCGGCTAGCTCCAGGTCTACGCCTATCTTTTTTATTTCTGTAAACATCAGCGCTCTATCTTCGTATATCCAGTCGTGTATCAGCGTCCGACCTTTTGCGACCGCACAAATAGGCACAAAATACGGTAGATGGTCAATGTTTAATCCTGGATAAACACTGGGGTGGAGCTTTTCTTTTGGGGCTATTAGTTGGTGGTGTTTGTGGATTTTTAGGTCCACCAGGTCGGTTTTGCCGTTGTTTGCCTTGTAGATAGGAGATGCGTCGTATCTGAGTCCCATTTTTTCTAGTTTTAGTAGCTCTAATTCCATAAAATCTATTGGCACACGTCGTATGGTAATAGCCGAATTGGTGGTTATGGCTGCTGCCACAAAGGTCATGGCTTCTACTGGGTCCTCGCTGGGATAATAAATGACATTTTTCTTTATGTTTTTGACCCCCTGGACTACAAGAGTAGAAGTTCCAATGCCGTCAATTTTTACGCCTAGCTTTTGTAGAAAAAAACAGATGTCTTGGACCATATAGTTGGCGCTGGCCATCTTTATGGTAGTTGTGCCGTCTATGCACGCAGCTGCCATCAGGATATTTTCTGTGGTGGTATCGCCAGATTCATACAGAACTATCGGTCTTTTGGCGGGGCGGGCTTTGACGGATACATTGTAGTGTCCGCTTTTTGTGCTAACATTTACACCTAATTCTTCCAGAGCGTACAGATGGGGCAAAACGGTTCGTTTTCCTAGTTTGCAACCACCTGCATAGGGGATTTGGAACTCTTTGAAATAATGCATAAGTGGACCCAGCAGCATAATTACACTGCGTGTTCGGCGAGCGGCTTCTTTGTTCATCTTTGCCAGATTGATAGTGGCGGGCGGCTTTATCTCTAGGTCGTTTCCGTTCATCCAGCGTATTTTTACACCTATACTTTCCAATACTTCTATAATTCTGTTTACTTCTTCTATGCGGGCAACATTTAGCAGTTTGGTGGTGCCACGGTTTAGTAACGATGCGCAAAGCAAGGCCACGGCCGCGTTTTTGCTGGTTTTTATGGATATCTCTCCCCGAAGTTCGTGCCCTCCTTCTATCTGCAAGTTAATCGTAGAGCTCTCTCCGATACTAATTATTGTTTTGTTTAGTACCTCGCTGATACGACCCAGAGTTTCCAGCGACAGATTTTGTTTGCCGTGTTCTATGCGGTTGACTGCCGACTGACTGGTGTGCATTCGGCGAGCAAACTCGGCCTGAGTCATATTGCGTTCTTGTCGTATCTGAGTTATTAATCGACCTATTTTTTCGTTTGTTTTCATATTTGTACTAAAAATTATACCACGCACGATATACAAAGCAATACGGCCGCTAGGCGTGCTAAAATAGGAGTAGACTAGTACATAGACCAGAAAAAAATTAAAGCAGGGGATTGTTTAGATGAAAGACAAGGCAATAGAAAAACTTATAAAGCTAGAAACTAGCAGACAGCTAGAGGGTCTGGAAATGATTCCCAGCGAAAACCACACGTCTGTAGATGTTTTGCAGGCACTAGGGTCTAGACTGACAGACAAATACTCCGAGGGCTACCCTGGCATGCGCTACTATGGCGGCTGTGAATATGTAGACCAGATAGAAAACTTGGCCCGAGACAGAGCAAAGGAATTGTTTGGCTGCACACACGCCAATGTCCAGCCACACTCTGGCGGACCAGCCAATTTGGCGGCATTTTATGCATTGCTAGATCCGGGCGATACGTTGATGGGACTGGCACTGCCACACGGCGGGCATATGACTCACGGATTGAAGCTGAATTTTTCTAGTACTTTTTATAAAAGTGTCCAATACCATGTAACTCCAGAGGGCATCATAGACATAGACCAGATGTACAAACTGGCAAAAGAGCACAAACCAAAGCTGATTATTGCGGGCGGCAGCGCCTATCCCAGAATTTATGAATGGGCAAAATACAAAGAAATTGCGGACTCGGTGGGGGCATACTTGCTAGCCGATATGAGCCATGTGGGTGGGTTAGTTGCCGGCGGTGTATATCCTAGTCCTATTGGAATTGCGGATGTAGTGACAACTACCACCCACAAGACTCTTCGTGGACCACGCGGGGCCATGATACTGTGCAATGGGTTGCCGTCCAATCCATTAAAAAAGCCAGAGCGAACCAGAGAAAACCTGCCATCGCTGATTGACCGCGCTATTATACCCGGATTGCAGGGCGGACCACACAACCATCAGACCGCGGGCATAGCCATAGCTTTGCGCGAGGCTATGCAGCCGGCGTTTAGGCAATACGCCAGTCAGGTTATCAAAAATGCTAAAGTCTTAGCCTCTGAACTGTTGGCCAGGGATTATAAATTAGTCAGTGGCGGTACAGATTCACATTTGGTATTGCTGGACCTTTCTGATAAAAATATTAGTGGCAACCAAGCAGAGTCGGCACTAGGAAAAGCAGGGATTACTGTAAACAAAAATTCTGTACCGTACGATACGCGGTCGGCATTTGACCCCAGTGGCATACGATTGGGTACGCCTGCATTAACTACGCGTGGTATGGCCGAAGCAGAGATGGTCCAAATAGTTAAATGGATAGATTTAGCGATAAATAATTCTACGGATGATAAATTACTTTACAAGTTAAGTGATGAAATAAAAGATTTCGCCCTCAAGTTCCCATTGCCCCAGTAGAGTTATTTTTTGTGGCGTTTATTGGAAAGGTTTATTGCTAGATATATCCCGAGTGCTGTGCCTATGACCGTTTCGCCGATGCGTATCAATGATGACTGAATTTTTTCTATTTGCTCTCTGGTTGCCATTTTTTCTATGGCGATAGGTGTTCGGGAAAAGTAGTCCATATCTTTTTCCATGTTTACCATGTGGTATTCAAATATTTTCTGCACGGCGTCCTCGGGGCTATCGTAGTAGTCCATCATTTGACTTATCTGCGTAGCGATTAGGGTTTCATCTGGGTAGCCCACTCTGAATAATCTTTCTTCTGGCGGTTCGCACAGTTTGTTTAGGAATTCTACTCGTCGCTTGTCGTCGTCTACCAATATGCTGGCCATCAAGCCGGCCTTTTCTTCGACTGGATATTCCTCTGATTCGGACACAAAAATTAGGGCGTTTCTAATGGACTCGGACAGGGCGCCTATCTGATCATCGACAGATTCCATGGATTTGGCGGTGCCCTTGTTTATAAAGTACGTAGCCGAATTCTCGAACTGGGTGGTTTGGGCTTGGACGATTTCTAGCATATCGTGCAGATTTGGCTCTTCTGGCTCATAAAAAATCTCGGGGTTATTTTCAAACATTTGAACATTTTACCACAATATTTACGGTACGGCACACAGATGAGTTGGTACATTTTGGTTATGTTTATTTTTCTACAACGGGATGGGCCCCAATGGTTTCTGGCTCTTGTGTCAGCACTACGCCAAATTTTTGGTTTACTGCGTCCATAATCTTTTGCTTAAAAGCCATCAGGTCAGCAGTAGTTTTGGCGTGTTCGTTTACTAGCACCAGAGGTTGCGCCGCCCAAGTTGCCATGCCCGTGGCAGGGTCGTGGGCATCTGCGTAGCCAGCATGTTCTATCAGCCAGGCAGCGGATAGTTTGAATTCTGCGCCGTTTTCCCAGTGCGCTATTTTTGGATAATCTTTTATTAGCTGGGCCATTTTTTCTTTTTTGACTATGGGATTTTTGAAAAACGAGCCGTTATTGTTTACCACGCTGGGGTCAGGCAATTTTATGCGACGAATGGCCATGACGGCATCGCGGATAGCTGGTGTGGTTATGTCGGAGATGCCGTTTTGTTCAAAATATTCAGCCAGCGAAGCATAAAACGGAGGCTTTGGAGCGTCTTTTGTGACATGAAAAGTTACGCTGGTGATATAGAATCTACCCTTGTCCTTGCCGTTAAAACGACTGCTCCTGTAGCCAAACTGGCAATCCGATGCCTTCAGGGTGACCAATTGTCGCAGATTGTTGTCGTAGGCCTCTAGGGACGACAGGGTTTCGGACACATCACGGCCATAGGCACCGACATTTTGGACAGGAGTACCACCTGTAGTGCCAGGCACGGCGGACAGTTCCGCCAAGCCCCCGTAGCCGTCGTCTACGGTTCGTTTGACCACGCTGTCCCAGTTTTCGCCAGAACCTATGGTGTAATAGGCATTGTTTTCATCTGGTTTTTGGACATCAATTCCTAGTATTTTGTTTACTAGCACCAGACCGTCAAAGCCCGCATCTGTCCAGACGATGTTGCTGCCAGTGCCTATCATTATGACTGACAAATTACGCTCTTTTGCCCAGTCTACCGCTGGGCCAATCATTTTGGCGTCAGTGATGTCCAGCAAGTATTTGGCGTTTCCGCCCAGTCGCATAGTAGAATATTCTGCCAGCGACACATTCGAATGTGGATGGATCACTTCTTGGTATCTTGCCGCTTGGCGTTATAGATGTACAGCAGGCTAGCCAACAAAGTAATCCCATAAAAGTACCAGACTTTTTGGAACCAACCTGGTTGTTGCAAGTTTTTGCCCAGTTTCAGACCGTGTACAAATATGGCTATAATGGCGACATCTGTGGCATAGACGATGTATTTCCACCAATTCTTTTTATCAAAAAATCTGCGTAGTTCATAGGCCAGAAAAATGCTCAGACCTAGTGTACCCAAGGCTGCCGCCCAGCGTAGAGTAGGGGCAACATAATGCGTCAGATAGCTGTTTGGTGGCAAACCGTAGCCATCACGCCACAGCTGGAACCACAGCAGGCTGGGATGTAGCAGTATGGCGACTAGTACCAACAGACTGGTTATCTGAAAGTACGTATTCAATACCTTTTTTTCCACACCTTTTATCTGACGAAACACGCTGGCGGTGTAGTGCGACCACATTATGCTAAATGCTAGCAGTCCAAACAGTGGAAAAACCTGATAAACCAAACCTGCGTTGCCGTCAAAAGTCCACTTCAAACCCTGCCCCCAAGCCACTACAGCCAATATGACGGCTAGACTAGTGGTAGCCCAGGCAAAAAGCATTACTTTGGTTTTATCGGTCATGCTTTGATTGTATAGAATTTTTGTACTTTTTCATAGTTGGCACAGCTTAAATAGTAGATACAAAAACCCCAGACTAGCTGGGGCTCTTGTATTGGTGCGCCCGGACGGATATCGCCACCTTCGTGGCTCCTCCACTCAGCCATGCTCGGTGCAAGCACCTGTGCGTGACTTCGCTACGCCGAACCTGCGGCTCAAATCCGTGCTCGAAAGTTCGAGCTGAAATAAAAACCACTCTCGAAGGAGTGGCTTACATTTCACCTGGTGCGCCCGGACGGATTCGAACCGCCGACACCTGGTTCCGAAGACCAGTGCTCTAATCCGCTGAGCTACGGGCGCAGAATACTTCATCAGATTACCATATCTGTTGGAGTGTGGCTATATGCTATATGTTGGAGAGGTCGGTTGCCAAATTGTAGTCTGGCCTCTATCCTTAGAGTGTAATGATACATTTTATAGCAGCAATGGATAGCAAACGGGGTATTGCCACGGACGCTGGCATACCGTGGCAGGGGCAGGTGCCGGGAGATGTGGCGCAGTTTCGGGCAAAGACGCTACACAGCAACCTGTTGATGGGCAGTGGTTGGTACGCAGAGCAGAAACTACCTTTGCCAGACAGACGCAACTTTGTAGCTACCAGCAATCCACAGCCTTTGCGTGAGGGGTTTGAACGCGTCAGCGATGCCAGAACCTTTCTGCAGCAGTTTGACGGCGATATGTGGGTCGGTGGCGGTGCAGGGTTGTTCGCCAGCACGCTGGACCTAGCCGACCAGTTGCATCTGACACATTTGGAGGGCGACTGGCACTGCACCAAGTTTTTTCCAGAGTTTATGGATCAATTTCAACTGGTCGAAAAATCCGAACCAATGACAGAAAACGACATAACATATTATTTTGCTAGATATAGCAGACTACCGAACTAGCTCATACCGCATCTGTCCAAGGAGCCTCCTTGGACAATTGGAAAAAGGACGGAGCGTGGAAAGATGAGGGTGGGGTAGTTAGATTGGTTTTTGGCGGAGTGGGTGTAGCTCAGTTGGCGCCAGTTGTAGTGGCTAGATTGTCTGATCTCCAAAACCGAAGGCCGCGGGTTCAATGCCTGCCACCCCTGTCAAAGCACTTAGTTAGAGTTTTTAATCTGTGTTTGTAGGTTTTTCCATTGCTCATCTTTAGCACCTTGTATCTCCTGGGTTAGTTTTTTGAACTTATCTATATTTTCCTTGCTTTTTAGGTCAGGTATGGCTTCGATTTGCTTCTGGATCAATTTCAATTGGTCAGAAAATCCGAACCCATGACAGAAAACGGCATTACATATTATTTTGCTAGATATAGCAGGACAATGAGCTTGGAACGGGTTTTAGAGAGGGGGTGCTACCAAACCCGAGTTGGTACGGTCTTGTAAGTAGTGTTGCCAATACCAAGCTGACCGATATAATTATCTCCCCAACACCACAGAGTCCCATCGGTCTTTGTAGCGCAGGTTTTATCATTCCCCGCGTAAACCGATGCAACTCCCGCGATGTATAGCTGCGTTGGTACGTATTTGTTGGTGGTAGTGCCTATACCAAGCTGAGCCCAATTATTTCCTCCCCAACACCACAGAGTCCCATCGGTCTTTGTAGCGCATGTATGGTAAAGCCCAGCCGATACAGACGATACTCCAGCTATATATAACTGCGTAGGTACGGTCTTGCCAGTAGTGTTGCCAATGCCAAGCTTACCGGTGCTATTATACCCCCAACACCATAGCGACCCATCAGTCTTTGTAGCGCAGGTATGGTCATCGCCCGCCGACACCGACGCTACTCCCGCGATATTTACCCGTTTTGGTACATTCGAGGCAGTGGTGTTGCCTATACCAAGTTGTCCATAAGCATTATACCCCCAACACCATAGCGTCCCATCGGTCTTTGTAGCGCAGGTATGGCCATATCCCGCCGACACCGAGGCCACTCCCGCGATGTATAGCTGCGTTGGTACGTTTTTGCTAATAGTGCTGTTAATGCCAAGCTGACCCTTGTCATTATACCCCCAACACCATAGCGTCCCATCGGTCTTTCTAGCGCAGGTATGGCTATCCCCCGCCGACACCGATGTTACTCCCGCGATGTATAGCTGGGTCGGTACTCTCTTGCCAGTAGTACTACCAATGCCAAGCTGACCCTTGTCATTATACCCCCAACACCATAGCGACCCATCGGTCTTTCTAGCGCAGGTATGGCTATCCCCCGCCGACACCGATGTTACTCCCGCGATATTCACCTTCGTTGGTACGGTCTTGTCAGTGGTGCTGCCAATACCAAGCTGCCCAGAATCATTTTGCCCCCAACACCACAGCGTCTTATCGGACTTTATCTCGCAGGTATGGGCATACCCCCCCGTGGCGGCGTTGCTCCTGGTCAGCAGGTAAGTACCTATGCCTGCTACGGCAGATACTACTACCACTGCTAGCAGCATCTTTAGTGGAGATGTCTTTCTAAAACTTAGTTTCTTTGTTGATTTCTTGTTCTTGGTTGCCATTACCAGTTTACTCCCCAAATTCCATTGGCACCTGTTGCTTGAACTGGTCCTATAGGTACGTCAGTCGGTTCCCCGAATATAACTCTGACTGATCCGTTAGCGTTGTAGTATGAATTACCTCTTTTTACGCCAACATAGTTAGTATCTGTACCTCCAGGTATTTTTGTAACAATAGGTGTGTCTCCAATGTTGCCAAATCTTTTAGTGGTAACGGTTCCAATTGCATTATTGGTGAGGTTGGTCAGGTAGAATGTAGCATTGTTTGGCCTGTAAACTCCTATGCTAACTTTGCCATCGCCGTTCCAGTCTCCTACTAAGGGCTTATCTCCGAGATTACCAAATTTGTATGTTTTAGTGCCCGACGTTCCGACACTCAGATAGAATGTTTGATTGCTTGGCCTGTAAACTCCAAATTGTGAACTGCCGGAGTTGTCCCAGTCACCGCAAAGTGGTGTATCTCCAGGATTACCGTAAAATACCTCCCACCCTGATAGGCTGCCTGCGCTGCTGGGCCTTAATGTCCATTTTCCACTGTAAAATGTCCACACATCATAATCAACATCCCAACCCTGCTTATTTGCGCCGCCAAGAACTTTTTTAGGACAGACAACGATTTGGTTTGAAGATTTGGGTATTGTATAGGTTGTTGAAACTGTCGCATTAAAATAATTAGGCATTCCATCAGCTCCAAACCCACCAGTCAGATAATTTCCCCCATCATTGGAATTAAATATTTGACCAGTAGATGGTCTGTATATAGTTAGCGCTCTTGGAATAGGTATAGGCCCGCCTATTGTGGCGGCGTTGCTCCTGGTCAGCAGATAAGTACCGATACCTGCTACAGCAGATACTACTACCACTGCTAGCAGCATCTTTAGGGGTGATGTCTTTCTAAAACTTAGTTTCTTTGTTGATTTCTTTGATTTCTGTGCCATTTGTATTGTTTTCCTTTGTATTAGATAACTATTCATTATCAACTATAATCACATAACAAAATAAAGCAATAGCGAAATGCAAAACAGGGTGGGGCAGGGAACGGAGATATTGGGCGCGGTCCAGTATTCGGACTGTTGACACAATTTGGCGGTGTAGTGTACTTTTTATAGTACAATCATATGGACAAGATAGAGTAAGGTAACTTTTTATATTTTAAAAGCAAAGGGGTAAATTATGAGTAACAAAAAAAATCTAGGTTGGTTGTGGGGCGAAGGTTTGGTCATATTGGTAGGAATAGTAGTATTGGTCGCAGCGCTATTGATAGCCCAGCTGACGGGGAGAGACATCATCAGCAGTATCGTAAACCTGAACTCCACCATGATATATGTGCTGGTTGGCGCATTAGTGTTTGCAGAGGCCGCCCTCTTCCTAGGTTTTATAATTCCCTGCGAGATAGTAGTCATATTTGGCGGTGTGCTGGCTAGCGGTGACCATGTCAATCTGCCTGGGCTGATCGCTGTGGTTGCTATTGCTGCGGTAGTCGGTGACACGGTAGCTTTCTGGATTGGGCACAAATACGGCGACCGTATCCTGTCTCTTAAACAGCTAAAACACCACAAGTCAGACATAGACCACGACCTAAAGATGCTGGAAAAGAGAGGGGCAAAAGCAATGTTTATAGCCCGCTTTGTACCGTTTATGCGGGTGGTTATGCCTGGGCTTGCAGGTGCGTCAAATGTTTCATTTCGTTCGTTTATATCCACAAACGCTCCAGCTGGGATTGTCTGGGGAGTAGTCCTGACCTTGGTTGGTTGGGTTATCGGCTATTCGTATCATATGGCGTCATTGACTGACACTTGGAGCGCGTTGGCGTTGCTGTTGATAATTATATCTGCCACAGCTGTCATATTTTCTAAAATCTGGCGCACCGAAGTCAGCCAAGAGAGCAATTTTGAAGCAAAAGCCAAAAAAGGCGATGAGCAACTAGCCAAAGAGCTAAAGTCCGTCAAAAACAAGAAATAGCCCAAAACCTGCGGGCATACAAAACAACTGTCCAAGGAGGCTCCTTGGAAAAAGGACGGAGCTTGGAAGGATGATGGCAGGGGCCATTTTCTGGATAGCGAAGGGACTCGGTCGCAACTAGAATCAGGGCTTCTTTGACTTTAAAGCCAGCCAGTCCGGGACTTCAATAAACCTAATTTCTTCCCAACTATCAATCTCTTCCTCTGTGACATCATAAATTGCTTGGTACGCAGTCTCCACGCTACCGTGGAGAGCGTCTGAAAAGTCTAGGCCAAGCTTTATTGCTACGCTTTTTAACTCTTTTTCATTTTTTGCTTCAATTTCTACAAAACTAGGTATCCAGGGCCAAGTGTCTAGTTCTATTTCCGTGCTTCCAAGCTTCCAGCTTTCGCGCTTTGTTTCTTGAAATGATTTTGATTCCATACCGATTGATTCAAGAAAGCTACAGGCCGCATCAAAATTTTCTACAACTACATTTACTTCTTTAGTACCGTGAACAGTTCTATCATTTAGCTGCTTGTAGCTTAGAGTGATTTTATCTCCTTCGTTTCGAACCCTAACCCAACCCCCGATTTTATATAGCCTTTGATCTGGGAAGTCATAAACCTTACGGGTCATGAGCCTTTCTTCGGCAATAAGTTTTGCACCAATACTCAGTAGTAGCTTTCGCATTGACACTAAATTTATATCAAGCCATTTTGCTTCAATTTCAGTCTGCATTTGTCTAAGTATATCAAAAAACAGAGGTAAATTACTTCTGTCTATGCATCCTTCTACAGGCTCAGGCTTAATAAGCGGATTGGAGGTTTATCCGGCTGTCAGAATGACGGCAGGGGCCAGCGGGGTTGCTATCGCAACTATTTTTCATTCTCCAAAAACTTGTACATAAGCGTGTCATAACCTTCGTGGACCCGTTCTTCTTGCCCAACTCCGAGCTCCAATAATATACTCCAGAGTTCTGATTGAATAGCATCTACATCTGCTTCGTCATCTGCCAGCTTCTCTACCTCAATAAAAGAGCCTAGATTATCAACCTCATCTAAGCATATTTCAAGCTTGTTATATTTTGCAGTCCGTCTTTTTTTACAAATCCTTACGCCTAATGTATAGCCAACTCGTTCAAGCATATCTGACACATCTTTAGCATTTTCAATTATGGTTTCTCGTTCATGGTTATCTCGTGACCTAGTTGAAGCTGTGTACTTCATTGTTAAGATAATTTTATTTCCTTGTTTACGGATTCGAAAGATATTCCAATTTGGGTCGTTCTTAGATAATTTAGTTTCATATGTAGTGTCATCTTGAACGGTGGGTTCGCCAAATGAAATACCTAGTTCGCTGGCTTTATCAAGTAAATCTTTGATGTTATTAACTCGCGCCTTAACCTCTATTTCTCGCATTACCATAGTATATCAAAAAACAGAGGTAAATTACTTCTGTCTAAGCATCCTTCTACAGGCTCAGGCTTAATAAGCGGATTGGAGGTTTATCTGGCTGTCAGAAAGACGGCAGGGGCCAGCGTAGAAAGCTATTGCATTATATTCTCTTTTATGCTATTATATCAACATGTCATCAGAATTTGCTAAGTCATACCTAGAACAAGTACCTGAACGTTGCAGGAAATGTCCTGTTTTAGCTCGTTTTGTTTTTCTATCAGCTAATTCTGATAAATATGCCAGACAGAGTATGGATAATATTGAATTAGTACAGGAGGCAGTACAGAATAATCCTGCCCTAGAACCCATTATTGATATTAATAAACTTGGCTTAGTCGAAAATCTTAATCAAAGTACAGATTCTGAATTAGAGTATCTTCGTTTATTGGCTATAGCTGTTAAGTTTGTAGATGAAAACTGTCCTGGAGCACGTAGAGGTTTTAGTAGAAATGACAGTTTAGGGCAGCAAATTGTCGCACTAGTTGGTAATGTACGCACTTGCCCTAATCCAAATTTTGCTTCATTGCAAGATGACCCTACTGCTCACTTGCAACTATTACTTGGTAATTGGGACCCTATATCTCAACCTGAATAAACCGTAGTACACATCTTTGGAGGGCCAGCGGGGACTCGACCTACCTTTGGCAGGCCCGTCGCAACATCTTTGCAAAACCAGTTTGCAAGAGTTGACTCCCTTGCGACCCGCCACAGGCGGCTCTCACCCGATCACCCTTTTGGCGTGTCAGGAATTCAAATCCAATTAGCTCAACCAATGAAAAAGCCCTATCTTGCGATAGGACTGTTTCATTGGAGGTCCACGGTGGACGAAGTAGCAACTATACTTAACCGAAGTGCTAGACTGAAAGCATGAAGAATGTATTTGCTGTAATTGCAGCTATTCTGGCTATTGCAGGTAATTTACCTTATATACGAGATGCGTTTACGAAGCGGGTTAAACCCCATCCTTTTACTTGGCTCGTGTGGACAATTGTTTCAGCAATTGTATTATTCGGTCAAATAGTGGAAGGCGCAGGAATCGGAGCGTTACCTACGGCAGTAGCGGGGGCTTTTACTACAATAATATTCCTATTTTCAATTCAGTATGGCTTCAAATATGTTAAGAAATCAGATAAATACTTTTTAGCTGCTGCCTTACTCGGGATTATCCCTTGGCTCATATTTGATAACGCTACTGTTTCAGTAATCATTGCTGTCGCAATCGATTTGATAGCATTTGTACCTACGTTACGTAAAACATACTTTCATCCAGAAACAGAAACACCAATTCTTTATGGCTCAAATGTATTGAGGCATATATTAACACTGTTTTCTTTGCAGGCATATAATATCGCCACTACACTACATTCAATCTCCATGATCATTACTAACTCAACCATGGTCGTACTAACCACAAGTAAAAAAGCACACATAAAAGCACATAAAAACAATACAACTCTCAAATAATTAATTTTTAAGCATACTCCTGCGCCAAGGCTTCGGAAGCACAGGTAAGCTTATTGGAGGGCCAGCGGGGACTCGCCCACATTCTGCGGGCCCAGAACTTTCATACTTGCAACAAGTGGCAAATCTGAAAGATTCTCTTGCGCCCCGCCACAGGCGGGGCTCACCCCGGACACCTTTTTGGCGTGTCCGGAATTCGAGTCCAATGCTGCCAACGAAAAGACCCCAGGCAAGCTGAGGTCATTTCATTGGAGGGCCAGCGGGGACTCGAACCCCGGACACCCTGCTTAAGAGGCAGGTGCTCTAACCAGCTGAGCTACTGGCCCTTAAATTGCGATTTGTTTTTGTAAGGTGCGGTGTGTTTCTGGGGCTATTTTTATTTAGCTGTTCAGAGCACAGGTGTTATTTATATTCTACTCGGCATAGGATGCCTCGGGCAGCTGAGCTACTGGCCCGCAACAATACATACTCTAAACGACCGGTGTTATTTTAGCACAGACCACTGTCATATCAAATGGTTCGATCAGACTATACGACTGCAACCGGTTCAACGGCAGGTGGGCTGGAAGTTTTGATATTTTGGTAAAGCACTATAAGAGCAGCTTGGTACATAAACAATAGATATATCGCAAACGGTATACCAATAATTGTGATAACGGGCAAGGATATAACAATATAAACACCGATTATTTCCCATACTTTGCCAACATTCCCTTTTGTGGCCTTCCAGCTGGCACTGATGGCGTCTAGGCAGTTCATTTTTTGGTCAATCAAGTAGTACAAGGTCAAAGCTAGACGGGGTCCCCAAAACAGAACAGGAATAAATAGTAGAAACGCGCTTGCAATCAAAAACGCGCCAACAATAATATTGCAGAATGTATAATTTATTAAAAGTTTTGGTGAAAGGGTAGACTTTACGGCATCAGTTAGCTTGATCTTTTTGCCCTGAGTGGCGTTCAATAACAAAACAACTGTGATGATGGCAACTAAAATGGACGCGATATTTAGTATTATCACGTTGCCTAGTGGAAGTGTTGCTTGATTAGCGGTGCCAATCTTTGAGCTATTAGAAATGACAGGGTAATATAAAAAGCTCGTTAACGCAGTAGAACTTAATAACAAAATTAATAGCGGTTTTATAGCTAGCATAACGGCACTCTTTGAGTACTTGAAAGCGCCAAAGGCTCCTGGCCATACGGTCTGACTGTTCATGATATTTTGTTTTTTGGTTTCGACAACGGCTGGATCTGACATAGCAAAATTCCCTTGTTTAAATGTTATATCATAATCGTAGCATAGTTATGCAAATTACGATGTCGATAAAAAACACCGAAAGAGTTACCCCTGTAATTTGGCTTTTTTTGTGCTACAATGCCAGCAATGCAAAAAATACTTAGTGGCCGTGATCTAGCGGATTATATACAGGAACGCCAAGGCCGACAGGCTCGTGCTCTGATACAGTCAGGAGGCGTACAGCCAAAATTAGCCATCATCGTTACTACCAAAAACCCAACCATAGAGCTGTATGTCAAACTAAAACAGCGCTATGGCAACGACATCTCTGTGGAGGTTGAAGTGCACCGTGTGCCTGTGTCCGAAGCGGCGGAGTTGATAGACAGTCTAAACAACGACGACACCGTTCACGGAATTATAGTACAGCTACCTCTGAGCGATGTGTCGATGACCGACGAGATAGTAAACAAAGTAGCTCCAGCCAAAGATGTGGATGCCTTGGGCAAAGACGCCATGTACGAACCCGCCACCCCTATGGCGATAATGTGGCTACTGGCAGGCTACAACATCAACCTAGTCGGCAAACACATACTACTGATTGGCCGTGGAAAGCTGGTGGGGGCCCCGTTGCAAAAGCAGATGATTGCTTCGGGTTTAGATGTGGAAGTTGCCGACCGCAGCACTGACCTGGCCCAGCGTGCCCTAAAAGCCGACATCATCATCACCGCAACAGGCAATCCGGGTATATTGACTGCCGATATGATAAAAAGTGGTGCCGTAGTAGTAGATGCCGGAGTTGCCAGCGAAAGCGGCAAAACTGTCGGCGACCTGGCCGATGATGTTTATGACCGCGACGATTTAACTATGACGCCAAAAAAGGGCGGAGTAGGTCCGTTGACCGTCTGTGCACTATTCGAAAATGTGTTGCGGGCAGCTAGAGAAAAAATATGAAAATAGGTGTTTTTGACAGCGGTGTCGGTGGTTTGTCGGTAGCCAAGGCCATAGAGTTGGCTCTGCCAAATGATCAGGTGGTATTGCGCGAAGATAGCGAAAACTTGCCATACGGCAACAAAACTCCGCAGCAGTTGTACGACCTGGTTTTGCCGTTACTAAAAAGTTTGGTGGACGAAGGCTGTCAGGTAATTGTAGTCGCCTGCAACACAGTTACGACCACAATTATCGGACAATTGCGCCAGACTCTGACCGTTCCGCTGGTCGGCATAGAACCTATGATCAAACCAGCGGCTTTGCAAACAAAATCGGGCATTATAGCTGTTTGCGCTACGCCCACAACACTAGGCAGTCAGCGCTACAAATGGCTAAAAAATGAGTATGCCACAGGTGTGCAGGTATTGGAGCCAGACTGTAGCGATTGGTCCACTATGATAGAGAACAACCAGATCAATCACGGCAAAATAGCTGAACGAATCGAATCGGTTTGTCAAAAGGGTGCCGATGTCATAGTCCTGGCCTGCACTCATTACCACTGGATTCAGGACACCATAGACACTATTGCGGGCGATAGAGCAGTAGTTATTCAGCCAGAGGACGCCATAATAGCGCAACTAAAACGCGTAATAGCACAGATAGTTTAGGTTAGGTTTATGTTTTGGACAGTTCGGCTTTGACTATTTCGGCGACTTGGCGCGGAGTCAGTTCGGCTTTGACTATGTAGCGTAAAATATCCAATGATTTTAGTATTTCTGGTGCTTCTTCGGCGCCTTTGTTTGTCAGGATTATTACTTTAAAGTTTTTTCCCCAACTAGTCTGGCGCATTTTGGACAGCATTTGATCGCCAGTCATCTCTGGCATCATCAGGTCCAGTAGCACAATATCGGGCATCATTTTTTCTACTAAAGCCAATCCGATTAGGCCATTATCTGCAGTTTCTACTATGAATCCTTCTAGCTCAAACTTTATACGATACATCTGGCTGATAGACATATCGTCTTCTATGATTGCGATTTTGTAGGTCATATTATTTCTAGCATAGCACAAACACTTTCAGCAGGTGTTGAATGAATGACTATACTGGGTCCTTTCTATCCTAGGTTTAGGATTGTGGCAGTTTATTTTTATGAGAATTAGGCCAACTGACTGGATTTTTTGTATTTTCTACTCCTCTCTATGCGCTTACTTACGAAACGAGGGACTTCTAATCCCAAAGCAAGTGACATCCAAACCAAGGGGTTACCGGCATAATCAAGTATAGCTCCCGCGTTTTGATGGTTTTGGCTCAGAACAATTTCTGACAACCCGTACCCAAGCCCAGCTCCTACTAGCGCACATTTACCAGATAGAGCAGCAGCTTTTCGTAACAGTTCATTACGTCTGACATCTGGGTTTTGTATTTTTTCGGCGACGATAAACGGGGTTACGCCTAGGCTAAAAAAAGTCGAATAAGCTTCTCTGATGTGCGAATACCATCTACGGTTTTTCGCTGTCCCTATATCCTCTGCATAGCCCAGCATTTTTGGGTAGTGCTGATTTAATCTTTCGACGGTTTCGGGTGATTTGTCCATCGCTTCTGCCCATGTACTGCCGATAAAACCTTGCATAGCAAATACCATACCAAATGCGGCCACTGCAGTTTTTGGTGGGCTATTTGTTTGGTTGAACACGTTGACTACCATAGGCGCAATAAGTACTTCTGAAAGTTTTAGTCTCTCGGCTGCCTGGCCAGTAATAGCGCCTATTTGCGCTATTCTGCCGACAGTATTATTGTTTTGCCAGTCTATTCTAAAGCCAGTGGCAACGGCTCCGAGTTTCTGGTGCCAAAGCATATTGTTTTCGGTAGACTGCAAATTTTCTGGGACAGTATCATTTATGTTTGCAGGTTCTAGGGATTCGGGGTTTGTAGAGTATTTTTCTATTTCCATAGGATTGTAAGTTTTATAAAAAAAACGAGCAACCCAGCTAGATGTATTTTTATCTAGAAGATTACTCGTTATGTTTACTAATGTACTAATAATTAGTTTGGAGTCAATTACCAAAAAAGTCAATACCAACACACTCTATAACAGAAAGTATCGGGGGCTTTCTAGTCCAGGATTTCTGTAATTATTTCGTATAATTGTCTGGGCGTGTGGTGTGCCTTTACAATGTAGCGGTCCACTCCCAGCAGTCGTAGTTCTGTGGGAGCTTCGTGTTTACTAATGTTTGTCAGTATGATTATACGGATATTGGCCGCCCACTCGTATTTACGAAGTTCTTGGAGCATTTCCAACCCACCCATTATGGGCATCCGCAAATCCAACAATACTAGGTCGGGACGCTCTTTTGATATAATTTCCAATCCTAGCAGACCGTTATCGGCTGTGCTGACAACAAAACCTTCGAGGCTAAGTTTGGTAGCGTACATTTGTTGTATAGCGGAGTCGTCTTCTACGATAGAAATTTTCTTCTTGGTTTTTTTCATAGGCTATTTACTTTTGACGATACACCCTTTTTGGCGTAGTATCAATACGTATCATAGTTTCAAAGATACGTACTTTATACAAATAAACGGGAACGAATTTAGCTAATAAATTTGGCTTTTTTCGCTCCCGTTTTTGTAATAAAAAGGATAATTAAATGACCCCGACAGAACCTATAAATCCAGAAATATATAATTTAGCGCACCAGTCGTACGAGTCCAACATACGCTACGATTTGAGCAAAAAAGAACTTTATTTATTAGAAATCCAGTTGGGCATGGATGTGCAAGATAGTTTCTTGCAAGACCACGCCAACGTGGTAGTAGTAGATTCGCAAAGCCATTATGCAAATATTGGTCGAATGCACGAAATTATAGACGGAGGGTTTTCTGATTATGATAATGAGATGCAGGATTACGAACACAACTCCGTTTTTTTGTATGTACTGAACCCTGACAACGAAATATTTGGACATAACAACGAGCTAGATGATAAAAACCAGCCATTGGTGGCGCATGTATTTAGGATTACAAAACCCAACGAAATACACCAATCAAAGGGTGAAACAGGTATATTTACAATAGATGATTTGGTTAGGTTGGGCTACATAGATCAACAGTCCGCGCTGGGCTATTACAATTTGGTTGGAGCTGAGGGTTTGAGCAAAGCTTTTAGCGTGGATTCTAATCTAGAGATAAAAGAGGCGAAACCAACGCTGGACAAACCTTATTCGTTTTGGGGATACAAAGCCATAAACCAGTACGGAATAGACAATGGCTTTTTCTATGCATTTGCCTATCTCAATCCTTCTGCCATAAAATCACTGCAAAATTCTGGGCTAGACCTTTATCCATTCATGGAACGCGAAGATATTGTTCTAGAAGACACCGATCACGGTGGATCTTATGTTCCTGTAGTTCTGGCTGCAACAGAGTCCACGATAAAAACTTTTAACGACCCAAGTTTTGCCAAAAATGAGTTGATTTCCCATTTTGCAAAGACCCCGTTGAATATCATTTACACAAAATAACACTTTTTTGAAATAGTGTATAAAGCCTTTTGTGCTTATAATAAAAAGCAATGATCATACTACTATTACTCGGCGTGGCTATACTTCAGTTATTTTTGAGTTTTGTCATATTATACGAAAATCGTAGATCTAGGCAAAAGCAAGGGCAGATTTATCTGGCGTTTTTTTGTCTGACAGTATTGCTTTGGAATATGGCAAATATGGTTTTGGTAGACGATAGCGCTGTAAGCCTCAACAATATTTACCTCTACAATATAGCAAATCAATTTGGGTTTATTTTTGGGTCAATTGGGTTGCTAGTGGTGTATTTATTTACTCTAAAATACCCTAGAAACAAAAAGAAAACTACAACAAATAGGGTGGTAATATCTTTAGGCTTGGTGTTTTGTGCTTGTTCGGCTCTGCCATTCATATCGGGTAGCTACCAGAGTACAAGCAGTGGAATAAAGTATATAGCCGGCTCTTTCTCTATTTCTTTTTTGGTTTATAGCTTTTTGCTGTTGGTTGCAGCTGTAGACAACGTAGTTTCGGTGCTTAGATTAGATAGAGCAGACGCCCGATTGGTCATGCAAGCCAAAGCATTGCTTTTCGGAATGGTAGTAATGTTTGTTCAGGGTGTGTTCTTTATAATTGTTATCCCGGCTATTATTTCTGCACGCGGCTATCCTGTGGAAACAGCAAATACCAGCTACTTGATTGGCTATATGGCGCCTTATTGGTTTATCGGGGCAGCCTTGTACAGTATTTTTAAGCAGCAGTTATTCGATATAAAGGCAGTTGTTTTAAATTTTGTGGCTTCTGCTATCTCTCTGACGCTTGTTGCGTCATTTTTTTCTGTACTGGGATTGTACCTAGCATCTAATATTTTTGACCTAAAAATTACTACCAGTCAGGCATTTTTATTAGTCCTAGTTACGATCATAACAACTCTATTCTTTCAGCTGACAAAAAAGTATGTAGAAATGGCAACCGTAAGGCTTTTTTATCAGGATAAATACGACACACGGGCAGTACTAAATCAGTTTAGCGGGATAGTTGTCAAAAATCTGGACTTACAGTTACTAATGGAAAAATCTTTAGAGGCGATTACCCGTATTTTTAAATCAGAGACAACTACTGCATATATATATGAAAACAATGATTACCAGGGCAAAAAAATTGGCCTAGAAAAAATTGGCCTAGAAAAATTACAATTCATGCGTAATTTAGCATCAAAAATTGGCCCAGATATTAATGTTATCGCGTCAGACGGACTGGAAAATACTTCAGATTGGAAGGTTCTAAAATCGGTCGGAGTAGATGTTATAGTGCTGCTAAAGTCTACAAATGAGTGCATAGGTTTAGTTTTTTTGGGAACAAAAAAAGGTGGAGGGGGGTATAACAAACAGGACCTTGCCATGCTGACTATCATGGGCAATGAATTGTCTGTAGGTCTTCAGAATTCTATAAGGTTCGATGAAATACGAAAGTTCGCAGATACTTTGCAGCAAAAGGTAGATATAGCAACCAGAGATCTGAACAAAGCAAACCTTGCCCTAAAGGCTCTGGACGAGACAAAGGACGAGTTTGTCAGCATGGCATCGCACCAGTTGCGGACCCCACTGACCAGCATGAAGGGCTATGTCAGCATGGTGTTGGACGGCGATGCAGGAAAGATAACAGCTCCTCAGAAAAAACTTTTGGAACAAGCATTTATCAGTAGTCAGCGGATGGTGTATCTGATAGCCGACCTACTGAATGTTTCTAGGTTAAAAACAGGCAAATTTATCATAGAAACTAGTCCCACTGATTTGGCAAAGCTGACCCAGGAGGAAATTGGCCAGCTGTCAGAAACCGCAAAGGGACGAAAACTGACGCTGACATACGACCAGCCCAAAAACTTTCCACTGCTAATGCTGGACGAGACAAAGACTCGGCAGGTTCTGATGAATTTCATAGACAACGCTATTTATTACACACTGGCTGGAGGACACGTTCATGTGCACCTAGAGGAAAAAGGCCAAACTGTTGAATGTAGGGTAGAGGACAACGGTCTAGGCGTACCAAAAGCAGATCAGCATCTATTGTTTACCAAGTTTTATAGGGCCGGCAATGCCAAAAAAGCACGTCCAGATGGCACAGGTCTGGGGCTATTTATGGCCAAAAAAGTTATAGCAGCCCAAGGTGGCGCCATAATATTCAGTAGTACAGAAGGAAAAGGCAGTGTCTTTGGCTTTAGCTTTGCTAAAGACAAACTCAAAATCCCCGCCCCCAAGTAGCCCCCAATTCAAAACATTGGGTGCTGGGCAAGAATTGAAGCAGGTAATCTAGAGGACTGACCTCTAATCCTTGACCTCTAATCCCCCGATTAATGTTATGTACGCTGTTTTCGTGCTTGAGTAGACAAGCTAGCGTTACCCGCTCTTGGCGGGTAAAATGGGCTTAGTGCATATGCGCCTCCTTAGTATGATTTAGTTGTTACAAACCATATTGTACTGATGGAGAACGTATATGTCCCTTTATGATTCTGGTCTTAGGTGTCGCAGTTTATGGGTAGAATGGAGGGGAATAAAATTGACATTTAATGAATAATGTAATAAAATATTATTATATAAAGATACGTTGAGGTATGTAATGCATGATTTACGCGGGTTATTTGAAGTAGACGAAGCTCAGTTCGAGACACTGCAAGGTGAGTTTGCGAAACGTGGCGCAGAGCTGACTGTTGAAGATCAGGAAGACCACTTCGCTATTAGCGAGCTAAAGGCAGGTATCGAAGATACAAACTGGCGTAAAAACGTAATAAGTTTGTCATTTCAAGATGCAAGCAAAGAGGAGCGAGCTGAGTTGGTAAAGCAAGCCGCTCAACTAGGCGAACGTAGACAAGAATTGACGGAGCTGCTGTCGACTCGACAAACCAGGTTCATGCATAGAATGATGTTGCTGCCAAACTTTTCGGCTAGTCATGTTCCACCAGGTGAAAGTGAGGAAGATAATGTTACTATTTCTGAACATCTCTTAGATCGAATTCATAATGGTCCTGATACACCGGATCATCTTGAAATCGGTACTAGGCTTGGTATTATTGACAACAAGCGCGCAGCAGTATTATCCGGCTCAAAATTTAGTTTACTGAGAGGTAATGGAGCGACCCTAAAAAGGGCGTTACTCAACCTAATGCTTGATCGTGCCACTGAATTAGGATACGAAGAAACAGATGTGCCGTTCTTGGTCCGTCCTGAGATGATGCAGGGGACTGGACAGTTGCCTAAGTTTGAGGGCGATATGTTTCGGACTGAAAGCAATGAAGGCAATCCGCTGTACCTTATACCGACAACAGAGGTGCCTCTAACAAATATGCTCCGTGACCATACCTTTACCGAAGACGAACTAAGCGTTAAGTTAACCGGCTCGTCAGAGAATTTTCGTCGTGAGGCAGGTAGGGCCGGAGCAGACACAAAGGGGCTGATCCGAAACCATCAGTTTCCTAAAGTTGAATTAGTACGCATCGCACATCCAGATACATCATGGGATGACTATAGTGAAATGATCGAAGAATCTAGTGGACTACTTGAGATGTTAGGTCTCCCATTCCGCACTATAGAACTATGCGACGGTGATCTAGGGATTGCCGCTCATTCTACGCGAGATTTAGAGGTGTGGCTGCCAAGTCGCAATGGCTGGCTTGAGGTTTCTAGCGTCAGTAACACTGGAGAGTTCCAGGCTCGTCGAATGGGCATGAAATACAAAGACGGACAAGGTAAACGAAGTTACGTACATACGTTAAATGGAACTTCAGTAGCGGTTGGCAGGACTATTGCCGCGATACTAGAAAATGGTCTACAAGCCGACGGCAGCGTTGAGATTCCCGAAGTTTTGCACGATTACACTAAATTTGACGTAATAGGATAAATTGAGCATAACGCTATGGCAGAGATATTCATAGCAGGCGGTGGATCTAGCGAAGAGTCAAAAGATATTGATGTGTTGTTCCGATCAAGCGTTTTAGATCGTTCAGCGCAACCTTCATGTTTATATATTCCAAACGCAGCAGACACGGACGACTTTAGTCCCATGCGTAAATGGTTTAACGAAACATATCCGTTTTTTTCAGAAATCATCACACCGGAAGATTTCATAAAAAGTGATACGATAGATTCAATAAGCGATACGATAGATTCAATATATATTGGAGGTGGTTATAATAGGACACTTATGAACTTTTTTGCTTCGAGGGGCATTGATGCATCTTTCTTTCTAAGATTCTTGTCAAAGGACGTTACGCTGTATGGTGGAAGCGCTGGGGCAGTTGTCCTTGGTGAATCGTTGTTGACAGGACGTGAAATTATGCGTGAACCTGAAAAGTATAAGGATCTAGAAAAGACAGGGTTTAATATGTGTGGAGGTTATAGCTTTTGTCCACATTATGACGAAAGTAATCAATCAGCTATCCAGGCATTGGCACAAAAAGAGCAGTTGAATATTGTTCGACTTCATGACAGGGCAGGCTTGGTGTTTGACAATGGGAATATTATTAACACTGTTAATGTTAGACAGGAAGACATTGTTATGGGGAGGAAGAATGGCTAGGGATAATTCACTAATAGAATACAGCCAAAGAATTGCAGAGAGCAGTTACGCTGAGGAATACATAGAACTATTGCATGAAATAAGTGATATCTACGATGATCCGTCATTTTTGAACGCAGAGCCAGTAGTACGTGCCCAAGGGACGACTTTGTACACAACCTCAGGCGTACAGGCCTACACTGAATTGTTCGAACAGCAGGCAATGAACGAACATAGTGCCGGATTATTCTCGCAGCCAGTCATTCGCATCAATCATCTGGATGGCGTGGCACTTGGCTCGTACGTATCATTCATTAACTTTGGCGCGATGCAAACAGGTGTAAGCGCAGAAAGGCATGCCGAGATTGATGATGCATATTTTGAGGTATTGAAAGCAGCCAATGATCAGAAAGTAGAGCGCGGCGATATTTCAGAATTTGAAAAAGATGTTGGCAATGTTCGCTATGAAACAACTCAACGAAATTATTTCGTTGATAATCTTGATGTTGGAGACGTATTATTCCATAGAATTATTGTACCTAAAATGGGGAGTCTAGCACTTTCTGAGGTAGGAGGTGGTTTTGAAAGGTATTTCTTTGGTCGTAGCGGCAGCATAATTGAAGAGTCGACAGGTATACCTACGACAGCAGATAATGTTCGTTTTCTTGACACTATCCGAACAGCTGTACTTATGGTCGCGAACGGCGTAACCGGTTCAAATAATAATCATGGCTATCAATTTAGAAAAGTCGCCAAACGCATGCTGGCCGAAGATTGTTTTGACGATGGTATTGTTGAATATGCATTTGAACATACCTTTAACTATTGGCAGAATCAGCGTGGTACTAGCATTGACGTAAGAGATGCGAAAAGCTTGTTAATGGCTGAGGTTTGGCGACACATTAATATTGCTTCGCTAAAATCTGTCGGCCGTTCAGCAAAAAGCAGTACTCAAATTTCATTGCCTCCAAATGATTTTAAAGAAAAATACCAAGTTTAGTTTCACTTTTTAAATACAGAAATTGTGCCGATATGTTTTTGGTATGAGTTGGTATAGATAACTCCGCCGTCTTCGGGTATGCAAATAATATTTGTCTTATTATCGCTCATTAGAATATTGATCATACTAGTTGGAAAGTCGCGATGATTGTAGTGCGGTATTACTGAAAAACCATTGAGCATATCTAATCCTAAATTAACCTGATGAGGCCACTCATTTCTGGGGGCAGTGCGTATAGTCTTTCCTAGGATTATAGCACCAGCGCTACCGCCATATAATACACAACCTTTTTCTAATTGTTCACGTATGAATACATGAATATTATGCTGTTTTATTACATCCAGTAGATGTCCCGTATTACCTCCGCCAATATAGACTGTGTCGTATAACTGCTCAAGAAGTGATGCGTCTGGGTTGTGTTCATCAAACACACTTACTGAAGATATATATTTATAGTTTTTCGTGAACCATTCGCAAGCTGTACTGTAGTCTTTTAGAGCAAGAGCAGTGGGGATGTAGAGGCATTTAATGTCGCCTTTAGGTAAAAGCTTCTTGTATTCAGCGTCGAGTCTTCGAGATTGATGCTCGTCTCCACCACCTCCAAGTATGATTACGCCATCCATCATTGCTAATGGTTGACGAGGTTACCGGCAATAAATTCATCAGTAATCTCAGGAATTTTTAAAAGCTCCTCTTCCACGATCTGTTTAACGGTATTAGCATCCGCTTCGGTCGTTATACGGGTGTGCCAAGGTTTTAAGAGCATGCCTCCATTCTGTGAGACTATTTCAACGATATTAGAAAACCCTGTTTCATCATAAATACGTTTGGCGATTTTCTTGGTGCAGACCGCGTATATAAAACCTGCGTAGTATCGAGGATTTTTTCCGTTAGTGCCTTCCATCGACATCGGTTTCCTTGAGGTTATTAGTCCATTGGTCCGATTTCCGCGACCGACTACGCCAATATCTCCCGAAAGAGACGCTCCGCTTACTGTTAAATAGAAGTTTTGTGTTTCGTATTTGTCTTTTGTGTTAGTTGATATATTTACTTTATAGTCAGGAAGCTCATTCTCACAAAATACGTGCATTTCTGATGTAATCATATCAAGGTTTTTCTTGTAAGCTTCATAATCTGGCACATAGGCTGCAATTTGAGGTATACAAGCGGTAATGTCAACATTTATACCCTCCCTATAAGCCATAACTTTTATATCGGTGCCTAGCCATTTGTTTTCTTTACGTTTTTTATCGCTGGTAAGGTGTCGTTCAAGCTTAATCACAGTTGATTCAAGTGGGCTAAGTGGTTCATATGCAACACAGAACGATGTGTCATTGGCCACGACGTCTTCATAGCCCCGTACAGATGTTTTTTCTACGGGACTAAACATGTTGGCGATTGAGCCTTTGCTTTCTTTGAGTGTGCCAGGTCCAGCATAAGATGTAAGAAGATCAATAATTTTTACTGTATCGTCAAACTCAATCATTGGGAATTTAGCAGCGAAGTAACTGCGTAAAACATCCTCGATTAAATCTTCAACTGGTAGTTTTTTACCCAAGAAGCTGCGAGAGATGCGACCAGAAAGTACGATTATAATGGGTTCAACAAATTTTCCTTTGCCGAACGCGACTTCTGTTTTTCCGCCAATCATCATAAGTTTATCGATTTGATGGTGTAATACCATACCGTCGCAATGTTCAGTCGTGTAGGCGGAATATTTTTGCGAAATTAATGACGATAATTCATCACAGATTGAGTCAGGATGTCCGGCACCTTTCCGTTCAATTAACTCACTGTCTATATCGAGCATAGGATTTGTACTAACTACATCAATTTTTCCTGCTTTTACAGATTTTTGACCTATCTTATAACTTCCCATACTTAATCTCTCTTACTTTTATCTTTAATAAAAACTTGCGTTGTTTGAATTATCTCGCCTCGCAGACCCATAATCCTTGCATTAATTGTTCTGTCGGTGTGATTGCAATCTGTGCATTTTACTCCTTCTAGTAATTTATCTCTAGAATGTTTGGACGACTCCCATAGACTCCTAAATGAACCATTATTCGCTTCAAGCGAACCAAAAAGTTCACCGTTTGGATCATCTGGCTGAGAGGCTAGGCAGCACGAAAACACCTCTCCGTAGGGGTTTAGGGCAATTTTGAAATAGGGTACTATGCAGGGATTGCCTGTAATCCGAGTTAGTTCTTCGTTGGTGCGAATAACGAGTGCATCACCATATATATTTGTGAGGCTGTTCAGTACTTCCTGTAACTCAGCTATCTGCGAATCATCAGGTTTAATAATGCCATATATATCCTGCTTATAGACTAAACGGTCAATGCCTAAGCTACCAAGTAGATAATTTGCTGTTTTCTGGACGCTTTCAGGGTTGCTATTGATCCTACCTAGAATTGCTGTGGCATTTATCTGTAATCGAGGATCAGTAGCTGATTCACGAACATCGACTATCCTACGCATATTTGCAAGAGTCTTCGATACTGCTGGATTATCTTCGTGCAGCCCTCTTATCCGATTGTATTCTTGCTGGTTGGTCGTATCTATACTAAATCTTAGCTCATCAATATCTAACAGATACTGATCAACTTCCTCGGGTATTTGATTACCGTGAGTTATTAGGCGAGTTCTCATAGTTCGGCTACCAAGATTTGAAAGTAGTCTATCGATTCCCTTATATAAAAAGGGCTCACCGCCACCCGATACTGATATTTCTTGGACGCCCATTTCTTCGGCCTCGTCAAACAGATCGGAATATTGATCGACGGAGAGCATTTCGTTTCGCCGAGTCGCGTCATTTCCTACGCCGCCATGGAAGCAATAAGAACAACGATGATTGCAAAGATCTGTCGGATGCACCTCCACTACAATCGGGGCAGGATCCTGGCCTAGATCACGTGCAGACAAAACAGATTCAATCGCATCGATCTGCAGCTGTTCGTGTGGGGTAAAAGTGTTCGTAACAGGCATTAGTATATTTTACACTCCTTTTGTAATGTAAGCAAAAGCGTGATCACCAGAGTGGGAGGTAGTTCCTATTGGGTAGAATACGTGAGTTGACCTTTTTCATTTAAAGGAACCTAGAGGTCCGTCCTCTATAGGTGTTATTATCGAAAAGTTTGGGAATAGACGAATTGTTTAAATATTTAGGTGGATGGCTGTGAATTATGGGAGCAGTTTGTAGAATTTATTTATACTAGAGGCCGTTATCCATTTGTTGTCTCCGTGTGCGCCACCACCATCTAGGCGCAGCATTATCCCAATGTCAAGAAATGAATTAGTTCGATAAAAGCATAAGGGTATTGAAAACATACCATAAATGTTGTCTAGGTTATTGACAATTCGTACGACAGGTGTTAGAATAAGCGACATAAGTTTGATTATTGTAAGGAGAGGTCAGTCGTATGAATTTATTTAAAAAGTTTGCCATCCGTGGATTGATAGCTGGAGCATTTATAGCTGCTTCTGTAGCCGTCGGTACTATAGTTTTTAGCCCAAAGCATACAAATGCTGTAAACGGCTATGATTGTGACAGCAATGCTGTCATATACTGTGGTGCTCGCTCCGTTCCAGAACTGATAACAAAATACGACAATTACGGTTCTGCTGGTCATATTTATAACGACCTTCATAACGTTTATAGTGCTTTTGGCATATCTAGTGATGGTGTTCACAGACTAGCCAATAATGTGGTTATAGGGCAAGTTCATTCAGACGGTACTGTCTGGATTGGCTCTAAGATGATAGGTCAAAACGCCCTGACAGCCGGTCGCCAAAACAAGCCTGGTAGTTTTGCCGTTCCTGGCACAGGAGTATTCGCTAGACCACCCAGCGTATCGTTCGATAGTGGTAGCTTGGACGCCTATATAGGTTTTGAAGACGGCAAACCTGCCTGGGCTATATTGGCTGCCTGTGGTAACCCAGTCAGCTGGGACCGCCCAACCGTTACTATAGCCAAACAAGTCAAAGACCCAAAGACAGGGGTTATGGCCGAAAATGCTACTTTCCAAAACGGAGACCACATTCGCTACACTTTGGACGTAGGCAACACTGGTCGTGCAACTGCTAACAATGTTATCGTACGCGACTTTTTGCCTGTGGGTCAGACATACGATGTGAACAGTACCAGCGTAGATGGTAGATTTTTTGGAAATGGCGTAGCAGGTAATGGCATAAATATCGGATCGTTGGCGGTGGGAGCGGTAGTCAAAGTGTCCTTTACTGCGACAGTCAGTCTGCCAGAAACAAATTGTAGCACTACTCGTATGACAAATATTGGTGCAGTTATACCGGACAATGGTCCGTCTGCTACAGACACGGCCAATACGGATATTGTGGTCAGCTGTGCATCGCAATGTACTCTGTTGAGCGCGCCGACTTATGCTATAAAATTGGGCGATAAATTGGTCTTTACTGCTGTAGCTAGTGTAAAAGGTCTGAGTATTTCTGACTACAGCTTCAAGCTAAACACCAAATCGGTACAAAGTGGCATGGGCAATACCTACGAGTTTGTTCCTACAGAAACCGGGGAATACACGGTCAGCGTGTTGGTCAAGTTTTCTGACGGCAAAACAGATGGCGATAGTGGCGCGTGTGCCAAAATAGTAAAAGTCTACAAAGACGAAATACCTCCAACCCCTCCAACCCCGATACTGCCAAACACTGGCGCGGGCGACATAGTGGGAATATTTGTAGCCACATCATTTGTAGGTGCGATAGCCCACAAACTTTATATGGCACGCAAGTTTGCGCGTTTGTAAAGACTGTGGATAAACCACTAGTATTATCTGCCTAGATATGCTAGAGTAATACATAGAACTAGAGCACTGACTGACCGCTCAAGTACAAAAAGCTAGATAAAACCCCTTCACTTTAGGCAGAAGGGGTTTTCATTTTAACCTCTGTTATGGTAAAATAACGCGGTAAATCGTGGTCCCATCTTCTAACGGTTAGGAATTCGGGTTTTCATCCCGGCAATAGGAGTTCGATTCTCCTTGGGATCACCAATCTAAGAGCCCCACGCAAGTGGGGTTTTTAGATTGGTAGTTGCTCGAAGAGCAACGAACTCCTATTGCCGGATCGACCATAGTCGAAGGCAATAGAGTTCGATAATCAAAGGCACGCGCAGAAGTTTACTTCGAGCATGACTGCAGATTATATGCGCGAAGGCGCTATATTCTCCTTGGTAGTCGCGTGGCGATTGTACTCCAATTGCCGGATCGACTTTATTCGAAGGCAATAAAGTTACCGGTTTAGAGATTTTAGGGTTTAACTGTTCATAACAAGCATTAGCAGGTACAATAAGCAGTAATGCAATCTACAAATAAAGTCCCAAATACACCAGCCGTTGCCTTTAAGCGCACAAAAATTGTGGCTACTATAGGTCCAGCTACTAATAGTTATGAATCTGTACTGGATATGATAAAGGCTGGCGCAAACGCTATGCGTTTGAATTTTAGTCATGGAACATATGAAGAACGCGACGATCAGTTGGCCTGGGTGCGACGGGCTAGCAATGATTATGGCAAGCCAGTAGCAATCATACAGGATTTGCAAGGACCAAAGGTCAGGCTGGGCGATTTTGAAGGCTTTATAAATGTAGTCAAAAACCACGCCCTTAGCTTTAAATACAATGCCGATTATGAACGGTCGGGTTTGATACCTACGCAGTATGACCTCAGTAAACATATGAAACGGGGTGAACGGCTGTATCTGTTTGATGGAAAAATCAGGACCGTCGTTACCAGCATAGTTGACGGTGTTATTCATGCGCGGGCAGAAAATGACGGCGTGTTGATGAAACGAAAAGGTATGAACCTACCAGATACTGATTTTGAGGGCGATATCATAACCGCAAAAGACAGACAAGATATTGCCTACGGATCTACCAGAGACATAGATTATGTTGCGCTCAGTTTTGTACAATCGAGCGCTGACATCAGAAAACTCCGTACCATACTAAAAGGCTTGGGTAGTACAGCCAAAATCATAGCCAAGATAGAGACCAGAGCAGCCGTTGAAAACATCGTTTCTATAATAGAAGAAAGTGACGCCATAATGATAGCCAGAGGAGATTTGGCCATAGAGACAGAGGCAGAATCGGTACCCATAGTCCAGAGGCAGATAATAGAACTGGGCCAGCTACACGCCAAACCGACCATAGTTGCTACCCAGATGTTAGCCAGTATGGTGGAAACATTAGAGCCAACGCGCGCCGAAGTTTCTGATGTAGCTACGGCAGTTTTGCTGGGAGCCGACGCAGTAATGCTCAGCGACGAAACAGCCAACGGCAAACATCCCATAGAAGCAGTAAAGGTCATGAAAAGAGTTATTTTGTACAGTCAACAGCACAAATCAATATATTCATCACGGACAGTTCTAAGGGCAACTCCTACCAAACAAAATGCTATCTCTAACGCCGTGATAAGCTTGGCCGAAAATGTAGATGCTCGTGCCATAGTTGCCGAAACAGCTTCTGGCTCTACGGCTATGCAGTTGGCCGCCAGGAGGCCAGAAAGGCCAATCGTGGCCGTGACTGCCGATAAACGAACTGCCCAGCAGCTGGCGTTAGTTTATGGAACCAAAAGCTACGTCAGACCAATAGACAAATTTGCAGCCACCAAGCTAACAAACTGGTTGCGCCAGAATAAAGTGCTGAACAAAGGCGATATGATAGTTACTGCTTCTGGACAGTACCCTGGCATGGTGGGAACGACGGATACAATAAAAGTGCGTATGCTGGAATAAAGATTGGTGGGCATGGGATTTTCTAAAAAAACAATAAAAGACATAGACCTACGGGGCAAACGAGTTTTGCTGAGAGCAGACTACAATGTGCCTCTGAACAAAGCCGGCGAAATAACTACTGATTATAGGATAAAGAAATCAGTGGCAACTATAAAATACCTGCTTGACCATGGTTGTAGCGTAATAATATGTTCGCATTTGGGAAGGCCTGACGGCAAAGTGGATAAAACCTACAGTTTGTCGCCAGTCGTTCATAGGTTGAGCAAATTGCTGGGTATGCATATATTTTTCTCGGATAATTGTGTTGGGCCAGAAGCACAGGCAGCTGCCGAACAGTTGCAGACTGGTCAGGTTCTGGTTCTGGAAAACTTGCGCTTTCATACAGAAGAAGAAGCCAACGACGAGGATTTTGCAAAGTCATTGTCTGGGCTGGCAGATGTCTTTGTGCAGGACGCGTTTGGTGTAGTCCATAGGGCTCACGCCTCTACTGACGCCATAACCAACTACATTCCTAGCGTGGCGGGGCTGCTACTAGCCAACGAAGTAGAAACCATAAACGATGTCATGGCTGACCCAAAGCGTCCTTTGATGACAATTATTGGAGGCGCTAAAATATCTGACAAAATAGCTATTTTGAAACGATTCATAGATGTAGCAGATTTTGTGGCTGTTGGCGGGGCTATGGCCAACACTTTTCTGCTGGCAGAAAATATAAAAATAGGCAAAAGTCTGGCAGAAAAAGAGGAAGTCCCACTAGCCAGAGAAATTATTGCTCTGGCTAGGGCAAAGTCAAAAAAGACAAATTTTATATTTTATTTGCCTCAGGACGGCGTGGCCGCAAAGGGCATGACAAAGACGTCACCCACTCGCGTAGTGGATTGGGATTCGCACGTTTTCGCTGACGTAGAAAACTATCCCAAAAAAGTCCCCAGAGAAGACACCCGAATAGCTGCCGATGAAATGATTTTGGATATCGGTCCGTTTTCTGGTGCTTTTATAGCGGGTGGCATGCAACTGGCCAGTACGGTTATCTGGAATGGTGCTATGGGTGTTACAGAAATTTCTGGTCTGCAGGGTCCAGTTGGGCCTTTTTCTCATGGGACAGAACTGATAGTAGAGGCCATGCAGGGGCAATTTGGGCATAAACCGTTTACTGTTTTGGGCGGTGGAGATACCGTAGGATATATAGAAGACCGTGGATTAACAGATAGCTTTGACCATGTTTCTACAGGTGGTGGCGCCAGTATGGAGCTTATGAGTGGCAAAAAACTACCCGGAGTAGAGGCTCTGATGAACAAATGAGTGGTACAATACCATCAAAGAAAGCACAAACATTATGCGTAGAATTCTAATAGTCGGAAACTGGAAAATGCACCTGAATGCATCTCAGGCTAGTTTGTTGGTTCATAGATTGAGCGAACGAATAAAGATTCACCGCGACATAGAAGTCGTTTTAGCGCCCAGTATGTTATTAATTCAGCCATTGAGTTTGCAGATTGACAGGCGCAAATTTCGGC
Source organism: uncultured Candidatus Saccharimonas sp. (assembly GCA_943353165.1). Taxonomy (GTDB): domain Bacteria; phylum Patescibacteriota; class Saccharimonadia; order Saccharimonadales; family OMJO01; genus CALRAM01. The sequence goes on from CALRAM010000002.1 coordinate 45,499, forward strand.
TAGCGGCCCAAAACGCCTACTTTAAAGACGAAGGCGCATACACAGGAGAAGTTAGTTTTACTATGCTCCAAGAATTGGTCCATTATGCCCTGATAGGCCATTCAGAAAGACGACATGTTTTCAACGAAAACCTAGGTTTGATACGCGACAAAGTGGCAGCCAGTGTTCGAAATAACATTACCCCTATATTGTGTGTAGGTGAAACAAAAGACGAAAAACAAGCCAAAGAAACCAGCAGGGTTCTCCATGATCAACTGATTAGTGCGCTGAGCGATCTGACCGCCAACGAAGTCAGCGCTATGGTAATAGCATATGAGCCAGTTTGGGCTATCAGCAATGGTGCAAACTATGCAAACCACGAGGTGGCAAAACCTGACGAGGTGGCAAAAGCAGTTCAGGTTATACGGCACAATATATTTGAGCTATATGGCAAAAAGGCTTCAGAAGAAGTCAGGGTTTTGTACGGCGGCAGTTCAAATAGCCAAAATGCACGCGCTTATCTAGAAATAGATGGCGTAGATGGGCTCTTGCCTGGCGGTGCCAGTCTAAATTATCATGAATTTTCTGCTATGGTTAATGCAGCAGACAAAATGCTAAATGACAGAAAAGGCATAGATGAATAACAATCCAACCCAAAAAGTTTTTGATATTAGGCGTCCGGGTAATTCTCCGGCGGACACTACTTCGCGTCCAAGTATAGTTACAAATGATGGGGTAGTCAGAGATCCAACACTGACTGTCACTCAGAATCCTGCATCCGCACCTACTGGCCCACAAATTCCTGTAGAAGCCACAGCCACCGCCACCCAGATTGAACAAACAGCTCTGGACCAGTGGTCAAAGTCAGACAACCCAAAAGTTCCAAACAGCCATTCTGGCAAATTGATACGAAATGTCTCCATAGTTTTTCTTTTTCTTTTGGTTGTTTTTTTAGGCGTTGACCTACTGATAGATGCCGGTATAGTCAAAACCTCAATTAACCCAGTCATTGACTTGATAAAGAACTGAATAGAAATTTGATAAGTAGAGTTAACAACAGCCTGCGCGGCGAAAACTTGCTAAAATAGACAGGTGCCAACAGATTTACTAACAGGACTAAATTCTGAACAAGCTCGCGCCGTAGAGACGACGGAGGGGCCGCTTTTGATATTGGCCGGTGCGGGTAGTGGCAAAACCATGACGCTAACCCATCGTATTGCATATCTGATAGCTACCCACAAAGCAACACCCTTTAATATATTGGCTGTAACTTTTACCAACAAAGCCGCCAAAGAGATGCGTGAACGAGTGGCAAAGCTGCTGGGCGAAAATGCAAACAACAGGTCTTTTATGCCTTATATGGGAACATTTCATGGTATTTGCGTGCGACTTTTGCGTCAAGACGGCGAGCATGTAGGCTTGCCCAAAAATTTTGTAATATTTGACGAAGGCGACCGTTTGGCGGCCATAAAACGGGCCAGCCGACAACTGATGTTGGACGAAAAAGCATTCCCACCACGAACTCTTTCGGGGTTGATAAGCAATGCCAAAAACGAGCTAGTTACGCCCAGTGAATATACCGGCATAGGTAGCGGTCCAATACATAAAGCGGCCGCCAGTATCTATCCTGTTTATGAAAAGATTTTGAAAGAAAACTCGGCGTTGGATTTTGATGATCTGATTTCTAAAACGGTTACATTGCTAAAAAACAATGAACCTATTCGCGAAAAATGGCGAAAACAGTTTGGCTACATAATGATAGATGAATACCAAGACACCAATGCGGCACAGTACAAACTGATACAGCTATTAACCAACAAAAAAAACAATATTGCAGTAGTTGGCGATGATTGGCAATCGATTTATTCGTGGCGTGGAGCGGATTTTAGAAACATACTAAAGTTTGAAAAAGACTACCCAACAGTGAACATAATCAAGTTAGAGCAAAATTATAGGAGCACAAAATCCATATTGGATGCTGCTCATTCTGTCATAACCAAAAACAGTCATCGTTCCGACAAAAAACTCTGGACGGCGGCGGGCGAAGGCCAACCAGTTTCTATAAGCCAGTTATCAAATGAACGAGCAGAAGGTGAGTTTATAGTTCGTAGAGTCCAAAACGCAGTTGATGCTAGGTTTCGAAGGTTCGAAGATTTTGCTGTTTTGTACAGGACTAACGCCCAAAGTCGTATCATTGAAGAAACAATGATAAGGTATGGCATACCCTATCGTATAGTTGGTGGACAGAGGTTTTATGACCGCAAGGAAATAAAAGATATTATGGGCTATCTGCGACTAATATATCAGCCAAATGACCGCGTCAGTTTTGAGCGAATAGTAAATGTGCCAACCCGCGGTATTGGGGTCAAATCTGTTCAAACCTTTTTGCAGTGGCAACAGTCAGGCGAGTTGTCGTTACAGCAGGCACTGGACAGTGTTTCTGACTGCACAGACCTGACGCCAAAAGCCAGAAAGAGTCTGGGCGAACTAGGCGACATCATCAGCTCGCTACGCGATTTGGTAGAACAAACTACATTGCCTGGACTGATGGATAGTTTGCTGAGACGCATTGATTATATGAACTTTTTGGACGACAAAACTCCTCAGGGCGAATCCAGGCAAGAAAACATAAAAGAGCTGGTAAGTGTGGCTCAGAATTATGACGAGCTGGGACTAGACGGGTTTTTAGCAGAAATGGCACTGATCAGCGATGCCGACAATGTAGACTATGGCAATAACGCCGTAACATTGATGACTCTACACGCCGCCAAAGGGTTGGAGTTTCCTGTGGTTTTTATGACAGGGCTGGAAGAGTCCATTTTCCCGCATTCCAGAGCAATGTACGACCAGTCAGAAATGGAAGAAGAGCGCAGGTTGTGTTACGTTGGGATGACACGGGCTAGGGAAGAACTCCACATTAGCTATGCTAGTTGCCGGATGCTTTATGGCGGCCTGCAACATAATCCGCCCAGTCGTTTTCTGTCCGAAATCGATGGTGAATTTCAGGCAGATACCACAGCTAGTTTTGGTGGCCTGCTATCAGGTTATGACGAAGTACCAGCCACGACACCAACAATGTCAGGAGAGCCTAGGTACGTTCCGGATTTGAACGAAGGTGATGGAGTAAAGCATCAGTTGTTTGGGGTAGGGACAGTTTTGGAAATTGACGGCGATAACGCCACGATATATTTCAAAGGCAAAGGCACCAAAAAGCTAAATATATCTTTTGCTCCACTGGAAAAGTTGTGAACAAAATATCTGTTTTAGCGGGTAGGATGGTTTTCTGGGCTGGTTGGCCAGTACTTTGGATATATTTGCTTCGTAGTACCAGAACACGAATAATAATAGAATTCGACGGTAAAATATTGGTCTTAAAAAATCGGCTAAACAACAATAGGTGGTCTCTGCCCGGTGGTGGATTGCATCGTGGCGAAGACCCGACAAACGGGGTCGTCAGGGAACTATACGAAGAAACGGGCATAAGTATAAAAACAACAGATGTCGCAGAGATATCTAGGGGCAAAATAAACCACAGGGGACTACGTTATAGCGTCGTAAGTTTTTGCGCCAAAATGGTCAGCAGCCCCGTGCTGAATATACAACGATTAGAAGTAGCTGAAGCAAGCTGGTTAATGCCAGAGGATTTGGACATTTCAAACACTAGCCATGACGCCATGATGATCATTGATCAGTGGAAACAGGGGCGGTAATTTGCTATACTGACAGTAGCGTAGTTCAATAAAAACGAACTACAAATAAAAAGTTTTGTCCGTCGCAGTCAAATATTATGAAAAAATCTATCTATGCTATAAAACAAAAAGCCTTGTCGAGAAACAAGCACTTTTTGAAGTTAAAAAACCACCCATTTTTGGTACCTGTATCGACTTTTTTGGTTATGATGATTTTGACAGCTGGTTTATTGGTAGCTACAAACGGACAAACTGTAGCGTCTAGCGATTCGCATATAGTAAAGCTCAGTATCAATGGCAAACAAAAAGTCATTCCTACTCGGGCCAAAACTGTCGGAGAACTGTTGCAAAGATCAAATGTAGTTATGAACGAAGGCGATGTTGTAGAGCCCGCAAAAGACACACCAATAGTTGACGATGATTTTCGGGTAAACCTATACAGAGCTCGTCCAGTTACGGTATACGACGGAGAAAAACGCATTCAGGCTTTGAGTGCAGCTACAACTCCAAGGAGTGTTGCCATTCAGGTAGGACTGACCGTGTACCCAGAAGACTACATAAACGTTGTCAGTAATGATGCCAGCTTAAAAGACAATATTATAGGCCAAAAAATTGCCATAGACAGAGCATCGTTGGCATATATTAATTTGTATGGAACACCTCTAACTGTACGGACTCACGCCAAAACTGTAGGCGAGCTAATAAAAGAAAAGGGCATAAAATTGGCGGGCGATGACACCTTGCGTCCCGATTCTGCCGTTTTGCTAACTCCTACAACTCAGGTCTTTATAATTGGCAACGGTATAAAGGTTGTTGCACTAGAAGAGGATATACCTATGCCCGAAGAAATTATCGATGACCCAAATCTTAGCTTTGGTACTTCGGCAATACGTCAAAATGGATCAGCCGGCAAAAGGACATCAACATATCAGATAGAAGTTCAAAAGGGTGTAGAGATTAGCAGAAAACTTCTCCAAACTGTAGTTACAGTAGAACCTGTGAAGCAGATAGTGGCCAGAGGAAAGGCAATATACATACCCGAAGACAAGTCGGTATGGATGTCGGCGGCAGGCATAGAGCCCGGAGATTACCCGTATGTTAATTACATTATTAGTCACGAATCTGGCTGGTGCCCTTCGAAATGGCAAGGACAAATTGGCTACTGCCCAGCATTTTATACGCAGCTGCACGACCCTAGCAGTGGTTATGGGTTTGGGCTCTGTCAATCTACTCCAGCCATAAAAATGGCTTCGGCGGGCGCGGATTGGAGCACCAGCCCTATTACGCAACTTCGCTGGTGTTCTGGCTATGCTAAAGCACGATACGGTAGCTGGGGTGCAGCTTATAATCATTGGCTGAGTAGCCGCAACTGGTAGTTATGGAAAATGCCCTACCAAAGAAATCACTAGGACAGCACTGGCTAAATGACCCAGCTAGCTTGGCCTCTATCTGCGAGATGGCAGACCTAAATCCAAAAGACACCGTTCTAGAGATTGGTCCTGGGCACGGCTCCTTGACCCAAAACTTGACACTTTTAGCAAATAACGTAGTGGCAGTAGAGTTCGATGATCATCTGGCAGCTCAGTTACCGCTAAGGGTTAGGGTTGAAAACCTAAAAGTTGTACATGAAGATATATTAAAATACGATCTAACTAAGTTGCCGATTGATTACAAGGTAGTCGCTAACATTCCGTATTATTTGACCAGCAATTTGCTAAGAGTTCTTTGCGAATCAGACAATCCTCCGACCTTGATGGTTTTGTTGGTCCAAAAAGAAGTCGCCCAGCGAGTTTGCGCCCCTGCCGGCAGCATGTCCATGTTGTCCGTCAGTGTGCAGTTTTACTACACTGCAGAGCTAGGGGCAATTGTGCCGGCAAAACTGTTTACGCCTCCACCAAAGGTTGATTCGCAAATATTAAAATTGACTAGACATAAAGCGGAGCTGTTTCCGGGAATCAATACAAAGAATTTTTTTAGAGTTGTAAAATCCGGTTTTGCAAATCGTCGAAAGACACTGGCCAATTCGCTTTCGGCAGGGCTACACATTTCAAAAACAGAAGCTGCAGCGTTTATAGGTTTAGCCAAATTAACTATAAATGCTCGCCCCCAAGAATTGTCTCTGACCGATTGGCACAATCTATATCTGGCAATTATTACCACCGATATACTTCAAAAATAAAAACTCCCCTGCCCTATAAATACTTGACTTGTTAAGTATTTACCTACTACAATGAGTTAGTTAGGAAAAAATCTATATGTCCCCTACCAATAACATTGGCTATATGCTGCACCACTTGTCTTTTGTTCTGGCTCGCCAGTCTGATCAGGTTTTGCAGGAACAGCTGGGCATAGGGTTTTCTCAGTTCAAGATACTGATGGCTCTACAAATAGGACCCAGTGTCCAGCAGAGGCAAATAGCCGACAAATTGGGTCAAACAGAAGCCAGCATTAGCCGTCAAATAAAACTGATGCACGAACAGGGCCTACTAGTCAGCATTAAAAATCCCCAAAACAAAAGAGAGCACATAACACGTGCCTCGACAAAAGGCGAAAGATTGACCAACAAAGCCAACGAGGTTTTGAATGCATATCATTCCCCAATGTTTCATCACCTAAATGTCAAGCAGCAGGAACAACTGCTAGAAATCTTAGCTATAATGCACGATTATGCTTGCGTCAGTACAGTTCATCATCTAGATAAATAAACGGAAAGATAATTCAAAATGGAACAAACAAGCACAAACCCAGTACGACGAGCCCTACCGGCTGCACTATTGACAGTTTTTATAGACGCAGTTGGTGTGGCAATCATAATACCGGTTTACATTCTGTTGGTATTGCCTGGACCACAGAGAGTCATACCGGCTGGTTGGTCGTTGCAAAGTGGATTTATTTTTTTGGGTTGGCTGACAGGAATTTATTCTTTGTGCGTATTTTTGGCAGCCCCTCTACTAGGCGAGTTATCGGATCGTTATGGTCGAAAGCCAGTTTTAGCAATTAGTTTGTTCGGTACGGCTATCAGCTATGCGCTATTTGCCTTTGGGATTAGAGAACACAGCATTGCCCTACTAATTGCTGGGCGCGCTTTGGACGGTATAACAGGAGGAAATATAGCTGTAGCTAGAGCCGTTATTGGCGATATAAGCGATAAAAAAACCAGGGTTCGTAACTATGGACTTATCGGTGCAATGTTTGGTATAGGTTTTGTTCTGGGGCCCTACTTGGGCGGTAGATTAGCTAGTCCAGGTATACCGTTAATAAATATTTTTGGGCATCAGTTACTGAGAACGCCTTCATGGTTCAATGCTCAAACGCCCTTTTGGTTTGCTATGATTTTATCTCTAATTGACGTAGTGGTTATTTTGTTTGTGCTACCAGAAACGCTGAGAAAAAAAATAAATAACGGAAGATTACATTTGGCACAGTCTTTTCATAATATTGCCAGAGCCTTCAGGCTGCCAGACCTGAGACCAATATTTGCTACGAGTTTTTTGTTTAGCAGCGGGTTTACTTTTTTTACAACATTTTTTGGGATAAACTTGGCAAGACGATTGGGTTTTGCGCCTAGCAATATAGCTGATTTCTTTAGTTATATAGGTATATGTATAGCAGTTATGCAGGGCGTAGTGGTGCCTTTGATAGCCAGGAAGTTTACAATTCACAGAGTGCTACAATTCTCGTTTTTCGGGCTATCGTTAGCTATATTGGGCCTTTTTCTACCTAAAAATACCACACAATTGCTGTTGATTGCGCCTGCTATACCGCTGTTTGTAGCACCAATTATGGCCAATATGATTTCTCTGGTAAGCGCCATTGCTGGGCCAGACAGACAAGGCGAAGTTATGGGCATAAACAGTTCCGTCGAAGCATTGGCCCAGGGCATACCTGCTGTGTTGTCTGGATATCTGGCGTCCATTTATGTAGGCTTGCCACTGATTGTTTCTGCTATAACTCTGGCCACAGCTGGTACAGTTTTTTGTGTTTTTGTCAAAAAGTCTAAATTGCCAAAAGAATTACAAACACTTCACGGCTCTGCAAATTAAAAAAGCACCTCTTGCGAGATGCGTTTTTGGAGGAGCTGGCGGGTACTGCCCCCGCGTCCATCGGTTTACAATGTTAGTCTTCTACAAGCATAGGTCGTTTAATATAAAGACAATATAACCGTTAAACGACCAAAAAGTTATACGTCTTTGGTTCAAAAGTCTTAGCAAATGCATAGAACCAAGTGCATTTGAGCGATCAGATATATGACATGCGTTTGAACTCTATCTGATGTCGAGTTCTGCACGGCTCTAGGGTTTTACGCTAAAGCTGGTGCAAAGCTAGGTACTGTAAACAGACTAGCTAAGCGTTGAGTAAATGATTTTGCATTTATTCGGTTTGTCTATTTAAATCTTACAAAAAAGTAGGACTTTCGCTGACAAGCGGCTTGCGAACTAACTTGTAAAGGTCCAATGTCGAGCTTAAAATTCAGCCCCATAAATATTATTTTAACAAATAAAGTAGTTTTTTGCAAGCCGCTAACGGCTTGGGATAGTACAAGCTAAAAAAGCACTACCACTATTTCTATTTTTACGATACCATTAGAACAATGATTATAAAAGGAGAACTTTTTAATGTTGAATAAAATAAAATCTATAGGTAGCCGTCCGGATATCCTAGGTGCCATCGCATTTGTTCTGATATTTTCTTTTGTTGGCATATACCTTTTGTTTGGTGCCAAGGCTATGAGTCGGCCTATATTTATCAGTCCATCAAATAATGCTTCAACAAGAGGCGTCATAAAGATAAACCTATCTGTCATAAATGCAAAGCGTAATACTACCGGCAAGCTTTTAGTTGACGGGGTAAATACTGGAGGCTCTTTAGTGTATTCCAGTAAAGGTGTTTGGACATACAAATCTGCCGATGGAACTATAGGCTTTAACTCGGCATCATTGACGGTTGGGACTCACAAATTAGTTGCAGTTATTAACAACACATACTCTCCTACACTTATCATCCAAAATACTGCCTATGTTGGGATTACACTGCCTGTAAATGGAGTTACATATGGGCGTAATGTAGTATTTTCCGGAAACTTTAACACCCCAACCCCAACAGCTGCCATAAAATTATATGTAGACGGGGTTTTGCAACCTGGTAAAGTAGTGAGTTCATCATATGGCTGGGTCTATCAGGCAGTAGACGGAACATACGGAGTAAATGTGCCCACTATAGGTAAACATACGTTTTTGTTTCAGGTAGATGACCTAAAGAGCACTCCTGTAACCGTAAATATCGCCGATACTGGCATAGTAAAGATAAACTCGCCCCTAGCGGGAGCAACAGTCAGCAGTCCTGTAAATATATCCGCTCAGATAGACAACCCTGTAAACCCGTATCTTTTAGTAGATGGCAAGATAGCTACGGGAAAACTGGTGCCAACAGCTAACGGATGGCTCTATGAAGCCAGTGTCGGAGTATATGGGCTGACATTGGCCGCCGGATCGCATACACTACAGATAATTAACGGAACTCAAACCAGCACTGCTATAACAGTAAATGTGTCAACGGTTGCCTCGTTGTCCGCAAGTACTACATGGGCAGATCATATGGGCATATCTATGAGTTTGAGTAGGTCGAACGTAGATAAGGCCAAGGCTCTGGGTGTCAAATGGGTTAGAATTAGCTGGGAACAAAATTGGGGTACATTTGACACGACTAGTCTAGACTATGCGCACGGTCAGGGCCTAAAAGTATTGCAGTCATGCCAAAAAGCTGGAAAGACATACACCGCCACCGACATAAGCTCTTTTGCTAGCTACTGCGCGTCTTGGGTGGACAAAGGCATAGATGCTCTAGAAATAGGTAACGAATGGAATCATGTGCCTTTTTGGAACCCAGATCCAAACGGTTCGTACACTTTGCAGGCCCAACTAATGGACGCAACAAGTTCAGCCATCAGGGCAAAATCTAGCACTATACCTATAATGAACTCCGGATGGTCGCCCGAAGCTACACCAGATACACCAACAGAAGCTATGTCTAGAACTTTAGACGCTTCAAACGGCAACCTAAAGGCAAATGGAAACGCAATTGCTCATCATGGCTATGCGTACCACTGCAATTCGCCGCTGCTATGCTCCTATCCTAGCCAAACATGGAATGCTTTCCTGTACACCCAGAATGTTTATGCGGCAGCTAAAACGCGTGGTTATGACCACCCAGTATGGCTGACCGAGATTGGGGGCCCATCTGGAAATGGCACTAATCTATATACTGGACTGCCTTTTACGCTAGCATCTCAGCAGCAGCTATACAAAGATTACGTAACTGGCATTAAACAGATGCGAACCGCTGGCACCCCAATAAATATGGTGTTCTGGCACACAATACAGGACGGTCAGAGCGCAACTAATAGTGTAGAACTAACATTTGGACTATACGACACAGCAGGTGCCATAAAACCAGCTGGACAGGTTGTAAAAGACCAAGCTTTATTGGCCTGGTAGAGGTGCGTGAAAATCTCCAAAAGGTTTAATCGTATCGTAGGGCTATGGCTAGCCTTGGAGTATAATAAAATTGTAGTTTTCTAAAAAAGGAGGGCGTATGTTAAAAATATTTGGTAGCTTCTTGGTCGTTATAAGTACCTTGGTGATTATAGACGGGTTTTGGCTAGGATTAATAGCTCCAAACTTTTACAAGAAGCATATAGGACATTTAATGGCTACTAACCCTACATGGGCTGCTGCGGGTTTGTTTTATGTAGTTTTTATCGTTGGGCTTTTGTATTTTGTTGTCAGACCCCTAGGAGTGGACGCTAGCTTGCTCAAGATTTTTCTGAGTGGTGCTCTTTTTGGACTCGTAACCTATGCTACCTATGATCTGACTAATCAAGCCACACTAAAAGATTGGCCTATAATTGTAACTATTGTAGATCTAGTTTGGGGAACTTTTCTGACAGCCAGTGTGTCGACTGTGTCTGTTGTCGTACTTCGTTTTCTCGGGTGGGTATAAGTGCTAGCAAAAAATCTTTTGGTTGCCGCCGTAGTTATTTTTCTTTATATGACTATCGTGTCAATTGTAGCTCGTAGACTGCGGAGAAATGATTTGGCAGATGTTGCTTGGGGCCTAGGTTTTGTGGTAGTAACTTTATGCACCATGCTATACCAAGGGCTGTTTGGCATAATTCAGCTGACCGTCGCCTTCATAATTACTCTGTGGGGGCTCAGGTTATCCAGTCATATATTTGGTAGCTGGAGTAAAAGAGCAGAAGAAGACTACAGATACCAATCCATGCGACAATCATGGAAATACTCGCCTACAATACAAGCTTATTTTCAGGTGTTTTTGCTGCAGGGTATTTTGTTATTTTTTGTGGCTATGCCTATTTTTGTTATTAATTCAACAACAGCTAGTTTTACGGGGCTAATATATTTCGGTTTGTTAGTTTGGATTATAGGATTTACTCTGGAAGCTACCGCCGACAATCAGCTCCGCAAATTCTTAGCACAGCCAAAAAACAAAGGCAATATAATGGATAAAGGCCTCTGGAAGTATAGTCGGCACCCTAATTATTTCGGGGAAGTTACTCAGTGGTGGGGTATTGGTTTTATAGCCGTAGCTCTACCTCTTGGCTGGCTAGGTTTGGTAGGTCCGATAACTATAACATTTTTGATAACTAAAGTTTCCGGTGTGCCCCTGCTAGAAAAAAGATATGCCAAAAATTTGCAGTATCAAGCCTACGCCAAAAAAACCTCTGTACTCTTGCCTTTACCACCAAAAGCTTGAGTGCTGTTATAATTAATTTCTGATGAACTATTTTGTAACTACATCTATACCATACGTAAATGGTCCGCCACACTTGGGTCATGCTATGGAGTTTGTTATGGCCGACGTTTTGGCTAGGGCTGCTCGGGCAGATGGAACGCCTGTGCTATTTAGCACAGGAACCGACGAGCATGGTGGCAAAATAGCTCAAAAAGCAGCCGATAGCAAACAAACCCCGAAAGTTTTCGTTGATAATATGAGCAAAGAATTTCAGGACTTGGCAAAGCAGTTAAATATCAGCAACGATAGGTTTGTCAGAACGACAGATAAAGCACACCAGCAAAGAGCCCAAATAATCTGGAAAAATCTAGAAAAAGACATATACAAAGGCAAGTATGTAGGTTTGTACTGTACCGGTTGTGAGGCATTTGTCACAGATGTAGTCGCCAAAGAAAATAAAGATATATGCCCTCATCACAACAAACCGTACGAAAAGCTTCAAGAAGAAAACTATTTTTTCAAGCTGACCAAATATGCCCCTCAGATACAGCGGGCAATCGAAAGTGGGAGTTTTCAAGTCATACCAGCAACGAGAAAACACGAGATAACAAACCTCATAAAAGACGGTCTAGAAGACATCAGTGTTTCTAGACCAACAGAAAAGGCTGGTTGGGGTATTGCTGTGCCGGGAGACACCTCGCAGGTAATGTATGTTTGGTTTGAAGCACTAATGAATTACATAACTGTTCTGGGCTATCCAGAACACGAAGATTTTAAAAAGTTTTGGCCTGCAAATGTTCAGGTTGTAGGTAAAGATATTAGTCGATTCCATGCTGCTATTTGGCCAGGAATGCTGTTGGCACTGGGGATACCACTACCAAAAATGGTCTATGTGCACGGTTTTATAAACATAGACGGTCAAAAAATGAGCAAAAGTTTGGGAAATAGCGTAACCCCAAAAGAAATTATTAAAAAATACGGCACTGATGCTCTGAGATATTATTTGTTGCGTCATATTCCAAGCTATGGAGACGGCGATTTTAGCTGGCAGCGTATGCACGATGCCTACAACAACGAACTGGCCAACGAGCTGGGTAACGCTGTGCAGCGTACCGCAGCTATGATAATTCAGTTTCAGAAAGGAATAATTGGTAATATACCACCGGCTGAACACGACATAGCACAGTACCAATCAGCTCTGGAAGAATGTCGCTTTGACAGAGCACTAGACGAAGTATGGGAACAGGTAAGAGGGTTGAATCAATATATCGATGAACAAAAACCTTGGGAGATAAATAAAAGGGGCGAAGCAGAACATCTGAGAGATGTTTTGGCTTATCAAACTAGCTGTTTGCTGGAAATAGCGGGACTTTTGCAGCCTTTTTTACCTGAAACGGCCACACAAATACGCTATGTTTTTGAGGAAGGAATTGTACGTCCCATAAAAGACACACTATTTCCGAAACATGACACCCATCCGGGCGCCACTAAACGATAGAATTGTTTTGGTTCCTAACAGCTTGCAGGATCAGCCATTTAGTCAAAAATGGTAAGCGTGTTCGCCTGAGTGAATTCCACAATATCTTTATGCCAGCAGGTGACTCTACGTCATACCGTAAATAGGGAGTATTTATATTGCTTAAGTTACTGTACTCTAGGTTTCTCATTATTTTGGCCTCCACCACCCATTAATTAATTAAATCTGCAGCACTTTTATAACCTCCTTTTAGTAATTGTATTAGGTACACTTACTCTCTCATAGTACTCTTAGCTATTTTCTTGTCAACACTATTCTTTGATATTCTTTTAGGGCTATTTTATTCGAAACTACGAGTTAAGTATTCTAGTTCGTGCTTGTTGAATTTGTATAGTCTGGCTGGACGGTGAGCGCCTTCCATATGTTGTTCGTCGGTTGCATTTATAAGGTTAAAGCTAAGGATTTTTTTACGGAAATTCCGCTTGTCGAACTTATCTTCCATAACAGTTTCGTAAACAGTTTGTAGCTGAGAAAGGGTGAACATCTTTGGCAACAACGCAAATATAGCATTTGTGTAATAAAGTTTGGATTTTAATCTTTGGTGGGCGTATTCAATCATATTATTGTGGTCAAAAGCCAGAGTTGGTATCTGGTCCAAGGGATAGAATTGAGCGTTTCGATTGTGTGACGTTGCTTTAGGTGTTATAGATTTGCCCAGACCCATATAAACCACCGAGACGGCAGGTACCCCCGGGTCGTTCTTTATAGAATCAAATGTATATAGCTGTTCTAGAAAGCCTAGCTGTTTTATTTGTATACCTGTTTTGTTGTTTATTATTCTGCTTGCGGCTATTTGGGTGCTTTCATCTAGGGGAACTGGACCTCCAGGAAGCGCCCATCTTTCTTTGTATGGTTCGTCTTCCCTCTGGGTTAGTAGCACTGATAATTCTTCGTTAATTAACTGAAAAATAACTGTATTTACAAAAACGCCGGGAGTTAATATGTTATGTTTAGTCACTAAACGTAAATTATACGCTAACTTATTATTTTGTAAAGGTGACGGAGCAAAGTGCTAATATAAGCACATGGATTTCCTAGACAGCCATTGCCATATTCACTCTGCTGATTACCAGTTAGATTTGATGCAGGTTATTGAAGATGCTACAAGCGTTGGAGTAAAACAACTATTATGCGTTGGCTGTGATTTGGCTGACAGCCAACTAGCCATAGGGTTGGCGAATAAGCACGAAAATATCTGGGCAACGATAGGCATACACCCTCATGAGAGCGATAATTATGTGCACGATCATCATGCCTTACAACAGTTCAGGGATTTGGCCAGTAGTCCAAAGGTAGTAGCCATCGGCGAAACAGGTCTGGATTATTACTACAATCATTCCACTGTCGAAAACCAGAAAAAAATGCTGCGTTTTCAAATGGATTTAGCAAAACAGCATAGTTTGCCGATGGTTTTTCATATACGCGAGGCATTTGATGATTTTTGGCAAATTTTTGATGAATACAGTGGCATACAGGGTGTTGTTCATAGTTTTACTGCCTACACAGACCAATTAGACCAAATCCTGTCCAGAGGCTTGTTTGTCGGTCTAAACGGTATAGTAACCTTTACAAAAGATCCTTTGCAGTTAAAAGCCATAAAATCAGTACCATTAGACAGGTTATTGCTAGAAACGGACTCTCCTTACTTGACCCCTGTACCTTATCGTGGTACAATCTGTCAGCCGAAACACTTGTTGGAGACAGCTAAATATTTAGCTGGTATTAGGGGCGAGACTTTAGAGCAACTCGCCACTGCAACCACAAAAAACTCCAAAAAACTTTTTCTGGCAGACACTATAAAAAAATTATGATCACTACAAACATTACAATAACACCAGAAAACCGTGCAGAGTTAAGCAAATATCCTGTAGAACTAGTTGAAATGGCACGCCAACGCTTAGACAATATATCTAATAGTTGTATATTTTTGGAGCAAAACCCTGTCGTAAAAGCAGGGCTGTCTAATGAAATGCACGCCGAAGCGCTCAGAGCTGAGCAGTTAGCGGTAGAGAATAGCCCTACAGATGAATCAAATGGCCTCAAACAGTTTCATATGGGCGAATCCGCAGTCTCTGATTCGCATATGGACGATATTCGACAACAAATAAAGGAAATCTATGATCAAAAAACTAATTAGGGGTGTAATGCCACAAAATAGCGAACAGCGACGAGCAAACCTGTATCGCAATTTGATTCGCCGTGAAGCAAAAATAGGTGGTGAAATCTTTGGACCAGTAGCCAGAGGTGGACGCCGCGAGTTTTTTTGTCTAGATGAGCGAACTTGGATATGGCACGAAGAATGGAAGGACGAATCTGGTCAATCCCGTTCCAGGACTACTCGTTATGACATCAGACCAGACGGCATCGTAAAAGCCCAAGACGGCTTTGCTTATCAGTGGGTGACTCCAAAAGAAGCCCTGCATCTATACCAAGCAGTCAGGAATTATCAGCAGCGCGTTGGCAATGAACTTTATAGTTTTGCCTACTAGATAACATTTTTTTAGTCTATTATGAAAAGCATATATTTAGATTTTGCCGCCGCTTCACCGATGGACAAAGAGGTATTTTTGGCTATGAAACCATATCTGGCTGATAATTTTTATAACCCCGCCTCGCAATATCTGGCTGCCAAAAGTGTCCGAAAAGATATAGAAAAAGCTAGATCAGGCATCGCTCATTGGTTGGGTATTCGACCAGGTGAGCTGGTATTTACAGCTGGTGGCACAGAAGCCAACAATCTGGCGGTAAATGGTGTTATGCAACGATTTCCAGGTGCAAATATTGTAGTAAGTTCCATAGAACACGACTCTGTATTAAAGTCGGCCAGCAGATACGATACGGTAATAGTGGATGTCGACAATGACGGACTGGTATGTCTAGAGAAACTAAAAAAAGCCATAAACGACCAGACTGTTATGGTAAGTATTATGTATGCCAATAACGAGGTCGGTAGCGTACAATCTATGAAAAAAATAGCTGAAATAATAAATTCGGTTTTGCAGTCACGCAAAAACATCAGCAATGACCTGCCGTTGTATTTTCATACTGACGCCTGCCAAGCGGCTGCATATTTGGATTTACACGCAAATACGCTGTGTGTTGATATGATGACCATAAACGCCGGCAAGATATATGGCCCAAAGCAATCAGGGGCACTATATGTTAGAGCTGGACTAGCGATTTTGCCACAAGTTCTAGGTGGTGGGCAAGAGCTGGGTTTGCGTAGTGGCACAGAAAATGTGGCAAATATTGTTGGCTTTGCAAAGGCCTTGGATTTGGTCCAAACCCGAAGAATCAAAGAAGTAAAAAGAATGTCCAAACTTCAATCTACGTTCATAGAATTGCTGGAGCGAGCTATACCAACAGTTACCATAAATGGTAGCAAAAAACATCGTTTGCCAAACAATGTTCACATCACCGTGCCCGGAACAGACAACGAACTACTAATGATGCAGCTCGATGAAGCTGGCGTGCAGTGTGCAGTTGGGTCTGCTTGTAGTGCTAGCAACGATGAACCCAGTCATGTGTTAAAGGCTATCGGTCTGAGCGACGAAGCTGCCAGATCAAGCCTGCGATTTAGTATGGGTTTTCAAACAACAGAGCTAGAAGTCCGCAAAACAGTATTATTGCTAGAAAAAATCCTAAATAATTCGGGTTATTTTGGCGACAAAAGCCAGCCAAAGTAGTTAATTTTAACAAAAACACCTACAAAAAGGTTTAATTTTAACGAGTTTTGGGGTATATTTAATGTAGTAAAATGTTTATGGCTAAGGGGTGGGTCTATCAAAATGAATAGCGGACAATTATTTCTAATACTGGGCAGTCTAGCTGCCGCTACAGCCAGTTTTGTCTGGATGGCTCTACGTACTACCGTAACCCCTGTCAAAGAAGCTGATATCTTGCAAGATTCAGAGCACGATGTAGAGCATATCTTTAACAACGAATTCAGAGAATTGTTGCGAAATCGTGGCAGGTTACTCTTTGAAAAAATTATTAGCGAAAATGCTATGTTTCTGCAACAGGATTTGCGTCTAACTACTTCTCAGCTAAACGAGTACATGAAAGACGAGATAACCAAAAAACTCCAAGAAGAATTTATTAAATATGAACAATCAATCGCTGATGCAAAGAATCTTGCAGTAGATTCCATCACTAAAACCCAAAAAATTATGGAGGAACAGCGTCAGCAAATGAGTCAGCAATTGACTGAAGAAATCACAAAAGAAAAAGCCCGATTAATGACAAATTTTGAAGAAAATATGGCCGATATAGTCAATCATTATGTTCTGGCAGCAGTTGGTGATCAAATTGATTTGAACGATCAGCTAGAGTACATTTTGTCTGACCTAGAAACAAACAAACAAGCAATAATCAAGGACATCACAGATGGCGCCTAAAGACAAAAAGATGGTTTTGCCTTTGAGCGTTATGGGCAAACAAGATGTAGGTAGATTGCTCCGAGAAGTAGAAACATTGAACGAGTTTCTTAGGCAGTCTGCTATCAGGCAGTCAGACAATACCGTCAAAATGCCGCGTACAAGTCGTTTTATGGACGAGATAGTACAGATAAATGAACTGAACCCTCTAGTGGAAGCAGACAGAAAATCACTAGTAGATTTTCTGTCAACAGTTAAGACCAAGGCCCCTGTTTTGCATATGAGCTTTAACGCCGATCCTTCCCCTTTGTTCACTCAGAAACTGATGACTTGGCTGAGAAAAGAGATACACCCGCAGGTTTTGTTGCAGACAGGGTTGCAGCCAAATATTGGCGCTGGATGTGTTGTTCGCACAGATAGCAAATATTTTGATTTTAGCATGCGCCATCATTTCACAGAGAAAAGATCTGTTTTAATTCAAAAGATAAAGGGCGAAAAATGAGCGCCGCTAGTGCCAAAAAAGTTACTGGTCAGCACTTTGACCGATTAATAAAAGCCGGTCAACCAGTAGGAGAGATAATTGCTGTAAATCGTTTTTTGCTGACACTTTCAGGACTGCAACCGTGCAACATTCATGCCCTAGTCATGTTTGAAGACGGCAGTAAGGGTTTCGTTCACCAGATATTAAAGGATTCTGTAATAGTCTTGCACCTTGGAAACGAAATGCTCCAAATAGGTACATTGGCGGTAGTTCAGCATCAGGAGCTAGTAAGCAAGGTCGGCAAAGATTTTATAGGCAGAGTCGTATCAGTTACCGGCGAACCATTGGACGGCAAAGGTCCCATAGCCGCCAGCGCAGTTTGGCCAGTGTTTAATCCAGCGCCACCATTACACGCCCGCAAATTATTAGATACCCAGCTAGAGAGTGGAGTCACCGTTATAGATTCATTGTTCCCAATAGTTCGTGGTCAGCGTTTAGCTGTTATCGGGGATAGCAAGTCTGGCAAAAGCACAATGGTGACTCAGCTAACCATAAACCAAAAAAACACTGATCAAGTAGTTGTCTACGCTTTGATAGCCAAAAGACGCACAGATGTAGATTCGCTACTTTCGCAACTAGAATCTACCGGTTCTCTAAAAAAAGCTATCGTGGTGGTATCGACGATGTTCGAATCCTTGATTATGAGTTATTTGGCGCCTTATGTAGCATGTGCAATGGCCGAATATTTGTGGCAGGAGTGCAACCAAGACACGATTATTATCTATGACGATTTGACTAGTCATGCTCAGGCATACCGCGAAGTTGCCTTGCTGACTGGCGTTAGTCCAGGGCGTGATTCCTATCCAGGAGATATGTTTTATGCACATTCAAGTTTACTAGAAAGAGCTGGAAGACTAGACAAAAACGGAGCTCACTTGACTAGTATACCGTTGGTTTTGGCCGCCGGTGGCGACATAACAGCGTTTTTGCCGACCAACATCATGTCTATAACTGACGGTCAGTGGATATTGGATATGGATATTTTCAGAAAAGGCTTGCGTCCGGCTGTCAGTATGGGGCTGTCTGTTACTCGTGTTGGAGGAGTAGGGCACAACAAAAGGCAAAAAGAATTAGCAGCCAGAGCCCTGAAAGTTCTAGCAGACTATCGGCAGGCCGAAGAGTTTTCTCATTTTGGTTCGGAGCTTGCTCCAGAAGCCAAAAAGGCTCTCGCTACCGGAAAGCATATATTTGAAATAATGAACCAAAACCCAACAGACACCTATTCTTTGATGGCTCAACAGCTTATGTTTGATATTGTGCTAAATCTAAGTGCGGGCCAAATTTTGGATGTCGGAAGCCTAAAACTAAACGCCAACAAATACGGCACAAAAGTAGAAAAAGACGAACAATATGACAAAGTTCGTGCCGAAATACTTCAGAAATCGCTAATGGGTTCGTCGCCTAAACCTGCATCGCCTCCAGCTACACAGCAAACGCCAGTAGAGGAGAAGCCAAATGCATAAACCCAACGAAATAGAAAAAGAAGAGAAGGCCATGGCGACACTCGTGGAGTTAACGAGTGTTTTTGAGGGTATAGCCAGTATGCGTATATCTCAGATACGAAACCAAGTTTTGATAGCTACGAAATTTTTTCATGAACTATGGCATATCTATTCGCAAATTCGGGTTGACGAAAAGTTTCATTTTGGTCGCAGCCAGCCTCAGCTAGATATCATAGACAAAGAGCTTTTTATTATCATAACGGCCGAGGGTGGTTTCAGTGGAGATATCGACCAGAGATTAGTTGAAGTTATGTTGAAGTCCTACGATAACTCAAAAAACGATGTAGTGGTTGTGGGACACCACGGGGCTGTCCAGTTAGCCCAAAGAGGAGTAACTTTCAAGAAATATTTTAAACTACCTACAAACGATCAAAGTATAAACGTAACTCCTATGACAGAGGAAGTAAGAAAATACAAATCTACTCAAGTATTTTACCAGGAATATGTATCACTGTTGGTACAGGAAACTAGACAAATACCATTATCAGCAGCCGTCAAAGAACGTGGGGCAAAATCATCTGCAGCCGATGAGCTAATTAGCGAATCGAACTACATATTCGAGCCTAGTGCTCATGCAGTAGTAGATCACCTTGAAAATTCAATGATGCAGATAACTTTGGCGCAAGTTATTTTGGAATCCAAACTGGCTCAGTATGCTAGTCGTTTTAGAGCTATGTCGGCGGCTCACGAAAAATCAGAGGAAACACGAACTGATTTGCATTTGGCGTACAACAGGGCTAGGCGAGGCGTCAAAGACGAGCGATTAAAAGAAATCGTAAATGGTATGCGCAAATCTGGGGTATCCGTATGAACGGTGTAGTAACGTACATTAGTGATTTGATTGTCAGAGTTCAGTTCGACGATCAGTCACCCAGAGTTGGCGAGTTATTGATTGTCGACAATGGCAAAAACACACTGTTACTAGTAGATCATTTGGAAGCGGGGGGTTCAGCGCTTTGTCTAAATGTTCGCACAGAAAAACATTTGCAAAAAGGTATGAGTGTCAAAGGCACCAAAAAAGGCATAGAAATTCCAGTTGGAGACGCTGTTATAGGTAGGATTTTTGACGCCTTGGGTAGTCCTATGGATGGACTGCCAGCTTTGGAAGAAAAAGATTTGGAGCGCAAAGATATCCTAAAAATACCTGGACGAACATCAAATTTTACTATTGCTGCTCCAGAAATATTGGAGACGGGCATAAAGGTTATAGATTTTTTTACTCCATTCATTAAAGGTCGCAAGATTGGGATTATTGGTGGAGCTGGTGTTGGCAAAACAGTTCTGACCATGGAACTAATAAATAACATAGCCCAGAGTGGCAAGGGATTGTCTTTTTTTGCTGGGATTGGAGAGCGTATTCGTGAAGGCCACGAACTATATCAGACTCTAAAAGAAAACGACTTACTAAAAAACACCTGTATGTTTTTTGGGCAGATGAACGAAAATCCTATCCAAAGAGCCCTAATAGCTATGGCTGCGGTTTCTCAGGCCGAGTATTTTCGTGACGATAAAAACAAAGACATACTTTTCTTTGCAGACAATATGTACCGGTATGTTCAGGCCAAAAACGAGCTAGCGACTATATTGGGCCAAATACCTAGCGAAGGAGGCTATGAAGCAACCATATTTTCTGATATAAAAATTCTCCAAGACCGCCTGAGTTCTAACGAACATGGATCGATAACGTCTGTCCAAACTATATATGTTCCAGCTGACGATCTCAGCGATCCAGCTGTGCAAATGATCCAACACGAGCTGGACTCTATAGTTGTTTTGTCTAGAAAGGTAGCCGAACAGGGAATAAGACCGGCGGTTGATTTATCAAAGACGACCTCTTCGCTTTTGACTCCAGCCATTGTGGGCGACAGGCATTATGTATTGAGCGTTCAGGTGCAAGCTTTGTTGCAGAAATACGAATCCCTGAAAAGTATCATCGCTATAATCGGAGAAAATGAATTGTCTACAACTGATCGTGCAGATTATGCCAAAGCAAAGAAATTGATAGCGAACTTTACCCAAAATATGCATGTTATGGAAAAATATACTGGCATAAAGGGTGATTTTTTTAGCCGAGAACAAACACTGCAATCTATAGAAGAGATAGTTACTTAGCATTATGTCGGACAAAACCGCACAGGAAATAATCGACTCGACTAAACAAAAAGAAGAAATAAAACTTAAAGGGGCCACGCCAATGATGCATGTAAAAGTGTATGCTCCGTTCAAGACTTATTTTGACGGCATGGCAGAGAGCATATCAGCCGTAAACGACACGGGCCCTTTCGATATTTTACCCCAGCACCACAATTTTATGACTCTGCTGAATCCCTGCGAGGTTATAGTTCGCACCGGAAAGACCGACGAGAGATTGCAGATAAACAAGGGTGTTATGCACGTCAAAGCCGATCAGGTTATTGTGTTCTTGGATGTTTAGTAGACAAATGTGCTATGCTTGTGCTTATAAGTTGTATGCGAAAGGATCTATATGAAAAATATAAAAAAATCTCAGTCAGGCAGTTCAATTATAGAGTTGATATTACTATTACTCCTAATACTAATACTAATTTTGCTGGGCCTATACGTGGCTTCAAAAAACAAAAAATCCAAACAGACACCACCCCAACAAAACGTTAGTCAAAAAACAGAAAAAGCACCAGAAACAGTAGCAACCGTAGCGTACCTGAAGATTCCTGAGTGGGGAGTCAAGATAAAACTATCTGCCGACATATTAGACGCTTACTACGATTCTAATTCATCTACTACCATGTCGGCTTTTAGCCTTCGAACAAAATCTTTGGACTTAGAACCGGATTGCAAGAACGGCAATCAGTCAGTCGCTGACATATTCAAAGTAAAAAAAGATGAAATTGATCCTCAGTATGAATTAGAAGCAAAGAAATACTCCCAAACGCAAAAAGGAGTAACCATAGGCGACAGCTTTTACTTTACCGGCGAATCACAATATACCTGTGCAGTCGACAAGGCTAACGAATCATTGCTAACCAAAGTCAAAAGAGCTTTTGTGAAAGCAAGTTCCGATATAGAAAAATTATAGCAAAACAGGGGTAGGTTTGCTATAATCGATATTATATGGCAAAAAAGTTACGAGTTTTCGTTGGTTTGAGTGGTGGCGTAGATAGCTCTGTTTGTGCTGCCCTCCTAAAAGAGCAGGGCTACGAGGTAGTAGGGGTTTATATGAAGAATTGGAGTCAGGATTTGCCAGGATTTGCTTGCCCCTGGAAGGAAGATTACTATGACGCCAAAAGAGTAGCCGTACAGTTGGGTATAAAATTCCAGATGTTTGATTTTGAAAAAGAATATCGCGACAAAGTAGTGGACTATATGCTAGAAGCTTTTGAGTCTGGAATAACACCAAACCCAGATATAATGTGCAACCAAGAGATAAAATTCAAGTTGTTTTTAGATACAGCTCTGGACAAAGGGGCAGATATGATTGCCACAGGTCATTATGCGAATACGGCCGAAGGACAACTATTGATTTCTGCAGATCAGAATAAAGATCAGACATATTTTTTGTATCGTGTCAGCAGAGATGCCTTGAATAAAACTTTATTTCCACTGGGTAAATACAAAAAACCAGAGGTTAGAAAATTAGCTAAAAAATACGGGCTGATAACTGCCACCAAAAAAGAAAGTATGGGCATTTGTTTTGTGGGCAAAGTTGGTATAAAGGATTTTTTACAGCAATTTGTTAAAACAAAAGAAGGTAATATTTTAGACCAAAAAAACAAAATAATCGGCAGGCACGACGGAGCGATATTCTACACCATAGGTCAAAGACACGGATTGGATGTAGGTGGCGGATTGCCATATTATGTAACTGGAAAAGATATGTCTAAAAACGAGGTTTATGTGACTAGCGATATCGACGATGCAAAATTGTGGCGCAAAAATTTTGAATTGACCAGCCTGCACTGGATTAACCAGCCACCCCAAAATGACCAAAAGTTGTTCGTTAGGACTAGACACAGAGCACCTCTGACAAAGTGTATTATTTCCGTAACTAACCAAAAAGCCGTAGTTGTGCTGTCAGCCAAACAACGGGCATTGACTGCAGGTCAATCAGCGGTATTTTATGATGGAAATCGCGTTTTGGGTGGGGGCATAATAATTTAGAATTTCGCTAACAGCCGTGGTAAATAACTCGACTGCGTGTAATCTACATTGGTAGTAGACCGTCCCTTTGCTACAATTAAATATATGACTGCCCAAGAAATACGCCAAAAATACCTAGACTTTTTTAAAGCACGCAATCATTCTGTGATTCCCAGAGCTTTATTGGTGCCTCAAAACGATCCAACAACTTTATTCACCGGCAGTGGCATGCAGCCGTTAATTCCCTATTTGTTGGGCGAAAAACATTCTGATGGGACTAGGTTAGCAAACAGTCAGACCTGTCTGCGAGCTCAGGACATAGACGAAGTAGGCGACAATCGTCACACGACTTTTTTTGAGATGCTGGGTAACTGGAGCCTGGGAGATTACTTTAAAAAAGAACAACTGCCATGGTTTTTTGAGTTTCTTGTCGAGATAGTTGGACTCGACCCAAGTCGTTTGTACGTAACTTGTTGTAGCGGTTTTCCAGAATACGATGTGCCAAAAGACTCCGAATCCGGCGCTCTATGGAAACAGTTATTTGAAGCCAAAGGCATCAGTGCCAAAGAAGTAGAAGTCGGTTCCGAAGCGAATGGCTACAAAGTGGGTGCGCAAAACGGCCGCATCTTTTATTACGACGAAAAAAACTGGTGGAGTCGCAATGGTCCTCCGCAAGACGTCAAGATAGGCGAACCATGTGGCCCTGACAGCGAAGTATTTTATTTATTTGATGAAATTGAACACGACACTTCGTGGGGCGAAAAATGCCACCCCAACTGCGACTGCGGACGCTATATGGAGATTGGTAATTCTGTTTTCATGGAATACATTCGCACCAAAGACGGGTTCGAAAAATTACCAAAACAGAATGTTGATTTTGGCGGGGGTCTAGAACGTATTGCGGCTGCTAAACAAAACAACCCAGATGTATTCAGGATCAGCATTTTGTGGCCAATTATCGAAGAGCTCCAGAAGTTATCTGGCAAAAAGTATGAAAGCCACACCGAAAGCATGCGCGTGATTGCCGATCATTTGCGAGCGGCGACTTTCTTGGCTGTCGACGGACTCGTACCGAGCAATAAAGAGCAGGGATACGTAATGCGTAGACTATTACGCCGGGCTATTCGCTTCGCCTTTGATCTGGGCATCGAGCAAAATTTCTTAGAACAAGTCGTTCCAGTTATTGCTGACATGTACCACAAAGATTATCCAGAAGTTGGCCAGAAACGCTCTGTTATTATCGAGGTCTTGGTTCGCGAGGAAAAAGTCTTTCGTCAGACGTTACGAAAAGGGCTAAAAGAGTTCAAGAAACTTACTGAAAGTGGTCTGACAGGCAAAGAAGTTTTTGTGCTTTACGATACCTACGGTTTTCCGCTGGAGCTAAGCCTTGAAGAAGCCTATAAACAAGACGTCAAAGTTTCGGACAATTGGCAAAAAGAGTTTGATAATTTGATGAACGAACAGCGGAAACGATCACAAACTGCCAGCAAAGGAATATTTAAGGGTGGTTTGGGCGGCACCAGTTTACAGCACAAAAAATACCACACCGCTACTCACCTGATGTATCAAGCGTTAAGGGATGTATTGGGTAATCATGTTGTGCAGAACGGCTCAAACATTACCGAAGAGCGACTGCGGTTTGATTTTAGTCATCCAGAAAAGGTAACACCCGAGCAGATAGAACAAGTTGAAGAAATTGTAAATAAACAGATTGCAAATGATTTAAAAGTAAGTTTTGAAGAATTTCCTACAAAAGTAGCCGTAGAAGAAAAGGGTGCTTTGGGGCAGTTTGGAGACAGATATGGCGCCACAGTAAAAGTATATAAAATGATAGCCGATGGTGCAGCAAAACCTTATAGCTTTGAAATATGTGGTGGTCCACATGTTGACCACACCTCGCAATTAGCTGGCTCACCACCCAGAAAATTCAAAATCATTAAAGAAGAAAGCTCATCTGCAGGTATCCGAAGGATAAAAGCTATTTTAGTATAAAATAACACCGTCAATCCGTGCTATACTGAAATCAGTTATGCTCAAAAAAATAAAGAGCCTATCAGGGGCACTAATAAACACCAAAAAAGTAGAATCCAAAAACCAGTATATTGTAGGCTTGGATATAGGTACGGAATTTGTAAAAGCTTTAGTAGCTAGGATTAACGGCGACGCCTTAGAGATCATAGGAGTTGGCCGAGCCCACCAAGATTATAACGATATGCAGGCAGGGGCTATTTCAGACATTGGAGCTGTAGTGGCTAACTGCAATAATGCTCTAAACCAAGCCGAAAAACAGTCGGGAGTTAGCGTTCGTACGGCCGTTCTGGGGATAGCCGGAGAGCTAGTAAAAGGCACTACTACGACAGTAAAGTTTAATCGTAAAAGTGCCGAAAAAGTTCTGGATATCAAAGAGCTGGAGCATATCATTGGTCTAGTACAAGAGCGAGCCGAAACAAAGGCAAAACAACAGTTAGCGTGGGAGCTAGGGGGCAAGGAAATAGATATCAGATTAGTAAACAGTGCTTTGGTAAATATAGAAATAGACAGTCATATGGTCACGAACCCGATTGGTTTTCAGGGCAAAGAAGTAACAGTACAGTTATATACGGCTTTTGCCCCTATGATACATATAGGCGCCTTGGAGCGAACGGCTCACGAATTGGATCTAGATTTGTTGGCTATCGCAGCTGAACCTTTTGCTGTTTCACGGTCGGTAATCGGCGATGACCCAAATGCGACTATGAGCGCAATTTTGATGGACGTAGGGGGTGGCACGACTGACTTGGCCGTCGTAAATGATGGTGGAGTACAAGGCACAAAGATGTTCGGAATTGGGGGCAGAGCCTTTACTAGATCCATAGAAAGAGCCCTGGACATAAGTTTTGTTCAGGCAGAAGAAATAAAATTATCATTGGGCACAAACAAAATACCCAGTTCCAAGGTCTCTGTAATAGAAAAAGCTTTAGACAAAACACTAGAAGTCTGGCTGGGCGGAATCGAGCTAGCCTTGGGCGAGTTTACTAACTTGGACCATTTGCCTCACCGCTTACTTTTGTGTGGCGGTGGTTCCAGCCTAGATTTGTTAGTCGACAAACTAGAAGAGAGTTCGTGGTACACTAAATTGCCGTTTACTCGTAAACCACTCATACAACACATAAGCCCTAATCAAGTCGTCGGTATCGTCGATAAAACTGGTGATGTAATTGACCACACTTTCATAACCGCCATGGGATTGCTTAGAGTCGGACTGGATACACTGCACCAAGAAGACAACAAGCTAACAAGTTCCTTGCGTGATAAAGTAGACAGGATGCTACGCACATGAGTATAACCCAAAAAGACACTATTTATATCGACATAGACGACGAGATAACCTCTGTTATAGAAAAAGTTAATGACAGCAAAAGCAAGATATTGGCGTTAGTATTACCAAAAAGAGCAGCAGTTTTGCAGAGCACCGTAAATATGCGTTTGCTAAAAAGAGCCGCCAAAGAAAGTAACAAAAGTGTCGTGTTGATAACTTCGGAGACTGCCCTGTTGCCATTGGCTGGAGTTGTCGGCTTGCATGTGGCTAGAACCTTGAACTCCAAACCAGCTATACCGCCAGCGCCAGACACAGACGCCTCGCACATAACCATAGATGATGATCTGTCTAGTTCTGATGTAGAAGAGCTAGTAGATATAGACCCTAAAACAACGGTAGGAGAATTGGCGGGCGACGCCATGCCCAACGAAGATGAGCCTATAGTAGTGGATTATGACGAAGACGACCAAGCAAACGAACACAAGACCGAAAAACCTGTAAAAGATAAAAAACTAAAGGTACCCAATTTTGACCGTTTCAGGACAATAATATTGCTCGGCGGTGGCGCGTTGGTAATGCTGTTGACGTTAGGGATCTGGGCATTTGTTGTTGCGCCAAAGTCAACTATTACGATTAGCACCAACACATCTCCTCTGAGTAGCTCCGTTATATTAACGGCCAGCACATCTGCAAAGACGTTGGACAAGGCCCAGCAAATTGTTCCGGCCAGCACCAAAGAATCAAAGAAAACCGATACACAAAAAGTTCCGGCCACAGGCGAGAAGAATAATGGCACAAAAGCAGGCGGCACGATGACAGTTTTCTATTGTCCAAGCAACGACAACACACAGATTAGTTTGCCAGCAGGTAGTGCTTTCGTAAACAACGGTGTAGTTTTCCGCACAAATGTAGCAGTTACTGTTCCGGCCAGCAATTTTCTGGGTGGGGGTACATGCAAAAAAGATTTATCTCAAAATGTGGCAGTTACATCAGAACAAGCAGGCGACAAATACAATTTAAGCTCTAGAAGCTACATTGGTGTAGATAACTCGGCAATTTCGGGAACAGGTTCGGCAATGAGTGGTGGCACTAGCAAAATTGTCAAAGTTGTTAGTCAGTCAGATGTTGATGCAGCAAAACAACAAATGCTAGACCGCACAAAAACCGCAGCTATAACTGAGCTGACTAAACAGTTCAATGATGCCAATATGTTTGCATTGACCGACACTATAACAGCAGTATCTCAGACAGCAACACCGTCGCCGAGCGTCAACGAGGAAGCCTCCGAAACTACTGTAGGTCTAAATGTTACATATGCTATGACGGGTATCTCGAAATCAGACTTGAAACTCCTAGTAGAGGCCAGCGTAAAGGACAAGATAGATCTTAGCAAAGAACAGATACAAGATGAAGATTACGGGCTAGGCAAGGCCAGCGTAAAGATTCAAGAAAAGAAGGCCAACGGCGACACAAAAGTAGAGATACAATTTCAGCTGAGCATAGGCCCGAAGCTAGAGATTGATGCGCTAAAAAAAGAAGTAGCAGGAAAAAAACGCGGCGATGTAGTAAATTTGATAAATAGTAGACCGGGCGTCAAGGATGTTTCTGTTAGATACAGTCCTTTTTGGGTAATGTCTACTCCTAGCAACCCCTCAAAGATAACCATAGTACTAGAAAAAATAAATGACAATAAATAATATACTATCTTTGGATGTTGGTGAAAAGCGGATTGGTGTAGCTCGGGCAGGCGTGGTGGCACTTTTAGCCCAACCACAAACCACTCTATTAAATGATGCTTTGGTATTCAACAATATCGCCAGACTAACAGAAGAACTGCAGGTAAGTGAAATAATTGTGGGGTTACCGCGAAACATCAACGATGAAGACACCGAACAGACCAGATATATTAGACGGTTCGCAGATAGTCTAAAGTCAGAGGTTAGTAGCATAATTATACATTTTCAGGACGAGGCAAATACCAGTCAAAAGGCAAAAGCAGAACTGCAGGAGCGCAATAAGCCCTATGAAAAAGCTGATATTGATGCACTGGCTGCTACCTACATACTCCAAGATTTTATAGACACACGTAAAGGGTCTGTTAAATGAAAATATATACTATAAAAAAGCTCCAAAAACGCAGTTTAGCTTGGATATCTGCACTCGTAATGTCAGTCATATTGGCTGTTTTGGTATCAAGCATAATAGTAATTAGGTACATATACTTACAAGATTTGAAGCCAGTCAATGCTTCCCAGAGAAGTGTCAGTATAATTATAAACAGAGGCGCATCAGCCAAACAGATTGGAGTAGAATTAAAAAAACAAAATCTGATTCGTAGTAATTGGTCTTTTGAGTGGTATTTACGTAGCAAAGAAATAAGAGATGCCTTGCAATCTGGCACATACGAGCTACGGTCTAGTCAGAGTGTTCAGGAAATAGTAGATGTGCTAACTCAGGGTAAAATCGTGACTGACTTGGTAACTATTTTGCCAGATCAGCGCATAGGTCAGATTCGAGCTAGATTAATTAGCAATGGCTTTAGCGCCAAAGACGTTGACGAAGGTTTGAATCCAGAACTTTACAAGGGCCACCCGGCTCTGGTAGACAAACCCATAGGAGCAAGCTTGGAGGGGTATTTGTATCCTGAATCTTTCCAAAAATCAGCCGGCACAAAGGTTCAGACTATCATACGGGCGTCTTTGGATGAGATGCAAAAACATTTGACTCCAGAGCTTCGGGCGGGCATAAATCAGCAAGGACTGACTGTTTACGAAGGAATTATACTTGCTTCTATCGTAGAGAGAGAAGTTTCTGGGCCACAAGATAGAGCTCAAGTAGCCCAGGTATTTTTGAAACGTATCAAACAAAACATGAAACTTCAATCCGACCCCACGGCTGTCTATGGAGCCATCGAAGCCGGTAAAACACTGTCTTTGTATGAATCACTTAGCTTTGATTCGCCTTACAATACTTATATTCGTAACGGTTTACCGGTAGGCCCTATTAGCAATGTGACAGAATCTTCGTTGCGGGCTGTTGCCAAGCCGGCAAACGGCGATTATCTGTATTTTGTTTCAGGAGATGACGGCAATACTTATTTTTCGCGCACTTTTGAAGAGCACAACACTAATGTTGCACTACACTGCAAGAAGTTGTGTGGTTTGTAGTTAACAGATACAGAAATCAAGGGTAACTGTTGTTCTATTGTCTCTTTTTTGATACAATAGATTGGCAGTTTCGAGGATTTTTCCTGCATAGGACAGTAATTCTACGAGCTGAGACCAAACAGATTCATTAGTATATATTCTGTTTTTTTAGCATTAGGACATATTTAATGTCAGGAGCACCAAATTCGTACAACCAGCCAGTCAATAAGCGAAAAGCTAAACCTAGCATACACAAAGCAACTAACCAAGATTAGCCATACTTTCTCAATACGAAAACCAAAGTCTAGCAAACGGTTGATTCGTTACGGTATTTTGGCATTAAATGTTGTAGTACTTTCTATTGTAGTTCTTTTTGTATTGAAGTCGCCAGACAACGCAAAGATTGCCAAACAGAGTGCCAACTCTTCGAATAGCTCAGAGACTATAACAAATCCTCTAGATCAATTATCTTCAGCCGATATCGCCGCCAATGTTGCCCAAATAACTCGTTTGTCGGAAGCTGTAGCGGTAACCAACCAAGCCGATTCGGTTAATGCTCTACTGTCTGTAGCACCAGTCGATGACAAATTAACCACCAAACCTCAGATAGTAAACAACACCACAAAGACACGTAAAGATATCAAGAAATACACAGTTGTAGCTGGCGATACGGTGTCAAGTTTGGCTACCAAATTTGGTGTAACATCAGAGAGCATTCGTTGGTCCAATGGTATTGGCGGAAATAGTAGCTTAACTACCGGAAAAGAATTGTGGATTTCGCCTATTAGTGACGGTATTGTTTATCTGGTAAAAGCAGGTGACACGGCTCAGAGTTTGGCTAATAGTTATAGAGCGAATAAAGATTCAATCATCAGCTTTAACGACGCAGAGTTAGGCGGTTTGCCAGTTGGAGGGCGAATAGTAATTCCTGGCGGAACCCAGCAAAATGTATTTCAGGGTGGAGATTTTAGCTGGCTAGGTGGATCTGCAATATATTCAAACAATGCTTATGCATTTGGTTGGTGTACTTGGTATGTTGCAAATCGCAGGTCAGAGCTTGGCCGCCCTGTGCCTAGCAATCTAGGTAATGCAAATACTTGGTATATCAGGGCTGCAGGCCTGGGAGTTCCAACGGGATCTGCGCCAGCCGTTGGAGCGGTAGTGGTGGAAGCGAACATAAATCATGTGTCCGTGGTAGAGCAGATAAATGCTGACGGAAGTTTTGTTGTATCCGAAATGAATTATAGAGGCTGGAATGTAAAAACTTCCAGAACAATTGTTTCAACAGGAGGAATCAAGTTTATTTACTAAATTAATTGTAGATAAAACAGATTTTGGAAACTAGACTATGTTTGTAGATAAATCAGAAGTAATTTTTCAGGCTGGCGATGGTGGTGACGGCTATGTTAGTTTTCGACAGGAAAAATTTATAGATAAAGGCGGTCCAAGCGGCGGTGACGGCGGTGACGGCGGTGAC
Source organism: uncultured Candidatus Saccharimonas sp. (assembly GCA_943353165.1). Taxonomy (GTDB): domain Bacteria; phylum Patescibacteriota; class Saccharimonadia; order Saccharimonadales; family OMJO01; genus CALRAM01. The sequence goes on from CALRAM010000002.1 coordinate 76,912, forward strand.
ATTATATTGGTTGCCAGTAGAAACCAGAATACATTGGCAACTTTTCGGTATCAAAAACAACTGTTGGCTCAAAGCGGCAAAGCTGGTTTTAACCAAAGAAAACATGGCAAAAGTGGGTCTGATCTATTGGTTGCGGTGCCTGTGGGTACTTCATTTATGAACTCAGAGGGAGTGGTGTTGGCAGACATGGTCCTAGATGGTCAGCAGACAGTAGTTGCCAATGGAGGCAAAGGTGGATTTGGAAATGCTCATTTTGTTTCGTCTGTTCGTCAGGCACCAATGGTAGCCGAAAAAGGTGAAAAAGGTGATCTAATAAAAGGCACATTGGAACTAAAAATGATAGCAGATGTCGGCCTAATTGGGCTACCAAACGCTGGCAAATCTACACTGCTAGCCAGTACCAGCAATGCTCGCCCGGAAATTGCTAATTATCCCTTTACTACCCTGATACCAAATTTGGGAGTGGTTGATATAGATAAACAAAATAGTTTGCTGTTTGCTGACATTCCAGGCCTAATAGAAGGTGCTAGTAAGGGCAAAGGACTTGGAGACGAATTTTTGCGTCACGTAGAGAGAACACCTGTATTGTTGCACCTGATAGATATCTATACAAATGATTTAGAGACTGCATACAAAACAATTCAGGCAGAGCTAAAGGCCTACAAAATAGATTTGTCCAAAAGACCGCAGATAGTAGCATTGACCAAAATTGACGGCCTGGACAACGATATAATAAACGACAGGATAGCTCAGTTAAAGAAAATCGTCAAAAGAGGCACCAAAATATTTGCTATCTCTGCCCAGAGCAAACAAGGCCTAAAAGAGCTGCTATACAGTAGCAAAGAAATCGTGTCAAAGTCCCGCAAAAAAGAACAGGCAAAACCAAAACCATTACCAGTCATAAAACTGAGCGAGGATGCTAGTTGGTTAGTAGAAAAAACAGAAAATGGTTTTAGGGTTACAGGTCAAAAAATAGAGCGTTTTGCCATGCGAACGGATTTTGGAAGCACTCACGGACAGCAAAGATTACGAGACATACTGAAAAAGACAGGAATCCTAAGAGAGTTAAATCGAAAAGGTATAACTGCCGGACAAAAAATTCGTATTGGCGACCACGGCACACTAGAATACTAATTCAAAAAACTTAAATTTGTCGTGACAGAAATCGCTCTAGTAGTGTAATCTGTGTTTGTGGCCCAAACATTATATTTTTATGATCTGGAAACTACCGGAACAGATACCCGAAACGACAGGGTTATGCAGTTTGCTGGTCAGAGAACAGATATGCAACTAAATAATGCAGGTCAACCAGATAATTTTTTGATAAAACTTTCTGATGATATAGTGCCGAACCCGACCGCAGTAATGATTACAGGTATAACACCACAAAAAAGCATAAACGAGGGAATCACCGAGTCCGAATTTCTGAAAATATTCAGCAGCGAAATATCGGTACCAGGAACAATTTTTGTAGGATTTAATTCTGTAAGGTTTGATGACGAATTAATGAGATTTATGCTTTACCGCAATTTTTATGATGCTTATGAATGGCATTGGCAAGAGGGTCGCAGCAGATGGGATATGTTAGACGTGGTACGAATGATGCGTGCACTGCGTCCAGAGGGTATAAATTGGCCATTCGACAAAGACAGCAAACCAACCAACAGACTTGAACTATTGACTGGTTTGAACGCAATAGAGCACGGTAACGCGCACGATGCGTTGAGTGATGTGTTTGCGCTGATAGATTTGGCACGACTAATCCGCAAAAAACAGCCAAAACTCTTTGATTTTATGCTGAATATACGAGACAAAAAGGATGTTTCTAAACTAGTAAACAGCGGGCAACCTTTTGTGTACACTTCTGGAAAATATAGCAATGATTGGCAAAAAACAACAGTCGTAGCTGTTGTCGCCGACTACGCCAACAGGGGCAGCTTGGTTTTCGATCTCAGGAATGACCCTACTGAATTTGCTTCCATGAGTCCAATAGAAATGGCTAAAGCATGGACACGGCGTCATAACGAAGAAGGAATAAAACTGCCTATAAAAAAGCTACTTTTCAATCATTGCCCTGCTATAGCACCATTGGCAGTTATGGATTTAAACAGCCAGAAAAGATTAGGCATTAAACTGGAAACAGTCCTAAAAAACTTTAAAAAACTACAAGAAACAGACCTTCGAACACCACTACTCGAAGCGTTGGATATAGTTGAAAAATCTAAACTGGCTAAAACAGAACCAAACGAAGATGTAGATACAAAACTTTATGACGGCTTTTTGGATAATAACGATAAAAATATCAGTCAAATCATCAGACAGTCAAAACCCGAGGAATTAAATGGCTTCCTGACAAAGATTAAAGACCAGAGACTTCAGGGCCTATTGCCTCTCTACAAAGCCAGAAATTTCCATAGCAGCCTTGATAGTCAGGAGTTAAAAGAGTGGGAAGAATATCGTAGACGGCGGCTAATGGGCGGCAAACAGAGTAGCCGACTGGCTATATTTTTCAAAAATCTAGCCCTGATAGCCAATGAACCGAACCTGACCCCGGAAAAACAATATTTGCTAGAAGAGTTGCAGTTGTACGGTCAGAGCATTATGCCGAACGATACAGACGACTAAACCTAGGTTATTTTTGATTTTATTTGGCTGTTTCTTTTTTGCGATAGAATAGTCTACCATAAGAGTATGTCTACTATATTATTCAGCGATCAATTAGAAGATTGGTTGAAAAGCAAGAGCCCCAAAACTGTTAGTCAGCTTGGTGAAGTTTTTGGTCGCCATAGTTTTGCCATAACAATAGTCGTCTTGATGTTTTTGCCCGCGCTGCCAATACCTACAGGCGGTATCACGCATATATTTGAAATTATCTCCATGGTTTTGGCTTTGGAGATGACGGTCGGTATGCAAACAATCTGGTTACCAAATTTTGCAAAAAATATAAAGCTAGGCAAGAGGACGATGCAGAATGCCTTACCTTTCATGATGCGCAGGATACGGTGGTTTGAGCATTATTCTAGACCCAGAAATAGTAATTTGCTAGAAAAAAGAGCGACAGGCATGCTCATTGGTTTTTTAATGTTTGGATTTTCGCTAGCCGCTTTTCTGGCTCCACCCTTTTCTGGCTTGGACACTTTACCCGCTCTTGGAGTAGTAGCGTTAGCCCTTTCGCTAATCCTTGGAGATGTAGTAGTGCTGATAGTAGGAATTTTAATAGGTTTGTTTGGTATTTTTTTGGAACTATCTTTGGGCACAATTATTTTTAAAGCATTTGGTATGTTATTGAAAAAATAATAAAATACAACAGGTAAATCGTCGTTATCTGTGTTAATCTTTTGTAATAAATTAAGCACAGAGGAAAATATGCCCAGAAGGAACAATCTTCGACGTAACACTTCTAAGAGCTACTTACCCAGACAAAAACCACATTTGCCTGAGCTGGGCGCTAGACACCCGATTGTGTTTGACGAAGCACTAGAAGATTTCTTTATAAGGGCAGAGTTCGGCATGGAGTCAGCCCTTTATGACAACGAATTTTTGACAGAAAAAGTTCCTCACAAAAAGTCAAATTACAAATTATATGATAATAGTAACAGCGCTGGGATTACTATTGTAGAACGCCGCCTGTCTGCGGAATATGCAGACAGACACAGAATAAAATGGACACCCAATGACGCTGGCAGAATAAGAGGAGAGATACAGAACGAATTGGGTAGATTGGCTATACCAGACGAGTGGCCAATGAAAGTTACGTTTGACGAAATCATTCGGGTCGGCGATGCCGACGAGCAACGCTCTAGAAAATTAGCATTGTTGGTTGATCAGGGCAGTGATGTCGCTGAGTTTTTAGTTAGAGAGCACGAAATAACAATGGATGGTTTGGGCAGAGCTTTTAGGGCGCTGCGTTATCCATATGACGGCTATATGCCAAAGTTTACGGTCGCTGCGTTAGACAGGCATTTATCTAACGATGTAAAGAACGAGGCAGTTTACGAGTTACGTAGCTTATTGCCCATTACTGCCTACATAGAGCCGATTAGGTTTACAGCCCACCAAGATTTTTAAAGCTAAATCTTTGGTTGTAAGCTTCTAAGGTGTTTGGGGCTAGCTTATTTGGTCTTTTTCGTGTATAATCAACCAGCTCTAATTTTATAAACAGGAAGCATATAGAATGAACGAAATAGTAGTTAAAGGTGCACGCGAACACAATCTGAAAAATATTGATGTTTCTATTCCTCGCGGGAAAATGGTGGTGATTACAGGTCTTTCGGGTTCTGGTAAATCTAGCTTGGCATTTGACACTATTTACGCCGAAGGACAGCGCCGTTATGTAGAGTCATTGAGCGCTTATGCGCGACAGTTTTTAGGTCTGATGGAAAAGCCAGATGTTGATCAAATTGACGGACTCAGCCCGGCGATTAGTATCGACCAAAAGTCTACCAGCAGAAATCCCAGAAGTACGGTCGCTACGGTAACTGAAATATATGATTATCTGAGGCTTTTGTTTGCCCGAATTGGTGTTCCTCATTGCCCTAAATGTGGCAAATCTGTTACCCGACAAACTGCACAGGCAATCGTCGACCAGGTGGCATCGTTACCAACTGGCAGCAAACTTATGATATTGTCGCCTGTAGTAGTGGACAAAAAAGGTGCCTTCGAGCATATACCAGAGCAATTCCAGCGCGTAGGTTTTGCCAGAGCCAGAATAGACGGAGTTGTATATTCGCTAGATGAATTTCCCGAACTGGACAAAAATTATAAACACACTATAGAAATCGTTGTAGACAGACTAGTCAACGACAAACCCAGCATTGGACGATTGACGCAAAGCATAGAACAGGCACTGGACTTGGCAGAAGGAAGATTGCGTGTCCTGCATGCCGATAGCGAAGAAGTCAGCGAGTACAGCCTGCAGTATGCCTGCCTAGACCATCCTGATATAAATATTCCTGAATTAGAACCTAGAACATTTAGTTTTAACAGTCCCCATGGTGCTTGCCCTGTTTGTACTGGTTTAGGGTCACGACTAGAGGTTGATCCCGAGCTGGTCATACCAAATGGTAGGCTGACGATAGCAGAAGGTGCTATCAGACCTTTCAATCGTATAAACGCTGATGCTTGGTACAGCAAAAAGATGAACGCCGTAGCCGAAAAATACGGTTTTAGCTTGCACGAACCAACTGCAAAATTAAAGCCAGCCAATTTAGAGAAGTTATTGTATGGCACTGGAACAGAAAAATATCAGGTTGCTTTGGGCGGAGGTCGTTCTTTTGAAACGACTTACGAAGGAGTCATACCAAACCTAGAACGACGGCACAAAGAAACTGACAGTGATTTTATGCGTCGCGACATAGAACGCTTTATGCGCGAAAAGCCATGCCACGCGTGTGAGGGTCGTAGGCTAAAGCCCGAAGTCTTGGCTGTTACCGTCAAAGATTATTCTATTATGGACATATGTCAGCTTTCTATAGATGATGCAGCAGAATTTTTTGAAACTATGGTTTTTAGCGACAAAGAAGCTGTGATTGCTAAACAAATATTAAAAGAGATAAACGCTCGCCTAAAATTTATGCAAGATGTAGGGTTGAACTATTTGAGCTTGTTGCGAAGTGCAGTGACTTTGTCTGGCGGGGAAGCCCAACGAATACGGTTAGCGACCCAAATAGGTTCGGGGCTGATGGGCGTATTATATGTACTGGATGAACCTTCGATAGGCTTGCACCAGCGTGACAATGAAAGGTTGATCGGTACCCTAAAACACCTTCGAGATTTGGGCAACTCTGTCATAGTGGTGGAACACGACGAAGAAACTATTCGAACAGCCGACTATTTGCTGGATATTGGTCCAGGTGCAGGTATACATGGGGGTAGGGTTGTGGCTATGGGTACGCCTGAGGAAGTATCTAGAACTCCTGAAAGTGTAACTGGAATGTATCTGCGTGGTGAACGCAAAATCAGTATTCCTAAAAAATTGCGACCCGGAAACGGTAAATCCTTGGTCATAAAAGGTGCAAAAGAACACAATCTAAAAAACTTAACAGTAGATATTCCTCTGGGCAAGCTGGTCGTAGTCAGCGGTGTCTCTGGGTCGGGTAAATCTAGTCTGATAAATGACATTCTAGCCAAAGAATTATCTGCTCGTTTGATGCGCGCAAATATGGTTCCTGGACGCCACGACGACATTACAGGCATAGAGCATTTGGATAAAGCCATCATCATAAACCAAGCACCAATAGGTCGAACCCCAAGGTCCAATTCTGCAACCTATACGGGACTTTTTACGCCAATTCGCGAACTTTTTGCCAGCGTTCCAGAAGCAAAACTACGGGGATACGGTCCGGGTCGGTTTAGTTTTAATGTCCGGGGTGGCCGCTGCGAAAATTGTTCGGGTGATGGAATAATAAAGATAGAGATGCATTTTTTGCCAGATGTTTATGTGACCTGCGAAGAATGCAAGGGGCGTCGCTACAATCGGGAAGCCTTAGAGATTCATTACAAAGGAAAATCTATCAGCGACGTATTATCAATGACCTGCGAAACAGCGCTAGCTTTTTTCGTAAATATTCCTTCGATTTCACGCAAACTTCAGACGCTGGTCGACGTCGGCTTAGGATACATAACGCTAGGGCAGTCGGCTACGACTTTGTCTGGCGGGGAAGCCCAACGAGTAAAATTGGCTACCGAACTGTCTCGGCGACCCACCGGCAGAACTCTATACATACTGGACGAACCTACTACCGGGCTACATATGGAAGACGTCAGCCGGCTGTTGGTCGTACTTCACGCTCTAGTAAATGCCGGCAATAGTATGATAGTCATAGAACACAATCTAGATGTCATAAAAAATGCAGACCACATAATAGACATGGGCCCAGAAGGCGGGGAAGCGGGTGGTCAGATAGTTGCCACCGGAACACCGCAAAAAGTTGCCAGTACCGCAGAGTCTTATACAGGTAAATTTTTGAGCAAAATACTATGAAACAGTTAACACTACCGTCGTGGCAGCTAGAAAAAACTTGCAAAGGTTACATAGAATCTAGATCAACCAGAGGACAAATTACAACCAATGCTAATAAATTGGCTGTAATTTTACTGGCTTCTACAGCCATAAACAAAGCTTGGGCTGAACCAAAGCAAAATATTAGCAATGTTATGAATTCGTGGGCAGACGAATTGCACCCTGAAAGCAAGGAAACTGTAGACTATTTATTCTCTGACAACCAAAGGTACAGAAACATAGCAAGGACAGTTTTTGCTAGCGTAAAACCTGCAGGCTGTTATGAAACAGAGCAGTTGCTAGCTAGAATTGAAAATGGACAGATAGACGTCAGTTTGCGGACAGACAGCTAGCCTTTTTTTTGAAAAAATTTGCTAATCTTTGAAGCAATAATTTTGCGTATTTTTGGGTCGGAAAATATATGATAAACAGAAGGCCCAAAAGTAAGCAATGAAGCAAATGCGATTGCCGGCAATATGTAGGCGTCAATGTTCGGTATTTTGCTGCCAAAATAGTAACCCAATAGAGTAACGCCAGCTCCCCAGCTGATACAGCCTATCAAATCGAACAAAACAAACCGTTTTCTAGGCATTTTTGCGGCGCCCGCGACTACCGGGGCAAAAGTACGCACTAGTGGCAAAAATCTGGCTAGCATAATTGTTTTGCCACCATGTTTTTCATAGAATTTTTCTGCACGACGCAGGTACTCAGCCCGAAAAAGTAGCCCATCTTCTTTTTTAAATATTTTCTTGCCTGTTTTGGCGCCTATAAAATATCCAGTGTTGTCGCCAGCAACGGCGCACAAGATAATTACTGCTATCAGGGGTAACAAAGGAAGCTTGCCTTGGGCAGCAAATATGCCAGCAGGAAAAAGCAAGGTATCTCCAGGTAGAAAAAATCCAACTAACAGGCCAGACTCTGCAAACACAATTAAACCAACCAATAGTATGCCGCCAGTTTCCAGTATGTGGTTTATGTCCATTACAAATATAAGAGTAACGGTTTTTGGTGTTTTGGTCTAGTTTGGGCCTAACAGAGTATAAACACTTTCCAAAACCAACAAAATCCTGTACAATAGCTATTAATATTCAGTTATACAAAGGATTTTATGTCGTCAGGTGATATTTTGGTGGAACTAGAAGAGCGTACCATTCTAAAAAAAGGACTTCAGCATTTGCGTGCCGAAGGAAAAATTCCAGCAGTTATTCATGATCATGGCAAGCCGTCGTCTCATGTTATGGCTAGTGTTAGTGTCCTTACAAAAGCCTATTCCAGCGCTGGAAAACACCACCCTGTACATTTGACAGTTGGGAGCACAAAACACCTCGCCCTAATTAAAGACGTGGATTTTGACCCAGTAAAGCATCAAATGCGCCATGTTGTATTTCAGGCTATCAGACAAAACGAAGCTGTAGAGGCAGAAATCCCGATTGTGTTCCTCGCAGACACTGATATTCCTGCCGAAAAACAAAGTTTATTGGTGTTAAGGCAACTAGATCATGCTCAGGTAAAAGCATTGCCCAGAGATTTGCCTGACGAATTAGTAGTAGACCCTAGCAAACTAGTTGAAGTAGGAGACCACATTACGGTTGCTGACATAATAGTTCCAGAAGGTGTAACCATTTTGACAGATCCTGGCCACCCTATCGCAACTGTAGAAATGCCAAAAGACCAATTAGCAGAAGCTGACGCTTCAGCTGCTGCCTTAGCAGAAGACGCCGACAAGGCCGAAGACGCCGACAAGGGCGAAACTGCCGAAGGCGAAACAGCCACTCCTGCCGAAGGCGAGCCTTCAAAAACCACCGAAGAATCCAAAAGCTAGACGCTTTTATTCGTTCAAAAAACCACCAGATTGTTGCGTCCAAAGCTTAGCGTATAGTCCGTTTTTTATTTGTATTAGATCCGAATGGGATCCTTCTTCCAGTATCTTTCCTTTTTCTAGGACAATTATGTGGTCCATATGTGCGATAGTGCTCAGTCTATGGGCAATAACCAATGCGGTTCGTCCCTCCATCAGTTTCCATAACGCATCCTGTATCAGTGCTTCACTCTCGCTATCTAGGGCGCTGGTGGCTTCGTCTAGAACCAGTATTGGAGCGTCCTTTAACATTGCTCGGGCGATTGCCACACGCTGTCTTTGGCCACCGCTTAGTTTGACACCTCGTTCACCTACCAGAGTATCGTATCCATCGGACAATTCTATGATAAATTCGTGGGCGTGGGCTTTTTTGGCAACAGCGATTATTTCTTCGGGAGTAGCATCTAGTTTGCCGTAGCTAATGTTTTCTGATAGCGTTCTATGAAATAGCAGAGGCTCTTGGGGCACATAGGCGACAGCATCCCTCAGACTTTTTAGGGTAACTTCTTTTATGTCGTAGCCATTTATCATTATTTTGCCACCTTGTATGTCCATGAATCTCAACAAGAGTTTTGTCAAAGTTGTTTTTCCAGAACCAGAGCGTCCAACTAGACCTATTTTTTGCCCCGCGCCTATGTGTATATTTAGATTTTCAAATAATATATTTTTGTTCCCAGAATTGTGCGAAAATGTGGCGCCAACAAAGTCGACAGTTCCATTTCCAGAAGTTAATTGCTTAGCGTTTTTTTCCTCGACAATACTGTTTTTTGTTTCTAATATCTGAGCCATATCATAAGCGTCACCCATGACGCGATGATAGTTTTTTAGGATAGAGTTCATTTCCCAAAGTTGTCTAGACATATTTAGGGTGTAGGTTATGCAGAGGTAAGCTATGCCTAGAGGGATAACTTTGCGAGAGCTAGCCCAGATTGTCATGGTCAAGGCCAAGGTGTTCAAGGCAACAATCAGAGACGTATACTTGCTACTGACCCTTAGGAACCCGTGCATTGATTTGAGGGATTTCTTTCGCCAATCGGTCAATAGTATATTGTATTGGACGGACTCGTATTTTTCATTTCCATAACTTTTTATAGCCGAAATATTTGATATAACGTCTGCTAGTCTGCCGGTATTTCTGGTGCTGGCCTGAGCCTCTTTGGTGTAAAAACCATACATTTTTTTGGATCCGATTAGCACAGTCGCAATAAATGTAACTGCAACAAGCCCTAGGACTATGGCGTATTGCCAGAAAACTATACTCAGGACAACCACGGCCACTATTATAGAAACAAAAGATGGAACAAGCTGAAAAATTATTGTGTCCCAAAATCTTTCAAACGCTCCAATAAATTTGTTGGTTTGGGACACCAAGGACCCGCCAAACCTATTGGCATGAAAGTCTAGTGTTTGGTTAGACAGCTTATAAAATATGGTTTTGGACAAATTTCTTTGAGCGGCGGTCTCCATAGTCCATATCATGTAGAGGTTTATTCGCCAGCCAATTAGTTCGCCGTATAACTGACTGACTAAATAGGCAAGAACTAGAGCATAATTGTTGGATAATGTGCCCAAATTTCCAGACTGTAGTCGACTCAGAAAAATAGAAATGATTAGAGGACCAACAAAACTGCTGACCAGCACAGTCAAGCCGCTGTTTACCAGTGCGGCGGATGTACGATAAGGATACTGCCAGGCAGCCTTTATAAAATATCGAATGATTGTTTTGTTCATGGCCAAAGCCTCCTGCTTGGCGATTTAGTAAAATGTAGTATTAGGGTTTTTGTTTTAGCAAGAAAGTGGTTAGCTGGCCACATAGGCGCAGCGTAGTGCACTTGTTATTAAATAGTTTCGTCGTGTCATTCTGCTGGCCCTTTCCGTAATTATAGTATTAGCATAATTATAACACACCTGTTAATTACTGACAAAAGTGTTAAAATAAGTATAAGTTATGGAAAAAATAATACTCTATTACAAATTCGTGCCGATTAATGACCCGACCACAGTTATGCATTGGCAAAGAGAGCTATGCCAACGCTACGATCTAAAGGGTCGTATCATCATCAGTTTGGACGGAATAAATGGAACTCTGGGTGGACGAGTAGATGACCTAAAGGCATACAAAAAAGCTATGAACTTGCATCCGCTGTTCAAGGGCATAACTTACAAATGGAGCGACGGCGAAGCGAACGATTTCCCCCGCTTGTCCATAAAAGTTCGCAAAGAAATCGTAACTTTTTTGGCATCCAACGAATTAAAAGTTAGCGCAAAAGGTGTGTTAGGCGGCGGCAAACACATAAAGCCAGAAGCATTGCACAAATTGGTAGCCGAAAAAGGCGAAAATTTAGTTTTTATGGATGGTCGTAACGCCTTTGAGGCAAAAATAGGCAATTTCAAGGGTGCGGTAGTGCCGAACACACGAACAACGCGTGATTTTTTGGAAGAGCTAGAAACTCCGCAAATGAAAGCGCTCAAAAACAAAACTATCGTGACATATTGTACTGGTGGAATACGCTGCGAGATATTGAGTAGTATGATGATAAACCGCGGGTTCAAAGATGTTTATCAGATGGACGGCGGCATAGCCAAATACGGCGAAAAATTCAAAGACGATGGATTGTGGCAAGGCAAATTGTATGTCTTTGACAAGCGTATGAATCTGGCTTTTAGCGACAAGTCCAAAGACATAGGAAAATGTAGCCACTGTGGCGCCAAAACCAGCCAATTCATAAACTGCGCCGACCAGAGCTGCAACGATCTTGTTTTGGCGTGCCAAAAATGTTCTGCTAAAACGCAGTATTGCTCCCTACATGTCAAACAAACAGTTACGGTATAAAATGAATGAACAATTGCAATCAAAGCTAGCAACCTTGCCCCAGACCCCGGGAGTGTATTTTCATAAAGACAAAAGTGGGCAGATTATCTATGTAGGCAAGGCAGCGGTTTTGAGCAATCGCGTCAGGCAGTATTTCCGCCCTTCGACTGCGCTCAGGGTAGAAAAAAGTGATCCGAAAACGGCGGCTTTGATCAGTGAAATTGCTGATACTGACTGGGTGGAAGTCGACAGCGAGCTAGACGCGCTGTTTTTGGAGGCTGAAATGGTGCGGCGCTATATGCCACGCTACAATATTTTGCTCCGCGACGACAAATCTATGGTCTATATTCGCATAGATTACGACAGTGCCTACCCGACGGTTGGGACCACTCGGCGTCCGCTGGACGACGGTGCACGGTATTTTGGACCATATCTCAGTGCCGTCAGTGTCCGGCAGGCTCTAAAATTGTTACGGCGTGTTTTTCCATTTGCCACCAGCCGACAAACTGGGTCAAAGCGAGTCGGCTTGCATTATCATTTGGGCCTAGATCCAGGACTGGAAGAAGGCAAAACCAGCCTGGTAGACTATAGAGCAAATCTGCGAAAACTCATCAGCTACATACAAGGAAATAGAACCAAAATCATAAAAGACCTAGAAAAAGAGATGAAAAAACTAGCTACCGCCAAAGATTTTGAAGCCGCCACCCTCGTCCGCAATCAACTGTTTGCACTAAAGAACCTGACCAAACAAATCGTGTTTGGCGACAAAGAATTCCTAGATATCAGCAAAGACCACGCCCTAAATGAACTAGCAGAACTGCTGGGATTATCAAAATCTCCAAAAAGGATAGAAGGTTATGATATCAGCCACATGTCTGGCACAGATGTGGTTGCCAGTATGGTGGTCTTTTCCAACGGTGCTAGCGACAAAGCCCAGTACCGCAAGTTCAAGACAAAGATAGACCAAAACAATGACTTTTATAATATGCACGAAACTATTGCTCGTCGTTTTAAGCAAAAAAATATCAAAAGCTGGGGCCTGCCGGATTTGGTGTTAATTGACGGCGGCAAAGGTCAGCTAGACGCTGCTGTTCGTGCCAGAGACGAAACGGGACAAAGTCATATTCCATTCATAGGGTTGGCAAAGCGTTTAGAGCAGATTGTAATACGCAAGGCGGATAATCAGGGAAATGGAAGTGGAAGTGGCGTTACGATAGATGCTAGTGTCGTAAAAAGCTTGGGCGGATATATGACGGAGACAGACGACTACATTTTGATAGATATACCACACAGTTCCAATCTGATAAAGCTACTGCAACGGATTCGGGACGAATCGCACAGGTTTGCAGTCAGTTATCATAGCGTCCTCAAAACAAAGAGGCAGACTAGTAGCGTCCTAGACGACATCCCGGGTATCGGTCCTGCCACTAGAAAAAAGCTGATCAAACACTTTGGCTCGGTTCAGGCTGTGGTGCAGGCTGACACTGCAGAATTGGTCAAGCTAGTCGGTCCAAAAACTACAGATGCCTTACGCAGGCATCTGTAGTAGTTCTATATAACTCCCCGACCGTTTACCCCAGATATTCCAGAATCAAAAAACTTGGCAGCACAATATCTGCTATACTAATGGGTCGATATGGGAAAACACTTTGAGGCGGGGTTTTTTGCAAACAACCGTCAACAACTGAGGAATATATTTACTGGTACAGCACCGATAGTACTGACAGCACACGGTCAGCTACAGAGTAGCTCGGACATGACTTTTCCGTTTCGCCAAGACAGCAATTTTTGGTACCTGACAGGTCTAAACGAACCAGATATCATCTTGGTTATGGACAAAGACAAAGAGTATCTGGTGTTGCCTGAACATTTTGATTGGCGCAGTAGTTTTGAGGGCGCTCCTAGTGCGAAAGATATGATCAGGCAATCCGGAATAGAAACTGTACTAGACAGCAAGGCAGGCTGGAAACGACTAGGCGGGCGGCTAAACAAAGTCAAACACGCTGCTACATTGGCGGCGCCACCCGCATTTGTGGCAGGACATGGGTTTTATACCAATCCGGCGCGCAGTAGACTGCACGAACAAATCAAATCGTATAACCAGGACATAGAGCTACTAGACCTAAAACAGCATCTGGTAACTATGCGTATGACAAAACAGCCTGCCGAATTAAACGCCATACGCGATGCTATCGGTGTAACGGAGCGGTCGCTAAAAGCCCTGCTCCGAAAAAGCTGGACTGTAGAAAATACAGAGGCAGATATAGAAGCCGCCATATTGGACAATTTTCGGTCATTTGGAGCAGACCAAGAGGCCTTTGACTGCGTGGTTGGGGCTGGTTTGCACTCTGTAATCCCGCACTGGAAAGCAGACCAGGCTGCGTTGCCCAAAAAAGGGCTAATAGTTCTAGATGTTGGTGCACAGATGCATCAGTACGCAGCAGACATTACCCGAACATTTGCCCTAGGCACGCCTAGCCGGAGGATGCAACGTGTATATGACGCGGTTCTGGACGCCCATACCTACGCCCTGACCTTGCTGAAGCCAGGAGTTGTGCTAAAAGAGTACGAACTAGATATGGAGCGATATATGGGCGAAAAACTACGCGAGCTAGGACTGATAAAGTCGATAGAACACGCCGAAGTCCGCAAATACTTTCCGCACTACACTACCCACCATTTGGGATTGGACGCTCATGACGACTCTGACTACGCTGTGCCGCTGAAACCAAATATGGTGCTGACAGTCGAACCAGGCATATATATCCCCAGCGAAGCCATAGGTGTCAGGATAGAAGACGATGTGCTAATAACAGAGAACGGTGCAGAAATATTGTCTGATGGGTTGTCACGCGAGCTAAAATCTCTTACAATGAATGTAGCAAAAAACTTATGAAAAACCCTACAACACGCTTTTTAGTTCGATGGTTTGTCTGCAGTCTGGGACTGTGGGTAGCGGCATTACTGCTCAGCCAAAATGTTAGCTATGACAGCATGTCTGCTGTCATAATAGCTGGACTGATACTGGCAATTGTCAATGTGTTCATAAAACCAATAGTTGTCATACTGTCTTTACCGGCTATTTTGTTCAGCCTAGGCCTGTTTATGATAGTCATAAATGGTCTGATGGTAATGCTGGTTAGCAAGCTATACGAACCCCTAAAAGTATCTAACTTTTGGGCGGCAATGCTTGCCGGTATGGTTATAGGCTTGGTAAACTACTTTGTGACAGCCATTTTTGAAGAAAAATTATCTGCAAAGAGAAAAATCACATGACAATATACAATTACCTAACTATCGGATCAACATTGTTGTTGATTGTCCTAATTTTGATACAAACTCGTGGAGCTAGCTTGGGCGCTGGTATGGGAGGTGGTGGCGAAGTCAACATAGTTCGTCGTGGCTCCGACAAATCAATTCACCAGCTAACCATTGTAGTTGCATTTGTGTTTACTGGCTCGCTGATTTTGGGCATCGTGGCATAAACAAAAGGTGAACCTATGATTGACCGCAAAACCAAACTGCGTTGGCGGCGAAATGTACGCCGTGGCAGACGTCAGGTAGAAGACTTGGGCTCTCAGGCAGAAGAGAATTTGGAGAGGCACTTTTTTCGTCGATTTGGAAAACTACTGGATGTTCGCAGGTTCGTAATAGGCTGGATGTTGCTGGTTGTATTGTTGTTGGCTGGGGTTTCTCTCCAAACTCGATCGCTGGGTGGGTACTACAAAACCATGCGCCCTGTAAAAGGAGGCACGTATTCAGAGGGCATTTTGGGATCATTTACAAATGCTAGTCCGCTTTATGCTGCTGGGGCAGTTAATACTTCTGTCTCAAAACTGCTGTTTGCTAGCTTGTTCAAAATAGATCAAAACGGGGCTCTGGTTTCTGATTTGGCCGTCAAGTATGTTGCTGATGCTAACGGAGTCAAGTACACGGTGACACTACGAGACAAATTGACATGGCACGATGGCATACCCTTGACTGCTGACGACGTCGTCTTTACCTATCGCACTATTCAGAACGCGGACGCCAAATCACCATTATTTAGTAGCTGGCAGGGCATAAAAGTAGAGGCCACCAATATTTATACAGTTGTTTTTACGCTACCTAATTCGCTGAGCGCTTTTCCGTATTCTATGACAAACGGGATTGTCCCAAAGCATATCTTAGAAAATGTACCGGTTACTCAACTCCGTTCTGTGCCATTCAATACAAACCAGCCTGTAGGTTCGGGCCCGTTTATGTGGAATAGAGTGGAAGTCACTGGCAAAACCCCTGAAACCCGCGAAGAAAAGGTCGGTTTGATACCGTTTGACGGGTATCACGAGGGCAAACCAAACATAGATAATTTTGTTGTCCGATCATTTAGAAACATCCAAAATATGGAAGAAAGTTTTTATAGTGGAGCATTGGACGCTATGGTTGGTCTGGATGCAGCTCCCAAAAAATTAAAAGATAACAAAAATATAGTCGAGTACAGCGTGCCGTTAGAGGGGTTGGTGTCGGTGTTTCTGAAAACAACTAGCGATATTTTTGTAGATGTAAAAGTTAGGCAGGCTGTAGTCCAGTCCATAGATCAGGCCAGTCTGTTAAATGGTTTGGGTTTTCCTGCTGTTTTGGCAAATTCGCCGATACTTCGTTCGCAAACTGGTTACGACAAAACCATCGTCCAGTTAGCCTACGACAAAGCTGTCGCCAACGCGTTACTGGATTCTGCTGGCTGGACAAAGGGCGCAAATGGTATGCGGTTCAAAGACAAAAAGCCACTAACCTTTACGCTGGTTTCTCAAAATACAGAGGGGTACTCTCTAGTGACCAAAGATTTACAAAAGCAGTGGAAGTCCGTTGGTATTGATGTTGTTGTCCAGTTGCAGCCTGGAGATGATTTTCAGGGATCTGTTTCTAGGCACGACTACGATGCATTGTTGTACGGAATCGCAATCGGACCTGACCCCGATGTTTTTGCGTACTGGCACAGCACTCAAGCTAATCTGAGCTCGGCTACACGATTAAATCTGTCAGAATATAAATCAGCCGTAGCCGACAAATCTCTAGAAGCGGGCAGAACCAGAACTGACCCTTCCGTTCGCACGGTAAAGTATCGTCCTTTTTTGGAAGCCTGGCGGTCGGATGCCCCGGCAATTGTGTTGTATCAACCACGGTTTTACTATCTGGCTAGAAGCAAAGTTTTTAGCTTTAACCCGCGATTATTTAACGAGCCCTCGGACCGGTTTTCAAATGTAAGCCAATGGATGATACGTCAACAAAAAATAGTAAACTAGTTGAATGCATTAAAGTTCCGGGATCGAAACCGATTGAACCTAGTTCAGTAGGATTGTGACAGTGAGCGCAATCTTGTAAAATATATATATGCGGATGTGGCGAAATGGTAGACGCGCTAGCTTCAGGAGCTAGTGGAGGCAACTCCGTGGAGGTTCAAGTCCTCTCATCCGCACCAAAAACAGGCTATTATCTGCTATCCGTAGAGTTGTTTTATGGTATTATTTAAGTTGAATATAAGCATAATATATTGGACAGGAATTTTAATAGTTTGATGAATAAAATAGCACATTATCTGCAGGAACATTTGTCCGGTGAAGTTATGACCAACCAGGAAGCACTGGAGTATTTTTCTACCGACGCCAGTATCCTGCGCTTAACTCCATCTATCGTGGTGTACCCACGGAACGAAAACGATATTCGTAAAACTACCAGATTTACTTGGCAATTGGCCGAAAGAGGCAGAGTAATACCCCTGACTGCTCGTGGATCAGGAACAGATCAGAGCGGCGCAGCGCTTGGTAGCGGGATTGTCATGATTTTCCCTGCTCATATGCACAGAGTTTTGGATCTGGATGGAAAGACCGGCACAGTAACCATAGAACCCGGAATAAACTACGGAACACTACAACAAACTCTACATACACACGGCAGGTTTTTGCCACCGTATCCTGCGTCAAAGGAGTACAGCACAGTTGGAGGTGCCATAAGCAACAATGCCGCTGGGGAAAAAACAATAAAATACGGTAACACCCGTGATTATGTCAAAAGTTTGCGCGTTGTGCTGGCCAATGGCGAAGTCATAGAAACACGCAGAATATCCAAAAAAGAGCTAAACAAAAAATTGGGGTTGGCAACCTTTGAGGGTGAAATATATCGTAGCTTAGATGTTTTAATAGAAGAAAATAAAGCCGTATTGTCTAATTTAGCGCCCAAAGTAACAAAGAATTCATCTGGTTATGCCTTGGATTTGGTAAAACGAAAAGACGGCAGCTTTGACCTGACACCGCTAATTGTTGGCTCGCAGGGCACTTTGGGAGTGGTCAGCGAAGCTGTACTAGGAACAGAGCCTCATAACCCCAAAACGACATTGATCGTTGCTTTTTTCGACGATTTGGTGGTAGCCGAAGCAGTGTTGTTGGAATTGGATAAAATATCTGATACACCAAGCGCCATAGAGGCGGTGGACGGAAATTTGCTAAAACTAGTTAAGTCCAAAAATCCAAATCTACTAAAGGGTGTCATAGATTCAACTCTACCAAAGCTAGTTTTGCTGGTAGAGTTTGACAATACAAGCGATCGAATCCAAAAAAGCTTGGCCAAACGCGTAGAAAAGATAATGGCTAGCCAACAGATAACCTGTCAGATAGAAACCGATCCCGCTGCACAAGAAAAATTGTGGAGTATCCGCCGAATGTCAGCGACAATTGCGGCTAGTGTTGATGCAAATGGAGCAAAGGCTTTGCCAATGATAGAAGATGGAATTGTGCCATTGGCTAGGTTCAAAGATTATATGCACGGAGTCTATGCACTGTTTGAGCGCTATGGCCTAGAAGCTGCAGCTTGGGGGCATGCAGGAAACGCCAACCTACATATGCAGCCGTTTCTGAACTTGTCGCAGGTCGGAGACCGTCAAAAAGTATTTAGGTTACTAGATGAGTACTATGAACTAGTGCTAAGCATGGGCGGTAGTACAACAGCAGAGCATGGCGATGGTCGTATCAGGGGGCCATATTTGCCCAGAATGTTCCAGCCCGAAGAATATGAATTGTTCCAAAAAACAAAGCAGATTTTTGATCCTTATGGCACCTTGAATCCGGGTGTCAAAATCGATGTAAAGATAGAAGACATAAAGCCACTACTCAGACACGAATACAGCACGGCTCATTGGCTACAACATATGCCGCACAACTAGGACACTGGTTGCCAAATTGAGTTTTTGGCAAAAAAATTGTAAAATAACGTGGTAAATGCGCGAGTGGTGGAATGGTAGACACGCTTGTCTGAGGGGTGAAACCCGCCTGTGGCGGGTTGCAAGGTCGGAAGCCTGGATTGCGCAAGCAACCAAGCTGAGACGGGGTCGCAAATGATTGGGAACTAATGTTCCCAGTAATATTGTGACAGTGCCGCAAGGTGATCCCCGTCTGTGGCAACCAAGTCCTCTCTGGTATAATTACTTGAACCCTGTATCGATAAATGCGCGAGTGGTGGAATGGTAGACACGCTTGTCTGAGGGGCAAGTGCCGCAAGGTGTGGAGGTTCAAGTCCTCTCTCGCGCACCAAAACAAAATAACGACCTCTAAGGTCGTTTTGTTGTTTTGTAGCCGAGGACTTGAACCGAAAGGTGAGACCCGCCTGTGGCGGGTCGCAAGGACTATTGACTGATTTAATACTTGTTTTAAGTAAGTCAAAGTCGGGGTTGCGCTAGCGTGACCAAGTCCCCCGCCTGTCTGACCGAGCCCCCTGTCTTTTTGACAAGAAGGCCAGGCAGGACGGACAGGTCTCTCGCGCACCAAAACAAAATAACGACCTCCATGGTCGTTTTGTTGTTTTGTAGCCGAGGACTTGAACCGAAAGGCGAGACCCGCCAGTGGCGGGTCTCAAGGACTAGATACTAATTTTTATGTGTCTTTTGGTTTGTTTCGGCTGATATAATAGTTTATTTTTTCAAAAGCTACTACCTGAATTTGTCTGATTCTCTCTCTAGATACGCCCAATATTTGGGCTACTTCATCTAGAGTTTTTGGGTCTCCAGAGTCTATCCCAAACCGAAGCTTTAGTATATTTGCTTCCCGTTCGGTCAAAGCTGACATTAGTTGTTCTAGCTGAACGCCAGAGTTTATTTGATCAGTTTTATGTTCTGTAGAGTCTACTTCTTCGGAAATAATATCGTACAGACTATTTGTATTGTCATCTGTATCAGAGCCAAATGTGCTATCTAATGATTTGGCTGGTTTTTGCTGGGTATATATCATCAGGGCGTCATTTGCATCTTCTGGGCTTATGCCTAGTTGCATTGATAGCCATTCTACTGTGGGTACTGTGCCTTTTTCTATTTTACCGGTGGCAAGGTTGTTCATTTCTATGCTGACAAGCTTGTTTATTGTATTTTTTCTGTGGGGCAAGCGTATCAGGTGCGCGTCGTTTGCTTCGCTTCGTTCAATTGACTGTTTTATCCACCACGAAGCGTAGGTAGAAAACTTGAAGCCTTTTGACCAGTCAAACTTGGGAATACTACGTATAAGTCCTATTACTCCGTTATTGAAATGATCATCACGGTCTACTACGGCCGTAAAAGCAGAGCCAGATCTTTTGCCGACTATGGAGGCTACCAATCTGAGATTTGCATGGACAGCTTCATTTTCAGCCCAGTCTAATATGGGAGCCACCTGATTCTTTTCGACAATGTTTGAACTGTCATCATCCAACACATCGTGGCCGCTTTTTATCAGAAAAAACAAACTAGTTTCTTGGGGCCTGTTTAATAGGTCTACGTTTTTTAGGCTGTTCAGGACTTGTCTATAAGAGAAATCGGAAAGATTTAGGTTGCCCCCTTTGTTTGTGTATTGTTGGGTTCGTTGGGCTTTCAGTTCTTCTGCAACCGACATGTATTCTATCAGAGAATTTTCTCGACGGTCTGGATCCATCAGTCCATCAGAAATTTCCATTAAGTGTGCTCTCTGACGAGTCCATTCTTCGTTATATTCTATTTGCGGACGTGGTTCATTTTCTGGGTTGTATTGTGCAGTCATTCTTGAATAGACTATACCATAATATCAAAAAAATACTAGGCCTAAACAAACTTTGCGTTTTTTTGTTTGTAATTGTTAAGGGGGTGGTCAAATAGAGCAATACAAGGTATAATCTGTATCTGTTGTGGGCTCATAGCTCAGTTGGCTAGAGCACCTGCTTTACACGCAGGGGGTCCTAGGTTCGAGTCCTAGTGGGCCCACCAGATAAACAGCCGATCATCAAAGGTCGGCTTTTTGCATGCCAAAAAGTGTATAATAGGAGCAATAATACAGGACAATTCGCGATGAGCTTGAAGGATTATCAAAAACAAATAGACGATATCGTCCAAAAGTACGAAAAACCGTATTGGCATCCATTGAGCCAATTAGCTAGATTGAGCGAAGAAGTCGGCGAGGTAGCCCGGATATTAAACCACCAGTATGGTGACAAGCCCAAAAAACCGACAGAAGTTCATGCGGAACTAGCGGATGAGCTGGCAGATGTAATGTACACAGTTTTGTGTTTGGCGAATAGTCAACACATTGAACTGGATAAAGCACTAGAAATATCGATAGCAAAACTAGAAGGACGCGACAAAGATAGGTTTGCAAAAAAATCACCCACTACTTGAAGAAAAACAATATTTACAGTAAAATAACAGTGTTAATGTGGCTCTTTAGCTCAGTTGGTAGAGCAGAGGCTTGAAGAGCCTTGTGTCCCCAGTTCGAGTCTGGGAGGAGCCACCATTCGACTCACTTCGTTCGCTCATGGTGAACCACGTAGAGTTCGACAATCAAACTAAGCTCAAGCGGGCCTACCCGCCGAAGCTTTAGCGTATGCGGGTGTAGCTCAGTTGATAGAGCGCTTCCTTGCCAAGGAAGAGGCCAGGAGTTTGAGTCTCCTCACCCGCACCATATAAAATGCCTCAGCTAGTCTGGGGCTTTTTATATGGTTTGACGACTCATACTCCTGGCCTCTTCAAAGATAAAATATGGCCAGGATTGCTCGCGAACGCGCCTGTGGTCGGGAGTTTTTGAGTCTCCTCACCCGCACCATATAAAATGCCTCAGCAAACCTGGGGCTTTTTATTTGGCGATAGTCTTGTAAAATATGGGATATTATAGTATAATCTGTAAATAATTTCATAAGGAAAGAAAATTAAGTTGAACCATCCATTATTTGAAAAAATACCAAATGCCAACATGGCCGAGGCTTGTAGCCAAATGTTTGAAATAGGCGACTACAAATTTGCTACATCTGCAAGTATTACAGAAAAATACGGCGAAACTTTTCCACCTGTTCCCACGGAAATCTTGAGTGTTGTGGCTTGTTATTTAGAGGAAACGCCGGATGGCGTAACAGCACGCACACAGTTTGCTGGTTTGTCATCCAATATGCCCGAACACTCAGAGATATCTGACATATACGAACGCACTATAGGTTTGCTCCAGAGCCAAAGACCGTTGATCGGCAGTATTGTAGAGGGCATACCAGAGTTTCGGGGCGAAACAGGACTAATGAGATGGTGCATGGATACCGCCTCAAAAAACGGCAAAAAATTGATGGCTGCCCATATGATAGGTCGTGTCGTCAGCGACGGTGCCATGATAGACACAACAGTATACCCAACCGAAATAATGGAGGGCATACCTCTAATAATCAGAAATTCTATGGTCAAACTAAGTATCGAACTGGATAAAAAGGCCAGTGCCGCCGGCTATAGTTTTGACGAAATAGAAAATTTAAGAGAAATGCTAAAACCAGTCCTGCGAAATGATAGCGAATTAGCCAACCTAAGCGTTGTAGCAGTCAGTGGTTTTCTGCCAGAAGTGGACAAATTTAGAGAAGTAGTCAAGCTCAGGCTTAGTAAATAGGGCAGCTTTAGGCTTTTTTAATCGTTTATGCTATAATATAAGCTAACTACCACTTTTGTGGCAGTTTTTTGTTTTAATAGGTGTCAGGAAATAAAATGTACGATTTTGAAATAATTAAAGACCCAGTCCTACCAGATAATCCATATCTGCCGTATTTGTCTGCCGTAGAGGCGGGAGTAGTTTCGCCAGATAGTTTGGTCGCTCAGGACCTTCGTGAGCCGTTGGGTGTTATGTTGGTAAATGGTCAAATACCAACGGAGCAAGCTGGGCTGATTTCTGTCGGAGGGTTAATATTTGCCTGCGACCATACATCTGTTATCGATATTGGAAAAGACAAAATATTTCTAGGCCCTTCGTCAAAAGGGGACATAACTACCAAAGGCGCTATAAAGGATTCCGGCCTGCTGATACTGACCAGACCAAATGGTTTACTGCGAGTTGTCGGTATGGCAGTCAACTCTAATCTTAATCCTTGGAGCCATAAACCCAGCAGACCTTTTCAGGGGCTAACGAGGAATGTTTCTATAAATCTGTTTGGAATCGGTTCATCAGAGTACGACCCTGTCGATATAGACAAAGACGGAACAATAACTGCAATAAAGCGGGGAAGTGTTTTAAAACTCAGACCGTAGTTTTAGGCTAAATAATAAAAAGGAGAATCGCCCGATCAAGTAACACAATGCGAAATCGCGTATAATAGACAACTATGCTTATATCTGTTGAAATATCTGAAAAGTCCTTTGGAAACAAAGTGCTGTACCATGACCTGGATTTTGAAATACAGGTTGGCGAAAAAATAGGCTTGATTGGACGAAATGGTACAGGAAAGTCCACTCTGCTCCATTTGATAACCGGTGAAGACACTGACTTTGAAGGCGACATCTCAAAAAAACGCGGCACAGTGGTTATCAGTAGCCGTCAGGAGCATTTTGGACATGAATCAAAGACTGTTTTGGAATATATTCAGGGCGACCTGCCAGAATATGCACATTTGACACACATAATAGACACGTATCCTGAAACTATGGGGGATGACCGCAAAAAGATACAAGAATTTTCTGATGCGCTGGAGCGTTTTGGTCAATTGGAGTATTACCAGATAGAAGACGAGATAAAACAGGCTTTTGATAGCTACCAAATAGATCCAGCTAAAATGCATCAATCGGTTGGGTCGTTGAGTGGTGGACAAAAGCGGATGGTGGAACTGATAAAAGTCCAGCGTAGTCGAGGGCATATTGCCCTGATAGACGAACCTACGAACCACATGGATTTTGTCGCCAAAGCATCTTTTGTGAAATGGTTGCGGGCCACCCCAGAAGCCGTGTTGGTTATTACTCATGACCGTGATGTTCTGGGAGTAGTTGACCGTATACTGGAAATTCGCGACGGTAAATGCTATAGCTTTAGGGGCAATTACGACGCATATTTGAGGGCAAACACTAGCCAGGTAACAAATCAGGTAAACGAATACGAACTATCGCAAAGACGCATATTGAACCTGGAGGAAGATGTCATTCGTTTTCGGCGTCTAAAGGAAAAATCTAGGACTCCTGGAACAATTAGGCGTTTTAAGTCTCAGGAACAAAAGGCAATATCGCAGATAAAAGAGCTCAGCCAAACGGCCAAGCCATCTTTTTGGATTGATCAGGAATCTGCTAGCGGGATGAACGACAAACTGACAGCCGCTTATGACAAACACAAGACCAAAAACATAAAGGTAACTACCCGAAAAAAAGAAGATTCCAACGCTGGTCGTTTGCTGATTCAGGCTACAAAAGTTAGTTTGGGCTACGAGGGCTTGCCGTTGTTTGATGATGTTAGTTTTATTCTTCGCGAAGGGGAAAGATTACGTTTTCATGGACGCAACGGTGCCGGCAAATCTACATTTGTTCAAGCTATAATGGCCGAAGCAACCGGTGTGCCATTGGCATCACAGTGTTTTGCGGGAACAATAGAGATAGCCAAAGAAATAAAAATAGGCCTGTATGAACAAGAGATAAATCCACGCTTTCTAGAGATGACCCTCAATCAAGCATTGGAGCAAATACTGGATGAGAAAAAACAACCAGTTAGCGCTCAGAAAATAAAACAACTACTGAGCGACTATCTGTTCAACCCTATGTCTGACGGACAAATGCTAGTATCCAACCTGAGTGGTGGCCAAAAAGCCCGAATTCAGTTGATAGCAATGTTAGTGGACGACCCTCAAGTGTTGATATTGGACGAACCAACCAACCACCTGGACTTGCCTAGTATAGAAGAACTCGAAAATGCGATGCAGGCCTATCATGGGGCCATAATATATATCTCGCACGATAGCTATTTTGCTAAAAAGTTAGCAGGCGATACTATTCTGATAGATGGTTAGCAAATACCAATAAAATTGGTATTTCGATTAGTTTTTGTTGTTCGCTAGAATGTAACAGCGTACGCTGTTATAATGTAGTTTGTATGGCGCCTTGGCGGAGTGGTTACGCAGAGGTCTGCAAAACCTCGTACACCGGTTCAATTCCGGTAGGCGCCTCCAAAATTAATATATATGGGCGAGTGGTGGAATGGTTTACACAAAGGACTTAAAATCCTTCCCGCTAAAACGGTTGTGGGTTCGAATCCCACCTCGCCCACCAATAAAACTGCCAGATAATGGCGGTTTTTTTATTTGCTAGGTGCTATAATGATAGTGTAATTAAATGGAGGTTTATATGTGGATAGCATTAGGAATAATAGTTTTTGTACTACTCGTAGGGGTATTGATTTATAACGGTCTTGTACGATTAAATGTCCGCGTAGATGAAGCATGGAGCGATATAACTGTCCAGCTAAAACGCCGAGCTGATCTGATACCAAACCTGATAAATACTGTAAAAGGATATGCTGCTCACGAAAAAACCGTTTTTGAAAATGTAACTGCGGCTCGTAGCGCAATGCTAAACGTAAAAGGACCTGCAGAAGCTGGCAAGGTAGAAAATCAGTTTCAACAAACTATGAAGAGTCTGTTTGCAGTTGCCGAAGCCTACCCAGACCTAAAGGCAAACGAGAATTTCAAGTCTTTACAGGCCGAATTGACAGATACAGAAGACAAGATTCAGGCTGCCCGCAGATTTTATAACGGTTCGGCCAGAGACCTAAACACAAAGATTAAGACTATACCCACTAGTATTTTGGCTAATATGCTGGGCTTTAAGATACGTGAATTTTTTGGCGTAGACGAAACCGAAGCTGCCAAAATCAGCAACCCTACAGATGTAAAGTTCTAAGGCAGAATATTTAGAGATATGTATAGTGTTATAGCGGCCAACAAACGCAGGACAGTATTTATCATGCTGTTCTTTTTGGCTGTTGTCTGTGCTCTGAGCTGGATTTTTGGCAAGGCATATTCCCAGCCCTCGATTACACCATTTGTACTATTGGGCGCATTGATTTATGCCCTCATCAGCTATGTGGCTGGTTCTAGATTGGCATTGGCTGTAAACGGAGCCAAGCAAATAGAAAAACGCGACAATCCAGAGCTTTGGCGTATTATCGAAAATCTGTCCATAACAGAGGGAATACCCATGCCAAAAGTTTATGTCATAGACGATCCATCGCCTAACGCTTTTGCTACGGGCAGAGACCCAAATCACTCTGTAGTTTGTGTGACGACTGGCTTGTTAGACATTATGGACAAAAACGAGATTCAAGGCGTAATGGCACACGAGCTAGGACACATAAAAAACTACGACATCAGGGTCTCGCTGATAGCCTTTGCATTAGTGGCTGCTATATCTTTGATAGCAGACATTATGCTAAGGATGGCGTGGTTTGGTGGAGGCAGAGATAACGATAACAACAACAATAACCAGTTATTTTTTATCCTGGGAATAGTTGCAGCAGTTTTAGCTCCTGTGGTTGCACTATTAATTCAGATGGCCATATCTAGGAACAGAGAATTTCTGGCAGATGCAACAGGCGCATTAACTACTCGTTATCCAGAAGGTTTAGCTAGTGCACTGGAAAAAATAAAAAAAAGTGGAGTTGCTTTGAAGCGTCAAAACACATCCACTGCGCATTTATTTTTTGCCAACCCCTTAAAAGCCAAAGGCTTGATGGGGCTTTTTAGCACTCATCCACCAATCGATGACAGGATAAATAAACTTCGTAGCATGGGAACACACGCATAGGATTTTTATGGCCAAAAAACATATCAAAACCAAAAAAGTTGCCAAAAAGCCTAATACTGTTTCTCCACGCCGAATAGCGGATCCAAAAAAAAGGGGCATAAAGTTTCCCAGTCTAAAACGTAGTACAGCCACAAAACCACAACGAAGTACTGTTCCGGCAGCCCGAAAGCTGTTTTGGCAAAGTTTGAATCATATTTACAAAAACTGGAAACTCTACGGCGGCATTACTCTGGTTTATTTTATTTTGAGCGTAGTATTGGTCAAAGGATTTGATGCGAACAGTACTCTGATGACCATAAAGGCTTCTCTAGTAGATCTGACAAGTAGCAAAACAGCTGGCGTATCTACGGGCTTGTCATTGTTTGGGTTTTTGGTCAGCTCTAATGGCCCGCAAAGCGAGGTAGCCAGTGTTTATCAGATGATGCTGATAACCATCGCCAGTTTAGCCCTGATATGGTCGCTGAGGCAAACATATTCAGATAAAAAGGTCAAAGCTCGCCAGGCATTTTATGGGGGAATGTACCCTCTAATACCTTTCATATTGGTAGTTTTGGTCATCATATTGCAGACTTTGCCTCTAATGCTAGCAAACACTCTATACACGGCAGTATTTATTGGCGGACTGGCAGTAAATATAATAGAGCAAATACTGTGGGGCTTGGCGCTGTTTTTGTTGATTTTGAGCAGTCTTTATATGGTCACGGCATCTATTTTTGGTCTTTATATCGTTACTTTGCCCAATATGACACCGATGAAGGCGTTGCGCACGGCCAAAGGGTTGGTGCGTTACAGGCGATGGACTATTATGTGCAAGGTGTTGTTTTTGCCTATGGCACTATTAGTAATGGGAGGAGTTTTGATGGTGCCTATTCTAATATACGCTACGCCTTTTGCCGAATGGCTGTTTTTTGGACTGACAATCGTTTCTTTGTCAGTCATACATAGCTACCTTTATGCTCTGTATCGAGAGCTTATGGTATGAGCAATTCGGAACGATATTCTGAACTTTTGCATCAGCTAGAACAGTATTCATACCAGTACAATACCCTAGATAACCCATCAGTTAGCGATGCTGTGTATGATGGTCTGATGAAAGAATTAAAATCACTAGAAGCCGAAGATCCAAAACTGATAAATCCCCAGTCTCCAACCCAAAGAGTTGGCGGAAAACTGCTAAAAGGTTTTGAAAAAGTTCAGCATAGTGTACGTATGATAAGTTTGAACGATGTATTTTCCCCTCTAGACGTACAGGCTTGGGTCAATAGAATGGAAAAATTGTTGCCAGGGGCCGACCACCAGTATTTTTGTGACATCAAAATGGACGGGTTGGCCTGTGCCTTGATATATCAGGATGGAGTATTTGTTCAGGCCATTACTCGCGGCGACGGGTCGGTGGGCGAAGATGTAACGGCAAATGTCAAAACCATCGGCAGCGTCCCTTTAAAGCTGCGTATTAGCAAAGATTACATGGGTTTTTTGCGTGGGCGTACAGAAATTCGTGGCGAAATAATTATGCTAAAAAAATATTTCGATGAACTAAACAAAAAACAGCTAGCCGACGGAAAACAAATTTTTGCTAATCCCAGGAACTTGGCGGCAGGCACAATCCGTCAATTGGATCCCAAACTTGTAGCCGCTAGACCTCTATGTTTCAAGGCATATGATTTGCTACGCGAAGACCCAGCCGAAGTACCAACCAACAGCTATGCATACAATGCTTTGTTCGAACTAGGTGTCAGCGCAAATCTGAGGGCTACTGTGTTTAATAATCTGTCTGATGTCATGCGGTTCGTAAACGACTGGGAGGACAAGCGTCGTTCTCTGCCTTTCGAAACGGACGGTGTAGTTATAAAATTGGATGATCGTGCTCAATACACCAGGCTGGGAACTGTAGGCAAAAATCCACGCGGTGCCGTCGCGTACAAATATGCTGCCGAGGAAGCTACTACTGTCGTCAAAGATATTGTCATCAGTTTGGGGCGAACTGGTGCTGCCACGCCAGTCGCGGTTTTTGATCCTGTTTTGGTCGCTGGTTCGACTATTCGCCACGCTAGTTTGCACAATGCTGACGAAATAGCCAAAAAAGATATTCGGGTCGGAGATACCGTCGTCATCTACAAAGCTGGCGACATAATACCGCAGGTTCAGTCTGTAATAGAAAAGTTGCGACCCAGAAATGCCATGCAGTTCAGTATGGAAAAAGAGCTAGCACGGCAGTACCCAGAGCTAGAGTTTGACCGCCCTGACGGCGAGGCTGTTTACAGAGTAAAAGGCGCTACGGGTCCTATACTTTTGGCAAAAGGTTTGGAGCATTTCGCTAGCAAATCGGCTATGGATATCGATACTTTGGGCCAAAAAAATGTAGTTGCGTTGGTGGAATCTGGACTGATAACTGACATTTCTGACATTTATGCCATTACCAAGGAGCAGATACTCGGAATTGATCGTTTTGCTAGCTTGTCAGCCGAAAAGCTGCTGTCTGCCATTCAGTCAAAAAAATCGCCACCCCTTTCTAGGTTTATCTATGGTTTAGGTATTCGACATGTCGGCACCCAGACAGCCATTGATCTGGCTAACAAATTTAGGCGTTTGGATAGTCTGGGAACAGCTACCTATAAAGAGCTAAAAGACGTTGATGGTGTAGGCGAAATCGTTGCCGAATCTGTCCTGGCTTGGTTCATAGACGATGACAATCAAATTATGCTGACAAAGTTTCGTGGCCTGGGAGTGTGGCCCAAAGACGCAGAAACGGTAGTTGGGCCTCTGGCTGGCAAAAAGTTTGCAGTAACTGGCACGCTGGAAACAATGGGTAGAGATATCGCTTCGGAACGCGTCAGAGCACTGGGTGGAACATTTCAGACCAGCGTAGCACATGACACTGACTATCTAGTAGTTGGAGCAAATGTGGGCGAAAACAAGCTAAAAAAAGCAACAAAACTCGGCACCAATCAAATTAACGAAAAAGATTTTATAAAGATGCTTTCCTAGAGCTTGCATAAAGCACTAGCATTGTCTACAGTAAGTTCATGCGCCAACGATACTCTTTAAGAATGAACTGCTTTTCTCCTCCAGTGATGTTGGCCACTGCAATCATTGAGATCAGCTTGCTGGCTTACACATTGTATAAGTACGGAACTAAAAGTATAGGTCGACTAGTATCTCTAATACTGCTATTACTGGCGATTTTTCAAATTGCAGAATATAACATATGTGGTGGATTAGGTTTGAATTCTCATTTTTGGTCGCGTGTAGGATTTATGGTGATAGCATTACTACCTCCTCTTGGAATACATCTAAGTATGATGATAGCAAAGAAAGACATAAAGTGGTTTAGATACACGGCATACCTCAGCGGTCTTATTTGGGTTGGAATATTCGGCTTAAGCGAAAGAGCTTTTAGCGGATATTCATGTGGCGGCAATTACATGATATTCCAGGTTAGAGAAAACCTTGGTGTCGCCTATATGTTCTACTATTATTTTTGGCTATTTGCATCTATTGGGTTGTCTATATGGTTCATGATTAAAGCATCTAAAAGTCAAACGAAGAGCTTACTTCTGCTGATCATTGGATATTTCTTATTTATAGTACCTACATCATTAATAAACGGCATTAATCCAGCAACTATTGAAGGGTTGCCATCTATTTTATGTGGATTTGCTATTTTATTGGCGTTAGTACTGACGTTTGGTATCTTGCCAAATGAACTTAAGTCTAAAAAACGTACAAAAAATAAATTGACAAAGTAGTCAAACCGCTTATGATAGAAGTATATCGTGCGCTAACGCGACGCGTGAAATAAATACTACAAAAACAAAAAACCACCCGTCGCGGGTGGGCGCGCACGAAAAAAAAGACCGATTTAATCGGTCTTTTTTGATGGTGGAGCATAAGGGATTCGAACCCTTGACCTCTTCCATGCCATGGAAGCGCGCTAGCCAACTGCGCCAATGCCCCAAGTACGACTATTATAGCAAAAAGGGTTCGAAATATTTTAGGGATTCGACTCACCTTAGGCGAGCCCGTCGCAACATCTATGCAAACCAGTTTGCAAGAGTTGACTCCCTTGCAACCCGCCACAGGCGGCTTTCACCTTGACCTCTTCCATGCCATGGAAGCGCGCTAGCCAACTGCGCCAATGCCCCAAGTATGGTGTTTGGTCTGGCACCACCTAGATATAATACATTATTTTAGTATGCGTATTTAATGCTAAAGTTTAGTTTTCAGCACGATAAACTTTACGTTCTTTTTCGGTCATGCCTCCCATGATGCCTGTTTGTTCTGTGTCTGACAGGGTGGATTCCAGGCATTCGTCTATTACCACACAAGATCGACAGATACTTTTGGCGTATTCTATCGCCAGAGTATCGCGCTTGTGGGGTAGCATAATTTCTGGAGCTAGACCTAAGCATTCGGCTTCTTTAATCCATTCATTTTTGTCTGTTTTGTTGATCGGCCCGCCTTTTTTGTGCAGAGCTAGGGCTCGGTCTGCTTCGGTGCTGTTTTTAGAAGTCCAATTTACAGGTTCGCCCGGTGTTCTGATGGTTTGCCAAGGTTTCAAGGGTTCTATTATTTCTTTATGCGTTTCCCACCATTGTCTAGGCATTTCTTTTTTAGACATATTGTCTCCTTTTTTCAGTTACTGTTAATAATGTAGAAGAATAGATTAGTACATAATTCAATATAACGCAAATTTTAGTGTTTAAGCAGGTATATTAAGACGTTTTGTTTTCAAGTACGTGGTTTATTGGTACAATGTTGTGGATGTCCAAAAAATCTAAAAAATCACAGAAGTTTAGTCTGAATATTAGCAGCGCATATATACGGGTTATTTTTCTGGCGGCAACAGTTATATTTATGGGGTCTGTCTGGGCTTGGTGGCACATACTCTATAGCAAACCAGAAATGGTTTTTAGCGGTGCCATAAATAACGCTTTGCAAACCAGTAGCTTTAGTCGAACCACAATTGAGAAATCCGACGGCCAAGGTTTTAACCAAAAAGTAGACGCAATTACCGAACCAAAGCAATTTGTGGGAGGCACAAACGAAATATCACAGTCAGGGGATGGCGGTTATACAGTAAAGACTGACATGTTTGGTACACCGACATCTGATTTTGTACGATACAGCTCTATAAAGACCGACCAAAAGTCGGCAGAAGGCAAGGACCCAGACTATTCTTCCATAATCGGAATTTGGGGAAAAAGTTCTGCCGATGACAATACAACTAGCGGTCAACTTTATAGTCAAACAGTTCTGGGAATAGTGCCTTTCGGTAATTTATCATTAGCCGACAGAAGAGTAATGATAGACCTGATAAATGATAAAAAAGTTTACAAAGTAAATTACGGCAAGGTTGTTCGTAGCATTCAGGACCGTCGTCCTACTTATACCTACGAGGTCACCGTTAGTCCAGAAGCCTACATAACTATGCTAAAGAAATATGCCAGTATTGTCGGCCTGAACCAGCTAGATAAAATAGAGGCTGCAACATACAAAGATTCTCCGCCCTTGGAATTCAAGTTCACCATAGACGTCTGGACCAGGCAAATAAACAAGATAGTCTATGCTAATTCACGAAGTGATTCGTACGGTAGTTACGGAGCGCGTAACCTTAGACTAAATCCACCGACAAAAACGATAACTATTGACGAACTTCAACAGAAAATCCAAAAAGCTAGCCAGTAGTACAGTGTAATATCTAATTAGATATGAAAAAATTAGCTAAAAGATTAGTAGTCAGCGTTTTGAGTCTTCAAGTCAAAAGGTTGCGTCAAAAAAACAGTTTTACTGTCATAGCCGTGGCAGGTAGTGTAGGCAAAACTAGCACCAAACTAGCTATAGCAAATATGCTAGGAGCTACCAAAAAAGTTCGATATCAAGAAGGTAACTATAACGATATCATCAGCGTTCCATTAGTATTTTTTGGCCTTGATATGCCAAGTCTTTTCAATCCGTTTGCGTGGTTCAAAGTTTTTTTTCAGATAGAAAAACAGCTAGCCAAACCCTTTGCATATAATGTCGTGGTGGTAGAACTAGGTACCGATGGACCCGGACAAATAAAATCTTTTGGCAGATATTTGAATGCAGATATTGGTGTTCTGACCGCTATCAGACCCGAACATATGGAATATTTCGCCGACATAGACGCCGTTGCCGCAGAGGAGTTAGCTATAGCCAAATTGTGTAAAAAGATGATTGTCAGTAGTGACCTAGTAGCAAAAAAGTATATGGATTCATTGCCAAATAGTCTGACATATTCGCTTCACTCCACTGCTACTTATCAATTAACCAACGTATTGCTAACCAACGACAGCTATAATTTTTCGGTACTTTTTAACGGAGTAAACATACTACATCTAGACTACAACGCTACCTCGGAAATTCAGCTTTATATGGTCTGTGCTGCCATAGCTGTAGCCCACGAGCTAGATTTGAGTGTTGATGAAATAACTGCCGGCTTGGATAAAATAGTACCCGTAAAAGGTCGCATGAATAAACTAAAGGGCATAAAGAACTCAACGATATTGGACGATACCTACAACGCTAGCCCAACTTCAACAAAAGCAGCGCTAGATGCGTTATACAAAAGGCCAGCTGTACAAAAGATAGCCATATTGGGCAATATGAATGAACTGGGCAAGCACTCGGCAGATGCTCATAAAGAAATTGGAAAATACTGCAATCCAAAGGAACTGGAGCTAGTTGTAACTATAGGCCCAGATGCCAACAAATATTTGGCTGCGGCGGCCGAAGCTCGTGGATGCACCGTACGGCGATACAATAACCCGTACAAAGCGGGTATGGAGCTTCAGGAACTTATAAAACCTGGTTGTCTAATTTTGGCAAAAGGTTCACAGAACAATGTGTTTGCAGAAGAAGCAGTCAAGTTATTACTAGATAATCCCAAAGACTCGGACAA
This sequence comes from uncultured Candidatus Saccharimonas sp., assembly GCA_943353165.1. Taxonomy (GTDB): domain Bacteria; phylum Patescibacteriota; class Saccharimonadia; order Saccharimonadales; family OMJO01; genus CALRAM01. The sequence goes on from CALRAM010000002.1 coordinate 110,550, forward strand.
ACTAGTCAGACAATCTGCTGAGTGGCAAAGTCAAAAACACAAGTTGCTGGCAAAAGTTACATGAACCAACCAAAAATAACTCGAGATCAGGGTATTGGGCTTGCTGGTGTCTTTGGGTGCCTTATAGATACCATCCGTTTCCCACTGTTTTTGCCACTTGGGTTCAATTTCTTTTGGAATGCAAGCGTTGAGTAGTTATTTATTCTAGACTGCTTGTCTCCAGTGCGCAAAAGAGGTAGTGCTACCACGCTGGCTGGCTTCATATTTTGTCATCAATTTTTTGGTGAGCTTTCCACTTTTGCCAGTTCCAATTGTACGCTTGTCAACGGACAAAATTGGCGTAATTCGAGCTGAGCTACCAGACATAAACATTTCATCAGCAATGTATAGTTCGCTACGATCGATAGTGCGTTCTTGGCATGGAATCCCGGCCTCTTGAGCTAGTCGAAAAATGCTATCGCGAGTGATACCCTCCAAAATATCAGTTGCAGAGTCGGGCGTAATCAACACTCCATCTCGCACAATGAATAAATTAGCCACAGTACCCTCGGCTACATGGCCGTGTTCGTCGAGAGATATCGCTTCGTCATACCCATTCAGAATAGCTTCGTTTTTCATAAGGCTGGCATTGGCATAGCTGCCATTCACTTTGGCGCGCGAAGGAATGGCGTTATCTGGCGTACGCTGCCAGCTGGAAACACAGGCGTGTGCGCCAGACTGTGGCAAAAACTCACCAAGTGGATATACAAACGCGCTGAAGCTGTTTGCGAGTCCGGTCATTTTGGTGCCGGCCAGCAATTCGTCCACAAACACAGTACTGCGTATCAGAACGTCTTCTTTAGTCTTATTTTTTTGGAGCAGCTGTAGGACTATTTTTTCATAGCGTTCGTATGGCCAGTTTTTTATAAAGTCATAGAAGTCCATGATCTTGGCGGAGTTAACCAACCGCGTGTGGTGGTCGTGTAAACGGAAAACATACATTTTTTGTTGTTTTTCGTTCCAACTAGCACTGGCTGTTGTATAAACACTCAAGCCATAGAGTATGGGGGAACTAGCTATGCTTAAATTAGCATCCCGGAAAGGGATGAACGCGTTACGCAAGTAGCATGTGCTGTCTTTGTAATTCATTTTTTTTGCTTTCTAAAACTGCTGTAGATAGTTAGTGCTAAAAACTGTGTTTTCTTGTTGTTGCTGTTGAAACCGTTCTTCGGCTAGACGGACCAAGGTTTGAACTAGATCAACACTACTCACACCGGCGGCGCGCCAGTTGTGTTCATACAACCCGCCAGGCAGTGGGTTTACTTCGTTGAAATAAACAATGTTCGTTTTGTTATCTATCAACATATCGATTCGAGCTATGCCGTTACAGCCAAGTTCACGGTAAACGGCCAAACCTGTTTGTTCGGCTTTTTTGTACAATTCGGCATCTAGCTGTGCTGGAAGTTCGCTGTACCCTTGGCTACCTTTGGTACCCTTGCCACCTGATTTTTTGCCACCCTTGCCACCATGCATGTATTTGGACTCAAAATCAAAGAAGTCCTCTGGCTTAGTGAGGGGCTTTTCTAGCAAAGCAGGCTTCAACTGATCGTTTCCTAGTATCGGCAAGGTTACTTCTATCAAATTTGCTACTTCTTCTTCTACGATCACTTTGCTGTCATAGTGACAGGCGACTTCGATTGCATTTTGTAGCTCTTGAACGTTTGTTACTCGAGTGATGCCAATACTTGACCCTAGATGAGCTGGCTTAACAAACAACGGATAAGTTAGGGTTTTTTCTACGATTCTTAAAATATCGGCTGGTTTGCGGGCAAAAGCATCTCTGTATATGCATTCGTATTTGGCGACAGGAATATTGCTTGATTCGGCTACTTGCTTAGCAAGAACTTTGTCCATAGCTAATACAGAAGCGTCCATGTCACAGCCCACAAACGGCACGCCGGCCATACGCAAAAGCCCCATCAGACTGCCGTCTTCTCCGTAAGTGCCATGCATGGCTGGAAACACTACGTCAATTTTACGCGAGGTTTTGCGCCCAGCAATACCACTGGCTTTTACGAGCGTCATTCCACCGTCAAATTGAACGCTGGTGGGCTGGGTTTTGTGCAGGAAGTCTTGGATTTGGCCCGAACTGAACAGGTTAATGTCTTTGAGTTTCTCGTCCCAGTACCAAGCGCCGTTTTTGGCTATGTAAATAGCCTCAACTTTGTATTGTTTAGTTAGCTCCAGGGGCTTTATGATGCTGGCAAGGGCCGTAACTATAGAAACATCGTGTTCTGTACTACGGCCGCCGAATATAACTGCCACTGTTTTCATCTTTGTATTATACCATACTCATCAATAACTGGGTACAATTAGGGCATACAATTAATAATTTCATCTGTAACTATCTGGCCAGTCGTTTTGCAACATAACTAAATCACCGGCTGCCAAAAAATGCTCTAGGTTTGTGTAGTATTCTAGTGGATTGTTTTCAATCGTGACTTCACCATCATAGTTTCCAGCACTTAAACCTGCCTGAATATGGCTGGTAACGGAGTTTTGCATGAGCACTACTTTGTCTGGTTTAGCCTGCGCAATCAGGTCACCGAGTTGCTTGTGAATATTCTCCGATTCGGTACCTTGGTCAACCAAACCTGGAGTTACGTAAATCTTGCGTTTTGCTGACAAAGCCTTTAAAAGCTCCAAACCAGCACGCATGCCTTCAACATTGCCGTTATAGGTGTCGTCTATGATCCACGCGCCACCGAGCTGACGCGGATGCATGCGATGTTCAAATGGAGTCGTTTTTGACACACCAGTGATGATTTGCTGGTTACTCAGACCAAGTTTTTTGGCAATCACAACTACTGCGGTAATAGGTCCAATCTGATGCATGCCAAGTAATCCCGTACGTAGTTCTAGCCTGTCATTGCCGTTGCTCAGAGTAAAATCAGTACCAGTAATTGAGACGGAGACATTTGACACTTTCCATTTACCCAAACCATCTATGTCGTAGGCGCTTCCTTTGATGTTATCTTTTAAAAGTTTTTGGTTGTTAAAATAGGTTTCACTTGCATCAACCACCGATGAAATACTGGCAAAGTCTTTGACGATTGAATCTAAGTCAGGGTATGCGTCCATATGAGCCGGAGCAATCCCGGTTATAATTGCAATTTCTGGTTTGCTAAAATGGGCTAGTTTTGCAATATCACCCGGTTTGGCTTCGCCGTATTCAAACACATACACATCTTCGTTGCCTAAAGTGCTGTTGTTTACCCAACGTACCTGACTAATTAGGATGTTTTTGTTTCCTGGTGTGGCAATAATTTTTCTGGCTTCAGATATCACGGTAACTAAAAGTTCTTTCATGGTTGTTTTTCCATAACTGCCCAAAACAGCAATTCTTAGCGCCTTTGAGCTGGCAAGTTTTTGTATAGCTGCAAGCATTTCTCGATTCTGAACGGGATTAATAATCGTTTTTTGAAGTACCACCGTCACGACATAAACTACCGATATGCAAAAAAACGGAACAAATATAATTCCACCAATAGCAAAAAAAGCATTATGCCATAAGGCCTGAGACACTATCATGATAATGGACGCAAAATAAGCCAAGTATGCAACTACTAACATTAGCTTTATTCTTGGAGTTATATGTAGTTTGCCTCGGTTTTGAGCTTTCCGTAAGTCAGAAAAATTAACAGCCCATTTTAAAAATTTGGTTGGGTTATATTCAAACTGCTGCACCATGTAAACAAATGCCCACGGAGCGCTAGGTGTAAAATAGCTAAAAAATCTCATTTTAGAAACTCAGCGATTAGTCGGTTGACTTGTCCAGAATCTGTCTGATGCACAAAGTGTGCTGCATTTGGGATTATCTCTAGGCGTGAATATTTAATTAGTGTATGTAGTTTTTGGCCAATTGATTTTAGAGGAGTGGCTTTGTCTTGATCGCCATAGATTAATAATGTAGGAATAGCTAAAGAAGATGCGTCGGTTTGGATGTCTTGGCGAACTATTTGCCTGAAAGTTTCTTGCATGTGTGGCGCAATCAACATGTCAGAGCCAATAGCCCCATAAAGCCTTTTCTGTAGTTTTTGTTTTGAGGATACTGGAAGCCAAAATGTCATAACTTTTCCAGTCTTGGTAACTGCTTGGAGTGCTTTTCGTTTTAGGTCGTCTGAATTTCGAACCCCAGATGCCGCAATAAGCACAAGTTTATCGGCTGTAATTTGCTCTGTGACCAGTGCTCGAATGGCAAGCGCTCCGCCATTTGAATGCCCAATGATACAGTAAATATCTAAGATATTAAGTTTATCTAGAAAATCTTTTAGAAATTCGGAGTAGTTATCCAGTTTCCAAGCTGATTTTGGTGTTTGGGATTGGCCAAAACCAGGTAAATCTACGGAAATAACTTTTTGAGACTTAGACAGTTCAGCAACAAGTAGCTTAAAAGTATCTAAGCTGTCTGCCCATCCATGCAGGAGAAGTATGGCTTTGCCTGATCCTTGGCATTCGTAGTGCGTCAAAAGACCTTGGACAACAATTTGCATAAGTGTAATTATATAATGGCGGTCGGTGTATTACCTAACTCTACTGAATTTGTTGTAGGCCAGTTTGGAGTTTATCATTTTTTATAGAAGTTGATTGTAGGCCCGTCTGAGTCAATTACCAAAGAAAAATCAAAGGTCATGCCGGTGATACTTTTTTGGCTGTATAATAAAACAATATGCATAATCTCAACTAATGGCACATACAAAGAAAACTATTACGATTAAACTTTTGGCTATTTTACTGCTGGGTGGGTTGACTGTGTTCTTTATTCCGACTTCAAAAGCTTTAGCCAACGAAGGTCTGTTTTTGGTTTCTGATAGCATTTACATAGTAAAAGCATTGAACGAAAACCCTCTACTTTTACCTAGAAAACCCGTCAAACTGTTAACTAAATTAAAGTTCGCCCCTTTTTTGCCGTCCCAAGACATCGACTGTGCGGTAGATCCATGTATAGCATTTACGTTTGATGACGGGCCAAATCCTTTTACAACCCCTAAAATACTAGAAACCTTGGATCGTGTTTATGCCCATGCTACTTTTTTTGTGGTAGGCAACCAAGTAGCTAACAACTCTGCTTTGCTCAAAAAAATGCATTCATCTGGTCACGAAGTAGAGAACCATAGTTGGGGTCACCCGGATATGACCAGATTGTCTGCCAGACAGATAAGAGAGCAAATAGACAATACACAACAGGCTGTTGTGGGTGCTGGTTTGCCAGCCCCCAAATACTTTAGGCCCCCTTATGGATTACGCAATTCCACAGTTCGGCAGGTTGTTGGTATGCCTTTTATCCTTTGGAACATCGACACAAAAGATTGGCAACAAAATGACGCACAAACCTTGGCCCAAAGTATCATAGAACAGGCAAGGCCGGGCAGTATAATCATTTTGCATGACACAAAATCAGTTACTGCGGCTGCTCTACCTATCATAATGGAGGGTTTAGTAGGTAAATATCATTTTGTATCGGTCAGCGAACTTTTAAAAATAACTGCTAACGACCGTGGTGAATATCGAGGTCGTTAGACACACGCTAGCCCCTGTGATAAGGTGTTACTAAATGAAAAGATACAATCCAAAAGACATAGAACCAAAATGGCAACAACGTTGGGAAAAAGACGGCACTTATTTGGCGAATCTACATAGCAAAAAACCAAAATACTACGGCTTTGCAATGTTTAATTATCCTAGCGGTGCAGGTATCCATGTCGGCCATGTCCGAAACTATACGATTCCAGATGTAGTTACTAGGGCAAAGCGTCAACAAGGCTACGAAGTCTACCAGCCTGTAGGTTGGGATTCGTTTGGTTTGCCCGCAGAAAATTTTGCCATAAAGACTGGTGTGTCACCACAAGAGTCCACTAAAAAAGCCATAGAGAAATACAGGCAACAATATACAGCTATGGGTTGGGGTGTTGATTGGTCCAAAGAGATAAACACTACCGATCCAGAATATTACAGGTGGACCCAGTGGATTTTTTTGAAGTTGTTAGAAAACAAACTAGCTTATCAAAAGGATAGTGCTCAGTGGTGGTGCAATAGTTGCAAAACGGTATTGGCTGACGAGCAAGTTATAGCTGGAAAATGTTGGCGGCACGATAATCCTGACGATCCACTGATCAGCAAAAAAAGTTTGAAACAGTGGTTCTTTAGGATTACGGACTACGCCGATGAAATACTAGAAGCCACAGACGACCTGGACTGGACGCCGTCAGTCAGAGCTTCCCAGAAAAGCTGGATAGGCAAGAGCGTAGGCGTAGAGATAATTTTTGAGTTAGATAGTGACAATTCTATAACGGTATTTACCACCCGAGCGGACACAGTCTTTAGTGCGGCCTTTTTGGTGTTGGCTCCGGAGCATCCAATGGTAAAAAACATAACAACCGATCAACAGAAAACCCAAGTAGATAGTTACATAGAAAAATCCCTTCGCAAAAGCGAGCTAGAACGCCAAGTTGATGGCGACAAAGAAAAAACGGGGGTATTTACTGGTGCCTACGCCTCCAATCCAGCCAATGATGAAAAGATTCCAGTTTGGATAGCTGATTTTGTTTTGTTTGGCTATGGGACTGGTGCGGTTTTTGGCAACATTCATGACGAGCGCGATTTTCAGTTCATCAAAAAGTTTGATATACCGGCTCGTGTATCGGTTGTACCAGAATCGGAGTCAGAAGCTAAAAAAGTTCTGGCCAAAGAATTCTCTTATACTGCCGAAGGTATATTGGTGGATTCTGGTAAATTTGACGGCCTGCAGAGTGCAGTTGCTCGGGAAGAAATAACAAAATGGTTAGCAGACAAAGGTTCGGCAAATGAAAAAGTAAACTACAAGATGAGAGACTGGTTGATTAGTCGTCAGCGCTACTGGGGTGCACCAATCCCTGTCATACATTGCCATACATGCGGCGCGTTGCCTGTGCCTGAAGAGGATTTGCCGGTAGAGTTACCTGCCATAAAAGATTATCAGCCAACCGGAGAAAACGTATCTGTTTTGGCTGGTGCTACTGATTGGGTCAATGTTCCATGCCCTAAATGTCATGGACCTGCCGCCAGAGAAACCGATACTATGGATGGCTATGTTTGCTCCAGCTGGTATTTTTTTAGATATTTAGACCCAGCAAATAACCAACAGGCTTGGTCGAGTGACCTTGCCGATAAATGGATGCCGGTAAACTTTTATAACGGCGGAGATCATGCCACGGCCCATCTATTGTACGCCCGCTTTTTTGCCAGATTTTTTAATAAATTAGGCATGGTAAACACTCCAGAACCGTTTACAAAGATGGTCTACAACGGAAAGGTCCGTGCCGCTGACGGAACGGCTTTTAGCAAGAGCAAAGGCAACGGAGTCGATCCTCTGGAAATCATTGGACAAGGCTATGGGGCCGATGCATTGAGAGTGTACGAGATGTTTGCTGCTCCGGTAGAGCAAAATGTTTTGTGGGACCCGCAGGGTGTACCAGGCTGTTTTAGGTTCTTGACTAGGGCTTGGAATATAGTCACAGAATTTGTAGAAGCCAAGGCAGTACAATCGGATCCAAAGGCCGACGATGAAGTACTTCGTGTGGCGCACAGGACAATCAAAAAAGTTAGCCACGACATAGTTGCTGGCAAATTCAACACTGCTATCTCTGCAATGATGGAGGCTGTAAACGATTATCACAAGCTAAAAGACAGTCATGGTATTTCCAACAGTCCTGCGTGGAGGACGGCCACCGAGTCATTGGTTCAGCTACTAGCCCCATTTGCCCCACATATAACCGAGGAACTTTGGAGCAATCTAGGGCACGATGATACGGTTCATATCGACCACTGGCCAATTCATGACCCTAAATACTTGGTAACCGATATGATAAACATTGCAGTTCAGGTAAACGGAAAACTTCGTGCAAATATAATGGTCAAAACTAGTGCCGATGAAACAGAAGTATGTGCGGCTGCTAGAGCCGACGAAAACGTAGCAAAATACCTAGTAGGCGAGCCAAAAAAAACTATCTATATTCCTAGCAGAATAGTTAACTTTGTAGTCTAGGTATTGTTTGCCTAAGAAGCTTCAGGGTCGTCGGGGTTTGGCAGGATGCGAACAGTAGTAAGTTCACCTATTCCAGACATAGTAATGTCGGGGTATTGTTTTAGGAACAATTCGCGACCGTCGATAATATTTTCTGAGTTTTTGATTTTTTTATCTAACCGTTCATCATTAATTTCTTTGATGGCTAAGGTAGCACGACCTAGCGCCCCCATGAATGCAGAAAAATCCGACATGCTGGAACTGTCGATTTTTGTTTGGTCGATTGTTGGTTTAGTTTGTTCGGGGTTAAATTTTGACATTAGTTAGATTATAACACATATGTCAATATAAGGCAATATATTTGTACTTGAGATTGTTGCCATAATGGCGTATAATAGGAACTAAGTTAAACTATAAGTCACAAAGAGGAGTCTTTTTTCTATGGGTAAACCCAAGAAACGAACTAGTCCACGCCGTACTGGCACTCGCCGAAGTCATTTGGTGCTAAAGCTGGCACGTGCAGTAAATGGTAAATCGCCTATAAAGGCATTTACTACGCGCAAAGAATCTGGAAAGACGCTTTCCGCTAAAATAAACGCGTCAAACAAAGTTCAAAAAGTATAGTTACTAGTAGTTACAGTAAGCTATACTGTAACTAAGCATAAGAGGAAATTAACAATATGGCATCCAATCGTCACCTTGGTAGAATCATCGCGCTGCAAACTCTGTACGAGCAGGATTTTCGTCGTGATTGTCTAGACAAGACTTTAGATTTGGAACAGGTTCTAGAGCGAAATATCAACCGTTATCAAAAGATGGCAAAAGATAGAAAGTTCATAGAAGGCTTGGTCAGAGGAGTAAACGCGGAAACTTCAAAGCTAGATAGTATTCTGCAACCGATTGCTCCTGATTGGCCCTTGGACCAAATAGCCAAAATGGACAGAGTTTTGTTGCATATGGGCACATACGAGTTAATGTATGACAAAAATATTCCGCCAAAAGTTGTCATAAATGAAGCCGTAGAATTGGCCAAATCGTTTGGTGGAGACAGCTCCAGCAAATTCGTCAACGGAGTGCTAGGAACTGTGCTAAGGCAGATGGAAAGCAAAGATACTATAGATAAAAAACCGAAAGATAAATTATGAACCGACCTAAACCAATACAAGGCTTCAAGAAACTGGTAACAAAACACAGACCAGCAATAAATGAAGTAGTACGCGAGCCAACTTCTGGTGGCGTAATCTTTCGTCGTGCCGAAAAAACTAAGGCAATTGAAATATTGCTGATTCAGGACGCCAAAAACCGCTGGACCATACCAAAAGGACATATCGAAGAAGGGGAAACTCCAAAGCAAACGGCCGAGAGAGAAGTCAGAGAAGAAACAGGATTGCAGGAAATGAAGATTATAAACTGGCTCGGAAAGATAAACTTTCGCTACCGTAGGCAACAAAGTCTGGTCTTGATGACAACAGAAATATTTCTTATCCAGGCCTTGGGCGACACCAATGACCTAAAGCCAGAAGAGTGGATGAATGGTATTGAATGGTTCAGTACGGCTGACGCTTTAGATAAAATAGAATATGAAGATATAGGCAAGATTATATTGCTGGGCCTAAAAAGTATCAGACAGGCAGGACTTTAGATGCAGGATGACAGTCTTTACAAAGCCTTTGCGCTAGAAAAATTAGGAGTTGAGTTTGTAGATATTCAGTTCCTGATTACTGCATTCACACATCGTTCGTATGTAAACGAACATCGAAAAATTGCCAAGGAACACAATGAACGGATGGAGTTTTTGGGTGATGCTGTTTTAGAGCTAGTCGTTACCGAGTATTTGTACAAAAACCATTCTGACCCCGAAGGTACCCTAACCAGCTGGAGAAGTGCATTGGTTAGGACTGAAAGCATTGGTGCAGCAGCGGCAAAGTTTGATTTTGAACCATTACTCAGACTCAGTAGAGGCGAAAAAAGAGGCACCACCAGAGCCAGAGAGCAGATTTTGGCAAATTGCTACGAGGCAGTTATAGGCGCATTGTATCTAGATCAAGGTTATGACGGAGCCAAAATGTTTATAGAAAAGAGCGTTCTGGCAACTTTTGACGACATTTTAACCAGTGGTTCATGGATGGATCCAAAGTCAAATCTCCAAGAAATTGTACAGAGCAAAGAAGGATTTACTCCTGTTTACAAGGTTTTGTCAGAAGAAGGACCTGACCACGAAAAGATATTTAGGGTAGGTGTGTTTGTCGACGGCGAAATGAAGGGTGAAGGTAGTGGTCCTAGTAAACAATCGGGTCAGGTAGCTTCTGCAGAAGCGGCCCTGAAAGACTACAAAGATTAGTTAACAGTTGACAACAGAGGCGATACTCTGTAAAATAACAAAGAATTATTAGTAACCTAGAATTCTCTAAAGCAGAGAATAAGAGATTGGAACCAAAAGTACACTATGTTAGCAATCCGTTTGCAACGAACAGGCCGAAAAGGTCACGCCCAGTTTAGACTGGTAGTTCAGGATTCCCACGTTAGCCCAAAAAGCGGCAAAGTAGTTGCCCAGTTAGGCAGTTACGATCCTCATACAAAAGCAACTAGCCTAGACAAAGAAAAGGCATCTTTTTATCTGGAACATGGTGCGCAGCCGTCCGAAAGAATGGTCTCTATACTTCAAAAAGAAGGTGTCAAACTGCCAAAGTGGGTTGCACCACTTGTCAAAAAAGAAGGCAAAATTCGGAGTGCAGAAAAACTACGCAAAAACCAGCCGGCTAAACCTGTAGAAGAAATAGCCCCAGAAGTCGCTGAAGCCCCAGAATCGGCCGTTGCCGAAGAAATAGCCCCAGAAGCCGTAGAATCAGCCAAGGTAGAAGAAATAGCCCCAGAAGCCGTAGAATCAGCCGCCTAGGCTTTTTGCTATAATTAATACTACATAAAAACAAGGAACAAACCACATGAGTACGATTGACGAACAATTTATAGATTACATCGTAAAATCACTAGTAAGCAAACCAGATGCTGTGCAAATAGACCGAAGCATAGATGACAAGGGTGTACTACTAGAGTTGACAGTAGACGGCGAAGATTTAGGTCGTGTTATAGGCAAGCGTGGAGCTACAGCTCAGAGTCTACGCACATTACTGCGTGCTCTGGGCACAAAAAATGAAGAACGCTACAATCTAAAGATTATAGATACTGCAGACGGCGAACCTTTGGGTCGCCCCACTAACCCAGCTACAGCAAACAGACAGGCTAGGTCAGAAGAACTTTCTGCTGAAACCGAAGATATAAAAACTGAAAAAGAAGAAAATACACCAGCAATGCCTGAAAATGTAGAACCTGCCCTAGAATTGCCAGAACCAGTAGAAGAAAACAATATCAGCGATGCTCTCAGCCAAACCCGCAAGGAATTGGCTGAACTAGACGACCTGGACGTTTAGATTAAAAAATAGTTCAAAATAACTTGAAATAGGATCAAAAGTAAGGTATTGTTATATCTAGCTTCGGCTGTTGCTACAGCGCCAAAAAACAAAAATAATCAAAGCTCTGCGAGCCATCCGCTATTTTTAGCGAATGGGAGCTTTATGTGACAGACGGAACCCTGCAAAGGGTTCTTTTTGTTTTGCATGTGATATAATATTACAGATGAAAATTCAAATAATAAGCTTATTTCCCGAGATGTTCGACGGCGTTCTGAACACTAGTATGATGTGGAAAGCTCAGGACAAAAACCTGGCGGAGTTTGATTGCATAAATCTACGGAACTTTGGCTTAGGCAAACGCAAAACAGTGGACGATACGCCGTACGGCGGAGGGGACGGTATGTTATTGATGATTGAACCTTTATATTCTGCCGTAAAACATGCCAAAAAAATCGACAAAAACGCGTTAGTAGTTCTAATGACTGCTAGAGGTGAAAGATTGGTCCAGAAGCGAGCCCAACAGATTTCGGAAAGTAAAAAGGGGCTGATTATTATCTGTGGTCGGTACGAGGGCTATGATGAACGTATAATCGAACTCGTTGATGAACAAATATCCATAGGCGACTATGTATTGACCGGTGGAGAATTGCCCGCCATGGTACTGGTTGACAGTATTGTACGGTTAATACCTGGTGTATTGGGTGGAGAAAAAAGCGCAGAAATAGAAAGCTTTAGCGACGGGGAAACCCTGGAATACCCACAATATACCCGACCAGAAGAGTTTAGAGGATTAAAAGTTCCCAAAGTTTTACTAAGTGGCAATCATGATTTGGTAGCCAAATGGCGAATCAAAAATAGCCAAAAAGCAAACGATTAGGCCTTGTAATTATACAGATACCTGCTATAATATATTTATGAATGATAATATGGATGCTCCTATAAAACTTAACTGGGATTTTTCTTTTTCTGATAAACAAAACGACTATAATCCGGAATTGAGCTTTAGCCGTAACGAACTACAAACCTTGATACAAAAAAATACAGAATTTTGCATAGACAGTGTAGCCACTAACTACAAACTCAGTAATAAAGTAGTAAATTCTATATATGACAAAATTTCACAGTTTGAAACTAGTTTAGTAGCAGGTTGCGAGGGTGAATATAATAACAATACTCAGGAAGCTCTTAACATCGGAAATATCACGAAAAAGCTAGGAAATGTAGCGTTAATGCCCCACACTTCCTTTGCTCAACTATTCCCAAAAGATAGATCTATATTTCTGTCTGTTAATAGTGCTATTGAAGAGGCAAGGTTTCTCGACTCGGCATTAAAAGTAGTGGTACCAGTGTACAAAGAAAACAATATAATGATCAGTGAAAAAACTATGAAAAGCTTGGATATATTGGCAGAAAACCCTAGAAAATTAATGGAAACATCCATAAGTATGGCTTATGCTAGACGATTATTGAAATACGGGCTTTTGCGTAACGAAGATATGCCTGTAGGAATGATAGATTCACTTGGTTTCGACAAATGGATTATGCATTGCAAAGAAAAACAAGGTCGCGTAACTAACTATAACAAAAAGGATAAATCCATACTTAGCGAGTTCTATAAAAAAGAAAATTTGGCCGTAAAGAATCTGAGGTATTCCTTGTGGACATCACTTTTTTACTCGATTATAGATGTAGATCCAGAACAAGACCCGTTTTTGTACGTTAATTATGCGCAACAAGTTGACAACAAAAGCGAGTATTCCGTAACTTTTAACTACGAAGGCACGACTTGTAGGTTGGATAATGACGATATAAAAGACACTCTAAATAAAATATTCGTCCCTAGCGATACTAAAATGACTGTCATAGCCAACAAAACCGTAGAATAATATTACAATTTTTTGCAAACGCGACAGGGCTCTTCGCTATCGTCTTCTGCCATCCACCGAGAAGTGGCTTTTCTAAAAGGTTCGTAGTCGTGGTAGGCAACCAAATCAGCCGCCCTTCGCACTAACCAGCCCAACCTTCCATAAATCTGTACTTTTCCCCATAGAATTGCCGACCATTTTCTGCCTGCAGGTATGACATAAATAGGTTTTTTGGCGTAGTAAGGTTTTGCGCTCTTGCCATCGGCTAGTCTTTTTAGGTTTTTTGCTAAAAATTTACCATCGTAGAGTGCTGTTTGGGCCATTCCGCTGTACGGCGTGTCAGCATTGTCGCCTATGACATAAATACCCGAGTCAGACTGGAGGTACTGGTCCACTCTAACTCTACCATTGCTTGCTAGTTGAAAGCCTTGGTCAGCAAAAAAAGTATTATTTTTGACGCCAGCAGTCCATATAACAGTTCGGCTTAGTATAGTTTTGCCTGCTATCATCAGCCCTTTTGTCGTTTCTGCTTCAACTTTGCTATTTAAATAGATTTTGACCCCTAGTTTGTGTAGGCGCCTGCTCACAGCATCGGAATAGCGGCGGGGCATTTTAGGCAATAATCTTTTGGCGCTTTCTACTAAATCTACATGAATTTTAGGGTTTTTTACGTTATGTCTTTTGCATATTTCTTTTAGATAGGCTGGTAGCACTCCAGATAGTTCAACACCAGTTGGCCCGCCACCTACAACTATATAGTTCAAGTCGGGGTGTTTGTCTACCAATAGCTGATCGTGTAAGTGTTTTTTTAGGCGTTCGGCGTCTTTGTTCGATTTTATGCCGTACGAATACTCCCGGAGTCCTTTTATGCCAAAATAGTTTGGCATAGTACCTATACACAGAACCAGTCCGTCAAAAGAAATACTGTGTCCAGTGTTTGTGCCAATCGTACGACTCTTTTTGTCCAATTTGTTAACTGTGCTTTTTATGACATGAACAGATTTACCCGCAAAAAGTTCGTTCAGCATTATCGAAGAAATAATCCTGCGCCCTCCCGTAGCAGTTCGGAAAAGTGTAGGATAATAGCGAAAATCAGGTTTGTCACTAACAAGCGTAATATGAAATCTTTTGTCCTGGGATAGTTCCAGGGCGGCCTTTATCCCGGCAAAACCTCCACCAACTATAACGATTTTGTGCTTGCTCAAAAATGTTCCTTTATTCTTATGTATATTTGTATCTATGTTAGCATGTAGTGTCGCTATGTGTATAATTTGCGCAGCCATGTTGTAACAGTATGGCTTAGTTGGCATGGACGCATTTATTCAAGACATAAAAACCAAAGGTTTGCTCAAGCAATTAAAACAGGATTTCGACCCTCTAAATATTTTCAACCCCCACAAAAAGACAGATACAGCGTGGGACTACACAATGGCCCATATAAGGCATCATTTTTTAGTATTTTCTAGGGGCATATATCCTGATTGGTTGCTAGCCGAGTATATTTATAGCTCTGGCAGCTAATAAAGCAACAGTAGTTAATGAAACCAAGGCTTGAATGGACATCAATAATTTTGCCCTATGTGTTAGCGGCATGGCGTCTGTAGGGCTAAAGGCTGTGCCAACTGTAATAGAGATGAATAGGTAATCCATAAAACTAGGACTCCATCCTGGCTGTTCTGTAACTAGACTGGTTGTTGTCATCTGTGGAAACAAAAAATCTACTGGCGGTTGATGTGTACCACGTCCGCCCGGCCCACCTCCGTCTAGCGCCCAGTACAATAAACCGAACATAATTATATTTGTTAAGTATATAGCTAGAGCTGACAGGATAAGTTGTTTGCCGGTAGTCTGCCCGCCATTTATTAGTTTTTGTACAACCAGAACCAAAGATGAAATATTAGCAAATGAGATAACGCCAATAAGCATTAGCCCTGCAAACCGTTTAATTCGGCTAGCTACGGTGTGTGTTATAGGAGACATGATTCGTAGGGCAACCATCAGCAAAAGCTCCATGACGTATATCAGATATTTTGGTCCAATAGATAGCTTGTTTGGCAGATAAAACTGAACCAATATTGCCACCACAACCGCAAGCTCCATATGCCACAGAGGCTCGTGGACTCTTTGTTTACTCATGTTTATACTATAACACTAACGCTTTTGTTTTGATTCCAATCTGTGAATACTGTCATGGTCCAAACCAAAAAAATGAGCCACTTCATGCCAAACGGTTTTTTTGACATGCTGTAGTGCTTCGGTGGAATTGTTGCTGATATGCGCAATAGGCAAACGAAATATAGTTATCTTGTCCGGAAGCACAAGATTGTAATTAGAGTTGCGTTTTGTCAGAGGAATTCCTTCGTATAGTCCAAACAATGTTTGATTACAGTGTAGTTTTAGGCTATTCCTTTGTTCTGGAGTTGGCTCATCGGCAGCTACAAACACAACATTTTGCAGGTTTTTGTAATATTTTTCCGGGATGGTATCTATGCCTGCACTTATCATAGACTCAAACTCTTCCGTTTTTATATCTATCATGTTTTTAGTATTTTAGTTAGTCGGTAGTGTGAAAATTTGTCTATCTTTTTGGCAAATTTGGTCAAATACTTAAGCGCATAAGGTGCACTGATATAACTCAAATATGCATAAAGAATACCAAATAATACATCCACAACGTAATGTTCACCCAAATAAACGACTCCAAACCAAATAGACGCTGGGTAAATCAGGCTAAGTGCAAACCAACGATTGCCCCATATTTTTCGCACAAATAAGGCTAATAAAAATGGATATGCGGCATGTAGAGACGGCATTGCTGCAACCGTATTTGGCGCTAGTTGTTTGTAATACGATGAAAAGTCTTTTACCCCAAATGCGTACCAAACATCACTTGAAACACGATGTATTGGTTCTATAAAGCGCAGATCGCTAGCCATCCACGGTGGCGCGGCAGGATATAGTACGTATGTTATAAAACCCGCATATGACAAAACTACTAGTGATGTTATAAATAGCCAATACTGCTTTGGTCGGTATTTCCAAATGGCTACTGCCAACAGTATGGGTGTAACAAAATGTAACATATACAAAAAATAAAAATAAAAGTCATACCAAGCCACACGGCCAAAATACATATGCTGTTGTAGCCAAGCGGTTGGCAGCACCCCGCCAAATAACCACTTGTCGAAGTGAACCATTTCCATGTAGTGTACGTTACTATTTATTAATGGGGCCAAACTGCGAAGTTTTTCGTAAGATAATAAAAGCAAAACAAAAGGCAGAAAATATATGACAAAACTTTTACCTTGACCAAGTATGTAAAATAGTCCAAACAAAGCCAGAAACATTATGTCTGGCGTCCAAAAGGTCCGCACAAATACAAACAACACAAACAAACCCAGCAAGTATCCTAAAACCAAAAATTTTCTGAAAGATATGTTCAACACAGATATATTGTAACTTAATTTAAATTTGTTTTACCCTAAAAAATACGTAGGCAAAGTATGTGCTATTGCAATAAGCCCCAATGTGCTATAGTTATATGCAAGCAAGTTGTTACTAACACCTCGCCGTTGTCATATTACGTTCCCACAAAGACATACTATTACCTACGGTTAGACGAAATAACGCGGGCGATATTAGTTAAAGAAAGGACAAAATAACAATGGCAATTAAATTATATGTAGGCGGACTTCCGTACAGCATGACAGATAGTGACCTAGAGGCGCTATTTGCAGAAATCGGTAAAGTTGTTAGCTCGGCAGTTATTGTCGATCGCGACACAAACCGTTCAAAAGGCTTTGGCTTTATTGAAATGGAAGACGATGCTGATGGACAACGAGCTATCAAAGAACTAGACGGCAAAGACGTCGGTGGACGTTCTATTGTTGTAAACGAAGCACGACCAAAAGAAGATCGACGCCCAAGTGGCGGCGGTTACCGCTAAACTACGATAGTCTAGTACTATTTACAAAAACGAGCCTGGAGACAGGCTCGTTTTTGATTGCCAAGTATATATGACGGTTTTTGACATAACCGTCATATATGATACAATATGTGTTACAGAAAAGACGTAGAAAATTATTATGGACAATAAAGATTCAAATTACAGTCATGGTCATCATCATATGGAGTTTCACGATCAAGAAGATGTCAGGTCTAATAGACTTGCCGCGTCTGCAATTCTAAATATTGCATCTGCAGGATTGCAGCTATGGGGTGGCTATTCCGGAGTTGAAAGCGTCTTGATAGTAGAAGCAGCCGAAGAATTTACAGATGGCATGGCTTTCGCTGCAGCTGCGGTAGAAGTCAGGACTGAAAAAAAACAACTATCTCAAAAAGCCAGAAACTTAGCCATAGGGTTTGCTATGGGGGCAGCCACCATAGCAACGGGTATTACTGCAACTGAATTAGTGGCAGAGCGTGGTTCTATGCTTCAACCGTTGGAAGGCATAGATCTGAATAACAATGCGTACAAGGCCGCCGTGGGAGCACTGGCTATAAATTCTGTAGTATTCTTTTTGAATAGAAATGGAAACAAATCTGATAAGACTATTGACAGGTTTGCTTTCAAAGATTCGCTCAAAGATGCAGCTATACCGGCTACAGTATTGGGTTTGGCTGCCGTAAAAGCGCCGCAATACATTAAAAGTATATTTGAGATTGGCGCTGTATCCTATGGTTGGTACAATACCGTTCAACTATACAAAGGTTGGCGCCGAAAAGCTCAAAAACACGAAGCTAAATAAAAAATATAACGCATCCGAAAGACCTTACTTTGGAGACTGCGCCATTCATGTGTTAGGACAAGGAACCATAACCCAAAAAGACGGGTTCAAAGAGTTCTCAGCCTATATTTATTTGTTAAAAAAAGTTACTTAGACTAAATATCTAAGCAAAAAGAGTAGAATTAAATTTATAATGCTTGTTCATTTATATTATTCTAGTTATATTTATATGATAGTAGCAGTACAAAAATTAATAAAAAAGGATAAGCATTATGGTCAAAAAAGCAGATAGAAAAACACTTGACGTAACTTTTACTTTACTAGGTCTTGCGGTCACGGTAATACTATTTGTTGCAGGCTGCATTGGAATGTATGCCTATAATTTTGCAACTTCTACAGTTAGAAGTGAATTGGTTCAGCAGAAAATCTTTTTTCCACCAGCAGGTAGTCCAGGCTTAAGTGCTAGCGAGTTTCCTGATCTTCAGAAATATGGTGGCCAGCAGGTAGACGATGGCATTAAAGCGAAGGCTTATGCCAACGGATTCATCGGAAGACATCTAGATAAAGTCGCTAATGGAAAAACATATTCAGAAGTAAGCGCCGAGTCAAAACTCGATCCAACCAACGCAAAACTAACGGCACAAAAAGCAACTCTATTCCAGGGCGAAACACTACGTGGAATTTTGCTTGGAGATGGCTATGCCTACTGGACATTTGGTTTAATCGCCTACTATGCGTCCATAGTTGCACTTACTGGTTCTGCTGTAATGTTATTGCTAGTAATCCTAGGCTACCGACACATTCGTCATAATAAGAATTAAACATGAAAAAAATTATATTAGTATTAGGCGTGACTCTGGTTATTGTTTTGGCTGGTGCGTATTTTGTAGTTAATCGTAGTTCAAGTACGCAAACTTACACTAGTCCATCGAGCGCTGTCATTACAACTAGCTCAACACCCGGTACTTCTCAAATTAATACGGCTGCCGTAATGAAAGAAGTGAAGTGGGGGAATGACATGCAGATCTCCTTCACTAGTGGCCTAGTACGGATACAGGCCAACGGTATACCTAATCACAAGAGGGACTCCCAGTACGCCGTTCCAAATAATCAGGTGGTTGTGCCAGATGCAAGCACTGCTCATACAGTTAACGATCCTACTAAAG
>CALRAM010000003.1 GCA_943353165.1 uncultured Candidatus Saccharimonas sp.
ACATCGCCGTTATTGTTAGAAACGAAATTAGTGAGTGCTCCAGCTATTCTGGAAATATCGCTTTTGCGCGCAGTGTTACGATTGTTTCTTTGCAATGCCGGAATAGCCAGCAAAACTATCAGGATAATCAAGCCGGCGATGGCTAGTACTATCAGGACTTCGATGATGGTGAAGCCTTCTGCTCTTTTTTTGATGTTGTTTTTCATAATAAATTTTACCCCCCTAAAAATTAAAATATTTCATATACAAATAAATGGTAATGCTTTTCTATAGCAATAGCAATAGCAATTGTATATTAACTGCCGAACCCTTTGTTTGCCAACGAATATATGGGCAACAATACGGCCGCCACGATGATCATAGCAACTATGCCCAGAACTATCATCATCACCGGCTCTATGATGGTGGATATGGTCTTTATCTGATTGTCCACTTCCTTTTCGTAGTAGCTGGCGACTTTGTCTAGCATGGCTTCTAGCGACCCGGACTGTTCGCCGATACGAATCATATTTGGGACCAACTCTAGAAAGTTTGGGTCATTGGTCAAAGAATCCGACAAGGCTTTGCCTCCCTTTACCTGCTGAGAGGCGCGTTTTAGCGAATCAGCTATATGCACATTGTTTACAGATCTGGCGGTTATCTCCATAACCTGCAACAGCGGTACTCCGCTGGCAACTAACGTGGCGGCCGTACGGGCAAAACGCGCCATATACATCTTCATAAACAACGGACCAAATGGCCAAAGTCGCATCTTTGCCTTGTCCAAAAACCTCCTACCGCCCAGCGTTTGTATCCATCTAGATCCAAAAATCCCACCTGCTATTGCCAGCAAAAGTAACAGCCACCAAAATTTGATGACAAAATCAGACACGGCCAACAGCATAACTGTTACAAATGGTAACTGAGCACCCTTTATTCCTTCATACAGTAAGCCGACCTGGGGCAAAACAGTTGTTATCATAAAACCCATCACAACAAACATCACACCCATAACCACGGCAGGATATATCATAGCACCCCGAACTTTGCTGATAATGTCGGCGTCCTTTTCCTGCTGATCTGCTACTCGCTCCAACGATTTGTCCAGAGTACCCGACACCTCGCCGGCAGCCACCAGACTGATAAATATTTCGTTAAAAACATTTGGGAAACGACCGACGGCAGCCGACAATGTGGAGCCTTCTTCTATGTCGGCTATAATCCTGCCACAGATGACTTTTAGGGGTTTGCTGGTGGTCTGTGACATAACGCTCCGCAGGCTCTGTATCAGTGGCAATCCTGCGTTTATCAGGGTAGCTAGTTGGCGAGTAAACAATATACGGTCTTTTGTGCGGACACGGTTTACGAACTTTAGCAAGCCAGTTGAAGAGTCATCTTGTACCTCTATGTCTATGGGTGACAAGCCCTGGGCGCGGATGAGTTTTGCGGCGCTCTGAATATTGTCTGCCTGCACAATGGCTTTGGTTTTTTCGCCTGTCTTTGGGTCTCTGGCAGTGTATTTGTAGCTAAGCATTTGTAAACTATGTCCTCATTAGCCTGTCTAGTTCATCGATATCTACGGCATAGTTTCTGGCGTCATCGTAGGTAATGCTGCCACTGTGAACCAGAGCCACAAGCGTCTTGTCCATAGACTGCATGCCA
Source organism: uncultured Candidatus Saccharimonas sp. (assembly GCA_943353165.1). Classification (GTDB taxonomy): domain Bacteria; phylum Patescibacteriota; class Saccharimonadia; order Saccharimonadales; family OMJO01; genus CALRAM01. The sequence continues at coordinate 1,642 of CALRAM010000003.1, forward strand.
AATTCTCCACCAGTCTGGATGACGGCTTCTAATTGGTGACTCTTTCCTTCCCTGATGATATTTCGGACGGCTGGAGTCGCCACCAAAATCTCGCCTGCAACAGTTCTGCCTCCACCAATAGTTGGTATGAGTCGCTGCGAACAGATTGCCATCAGGATATTTGACAACTGGGCGCGGATTTGTGGCTGTTGATGAGGCGGAAAAACATCTATCATACGGTCTATACTCTGTGCGGCCGAATTGGTATGAAGGGTGGCCAAGACCAAGTGTCCTGTTTCGGCGATGGTTATAGCGGCGGCGATAGTTTCTAGGTCACGCATTTCGCCTATTAGCACGACATCTGGGTCTTCGCGGAGGGCGCTACGCAGAGCCGCACTAAAAGAATAGGTGTCGTAGTGAACCTCGCGCTGAACTATGACGGATTTTTGGGACCTATGAGTAAACTCTATGGGGTCTTCTATGGTAATGATGTGCGATGCGCGCTCCATATTTATCTTGTGGATTATGGCCGCTAGCGAAGTGGATTTGCCAGAACCTGTCGGCCCTGTCACCAGAACCAAACCTCTAGGGTAATTGGCAAACTTGTTAACTATCTCTGGCAACCCCAGCTGTTCGATGGTCAATATCTCGTTTGGTATCAGACGCAAGGCTGCGGCTAGATTGCCTCTCTCGTGAAAAGCATTCACCCTGAAACGACCCATATCGCCAAAGGCAAAACTAAAATCGAACTCTTTGTCTTTTAGTAAAATCTGTTTTTGGTCTTCGTCCAAAATGGCAAATATCAGGTTTTCTACGGTTTCTTCTGTCAGGGCGGCAGTAGCCGGCACGGCCAAAAGTGATCCGTCTACGCGGAGCATCGGCGGCAAGCCGACCTGCAAATGTAGGTCGGAAGCTTTTCGTTTTACTACTTCTTCTAGTAAAAGTTCAATTTTTGGACTATCGTTCATATCCCACCCCTTTTATTGTCAAGCATCATCGGCTGCTACCCTGTTTACTTCTGCAAGCGTAGTGGCTCCAGCCAAGGCTTTTAAGTAGCCGTCTTCTCTCATGGTCAACATACCTTGCTCTAACTGTACGGCTTTTTGTATGACATTGCTGGTGGACCTTTTCAGGATCAATTCCTGAACCTGCTCTGTCAGCTCAAAGACCTCGTATAGGCCAATCCTACCATTGAAACCACTGGGGCTATCTGGTCCGTCCACGCCCTTGTATAAAGTATAAGCGTTTTGACCCCGAAGTGGCAAATTATTATAGCCCAGATCTTCTCCAGCGGCTTTTTGGGCGGCTGCGTCTATGGGCAGCCACTTGCCTATGGTGTTGTGTATGGCCTGAGTTTCTGCTTTGTTTGATTGGTAGGCTACTTTGTTGTCGGCAAGCTTTCTAACCAACCGCTGACCGATGACGGTGTGAACCGTAGATGCTATCAGAAACGGCTCTATGGACATATCTAGTAGTCTGGGCAATATACCAGCCGCCGAATTTGTATGAAGTGTGGAAAACACCAAGTGCCCTGTCAACGCTGCCTGTACCGCCAGTGTGGCTGTTTCTTTGTCGCGAATCTCGCCTACCATAACCACGTCTGGGTCCTGGCGCAAAATAGACCGCAAACCTGTGGCAAAAGTCAGCCCTACTTCGTTGTTTACCTGTATCTGATTTACGCCAGGCATCTTGTATTCTACGGGGTCTTCTAGAGTTACAATATTTATGCTGTCATTTTTTATCTCTTGGAGGAGCGCATATAGCGATGTGGATTTACCAGAGCCAGTTGGTCCAGATGTCAAAATCATGCCGTTTGGGTGTTGCAGTCCGCTCCTGATTGCCCGCAGAGCCCTGCCCCTATAACCCATATCTTCCAGTTTAAAGCTGGTTCCACTCTTGTCCAGTAGTCGTATAACAACTTGCTCGCCCCAAACCAGAGGTGCGATGGCAATACGCAGGTCTATAAACCGGCCCCCAACATTTACGGTAAACTGCCCGTCCTGCGGTATGCGGTGTTCGTCTATCTTTAGGTTGGCCAAGATTTTGATACGCGAGACAATGGGAGCTTCGGTGCTTTTTGGGAGTTTCATAACTTCGCGCAGGATTCCGTCTATTCGGCAACGGATTTTTAGCTCTTTTTCTAGTGGCTCTATGTGTATGTCGCTGGCCCGGTTCTTGGCGGCGTACTCCATTATACTGGTCAAGGCCTTGCTAATCGGCAAATCCGAAACAATGGCTTCTAGGTTTCCAGACGTGTTGTCCAGGGGTGACGGATTTGCAGCTATCGGCTTGGTTTCTGCGTATGACCGTCCCAAATCGCTGGCTACATTTAGACCATATTGTTTTAGGACTTGGCGTATCCCGCTCTCCGTGGCGGCATAAACTTTTAGTGGGCGCCCTATCTTTTTTGCCAAAAAATCTACCGCCTGCACATTGTCTGCGTCCAGCATGGCAACCACCAGCCTTCGTTCCATCTCGCCTAGCGGCACGGCCATATAGCGCTCTGCGACATCCAGTGGCAACAGCCCCAGAACTTGTTCGCCTATTCTGGCCTGCGACAAGTTGACATATGGGATATCGCTGGCCTTTGCGATTGTCCGCGTCAGCAGTTCGTCTGTGATGTGATTTCCACTGACCAACAGAGATATCAACGGAGTATTGGACTTTTTTGCCTCTTCGACCAGCCGAGCCAATTCGTCGGCCTTTATCAGACCGTCAGATACCAATAGTTCTTCGACCAGCTTTTCAGTTTTTGTAGAAAGTAAACTCATATCTTTTATTGTAAACTATTTATGCTTATTGGAATGGTTTTGGGTTGGCAGTTGGGCCAATATCTATTATCTTGGTCGGGTTCAGAGAATCTTTGTTGAAGTATTTGGTACTAGGAGTGGTAAAGTCGCTGGTAATCTTTTCTACCACTTCTACTTTTTCGGTACGACTTTTTGCTGGGTTTATCAAATAATTAGACAACAGAGTCGAAGCGGCACCGCTGATTATGACTACGACGAGTATCAGTGCCCAGTCATTTTGTTTCATCTTATCTCCTTAGATCCAATAATTAGTGTTTTTGCGGGCTGGTAGTATGTATTTGCAGAAATATTCAACGAAACAGCCTTGTCCGTTGCCGACAATGTCAGTGATATGATGTTGAAAGGACGGATAGAGGACTCTAATGTAGTTACTAATTTTTGGCTGGCGACCAAGTCGGTCGTAACATTTACGGTAAAAGGCATAATTATGGGTACTGGTTTTTTGACGTCTGCTTTTGCTTGATTTACTTCGTCGTCTGTAGAGGTAATGCTAGGTTCCTTGTAGGTGGCAGTAATCTTTTCCAGACTGCTGATCAAGGCCGGTGCATCGTATTTGCTAGGCAAAGAGTCCAGTATGATCTTTGCGTTGTCGCCGTCTTTTTCTCCGGTCCCTTTGGGATTGCCAGACAATACATTTGGGTCCAATGCTACAAAATTTGTGTACTGTTCTACTAACTTACCAGATGCTATTTTGTTTTCCTTTAGCTGATTCAGGGCCAAAACTTTTGCAGAAATTACTCGTGACTGAAAAGCCCGTTTGCTCAGCAAAGCTCTGGATGCTACCAGAGAAAATACCGTCACAAAAGAAGCCGCCGCCACAATACCTACCATGGTCGCCGTAGCCTTGTCTATCTGTATACCTTTTTTGGATGTATTTTTGACTGCCATAATCTACCTTCCGCCTGGACTAGTGTTTAATGTTGGATCTACCTGAAACAGAGTCGGCTTTTCTGTTTCAGAACGCGTGGTTATCTGCTTTGGAACATCCAAAAAGACTTCTTTGGTATTGTCAAAAATTAAAGGGTCAAAGATCATAGTTATGGAATAGCTAGCTTTTTTGTTGGTCGGTGACGTAGGTGTCAGACTAAAGGACGATAGCACGACCGAACTAAACGGATTTTTTTTGGTAGCCGGGCTGTCTACTGTGGTGTAATTGACGAACTTTAGGGTGTCTACAAATTTGTTTACAGTACTGAGGTCGGCAGAGTTCCCGCTGATAGTCAGAGTGTTTTTTACGAGGTCTATGCTGGCACTGCTGATAGTGACATTTATGGGTGTAACTTGGTTTATGTAGTTATAGAGCCTAGAAACCTGCGGTTTTTTGGCGTGTAGTCCGCCCAACGCGCCCAGCTGGTTTTGTACGGTCAAAATTTTTTCTAGATTTGGTATTTTCTTTAGGTCGGCTATGTTGGTTTTGATATCCTTTGACAAGTCTGATATACGGTCTTTTTGGTAGACAGAAACTGCCATGTACAAGATTACCAGTATGGTCAACGACGCACCGGAAACCGCCATAGCCGCTACTAGCACCAAGTGCTTTGTGCGCTTTGTCTTTATGTATTCCAGCTTTACATCTGGGAGCAGGTTGAATTGAATCATTCTGAACGCTCCGCTAGTCCTGCCGCAACGGCAAAGCTACTGGACACGGCCAGCAGTTCGTTTTGGCGCTCTGCTGGAAAAGAGATGTTTCGCCAAGCGTTGCCTATCTCTACATTTATGCCGAATCTGTTAGCTATATACAGAGGAAATGTAGGCAATGTGGCAGCGCCTCCCGTAACGATGACACGGTCAAGTTTTGTGCTAGTGTATCTAGCCTGAAAGAATTTTATGGATTTGTCGATTTCTCCCATCAACGATTCTACCGTAGCCTCGATGGATTGGAACACCTGTCCTTCTAGCTTGTCCTTGCTGAGACCAAATTTAAAGACAAATTGTTGGGCCTGTTTTTCGTCTATGTTTAGGTTTTGCATAGCGCCGCGGATGATTGCCTCCATGCCAGTAGGAATAGTCCTAGTCAGTCTGGGTGCGCCGTTTAGCACTATGACTAGGTCTGTGGATTTGCTGCCGACATCCAGAACCATCTGGGCGGTCATGGCATCAGAGGCCACTATGGCTCTGGCCAGCGCCATAGTGTCTGGTTCGAAAGATATGACATTTAGGCCTATGGATTCCAGGGCGTCGAGGCGGTTTTCTATAAATGTGTTGGTCACGCTGGACAGCAAAATCTCTACTTTTGACTTGTCGGTTGGCGAATCTCCTAGCACAGCCCAGTCTACCTTTGACTCGTCCAGCGGAGTAGGAATCAGAGAATCAACTTGGTAACGGATGGTTTTTGCCAGTTCGCTGGGTGGCAACCTGTCTATGTCTGCAACGGTAGTAAAGACCTTGCTGGAAGGCACTCCAACAGCTACATTGTTGGTGGTGATGCCCGCCTGAGCCAGCAGCTCGCGCACTACCTGAACCAGTTTTTGTTGATCGGCTGGCGCATCGCTGAGCGACAGTTTGCTATCCACAGGAATAAAGGCATATTTGGACAGGGTCTTTGTGGCACCTGTGCCTTGCAGTTGGACTAGCCTGATATTTGTGGTACCGATGTCCAGTCCAAAGAAATCTGATACCCCACTCAATATACTCATATTACTATTGAGTTTAGCATAAACGTTTTGCAAACTGCAACTTTGGCTGTGCCGTTATAAAAGTGGCGGCAGAGCCTGAATATAGTCGGCGTTAGGATTGGTAGATGATTGCTCTACCATCCAGGCTTCTGGGCCAAGGTTGACTATTTCTGAAGCACAAGTGGGCTTTGTGTATGTTACACCCAGAGATGTGCAGTTGCTATTCGAATTCGGATTTTCGCCAAAAGTACTATTTCCCAGATGACCAAATGTTCTCAGCCACTTTATCCTGCTGGCAACTAGCGCGCCGTTGACAGTCAATTGAGTGTTACAGTCCGCATATAAACCGTTCACAACACCCCCAGCCCCATTGGTGCAGGTGTAGATAGTTCCCCCTTGCGCCACATATACGCCGTCCAGTTGGGTGACAGATTTGTCTATAAATATATTGCCCCTGACGACTATCTGCAGGCGAGGTATGACGTCAGCCGAACGCCAACTACCGGCACCGGCGTATATTATGTTGTTCTGAATGACCAAATTGCCCTCTACGAACAGATTGATGATACGGCTGTTTTGTATATTTGTTGTTGTTATATAAATTGTGTTTGTGGCGGCTGGGGCCTTTATATACAAATTCCCGCTGAGATTATTAAGGGCAGGATCTATAATATCCAACGCATTCAGAGCTGCTGTGGGGTTATTGACCTTTTTACCCCAATAGTCGTATGGACAGTGCATGCCCTCTACTTTACCGAGTAGAGGACTTTCGTTGCCAAAGGTCAGCCCGCTTGGTGGTAGTGGTGCAGTAGCGCCTGTACGTAACATTGCGCTGTTAAAGCCCCAGACCTCACCCATAGCCAACACACCCAGCTGGGCGCCCGACCCTGTGCCAGCTGTCGTCCCAACAAATCCGTATATACCCGCATTTCCGCCATAGAGTTTCCAACCCTCACCATAACAGCCAGACGATGACCCGGCAAAAATATCACCTCCATATGCCCGTATATATGGTTTTTGGGTAACAACTACGTAACAAGTGCTAGTAGTGCCATTGACCGTTAGTGTAACTGGGAAATTACCCACTGCACCATAAGAAACACTAAATGACTGAAGCGACCCACTATTCGGTGTCCCAAAACCAGCGGTCCAAGTATTCCCTGTTGCTATGGTTGATTTTAGGGTGGCTGTTTCGCCGATGCCCACTGTCTGTGCTATTGGACTACAATTGTTGCCTAGAGTTTTTTTGTAGCGCCAAATTATATTAGTAAATGGTTTTTGAGGTATTGTGTCAAAATTCAGACTGGTGACTGCGGAATTTGTATTGGTCACCACTCTCCCGTCTGCAAGGGTCAGTGTATATCCTGTGTATTCATAACCTAGCGGAACGCCTGTGTTTGTAACTGTATAATTTCCACTAGCTAGCTCAATAGTATAGCTAGACCCGCCCCTGCTAGCAGTACAATTTCCAAAAATATCTGCACTACAGACTATCTTGTTTATAAAATTAGAACTTGAAGATACCATTTCTGTACCATTCTCGTCCACGTGCTTCACCTTGAGGTAGTTCGGTATGCCTTTTGTATTGTTATCGCCTACTGGGTTTCCACAATTTTTCTTTATAGCGTAGTGACTTCCGTCGCCCCAATAGATTACTATAGCCGGAAAAGTACCAGAATCCGCATACCAAGCTATGTCACCAGCAGGGAGGTTTACACTGTTCTGCCAGTAGGTGTTGATGGTGTAATAAAAATTTTGATTAAAATTTATTTTACCGGCAGCTGCACTATAAGTAATTACATTGCTCCATTCATCAAACATATCATTGGCGGTCTGAATAGGTTCTGCGCCTGGTGAAACACTAAGCATATCTAGAATTATAAAGGCTGCGCCTGTCTGGTCGTTGCCCGGAGCCGAATTCAAGTCAAAATTTATTGTATTTATAAATTCTGCTGCATTGGTCACATTGTTCAGACCATTGTTGTTGTTACTGATAGCCTTATTTCCGTCTGGGTCGTATTGGTTGGCGAAATAGCCGTAGTATGGTTGCCGACCCGGAAAGGCATTTGCCTTTGGTTGGGGCAAAAACACCACTGCCGCAGCTACTATACAGAGTACCAGTCCCACACCCAGCAGATAACCACGCGGTTCGCCCAGCATCTTCAGCGAGTATCGGCTTCGGGAATGCATCATTTTTGGAGCCTAGCTATGTTGGCATTTGCATCGGCAATATCAGAGTCTTTGACGGGATTTCCAGACTGTTTTTCTAAACCGGCTATTACTGCGCGGTAATAGGTTATGGCTGCGGGCTTGTTATTTAGTTTTTCCGAACACAGTGCCAACATATTGTTTATGTTGATGCTGTAGCCAAACTTTTCGCCCGCCTTTTTGTAGAGGTCAAACGCTGCTTGCCAATGACCCTGATTTACCTCGATAACTCCCAGAAGCTGCAAGCTTTGGGTTGTTTTGCCTGAACCAGCCGCCTTTTTGGCCTCATCGTATTTTTTCTGACTAATCAGCGAGTTTACGCTGCCGATAGGGTTAGCAATCTTTGCCGTGTTTTTGGGTTTGGAAAAGGGACTTATTTTGTAGATGACAAACAAACCCACTAGCAGAATACCTAGTGCAATGGCTCTGTATAACCACTTTTTCTTTTTGGATATTACCTGCTGGATATCTACTATGTCGTTCATAATGCTTGTACTTTATTGTACGCTAACAACGAACATACTGCCAGAACCTTTGAGTTTTTGTTGACCCCTGTTATAATATGTAGTATGTCATTATCCATAGCCATAGTCGGACTGCCCAATGTCGGCAAGAGCACCTTGTTTAACGCCCTGACGGACAACAATATATTGGCCGCCAACTACCCTTTTGCTACCATAGAGCCAAATACCGGCATAGTCGCCGTGCCAGATGCTCGCTTGCTAAAACTAGCCCAAATGTATCAAACCAAAAAAGTCGTGCCTGCCACAGTTACATTTATAGACATTGCTGGGCTAGTGGCTGGCGCCAGCAACGGCGAAGGTCTGGGCAACAAATTCCTCAGCCATATTCGTAGCTGCAACGCTATCGTTCAGGTAGTACGAACATTTTCTGACAGCGAAGTCGTCCATGTAGATAACGACATTGACCCTGCCAAAGACATAGCCGTCATAAACACAGAACTAGTGCTGGCAGATTTGCAGACCGTAACCAACCGTATCCCCAAAATGGAGAAAGAAGCCCGTTCCAACCCAAAGCTAATGCCCATACTAGAAACGCTAAACCAAGCAAAGCAGATTTTGGACAGTGGCACGCCTATTTTTCATACTTCGGAACCCCTAAAAACAGAATACTTGGCGGATTTGCAACTATTGACCGCCAAACCGATAATCTATCTATTCAATGTGGACGAAAAAGGTCTGGCAGATGATGCCAAAAAAGCCCAGCTGACCAATCTGGTGGCACCCGCAACTGCCCTGTTCGTCTGTGCCAAACTAGAGAGCGAGCTACGAGGGCTGGACGATGACGACAAAACAGAGCTACTGACCAGCTACGCTGTTTCAGAATCTGGACTGACAAAACTCATCCACGCCGCCAGCGATATTTTGGGTCTCCAAACATATCTGACGGCTGGTGCGGACGAAGTACGAGCCTGGACCATAAACCAAGGAGCCTCGGCTCCCCAAGCAGCTGGCGTCATACACGGAGATTTTGAGCGCGGTTTTATAGCCGCCCAAATAGTTGACTATGATGACCTAGTCAGCGCTGGATCAGAGGCAGCCGCCAAGTCCGCAGGCAAAATGCGTACCGAAGGAAAAACATACATTATGCGCCCAAATGATGTGGTAGAGTTTCGGTTCAATGTCTAGCTGTCTAGTTAATGGTCGTGTCTGAAAAACCTAGCCGTTCCCAAGACAACGAAATGTTGCGAATAACTTTGTACAGCCCCTCTCTGTCAGGCACACTGTTATCATCGTAATAATGGTCCGTATCCACGTAATTTTCTGCCACATTTAAACAATGCACTTCGTCGGCAAACAATCTCATTCTGTCCAGTGCTTGTGGACTAGCTATGGGTGTTACGGCAATCAATCTCTTTACCTTTATGGGTTTTAGATAATCAGCTGCAACATCTAGCGACAACCCCGAAGACAATCCGTCGGACACCACTATGACGACATGGTTTTTTAGCAAATCTTTTCGGACTTGACCGCCTGCATCTATCAGTTTGTGGAGTTGATGGGCTTTTTGCATTCTCTCCTGTTCGATGTAGTTGAAATACTCCATATTGAACTCTTCTATTTCTCCAACCGAAAAAGCATGGTTGTAGGTCAATGTGTCAGACGCCGACATAGCCGCCAAAGGTGTAGGTTCTCCTGGAATATGAATATTTTCTGTCATCAACATCATCAGATTAGAATGAAGCTTTATGGCTATCTGAGCACCAACCAGTACACCTCCATCGCTGAGTGATATAATGGCGCAATTTTTGGTTTGGTACTCCATAAGTTTTTGGGCAAGCTGTCTGCCTGCATCTGCCCTGTTTAGAAAATACATAGTTGCATTTTAGCATAAACGGTTAGGTTATCGGCACTGATTTTAGCCCTTTTTAAGTAGATAAAATCGCTCTTTGTTGCCGTTGGCGCCAGCTACTTCGGAGTCGGCTTTGTTGACCACAATGAACAACTTTTGTACCCAGTTTTCGAACTCTTTCAAGATGTTACGGCGTATTTTGTCGTTCTTTATGACGCCTTTGTGCTTTACGCCACTGTGGCTAGATTCGAACTGTGGTTTGACCATTGCCAGTACTTTTGTATTCTTATTTATTAGTTTAGAAACAGCCGGCAAGATATCGCGTAAACTGACAAAAGATACATCTATGACTACGACATCTGGAGCCGGCTTTTGCGTTTCTAGGTCACGAATATCTGTCTGCTCGTGCAGTTCAATGCGTGGGTTTGTTCGCAATGATGGATGTAGTTGATTGGTACCGACATCTACGGCCACAACTCTGTCTGCTCCGTGACGCAAGGCATAGTCGGTAAAACCACCTGTACTACTGCCGACATCTAGAACCACAGCACCTTTGAAATCTACACCTAGTTTGTCGGCAACGGATGCTAGTTTTAGCCCTGCCCTAGATACATACTGTTGCGCGGCCAACATTTCTATAATGTCTGTTGGACCTACGACAAAGCCTGATTTTGTTATGACTACCGAGCCAACGCGAACTTTGCCCAGTTTTATGTAGCTCTGTGCCTGGCTGCGCGACACTACCAAACCCCTGGAAACCATAGCTGTATCCAGCCGTTCAGTCATAAAATTACTCTTTTACCCGTTCGCGGTAGGCACCGTTTACGGTATCGACACTGATAATATCGCCAGTTTTTATAAAAGCCGGAACCTTTATTACTATGCCTGTTTCCACAGTAGCGTCCTTGCTGATGGACGAACTGGTGTCGCCTTTTACTGCCGACTCTGTGTAGGTTACCAACAGTGGGACATTTTTGGGTAATTCCACAGATATTACCCTACCGCCAAACAACTGGGCCTGAACTTTGTCGCCATCTTTCATATATCCAGCCAAATCTTCTAGGTCATCGGCAGAAACTTCAAACTGCTCGTAGGTGTCCTCGTCCATAAAATAAAAGCTGGCTGAGTCCCTGTACAGATACTGGACATTGCGATTGCTGACATCTGCGGGTTCGATGGATTCGTTTCCCTTGAAAGTCTTTTCTAGGACTCGTCCATCTATCAGGCTTTTTATCTTTACATTTACTATCGACCCACCACGACCCATAACTTTTTGACCATAGCTAACAACCCTGTACGGAACGCCGTCCAGCTGAAAAATCTGCCCTTTTTTGAGATCTGTTACACCAAAAGCCATTGTTTTGACCTAGTTATTGGCTACAAAAGGCATCAGTGCCAAATGCCGTGCCCGCTTTATGGCGATGCTGAGGCGACGCTGTTCGTGCTCTTTTAGACCTGTTTTTTTGCGCGTTTCTATCTGACCGTACTGGTTTACATAGCGTTGCAGGGTTTTGAAATCCTTGTGGTCAAAAAAAGCTACATCTGTTCTGTGTTTAAAAATTTTTGCCATATCTGTTAATTCCTTTCTTGAATTAGTGTTTCGTGCGGATAGGAGTCCTAAAAGGCTCCTTTGTTACTCATTAAAATGGTATATCGTCTAGGTTTATTGGCTCGTCGCCCAATTCTTCGATGACGATGTCGTCTTTTTTGGCTGGTTTGGTGGATTCTGCATTTCTGCTAGAACCGGCTTCGTCGTCACGAGGCGCTCCTGCCCCACCAGCACCACCCAGAAATGTTACGTCTTGGGCATTTATCTCTACTTTGGTTCTTTTTTGTCCGTCTTTTTCCCAACTGCTGGACTGTATGCGACCGTTTACTAGGCAAGGGCGTCCTTTGGTCAGATACTGGGCTACGCGTTCTCCTAGTGGTCCCCACGCCACGACATCTATATAGTCTGTGGTTTCTTGCCAGTCACCACTACTGTTTTTGTAGCTACGGTTTAGCGCAAGGCTAAAACTACAAACATTTTGCCCGTTGGGCGTCTGTCGAAGCTCTGGATCGCGTGTCAGATTTCCCATCAATATTACTTGGTTAAAACTACGTGCCATATGGCATTTCTCCTTCTAGGAACTATGTCCTCGCACCTTTATGCACCAAAAAGGGCAAAAAGCGCGTAAATTATTGTTAAGTACTTATACCGTAACGCGAAGATATGTGCCCGTCAAGGCAATATGCCTATTCCTCGTCTTCGTCGTCGTTGCGGTCGTCGTTGGCTCGGTCGCCACGCGCCGCGACCTTTTGGGCCTTTTCTTCCTTCAATTGTTGCGCCTTTTCGATGGCCTTTAGGTCTGGTCGACTGATAAGGTAACGTATTACCTCGTCAGTAATATTGAGGGTTGCCTCAATCTTTTGGACGGCCGAACCTGGCAACTCTACGGTGTAAAAAACATACACTGCGTAATCGTGCTTGGCAATCGTATAGGCTAGCTTGCGCTTGCCCCAATTGTCGGTAGACAGTATCTTGCCGCCACCGTTGGTAACCATTTTGGTCACCTTTTCTTCGGCTTTGCTCAGATCTACTTCTAGGTCTGGGTGATACAACACCGCGATTTCGTATTGGTTGTTCAAAAAGAACCTCCTCTGGTTAATGCCCATGCGCTAGTAGTCTTTGGGACTTAGCCATGAGCCGAGTTAATGTACAGAGTATTGTAGTCTATTTACCTCTGTTAGTCAACAGCCCGCCAATAAAACCTCTGGACTGCCGACCTAGCCACCCATATTTTGGCGTCGATAATTATCGTTCGTGCTGTCGGAGTTGTGTTTTAGTTTCCAGCGCGCCAGTGCCGCTAGCACCAGAGCTATCCCCGCTATAACCATGGCTATACTGAGCAATACCAGCCATATAGATGTCTTTTTGGTTTTGCCCATTATGACAAACTTTGTGTAACTACCGAGTACCGCGTTGTCTATGCCTGACTTTTTGTCGCGCTTTACACCTTTTATCTCTATCCATTTATTATCTTTTTGGCCAAAATACGCTACCTTGGCTACTTTTGAACGACTACTAGCAGAGACATTGGCAGTCATATTTATAGGTTTATCAAAGTTATTTACCACATCGCCGGCTTCGTTTCGACAATTCAACAGATATGGTCCAGCCAGAATCGTGTAGCCCTTTATGCTGGGAGCTAACTGGCTGTCGTCGCTGGTGACGCTACAAAACAGACTAACTTTTACGGCATCGGGCGGAATGATTACGGTCACGGTCTTGTCCTCGGAGGTCAAGGTGGCCCCGTCTTTTGGTGAAACATTAGCTACGAAATCTCTTGACGAAACTTCTGTAGTAGCAAAATCAGAGATGTTACCCGCAGCGTCCACCGCCGAAATCCTGTAGTAATAAAGCGTCAAAAAGTCGGCGGTAGCGTCCTGATACTGTACTTCTGTAACATTTGCCGCCAATACACTCCATTCGGTTTGGTTTAGCGAACGCTCTATTTGGTAGCCAGAGACTGCTATGTTGTCCGTAGATGCTGTCCAAGACAGATTTATCAAACCCGAGGTATTGTCTATATTGCCACTAAAGTCGGTGGGCGCAGTGGGTTTTTGGGTGTCGGCGACTGGTGCTGGCGTGGCGGGGATAGTTCGTGGCCTTGGCTTTGGGGCGGGTGGTGTTGGGGCGGGTGGTGTTGGTGTGGGTGGTGTTGGTGTGGTGGGAGCAACTACTTTTATGGTTATCGCTGGGCAAGGATCATTGTAATATCCCGAGTAAACAACACCCATAATTGGCTGAAATTGATAAGACCCAGGTACTGACGGAGCTGTTAATGTCAGACTAAAGTTTGCAGTTTCGTTAACAGCATAATTTTTTGTTATGCCCCCTCCTGTCATGGTAAACTTGCCACCCAGATCAAACAGCGCAGTACCGACATTGGGAGAGAAAGCACCTGAACCATTACCTGAACCATTATTTTTCATAGACACGCTAGACCCAAAGACCTCGCCTGTCTGTACAGTGGTCTTTGTAACTGTAAAATTGCTACAGGTTGCAGTTAATCCGCCAATAGGCGTATAAGCGCCAGAACGCTTCAGGAACATCATGCCGGCAACCGCAAACATCAGTACCAACAGGCCAATCTGTAGATAGCCTAGTTTCTTTATCATTAGTTGGCGTTTTTTGGTTAGTCGTTTATTTGATGTATTTTTCATGATTCTGTAGGTGTTTCCGTTGACGCTTCATCTTCTTCTGGGGTGTTATCATAGACATCTGGCGTAGTGTTCTGGTGGTCGTCTTCTCCGCCAAATACCTCGTCCATAGAGCCGACCAAAACTTCGCGCGCTCGTGAACCGTCAGCTGCTCCTACTATACCTTGTTCTTCCATATTTTCTATCAACCGGGCGGCTTTTTGGTAACCAATGCGTAGTTTTCTCTGCAACAGGCTAGTGCTAGCCTTTCTGGCTATTATGACGACATCTACAGCTTCTTTGAAAATAGGCTCGTCGTTGCTCTCTATCTCTGACACCACACCACCACGACCGTTCAATTGGACTACCTGACTGACAACTTCATCGTCGTACTGAGGGGCTCTTTGCATACGCAAAAAATCTGTCAGTTTTCGGACTTCTTCTATCTCTATCAGGGCCCCTTGGACTCTGATGGGTTTTGGCATATCCGAAGTCGCGTACAACATATCTCCCTTGCCCAATAGTTTTTCTGCACCACTCTGGTCCAATATGATACGCGATTCTACTTCCTGAGACACAGTAAACGCTATCCTGGCAGGGACATTGGCTTTTATCAGTCCAGTTATGATATTTACCCTAGGGCTTTGGGTTGCGAGGACTAGGTGGATACCGACAGCCCTAGCCTTTTGGGCTAGCCGAACTATCAACGCTTCTACTTCTCTGGCGGCTACCATCATCAAATCCGCTAGTTCGTCTATGACTATGACGATATAAGGCATACCCTCGTCTTTTTTGAGTTCGTTGTATTCTGCGATATGGCGAAGTTTTACTTCGGCCATCGCCCTATATCTTCGTTCCATTTCTGCCACTGCCCATTTTAGCGCACTAATGCACTTTTCTGGTTCAGTAATGACATTTGTCAGCAAATGAGGGATGTCGTCATAAGGCAACAGCTCCACATGTTTTGGGTCTACCAATATCAGTTTTAGGTCGCTGGGACTATTTCTGTATAGCAAACTGGCCAATATAGTGTTTATCATGACAGATTTTCCAGAGTTTGTTTGGCCAGCAACCAAGAGATGAGGCATCTTGTCCAAACTTGCCACTATGGGCGCCCCAGAGATGTCTTTTCCTACGGCAAAACCCAGTGGACTGTCTAGTTTTTGCCAGATATCGCTGGATATAATATTTGCCAACCTGACTGTGGCCGGAGTAATATTTGGCACTTCCACGCCAACCGCTTTTTTGCCCGGGATGGGTGCTTCTATGCGGATGGATTGTGCGCCCAAATCTAGTTTTAGGTTGTCGTCTAAAGCCGAAATCTTGGTTAATTTTACTCCTGCTGGGGGTTTGACGGTAAACTGGGTGACTCGTGGCCCAACATTTGCGCCCTCCATTTCTACATCTATACCAAAATGTTCAAATGTTTCGCGAATAATTTCTGCATTTCCGTCTATGTTGCCTGCCCCTGGTTTTTCCTGTTTTTGGTTCAAGAGATCTATTGACGGATACTTCCAGTCTGAATCTGTGGCTATAGTCAAGGCATCGTGGGATTCTGAGCCTGTTAATTTCTGGGCAGTATTCCGAAAACTGCTCAGTCTACCGCCAACTCCACCAGTGTTTTCTGTAGTAATGCCTTCGTTTATCTTGAATCCGCTGTCCGAGGAGGCCTTTAGGTCTGCCAAGTCTGTATCGTCGTCTGTTTGTCTGCTAAACATTGTAAATAGTTTTGGTATCAACTTTAGCGATATGCCAAATGTCAAAAAGACCAACAAAACCCATAGCACAAAAAACATTATTGCGGCCGGTACTTGATCAATTGCGCCCAATGTCAGGTTGCCAAAAAGCTTGCCTATCTGGCCACCGTTTCCGCCAACATATAGCCCAGCCTGTTGGGACGCAAAGGTGACATGAAACCAACTACTAGCTAACAATATCAAAAGTAGCATCCCGACAAATTTGTCTAATGGGATGTTTCGGTCGTCGCCCATAAATTTGTGAACTCCAAAAAATACCAGAGCCAAAGGTGTAATATAAGCCGCCCAACCCAAGGCCCAGTAGGCTCCGCTAAAAAGTCCTTTTGGCAATGCTCCACCCGTGCCAAAACCGCCCAGGAGCAAAAATAACGCCAAAACAATCATCAAAATGGCTCCTGCTAACGGCCAAAAATTAGACGGCTCGGCTGATTGTTCAGCTGATTTTTTACGAGCCCTTGTTTGTTTTTTTCTTTTTGCCATAAGTATTACTTATTATACCACCTGTCAGACTGTTATCTGCCAGAAGGATGTCGTGACTTTGCTGCTTCTAGTTCGCCCGGTTGGGGCACCGGGTCTGGATCTGGGTCATTTTGGTCGATTGGAACAACATTTTCTGGGTTATCAGAAAGTGGATTTATCAGAGGGTTAACATCGTCAGACGATGTTATATCTGGGCTGTCTGGTGCTATTGTAAGTTTTGGTTTTGGCTGTTCATTTTCCATACCAAGATTATAGCAAAAAATACAACAATTGTCAATTAGTCTGTTCGGGCGTCTTGGCCCAATAGTTTGGCGCGTAATTCCTGAAAACGAAGCTGTTGATCGGCTGCAACTTGCTCTGGTGATGGCTGGGCTGGTTCTATGACGGCCGGTTTGCCAGACTGTTGCTTTTCTACTGAAGGTCTAGAGTTTGAGCCCCCAGAAACAACATTTACTACCGGTATGACAATTGGACTTCGGCCTGTACTCTCAAACAAAAACTGCATAACATGGTCTTTTAGTTCGGCTTTGAACCTATCTAGGTCAATTCGTTTGAATCTCTGGGCAGTAGCTCGTCGAAGTTCGGTTCTAAAAGCGTTCATCAGTTCTTCGCTGTCACGAATATAAATGAACCCTCTAGTAATTATGTCAGGACTGGTTATCAGCTGACCTGTCTTTTTATCGACTGTCAGGACCACTGCCACCAAACCTTCTTCGGCTAACATCAAACGGTCTTTTATGACAACATTGCTGACTATGGCTCCTGTCTGATCTACCAGCACCGTACCGTGTGGCACCTTGCCGATAATTTCCATCTTGTCTGGAGTAAATGCTATGACATCGCCATTATCTGCGTTCAAAGTGTTGGCTCGGGCAATTCCCTCTTCTACCGCAATCTCTATGTGCTGACGCTTGGCAGTAAAGTCACCATAAATAGGCACAAAGAACTTTGGTTTGGTCATACGCATCATATCTTTATATTCGTCTATGCTGGCATGCCCGGAAACGTGCAACGGACCGCAATGGTCTATTTCACGGGTTTCGTGCCGAAAAACATGAACGCCTTTTTTGTACAATTCATCCACCATTGAGCGGATTTTTTCGTCATTTCCGGAGTATGGTATTGGTGTGCTAGACAAAATAACCGTGTCTTGTTCTTTTAGTTTTATGTGCCTATGGTCGCCTGTGCTCATACGCTGAAGCGCAGAACTGGGCTCGCCCTGCGAACCAGTACAAACAACCACTAATTCATGGTCTTTCATGGTGGCAGCAGATGCAATTGGCACAAATGTACCTTTTGGAATTCGCACATAACCATGCCGAACTGCCATTTCCAGAGTACTGACCATGCTTCGCCCGTCCATAGCAACTTTTCGGCCGTGATGTACAGCGGCATTTATGATCATCTGAACCCTGTTCATATTTGTAGAAAATAGTCCTACAAAAATTCGCCCCGGCGCTTGTTCTATGATGTCCACAAAACTCTGCTCTATGGTACTCTCGCTGGGTGTGCGTCCCGGACGCTCGGTAGTCGTGCTCTCTGACAAGAGCGCCAAAACACCTTCTTTTCCTAGCTGTTCCAGTCGTTCTGTATCTGTACGTTCGTGGTCCAGAGGGTTTGGATCCAGTCTAAAATCTCCTGTATTTATGATACGCCCGACTGGCGTATCCAAAACTATGCACGTGCTACCAGGTATAGAGTGTGTAACTCTGACCAACTCTACAAAAAATGCACCAATCTTTAGGCGCTCGTGAGTATTTTCGTTCATAGTAACTGTCTGTAGTTCAAAACCTTCTGGCATCGGAAGACCAAAGTTTCCAAATATCTCTTCAACTCGGCCAATACTAAACTTGCTACCGTAGATGGGCGCTGGTAGCTTTGGTACGATGTGCGGCAAACCACCGATGTGGTCCAAATGACCGTGCGTGATTATGTATGCTCGCAGTTTGTGACGAATGCTTTCTAGATATGTAACGTCAGCTATGCCGTAGTTTATGCCAGGCAAATCAACACCTAAATCGTTACCACAGTCCATGATTACAGCGTCGTTCATATACTCTACTAAGAGCATGTTTTTTGATCCACCACCGTCCATACCGCCTAGACCAATTATTTTTAGTCTGGGGCTGTCATCTATAAAGTTGGCTCTGGGTTGGCCTTCTGACTGCTGACCTGACGCGTCCAAATATTTGTTTGCGATACGATGCGCGTCGTCTTGTGTTCGGCGTTGGGCGCGGATAGCTGCCCCACGATTTGCTCTGGGGTTACGGCCTTGTCCAGCCGATGTTTTGGCTTTTGACTGGTTATTGTTGTTGGGGTTGTTGTTTGAACGCACCGGCCGATTGTTCGGTCGTGGTCCTGTTTGGTTTGATGGCTTGTTATCCATTTTATTTTCCTCTCTTTCTCTTTTAAAGAAAGACTTAATTAATTTTTAATTCGTTTTAATAATGCAGGTATCTGGCAAAAATCGTCTATCAATGTTTGCCTCAAACTGCCGTTGTATAGTGCCGCTGCTGGGTGGTAAAGTGGCAAAATCGTCTGCCCGTTCAGGTTTTGAGCTTTTCCGTGCACCTGACCAATCTGCAAGCCCGGCAAAAAACAATTGGTGCTGTGCCTGCCCAGTGTAATGACTATTTTAGGCGAGATTACTTCTAGTTGAGCCAGCAAATATGGCATAAAAGCATCTTTTTCGGCAGGCAACGGATCGCGGTTCTGCGGTGGGCGGTATTTGACTATATTGGTAATGTACACATCGCTACGCTCTAGCTTTACGCTGGCGAGCAATTCGTCCAAAAATTTGCCTGATGCACCTACAAACGGAACACCTTTTAGGTCCTCGTTTTTTCCTGGCGCCTCGCCGACAAAAACTATGTCTGCGTTGGCGTTTCCCCAACCAAACACTAGTTGGTTGGCTGTCTTGGCCAAGTCTGGACAGATATTCTTCTCTAAAATATCTGCCTGAATCTGACCAAGACGAATTGTTTTGTTAATTATGTGTCACTTTCTAATCAAACGCACAGCACGAACAAATGTACTAACAGTAAGGGTCGTCAGCAAAATACTCAGACCGTACTGTCCCAAGCTACCGGTATCGATAGCCCGAGTAATCAACATGTAGGTCAAAACCAGGCCCATGACACCCAGAGTAATCAGGGGCGCAGGACTTTGTATGGATTTGATGGTGACCGTTTTAGTCATTAATTTTTTTCTCTTTTGGCAGCTTTCATAGACAATTGTAACCTTCCACGGTCGTCAATGGCAACTAATTTTACGGTTACTGTGTCGCCCTCGTTTACTACATCGCTAGGTTTGTTTACTCTTTCTTCGCTGAGCTCGCTGACATGCACCAATCCTTCTTTGCCTGGCATAATCTCTACAAATGCTCCAAAATCTAGAACGCTAACTACTCTACAATTTTCGTATATTTTGCCCACTTCTGGGTCATCTGTGATGTTTCTTATCCATTGTTTTGCAGCTTCTATGCTGTCCTTGTTTGGGCTAGCGATAAAGACCGTACCGTCGTCCTTTATATCTATTTCGGCGCCAGTTTCGGAAATAATCTTGTTGATTGTTTCGCCGCCCTTGCCGATAACTTCGCGAATTTTGGCAGGATTTATTACGATAGATTCTACTCGCGGAGCGAATTCACTCAAATCGGTTCGTGGTTTTGGCAATGTTTCTAGCATGCTTTTTAGTATGTGAGCTCGGCCGTCTTTGCCTTGGATTAGGGCCTTTTTTAGCACATCAACGCTGAGACCATGAACTTTCATGTCCATTTGAAGTGCCGTAATGCCTTTTGTGGTTCCGGTAACTTTGAAATCCATATCGCCCGCAAAATCCTCGGCATCTGCTATGTCGCTTAGTATGTAAATATTGTCGCCATCTTTCATCATTCCCATGGCGATGCCGCTGACAGGTCGTTTCAGTGGTACGCCAGCGTCCATTAATGCCAGAGAGCTACTACAAGTTGCGGCCATACTGGTGCTACCGTGTTGACTCATAATCTCTGTAACGCTACGAATAGTGTACGGAAATTCTGTTTCGTCGGGCAAAACCGCGCTCAATGCTCGTTCTGCTAGGTAGCCATGCCCAATTTCGCGACGACCAGGACTGCCCAATCGTCTGACTTCGCCAACTGTGTAGCCAGGAGCATTGTAGTGGTGGAAATAGCGTCGTTCGCCTTCGCGCTCCATGGTATCTACTAGTTGAACAAAACTCAGTGGCGCTAGAGTGACTACATTTAAAGCCTGAGTTAAACCACGAGTAAACAGACTAGAGCCGTGGGCTCTGGGTAGCAACCCTACTTCGCTGGAAAGCTGACGGATCTCTGTCAGTTTGCGACCGTCGGGACGGAGATTTTCCTCTATGATGCCTTTTCGAACATCTTTGTTAGCAGCGCTAGCAAAGGCGTCTTCGTATTCCCTTTTGACTGATTCAAAACCATCGCCCATTTTTTGTTCAAAGTGAGCCATTAGGTCCACACGAATTTGGTGCATCTTTTCGTGTCGGTCAACATACGGCAAACGAATATTTTTGCCAAACTTACCAGCTAGAAAATCATCCACTTCCTTTTGAATGTCTGCGCTAGGCAAACTAAGGTCGTATTCTGCAGGTTTTACACCAACTTTTTTGACTAATTCTATTTGGAGTTTTATGGCTGGCTGTATAATTTTCTGGGCGTATTCCATAGCAGTTACGATTTCATCTTCTGACACTTCGCTGGCACCGGCTTCTACCATCATGATTCCAGCTTCTGTGCCAGCCACTACCAAGTCCAAAGCACCTGTGTCTAGTTCCTCTGGAGAGGCAAAAGCCTTTGGCTTGCCGTCCACCAGACCGACACGAACACCTGCTACTGGACCTTCAAAAGGCGCACCAGTCAGCATAAATGCGGCGCTCAGAGCAATCATAGCGATAGAATCAGGGCGAAAACTTGGGTCCAAGCTGAGGACTGTCGCCACTCCCTGAACTTCGTGCCGATAGCCTTTTGGCCACAACGGACGGATCGGACGGTCAATCAGACGGCCAATCAAAATGGCATCGTCGCTGGGTCGTCCTTCTCTCTTTATGAACCGACTGCCACTAATCTTGCCGGATGCATACATTTTTTCTTCGTAATCAATACTGAGCGGAAAATAGTCAAAGCCTTTTAACGGAGAGTTACCTACCATAGCCGTGCCCATAACCACTGTGTCGCCATAGCGAGCAATCACGACAGCGCTAGTGCGAAAACCAACACGGTTTACTTCCAAGCTAAGTTTTCGTCCGCAAAACTCTGTCTCTACAGTTATTATTTTTTTACCTAGCGGGTTTATTGTTTGTCCCATTGTTATAAAAAGATCCTTTCGTCAGTGCGATTTCGCCGTAAAGTGCAAATATATATGCCAGCTTGTGCTGCTACAAAGCAATATATCTGTTCTCTAGGGCGAAATCTTTACTGTTTAATGTGCACAAGCTTGTCCCGAAATTTTTCGAGCGTATAGTCTGTGCAAATTATTTACGAAGTCCTAGCTTTTTGACGGTTGCCAAATAGGCTTTTGCATTTTGGTCGGCCAGGTATTTTAGGAGTCTTTTTCTTTTTCCTACCATCTGTACTAAACCACGACGAGCCATAAAATCGTGCTTGTTTGCTCTGAGATGAATAGTAATTTCCTGTATGCGCGCAGTTAATATGCCCACCTGTACTTGTGGCGATCCTGTGTCGTTCTTGGCAGTGGCCAAGTTGGCTATTGCTGCCTGTTTATTCTCTCTCGTTATCATATGCTTGGATTTATTCTATCACAGAACACTCTGTTAGGCAAGAGTTAGTAGTTGGTCAAATATTTTCTGGTCAGACAAGCCATCCATTTCAACAGAATCCTTGATGTCAAATTTGCCTATTTTAGTTCGGTGCAGGTCGCACATGTATGCTCCGGTGCCTAGTTTTTGGCCGATATCTTCGGCTAAAGTCCTGATATATGTACCACTAGAAACGTGTGCGCTAAACTTTAATATCGGATAATCGTAGTTTATTTCAGATATTTTGAATATTGTTACTAACCTTGGTTTCATCTCTACTTCCTTGCCCGCTCTAGCTAGTTTGTAGGCCCGCTGACCATTTATCTTTATAGCTGAAAAAGCTGGAGGAATCTGACTAATCTGTCCTAAAAACTGGTTTACGACCGTAGTAACTTCGGTTTTTGTGGGTATCCTAGAGCTTACTGATTCTTTTTTTCCTTCTTCGTCTCCTGTCGTACTGGTTTCTCCTAGTTTTATAGAAACTTGATAGGTTTTGTCTAGTTTGATTAGTTCTGGTGCTTTCTTAGTATAGTTCCCCAGCAATATGACAAGTAAACCGGTCGCCAAAGGGTCTAGCGTACCTGTGTGTCCTACAGGAAATAGTTTTTTGTTAGATGTATTGAATTCAGACTTTTGGATAATCTGACGAAGTTTTTTTGCCACATCAAAAGATGTCCAACCGCGTGGTTTGTTTATCAATAACATTCCGTTCATATTAAATAACTATAGCACTGGGGGGTAAATATACGACTTTTTGACCTATCTATCAGACTACGGAGTTGGTGGCATCATTGGTGGTGGCACGGGTGGTGGCGACGTAGGATCGGTGACGGGGCTCTTTGTCGTATCTACGGGTCGGGCTGTTGATATCAAATTATTTGGAAGGCCAAAATTTGGCAATCCAGTAGCTTCATCTACCACCATCTGTGGCATAGTTCCTGTGCTATTATCTGGCAAATGATTCTGCCCGAGATCTATGGGCGATGCGTTCAATGCCATTATTGGCTCTACTTTATACGGAGTGGCATCCAAAACCTGAGATACTGCTTTTCGGGCTTCTACTAATGACGTATTGACTGGAGGTTGTACCGCAGGTTCTGACGCATTTTGATGAAGGCTGTTGACTGACTTTTCTATTTCCGTAAGTTTTTCTGGCTGTGGTGGGGTGGCCGTAGCGACGGTAGGTTGTGGTGCAGGTTGTATGTCTGTTATTGATTCTATTTGCGGTAGTGGCGTTGTAGCGACGGGAGGTTCTGGTGCAGGTTGTGGTGCATTTTGATGAAGGCTGTTGACTGACTTTTCTATTTCCGTAAGTGTTGCTGTCGGTGGTGGGGTGGCAACATTTTGCTGGTTCATTCCAGAAACGGGTGGCAACATGGGACCAGCAACAGAAGCCAATGCACCATGCTCATTTATGTGAATATGCTCCGATATTTCTGCAGGACCTTTATCGGTATGCAATGTATTCGCGTCTGTCATGACGTTTTGCTGATGATCTACAACGATAGACCCGTCATCATTACGTTCGGCTGAATTGGGGACTACGACGGGTGGGATTGGTGGCAATGGACTAGAAGAGCCATCAGAGTTTAGCTTTGTAGATATAAGTTGTTGGTTCGCTCCAGCAGTCATAAGCTTAGAGCTAACACTCATAGTCAAAGGAGTTGTTTTTGAGTTACTAAATCTGGCCGTTTCGGCCACTATGCCAGTCAGTAAAGCTGTTGCCATTTGCCCGTCTAGTAACTCCGTGTCCTGCATCAGCTCTACCAGAGATGCCACCATCTCGCACAAACTGCTAGCACCGTTATCAACCCAGTTCATAGTTCCAATATCTCCACTGGCATCTGTATTTAGAGAAATTACTGTGGCGTCATGCAAAATCCTACCGTGCTGTGCTATGGCTTGGTCCAAAAACTGGGCCTGTTTTACGCCCAATGCTATAACGACATCGATATTGAAATCTCCTTGTTCAAAAACCAAATCTTTTTCTGACAAAGATGTTTGATACGGTGTTATGAATATTCTGACTAGTTTGTCTTCTACCTTGTAGCGGAGCTTGTCGGCCTTTGACTTGTCCAAAGAAATTATAAAATCTCTCAGACTGTCGGTAGTTTTTTCTAGGGTTTTTTCCGGCTCCAAAAATTCTATGGTAGAAGGCACTGTCCCGCTGAAAACGGCGGTACCGTGTTTTCCCAGTTTATTTAACAGCAATGTCAAGCCAATTGTGGCGGCCAATTGATCTACAGTTGGGCTGGAATTGACCGTAACCAAAATATTGGATGCCTCTTTTATTTTTTTGGCTATTTGGTCTTTTATGGGTCCTGGGTTTTCCATATTTGTATGTTTATCCTCTGGGGTCAGATTATCATAAAAACACAAGCGTGTCTATCACCTTTGACAACACAGCTGTTTAAGGGTATATTAAAGAACGACTATTCATAAACAAATTAGTAATAAAGGACAAAATTTATATGCCAATCATAAAGTCAGCCAAAAAACGCGTGCGAGTAACTCGAAAAGCCACAGCTCGCAACATAAAGACAAAACGTAGCCTACGCGTAGCTATAAAAGCATTTAGCAGCGCGTTAGGTGGAACAAAAGCTAGTGACGCCCACAAAAAAGCCCAAAGCGCCATTGATAAAGCCGGCAAAAAGAACGTTATGCACAAAAACAAGGTCGCCCGAAAACAGCGTCAGCTGTCTGCCAAGGCAAAAGCCGCAGGCGTAAAAATAACTAGCACCAAAAAAGCTCCTGCAAAAAAACCAACCAAAAAATAGACTGCTATTTTTATAGCAAAAAAGCTCCCTACCCTAGTATTTTTTATATTTCAGAAAAACTAATTAGCAACTGACATAACGCTTCATCGCTGTTCATTGTCGTTGTTTTTAGTCTTGTATCTAGCTCGGCGGTTGTCTTTATGATGTTTCGCAGCTGGGAAAGTGTCAATCTCCGGGCAATGGCTTGGCTCTTTTGGACTACAAATGGATTTATTTTGGCTTCTACGGCGATATCGTTAGGAGTTTTGTCGGTGGCAGTTTTTACCAAAGCCACGACATGAAGCTGCCACGCTATCATGCCCATAATCATCAGAGGCTCTACTTTTTGCGCGCGTTGTTCTTCGTAAATTTCTAGAGCCTTTTTTGTGTTTCCACCAAAAGCAGCATCCAACAAATTAAAAACCGTGCTTTGTGGCAAATGACTTGTCAGTAATTCTATACTGCTACGCGTGACATCTTGGTTATACAAAATCAATTTTTCCAATTCATTTTGCAACAGCATTTGGTTGGATCCGACTCTTTCTATTAGATACCTTGCATCAGAAAGAGACAAATTAGCTTTTTTGTCCTTAGCCAAACCTACTAGCCACGACGGCAACTGCATATCATTCAAATCATCACACATAACTAGTTCTGTATGCTTTTTTAGCTGCTTAAAATAGCCCAGCCGTTTATCTATCTTTGGCTCCAAAATAATCACTTCGCTGGTGTCGGCAACTCGTTCCAACCATTTGTCAAAATTTTCTACAAATTGTTTGTTCGCAGAAGGGCTACGGAGAATTACCAACTTTTTTTCTGATAAAAATGGGTGGCTCTCCGCAGATCCCTGCAACTGCTCGTAGCTGGCTTCTTCGCCGTCCACCTTTTCTAGCGAGAATTCGCCATACGAATCAACAAAATCCATAGTGCGTTTTTCTAGCTCGCTTGCCAATAAATACCTGTTATTTCCTGCCAGTGTTGTTATCATTTTACAAGCCTCTGACAGTTTGGGCACAAATGCGTGCCCCTGCCTGCAACTCTTGTTTTTTGGATGGTAGTCTGGCAACGCGGACAAGCTAAGCCTTCGCGCCTAAAAACTCTGGCAAAATCCATATAACTACCTCGTTTTCCATCGATATTTACATAATTTTTATTCGTAGAACCGCCTTTTTCTATGGCCAGGTTCAAAACATAACGAAGTTGCGTAAATAAATTATTCATTTTGGGTTTGGAAAGGTTTCTGACCAGAGTACTGGGATTTATCTTTGCTCCCCACAAACTCTCGTCAGCATAAATGTTGCCCACACCTGCTACAACCGTCTGATCCAACAGAACGGACTTTATGTTGCTATTTTTTCTGCGTTCCAACCTGCTAGCAAAAATACTACTCGTAAAATTGTTGGGCAATGGTTCTGGTCCAAGTTTTTTGAAAAAATCTAGTTTTGGGACTTCTGTTGTTGGCAATAGCCTAATCCAGCCAAACTTTCGCTGGTCATTGAAATAAAGCGTGCTGTTATCGGAAAATTTTATAACAACCCTGGTAGATTTGTCTGGTAGATCGCCTACCAGAGATCCATTAGGATGCCCTGCCCCAAAATTATCGTTAGGGCTGCGAAACACCAGTTGACCTGTCATCTTTAAATGTATGACTAGTGTATATCCTGTGTCGAGATCTATGGATAAAACCTTTGCCCGTCTAGAAACATTGGTGACCACAGAGCCAATCAAGAAACCCTCTACATCCAAAGGCGAATTGGGAAAGCCTTTTGGCCAATCAAAAGAAACGCTAGCGACTTTCTTTTTCACTATGCGCGTGACTAGTCCTCGACGGACTGTTTCTACCTCTGGTAACTCTGGCACAAACTAAGTATGCCAGAGTTAACCCGATAATGTCGAGTATTGGTGGCTTTGAAGCATAATTTTGACTTGCGACATTGGAAACCAAAAAAAGCGCTACAATGTAGTTAATGGAAAAAATTGGAAACATAATGCCGGCAAAGAAATTTGTGGAGCCTCCTGAAATAGTTCTGATAAAAGCTTTTGTGTTGAGCAAATATTCTACTGTTGTGCAGGTCAGCGTCCACCCACACCAAATAACCATAGTGACCGCCAGCGCTGCCCTAGCAGGTAGCCTCAGATTAGATTTGAAAGAGTTAAGTTCGCTTGTTCAAACTAAAAAAAAGCTAATCATTCGTATTGGCGATGGGTTTTAAATCGGAATTATCTAGCCTGACATAATCTATGTCTTTTGATCCAGGCGACGATGATTCTTCTAGTGCGATCAGTCCTAATCCGCAGACCAGCATTCCAAACCTATTGCCGTTAATTGGTGGCAAATCATATAGGTCAGCATTATTTAGGTCTATTTCTTCCATATTTAAAATTTGTATCCTTTAATTTATCAAGGTAGCGCTTACTATTGAACTACGGATTCGTTTAGGTGTCAAACGGAACTGATTATTTGGTTTAATTCTGTTTTGAGCTGATCAAAATCGCTATAGACGACTGCACTCATACCTACGCCCCTAGCAGCTTCACAATACGAACTGATATCGTCGACCAAAACCGTTTCTTTTGGCATAGTACCAAGCCTTTTGCATGCCAGTCGAAAGATGGCTGGGTCTGGCTTTGTCATGCCTACTTCAAAAGACAAAACCATATCATCGAACATTTTCTGCTCGTCGGTGGTCAGAAATGTTTGTCGAACCCAGTCGTTGTAGATGTTGCTGAGCAAGCCGATTTTGAACTTTGGCTTTAGTGTACGGATATAGTCCAGTAGAGCTAGGTTTTTTGCGGTTTCGCCGCTTATGGCTGTTCGTATATCTGCTGGGTCTATGCCCGTAATCTTGGACACACTTGTTTCGAAATCTTCTTGACTCAAGGATCCCGAATCTAGCTGGTGATTTAGTTTATGGATAGTCGTGACGTCCATATTTTTAGGCAGGTTTTCAATAAATCTCTTCCAACTGTCAGTAGTCAGAACACCAAAACAATCAAATATTATAGCCTTTATCATAAGTACACTTTACCGAATTTGGCATAAAAATGCGATGATACTAGATATTCAATTTGGCAGAAAACTTGCCGTATTCTGGTATTTGTTTCTGGAAAAGTGTTCGAACAACGGATCCGTTTCCTGTAAAAGTAACGTTGTTAGCACAAGTGTTTGACCAAGTACGAATGACATTGTTGCTGTTTTCTTTTAGATTATAGACATAAGTTCTGCCTAACGGGCATAGCCCCCGTTCGTCCTTTATGCTAGAAGATTTGCTTTTAGTAAAGCCGGCATTGTTCAGTGCCAGCAGAAAAACATTGTATGCTTCTGGAGTATTTGAATATGTAGAGACTTGACTTGGCACATATTCGTAACCGTTTAATATTTCTATCGTTCTTTCTGACCTTGAAACTGTAATTCGCAAGGATTTGTACTCGTTTTCTCCAACAATGCTGCCGCTATTTGTTAGGCTGACACTTGAGTTTTTGTCTAGATATTCTACTAATTTGGTCGCTGCTTTGGTTTTTTTAGTGTTTGTGTTGCCAGAATTTTTAAAGCTATTTGACACCATTACAATAGAAAATAATGTCAATAAAATAACGGCCAAAAAACTATAAAAATACTTTATACTCATATATTAATATATTAACATATTTACTAACTTTATACAATTATACATAGTTACGCTGAGGTGCTTTTTTGGTCATAGCAAAACATCCGTAGAATATAACAAAACTACAGGTCACCCCAATTTCTGCCCTTGGAAACATCCACCGATAACTTTACTGGAAGTTTATGAATATTTTCCATGGTATTTTTTAGCAGACGTTCTATATTATCAGTTTGGTTTTCGGGACACTCTACTATCAAACTGTCGTGTATCTGGAGCAATAGTTTGCTGTCGCCGCCTTTTAGTTTATTTTGAACTTGTATCATAGCCATTTTCATCAAATCCGCCTCTGTACCTTGAACTGGCATATTTATGGCTGCCCTCTCGGCTGCTGAGCGAACGATAAAATTGGGCGAATGTATATCTGGAGTAGGCCGTCGGCGACCAAATAATGTTTCTACATAACCGTCGTCTCGGGCTTTTACCTTTAGGCCATTCATGTACTCGAGTATTGGTTTTCTGAGTTCAAAATATTTGTCTATAAAAGTTTTGGCGGCCGCAATTGTCATGCCCGTAGCAACACTCAATCCATGCGGACTCATGCCGTAAAGGACTCCAAAGTTTATGATTTTTGCGTCACGTCGCATCTGTTTGGTTACCTCGTCAGGGTCGCGCCCATATACTTGGGCGGCCGTCATAGTATGGACATCTGCCCCACCATTGAACATATCCATCAAATCTTTGTCGTCTGCCAAATAGGCAGCTAGACGCAGTTCAAATTGGCTATAATCTGCACTGACCAGCATCATTCCTGGAGCCGCTACAAAGGCTGTTCTTATCTGTTTCCCTAGTTCCGTTCGGACAGGTATGTTTTGTAGGTTTGGATCTGTGCTACTCAGCCTGCCGGTCTGGGCAATAGTCAGGTTAAATGTAGTATGAACCCGACCGTTATCGTCGGTCATATTCGGCAAAGTGTCTATATAAGTGTTTTTTAATTTTGTGTATTCTCTATACTGCGAAACCAAGTCTATAATCGGATGCGTTCCTCTGAGTTTGTCTAGTTCGCTGGCAGCCGTAGAATAGCCTGTTTTGCCTTTTTTTATGGCTTTGGTGTCCAAGTTTAGTTTGTTGAACAATATGTCCGCCAACTGAGCAGGACTAGAGATGTTAAATTCTTGATCCGCATGGCCATAAATCTGTTGAACAATATCACTTATTTTGTCAGTCAACTGTTCCCCCATAATCTCTAGATAGCCACTGTCCAGCCGAATCCCATGATATTCCATAGACGCCAGAACAGCTATAACGGGCCATTCTATCTCTGTTGCTAGCTTGGCTACCTTTGGCATAGCCTTCAAAGCTTCCTTTTGTTGAATATACAAAAGTCTGATTATAGAAATTACTGTATTAGCACGGTCCACTAATTCTAGGTCCGTCAAATCGTCCAAACTAGAGCCGTCATAGCCCAGTCCCGTTGTAGCCAAATCAGTCAATGATTGATCGCGAATCATAGAGTTCAACAAAAACGCTCCTACCAATACATCATGTTCAACATTTTCTAGCTCCAAGCCAAGATTGTAGCCAGCCTTTATAGTGCTTTTTACGTCGTAACCAATGAGTTTTTTTTGTTGTAGCTGCTTTTGAAGAACTTGTCGAACAATATCTGGTGACATTTTTGGTAAATTGAGCACATATGTGTGATTTTCATCAGTACTGAGAAGCAAATATTTGGGTTCGGTACTATTCTTGCCTGCGCATCTGCTGTGTACAATAACACTATCCGACCCTGACAAATCCAGCTTTTTTAGCTGGTCGTCGTCGCCTATGACTATAGCTAGGCCCGCATTATCATGATCAACCGCATAGCTTTCTTCGTGTTGCCTACCAGGCAGTGGACTATGCTTCATTGCTTCAGGCAACTGCCGAACCAGGCTCCTAAACTCTAGTTTTTCCAAGATATCGCGTAGTTTTTTGGGGTCACATTTACTACCGTCTACTTCTTTTAGGTCCAATTTTATAGGGGCATCGGTCCAGATTGATGCTAGTTTTTTGCTCAGATAAGCCATGTCTTTATTGGCTTCTAGTTTCTTTCGGGTGGATTCTTTTATCAAATCTAGGTTTTCATAAACCCCGTCCAAAGTCTTGAACTCTTTTAGTAATTCTATGCCTCCCTTTTCGCCGATGCCCAGAACTCCTGGGATATTGTCCGAGCTGTCGCCTTTCAAAGCCTTTAGGTCTAAAAATTGCTCTGGCGTGATACCGTATTTCTTTATAAAGGTATCAGGCCGAAACAATTCTATATTACTGAGCCCTTTTTTGAGAGCATAAACATGAACTAGTGGGTTTACTAGTTGTAGCATATCCAAGTCTGATGTAATCAGTTGAGTCTCTATTCCTAGGGCAGAAGCCTGAACTGCCAAGGCGCCCATTATATCGTCAGCTTCGTAGTCATCTAGCTCGTACAGTGGCCAGCCAAAGGCATCTAAAACCTGATGCAATACAGGTATCTGAGCATAAAAATCATCTGGCGGCGGTTTGCGACCAGCCTTGTAGTTTGGGTACATTTCCAGGCGCTTGCGAATATTGGTTTTGGGTTTGTCCCAGGCTACACAAACATAGTCAGGCTTTAGTCGCTTTATAACTTCTAGTGCCATAGTGGAAAAGCCAAATACCCCTCCGGTAGGTGTACCGTCTATTGTGCTCAAGTTTGGCATAGCATAGTAGCCCCGATAAAAAACCGACTTGCCGTCTATAATAGCCAACCGTTTGGGCGTAGTCTTTTCCTCGCTCATACAATCAATTATACGCTATACGAGTGCTATACTTTAGATAAGTATGAGTGGTGAAAAAAAACAGCTAGCGTATTATCGCATCAGTGCCGATGAAGCCATGGAACAACTCCAAAGCTCCAGCGAAGGTCTGAGCCAAAAGACAGCCCTTTCTAGAGTAACTGAATATGGTGCCAACCAACTGATTATCGCCAAAAAAGAGTCCGTTTTGTTAAAATATTTGCGACAGTACAAGGATCTGATGATTGTATTGTTGTTAGGTTGTGTTGTGTTGTCGTTTGTCACATCCGATCCACGAACTGGTGCGGTGCTAATAGCTTTGATACTATTTAATACCCTCATCGGTTTTGTCCAGGAAAACAAAGCCGAAAAATTGATGGAAAGCCTAGAACTTTTGATGGTACCATTCGCAAAAGTTATACGTGACGGCGCCCTCCACGAGGTTTCATCTACCGAACTGGTTCCAGGAGACATTGTTTTTGTAGAGTCCGGTGACAGCGTGCCAGCAGACCTCAGACTAATCGACGAAACCGAGCTAGCGACCAACGATTTTGCACTGACAGGAGAGAGCAATCCAAGCCGAAAGTTTACTCATGCCATAGAGGCTGAAGTAGAAATGGCCAACAGGCACAACCTGCTATTTATGGGAACTACAGTAGCCATTGGTGAAGCACATTGTCTGGTCATAGCTACCGGTATGCAGACGGAATTGGGCCGTATCGCTAGCCTGAGTACTACAACCTCTACTAGTTTGAGCCCGCTTCAAAAAGAGATAAATAATATTGCTACTATTGTTACAAAAGGAACAATAGTGCTTTGTGCAATATTGTTACCCGTATCTATTTATTATGGCCACCAGCCATTCAAGATAGCCCTATTGTTCGCCATAGGAATAGCCAGCTCAATTATTCCCCAAGGCCTACCGGCAGAGATAAACTCTGCCCTGGCCCAGGCCGCCAACAAACTATCGAAAGCCAGGGTTCTGGTAAAAAAATTATCGGCAGTTGAAACCCTAGGATCGACTACTATTATATGCACCGACAAAACCGGCACTCTGACAAAAAATCAAATGACAGTAGAATCGCTGATGATAGGCGAAAAAATTTATACAGTTAGTGGTGTTGGGTATGAATCCTCTGGGAATATCATGGACAAGGCAAAAACTCTTTCTAGTGAACAGCTCAAAGAGCTACAGTTATTCTTTGCCAATGGAGTTTTTGCTAGTAATGCAGAAATTAGTCCTCCTGACAATGAACATGCGACTTGGTATTGCTTGGGAGACCCTACGGAAGGAGCCCTAATAACACTGGCCCACAAAGCAGGTATAAACACCGCAGAAATAGACCAGAAATACCCCGAACTAAAAGAATTTCCCTTTGACTCGGCCCGTAAACGCATGAGCTCAATTAGAAAATTTGGTCCTGATGGGCAACTATATGTGTTTATGAAAGGTTCTCCAGAAAATGTCATGGAAAGGAGCGACAGCATTTGGAACCATGGGCATATTCGTACGTTATTGCCAAAGGACAAAAACCAGATTATGACCCAGCACAACGAATGGGCAAACGATGCTATGCGCAATCTGGCCTACGCCTACAAAATATTGCCGGCTGGAACCGACATAAAAAAACTAAAGATGGACGAACTAGAAAAAGAAATGATCTTTTTGGGGTTGGTTAGTATGGCCGATCCAATCAGAAGCGAGGTTGCCGAAGCTATGGCTGCTGCTCATATTGCACACATAAAAGTGTCTATCATTACGGGCGACTTTGCTCCAACAGCCAAAGCCATAGCCATAAAAGCTGGGTTATCAAGAAAAGCCGACGAGATATTGGTCGTCAGCGGCGAAGAGCTACGTAATCTGGAAGATTCCAGAGTTCTCCAGCTGGCAACCAGAGGAAGCACTATATTTAGTCGCGTAAGTCCAGAGGACAAACTACGGATAGTAGGACTGGTGAAAAACAGTGGTCTAGTCGTAGCAGTTACTGGCGATGGAATAAACGATGCGCCTGCCCTAAAAAAAGCGGACATCGGGGTTGCCATGGGAAAAACTGGCACAGATGTAGCCAAACAATCTGCCGACATAATTCTGCTGGATGACAGTTTCCATACACTCGTGGGTGCGATAAAACAAGGTAGAGTCGTATTCCAAAACATCAAAAAAGGCACCCTGAGCTGTTTTACCAGCAACTCAGCCGAACTAGTAGTCAACCTATCCAGTTTGGCTGCCTTGCTAGCCTTTGGAGTGCCATTGGCCTTGACTGTCATGCAAATTCTGGCCATTGACCTAATTGCAGAGCTGTTCCCTATTGCGGCGCTCGGTTGGGACAAAGCCGACAGCGAGGTGATGAGTGATTCTCCACGCAAACCAGAAGACCATATTTTGAACGGTCGGTCTATTATAGATTTGTTGTGGTGCGGTCTGATAATCGGAGGATTGGCTTTTGCTAACTATCTAATGTTCTTTTGGCGACATGGAGCAGCTATCGATAGCGTCCAGACAGGCTCGCTGTTACATACAAAAGCTACAGCCATGACTTATTTGACTATAGTGCTTTGTCAGCTACTGAACATTCTACAAAGGCGCAGTAATAAAGGTTTGTTTACTGTCTACCAGTTTCATAACAAACGACTCTGGATTGCCCTGCTATTTTCTATGCTAAGCGTAGGAGTCATACTCTACAACCCCATAATCGGATCATATTTTGGTGCTGGCCCACTGAGTTTAATCGACTGGATCTACGCCCTAGGCGCCGCTTTTATCTTTGTAACAATCAGAGAGCTCCAGCGAATATACTCCAGAAAGCGTATTACCTAAAGGTTTAGTATCTTTTGGACTTCTGTCTTGAAGGCTTCGGCGCTGTTGCTGTCATTTTGCAGGAAAATATCTGACTTTTCTTTGACTGCGTTCATATCCAATGTCGATTTATCGTCAGTCTGACGGTTCATTTCGCGAGCTTCGTCTGCCTGAAATTCTTTAAAAGACAAACCGTGCTCGGCATGCGTACCTATACGCTCCTGAAGATTGTCTTGGATCCGCCTGTAACGGACTTTTGGGTCCGCATCTACCCATATCATTTGGCCGCCAAACTTGTGGATGCTATCTGCTTCGCCAGGATGGCGCAAACTACCCACAACCAGGCCTTTGTACTTGCCTTTTGGCTGCTGATTGAAAAGTTCTATGGCTTTGTCCACAACAACACCCATACCGTGCTGACGACGCCATTCCGAGCTCAGCATCGCCTTGTGTTTTCTGTCCAACGCCCAGCCTCTGTTGTTTAGCTCGCTAACGAGCATTTCTGTGGCAGAGGCGCTAAAAAACCCGTACTTTTCGGCCAATAAATTCATGACCGTATCTTTGCCGCTGCCATTTGTTCCAGATAATCCAATGATATTCATCTCTTGTATTCTAACAGAGTCTGGCCGAATGGTTTTGGGGTTCCGTTTTACCGATATAAAATGAATCAAAGGATTGTTTTATAGAAAAACCTACTTTATATAGTCGTGGAGCTTCTTTGCGTCTTTGTGTTTTCGTAGTTTTACCAATGCCTTTGCTTCTATCTGCCGAATTCTTTCGCGGGTCACAGAAAATTCCTGACCGACTTCTTCTAGGGTGTGACTTTTGCCGTCTTCTAGTCCAAATCTAAGCTTTAAAATCTTTTGTTCGCGTTCTGTTAGAGCACTTAGCATATCTTTGACATGCTCCTTTAACAGTTGACCCGTGGCCGATTCTTCGGGGCTGGCCGTATCTTCGTCTTCTATAAAATCGGCCAAGACTGAATCTTCGTCGTCGTCTCGGACACTAGCGTCTAGCGAGCTAATATCCTGTTTTATTTTCATGATGTGCTCGACTTTTTCTACATCTATTTCCATTTCTTTGGCAATCTCCGAGTTGGTTGGTTCTCTATTTAGTTCCTGCGTCATTCGTCTTTGGGTGCGAAGCAACTTGTTGATAGTTTCTACCATATGAACGGGAATACGAATAGTTCGGGCTTGATCGGCAATCGCCCGTGTAATTGCCTGACGAATCCACCAAGTAGCATAAGTAGAAAACTTAAAGCCTTTGTCCGGGTCAAACTTTTCGACTGCGCGCAAAAGACCCGTATTGCCTTCCTGTATTAGATCCAAAAGGTCAAGGCCACGGCCAACATAACGCTTTGCGATACTGACAACCAGTCGCATATTTGCTTCGGCCATCTGGTCTTTTGCTGCTTTTTCACCAGCTACAACTCTATAAGCCAAGGCCAGCTCTTCTGGTGAGGTCAACAGTGGTATTTTGCCAATCTCTCTTAGGTACAAACGTACAGAATCATCAGAAACATCGTCAACGTAGGCCTGCGGCACGACGGCCGCTTCCTCTTCACTGTCTTCTGTTTCCCACTTGTCAGATAACGCTTCAGCATTTGGTTCTGTTATACCTGCGACCATAATGTTATCGTCTGCAAGTGCTGTGTACAGCTGGTCCAGTATGTCGATGTTTTCAGGGACATCTGGGATAGACTTGTTTATATCGCGTAGGTCTATCTTGCCTTCTTTTTTGGCTTTTGCTATTAGTGAGTCCTTTATTTGTTCTATGCTCATCTCTAACGGAGCGTCTTTGACGATGGCATCAATTTTTGGCTTTTTTGGCATAATTTTGTACTTCTCCTTTGATTTATAATTTAGTCGGCTTTAGTAGTTCGTCTAGAGCTTTGGCCTGTTCCAATAGATGCTTTGTATGCTCTTCGTCAGATGACAACAAGGCTTCGGTCAAGGCTCTTTTTTTACTTTTTACATAGTGTTCTATCAGTCGAATCTGCAACCGGGTGGCTTCGTTACGAAGCTCTAATAACCCGAGATCCTGATAGAGTTCTTCATACTGTAGAGTTAAAATTTTAACATAATCTGGTATTTCACGCAACGCTTTGGCTGTCGTAGTGTCGTCTGTGAAATCAGGATTATCGTTCAAAAACAGCAACATTACCCTGCTGTCTTGGTCATAAAGCATATCTGGTCGCAGTTGTTTTAGGTAGTATCTTAGGGGTGGCTGAGTAAAACATATCGCCAACAAGTGGTCTTGAACGCGCTTTAGTTCTAGACGAGTTTTGTCTATCTTTTTATCTATCTGCTTATTAGCTTTGTAGATTATACGACCGTCGTTTATGAGCCTTAGCTCGTCTTTGACCGCTTCTTCGCTATAACCCAATATTTTGGCAACTTTTTTGATATAGACGCCTTGTTCTCCGGCACTTTCTAATCGTTTAACGGATGATAGTACTGCTTGCTTGAATTGGTCTCGTCCCGAAAATGTGCTCAGGTCGGCGCGCTTTTCGTATTGTGCAATCAGCCAATCTTGGGCGTCTTGGTGTTTGGTTATAACATTTTTCCATGCCAATGGGTCTTTTTTTATCAGTTCGTCTGGGTCCTTGCCCTGAGGTATATCTATGATGCTTAGATTTACTCCTACCATGTTGGCGAGTGGTATCGCCCTCTCTGTAGCTGCTATGCCTGCATTGTCCTGATCATAGGCCAAACGAATATCGTTGGAGAACCTCCCCAATGTTTTTAAATGCATCTCTGTCATAGCCGTTCCAGCGGTCGCGACAACCTGCCTGACTCCTGCCTGATAACTAGCAATTACATCCAAGTTACCCTCTACGGCCACGACGAATTTTTCTGCTCTGATGGCTTCTTTGGCCAAATGCAGTCCATAGACATGACGACCTTTGTCATACAGCAGTGTCTGTGGGGTATTCAAATATTTTGGAGCATCCGGATTGTCTATCAGTAGCCGAGCCGTAAAACCAATAACTCTACCCTGCGCATCCATCAGTGGAATCATTATTCGTCCCCGAAACATATCGCCACCCTTGTACCTCTGGGTTATCAGCCCAGATTGTTGCAGTTCATTGTCATTAAAGCCCTGTTTTTTCAAAAAATTCAACAAAGCCGTGCCCGTGTTTGGGGCATATCCAATCTGAAATGCCAAAGCTACCTCTTTTGTAAAAAGACGCTCTTTAAAAATATATGCTAAAGCTGCACTGTTTTTCGAAAAATGAGCCTGATAAAATTTTGTGGCTAGTTCGTTGGCTTTGTATAGTCGTTCTTTTAGTTGCCCAGTTTGGGCGTTATGTCCTGTCTGATACTGCGTCAAATCTATGCCCGCCTTGCGAGCCAAAAGCTCCAAAGCACCCCTGAAATCCAACCCTTCCATCTCCATGACAAAGCTGAACATATTGCCACCCTGGCTACTACTAAAATCATGCCAAATCTGCTTTTCTGGGCTGACCATCAGGCTGGCTGTTTTTTCGCCGCTAAACGGACTGAGCCCCTTGAAATTGCGACCGGCACGTTTTAGCTGGACGTAATCACCGACTACATCCTCAATGCTCAACCTGCCTTTTATGTCTTCTACCGCATCCATATCTGTTCATATTGTACGCTACCCAACACAGACTAGCACAAACGTTAAGTACTCGGGGCCGATAATTCCACTAGATTTATAATTAGTTAGCTGGCGGTTGATATAACCTTGATAGTAGTTGATTTATCTTTCTAGGCCGGTAAGCAATTGGACCCGCGTTGCATTTGAAGGTTCGTGGTTTTCTATTACTATAATGCCATGTACGTCCAATCCTATAGAGCAGTGATGTCTAGAAACAGTTTCAGCCATATTTTCCAAACCTTTTACGCCCCTGCCTATTTCGTGCATAACTCCATTTTCTAGATCTATAACAACACTTCCGTCTTTGGTTGGTATGACCAGCGACTTGCCCGTACCATTAGGATTATCTGGGTTTGGCCTAAAATAATCGGGTCCATAAAAACGGATAGTTGCCGTAGTATATGTGTGATCACGTGCTCCCAATTTTAACTCTGCCACTTCAAACGTTGCGTCCTTGCCCCATTCGTGTGCCGAGGCATATTCTGCAATTCCTCTTAGGGCTTGGGATTCCCCGTCAAAAACCACTCTTTCGGTAGGACCTAACTCTACGCCTTTTAATAGTTCGTCTCTAGTACGATCATTGTCTATAGGTAATTGTGACTTTTCGCTCATACGATGATTTATCCTTTATTATTTTTTGATTATTATTTTCAAAAAGTTCCCTGTTCCAAAGCTACAGATATTAGCCGATATGTGCCCTACATAACCGCCTGACATTAGTCTAAATGGACTTATCGTATTAGACAAACCTAAATTCTAGACTTAACACTAAAAGTAATGAAGTTACCTTAGCTAAAAAACCAGAAATCTGGCCTAAAGAACCTAGTCCAGCTTACAAATTTCTAGCCCTAGGTCTAGAGCTCTTTTCTGTGAAGCCTCCAATATTTGGCTAACTGTATCAGAATCAAACCCTATAGTAGCGCCTTTATTCAGCAATGTTTGTCTCCCTTTTTCTTTGCCATAACCTTCTCCTAAAGTAACCGTTGAGGACGTAGTAACCGCCCGTAACGTTTGCGTAAATCTATCTATCCCCTCTGCCAGAGCGCCCAACTCCTCTTTGGAAATTTGGAGTGTACCGTCTTCAGAAAACACATGTTCGAGTGTCTTTGAAAGAGAGTCTCTGAGTAATTCGCCGCCTAGTACTACGCCAGTTACGTGGTCATCAGAAATATCATGTGCATAGTAAGCTTCTTCGCCTGTAGAAATCGGGTATTTTCCGTCGCGAAACGATCTAACATAATCTTCAGGTGGTATTACCCCGGTATCAGCAAACAGTTCGGCTTCGACGCCGGCATCTTTTAAGTGTCTCTGAACCGTTATAGGGGTTGGTACAAGAGTCCCTTGCTCCGTAAAAGCAAAACCTACCAAGGCAAGCAATGGTTCAGTTCCTGTTCCGAAACTTAGGCTGGGATTCAAATTACCAAACTGACGCCCATATCCAGTAGGCAAATATTTACCATCATTGTTGAGTACTATTTCCATTGATTTATCTACTGGATCTCCATTTGCTGGATTAGTTCCTTTAATAAAATATTCTCCTTCCGGAAGGTCGTCTAGCTTGCCTGGATTGATTGACTCCCACGGCATTCTGGAATCTGTACTGTCAAATATATTAACGTCAGCCGGAAGATTGGTCTCGTAATCGTCGCCAAGCCCAATGTCAGGCTTCGGCAATACTAAAGTATCTCCTATATCGTCAGGGTTAATCTGCTCATTTGGTTGTATGGGTACATCTTCGGACATGTTTTTATTTTTTATTTACCTGCAAATAATTTAGCATAACCCTAACTAAATGTCAAGGTGTTAGTGGCGGGGCTTTACCGTAGCCTCTATAACCTGTAACATAATGCTTATGCAACCCAATCAAATACCACCGCCAGCACCACCTCCAGTATTGCCGGCAAAACCTGCCAATCCAAACACCAACCCATACGCCTTTTTGTACGAACAACCAAAAACCAAAAAAAGCAGCCTACTGCCTTCTGGCAATTCCACAAAACAGCGAATCATTTATGTACTGGCGGCTCTAATAGTCTTGGTTTTTGTTGCCATGCTGGTAATTTCGTTTATCGGCAGTGCCGGCAAAGAAAACACCGCAAATCTAAAGATAGTTGTAACCAAACAAGCAGAGCTAATCCGCGTATCAAACATAGGAGCCGCCAAGTCAAAGGACCAAACCACCAAAAATCTGGCCATAACTACCAGTCTGAGCATTTCTTCTAGTCAGGCATCATTGCTGGCTCTGCTAAAAAAGTCTGGCATAAATATTACGCCAAAGGACCTAGCACTTGGCTCAAAAAGCGCAACTACTACCCTGCTGACAAACGCCGAACAGGCAAACAATTTTGACGAGGTATTTGTAAAAGAACTCCAAAAAGAGATCTCCGAATACAGATCGTCCATAAAAACCGCCTACGACAGTACTGAAGGAGAAAACACCAAAAAAGCCCTGGACAACGCCTTTAGCCAAACTCAAATATTGTTTCCCCCCAAATCAAACTAGATAGTGGCGGGCTCTTCCTTTTTGGCGCTAGATACCAAGTCGTAGCTGTGGCGAATCAATCCCTGAACTTCCTCCCAAGGTAGCTGCCCTGTCAGCAAAATCGTGTTCCAGTGTTTTTTGTTTAGGTGGTAACCTTCCTGTACGGTTTCGTATTTGCTTCGCAACACTAAGCTCAACTGGGGGTCGCATTTCAAACTTATCTGTAACGGGTCAGATTTTTCGGTTATCAGAGCAAACATTTTATCTGCGGTTTCAGATTCTGGACCGATAATTTTGTAAACCGCAACTTCTTTGCCAAATGGATAGTCCAATTTTGTGTTCGGCATAGACAACACATACTTTTCGACTGTTTTGTGGCTGATCATGGCTGCGACTTGAACCAGTCTATATAATGTTGTAGCTCGGCAATTGACGCCTGAATGTCATCAAAGGCACGGTGAACTTCTTTTTTCTCAAAATCCACACCGTTTTTGCCCTGCATAAAAATTTTCCAAGAAGTTACGTCCAACATACGATAATGCAGTTTTAGGTCCAATGCTGGCATCCACTGCTTTATAAATAATCTGTCGTTGTGAATAGAGTTGCCTGTCAATATGGCCGGTTCTTCCCCAAAATACTCGGCCACAAAAGCCAACAATTCTTTTTCTATTTCTGCCAAGGGTTTGCCTTTGGATAAATTATTTACAAAATCATCGCGGTTAGCCGGATAGTCACGCCACCAAATGTTTTTCTGCATCCGGTCTACGACGACATCGTGTTTTTGCTGAAACCGTGCCTCGTAACTACCCAAAGTACGAAAATTGAAATCTGTAACTTCGGCGGCAATTTCTAAAATAACGTCTTTTTGAGCGTCTAAACCGGTCATCTCTAGGTCGACCCACAATAGTTTGGTAGGGATTTTGTCTTTTCTGAACTCTGTCATCTATATTTATTATACCCTACAACTAATTAACAGATGTCTGAAAATCATTTTTTGGGCTTAAAATCCAGACATACAGAGTTGATACAATATCGCTTGCCTGTCTTGTCCTGTGGGCCATCGTCAAAAACATGGCCCAAGTGAGCACCGCATTTGGTACAAACAGCTTCAGTACGAACCATTCCTGCGCTGTTATCTGTTAGCAGTTTTACTGAAGCCTGTCGGTTACCAGATTTTGCTATGTCATAAAAACTGGGCCAGCCAGTACCGCTATCAAACTTTGTGTCGGATCGAAATAATTCCTGCCCACAATTGGCACAATTGTAAGTCCCACCGTCTTTGTTGTGCAAAAATTTGCCTGTAAAAGGTGCTTCGGTGGCTTTGTCCAATAGTACAGACTTTTGTGCCTCGGTCAGATTTGGATTTATTTGTTTGGCACTCATAAAAGCCTACTTACTAATCCTTTTTCTTGTCTAGTTTGTCTAATTTCAGACTTTTTACCATAAAATAAACTACCGCCGCCATAATAATGAAACTCATGATGTCACCAAATAGTGCGCCATAGGCTAGCTTGTTCTGACAGACTCCGTCTACCGACTTTAGGCAAGTATAGTTACTAGTCAACGCTTTGCCGCTTCCCAGCATCTTGATCAGAGGGTTTATGATGTTCGCTACCACCGAATCGGCGACACTTTTTATAGAAATACCCAGTATTAAACCGACGGCCACTCCTACCACGCCCTGTTCACGAACAAATCCTATAAAACCTTGTAGCCATTTTGGAGCTTTTACGATTGGCAGCTCAGCATCTTTTTCGTTTTCTTTTGACATCTCTTGGACCTCCTTGATATTACTGGATTATTATACACTTTTCGACTACATCTTTTCTGGGGCTGGTATCTTTAGCAACCCCAAGCCGTGCTTTAGCACATCAGCGTAAGCTCTGACCAACTGCAAGCGTACAGTCTGGCGCGCATCGCCTAAAACACGATTGTTTTCGTAGAATCTATTAAATATTTGAGCCGTTTCGTACAAGTATGTACATATATGATGTGGCATTAATTCCTCCACCGCCCTGTCTACCACGTCAGTATATTCAGTTATTTTTCTTAGCAAACTTCGCTCGCCAGCTTGAAGGCTGGGTTTTTGATTTTTGGACCCCAAAACTGCGTCAGATTTTTTCAAAATACTACGTGCTCTAGCATGCGCATACTGCAAATACGGTCCGCTGTTGCCTTCCAATGCCACCGATTCGTCAATGTCAAAAACTATATCTCCTCCTAATCGTTGTTTTAGAAACGAATACTTTACTGCCCCTAGTGCACTGTCGGTATCTTCCTTTTTTTGCCTGACTGCAGTGGCTGCACGAACGGCTTCTAGTATTTCTAGTGCTCGCAGTATGTTGCCCTTTCGGCTACTCATCTTTTGTCCACCAGTCAGTTTGACCATACCGTGCGTCAAATGGGTCGTGGCCTTGACCAGGTCGGGCGCGAACTGCTCGATAGCCTTTAACACAACTGCCATATACTGAGTTTGTTCATTACCAGTTATGACGATAGACCTGTCGAAATGATAATCCTGCCATTTTTTAAAAATCAGCCCGACGTCTTTGGCCTCATAGGTCGGCAAACCTTGGCTGTTTATAAAAACTCTGGTGTGTAGACCGTATTTTTTGGCGTCAAAAATAACCGCTCCATCTGATTGTTCGAAAACTTTGCCGATATTTTCTTTGACCTTAGATAGCCCGATATCTGAAGTTTCGCTCTCTGGATAGTATTTTTCGAACTTTATGCCTAGTTGCTCGTAGAATTCATCAAAATAATCATAACTCCACTGCCTGCAGGTCCAATAAATTTGCGCAAGCGCAGAATCCTTGTCGCCATCTGAACTAATCTGATAAATTTGCTTGTTCAGTTGTATGATTTTGGACTTTGCCTTGTCGTCATCTTCATAGGCAGCTGTGCCTTTAATGTAGTTAGAGGTCATCCATTCGGAGCGATCTTTTTTGGGTATTTCGTTTAGCTTTTCTGGATATTCCCCGCCTAGGGACTGCAACATTGACCACATGGTTTTGCCAACATGCAAACCAACATCACCGCCAAAGTTTACCCGATGAACTATAGCTCCAGCTATCTCTAGCAAATTGGCGATAGCATCCCCAACTATGCTGGTGTATAGATGTCCGGCGTGTAAAATCTTGAAAGGGTTTGGATTTGAATACTCCACGACTGCGGTTTGACCAAAAAATGGGGCAGCTACTTTTTGGTGACTAGACTGCCATAGTGCTTCATCGCTCAGTACAATATTCAAAAATCCTGGACCAGCTACGTTGGCAGAGGCCACCTGCCCACTCATAACTACAGTTAGTTTGCTGGCTATCTGTTTGGCTATTTCGGCAGGCCCACCAGCGGGTGGACTTTTTAACTGTTTGGCCAATTGGAGCGCTACATTGGTAGCATAATCACCAAACTGTTCATCAGGACGAGTCAGGGTGACCTCGACGTCCAGCTTGAACAATTCTTTGCATATACCTGCAATGGCTAACTCAATCTCTGTCTTCATAGTATTCATTATAGAACACGCTACGATAAAATTGCCAAACTACTGCATATATACTGCCTATAAGCATCAAGTTCCACGCCAAAAAGACATACAACCATGATTGGCTGGCTATAATTTTAGCAAAAGTCCTATATAATGTAGATAAATGAACATACTCGATGCGCTACGAAAAATGACCCGAAAGTTTATGCACGGGGTTGCGGTAGTGCTAGACAAAATATCAGGGGGCAGGATTTCGCCTAACAATATAACAATCGTTGGCTTGTTGGCGCACTTGCCTATCGCATATTTCATAGCTGTTAGCAACAATCTGTATGCAGCCGGGTTGTTAGTAGTTTTTGGTCTGTTCGATACTCTGGACGGCGAGCTAGCCAGACTCCAAAAAAGAGCCAGCCCAGCAGGCATGCTGTTGGATGCTAGCACTGATCGTATGAAGGAAGTTATGCTCTATACAGGGGTGGCTTATGCTATAACCCTTACC
The DNA here is from genome assembly GCA_943353165.1 of uncultured Candidatus Saccharimonas sp. Classification (GTDB taxonomy): domain Bacteria; phylum Patescibacteriota; class Saccharimonadia; order Saccharimonadales; family OMJO01; genus CALRAM01. Next base: position 45,803 of record CALRAM010000003.1, read on the forward strand.
GACAAACCCACGATGGCCGTGTGGGCAGTCATAGCTTGCGGAGCCAGCCTGACTGTCAGCTATGTAAAGGCGAAAGGCGAAACCGCCATCGCCAAAAGCCAACTAACTACAACCGAAATAAACCTATTGTTTGCCGATGGCCTGATGCGTTTCGAGGTCAGAATGGGCGTTTTGCTTATTGGGTTGCTTAGCAGTCAAGTTGTTTTAGCGGTAGTAATAATCGCCATCTTTTCGTCTATCACGGCCGTAAGCAGATTGATAAAAATCAGCCAAAAAATTTAGATGTTCAAAATAGACCTACACACCCACTCCACAGCTTCTCCTGATGGCGGAATTAGCGCCACCCAGTATAGTAAAGCCCTAGAAACCGGTCTGCTGGACGCTATAGCCATAACCGACCACAACAGTATTGAGTTCGCTGTTCATATGCAAAGTATTCTGGGCAAAAATATTATAGTTGGCGAAGAGATTATGACTACGCAAGGCGAAATTATAGGTCTGTACCTAACTGATTTGGTGCCGGCAGGTCTATCGCCTGCGGTGGCAGTAAAGCATATAAAAGATCAGGGAGGAATAGTCTATATACCCCATCCATTCGAAACCGTCAGAAGTGGTTTGCCTGCTGGTGTACTAGAAGAAATAATCGACCAAATAGATCTTTTTGAGGTATATAACGGCAGGGCTTTTGTCCAAAATCGTAGCGCCAATTCCGTAATCTGGGCAAAACTAAACCACAAAATCATCGTAGCCAGCAGTGATGCTCACGGCTACAGAGGCCTGGGAGGGACATACACCAGTATTGCCAGCTTTCCAACCAGAGAAACCCTAACAAATCTGATGGACAAAGGTATACCCAGAATATCCCGGCCTACAATGCGTGGTCTGCTCTACCCAAAATATCATCGTTTACGTAAAAAGCTGGGCACTAAATGAACCTGCCATTATTTTCTGATGTCTTGATTTTGCAAGCGTTTTGGGTATTTTTGCCTGCTGGTGTAGCAAATATGGCTCCCCCTCTGGCAAACAAAATACCCCTATTGAACAAATGGAAAACACCTCTAGACCTTGGAAAATCATACAACGGAGTTCGAATTTTTGGCGACAACAAAACTTGGCGTGGCCTAGTCTTTGGGATGGTTCTGGCGGCCGTAACCCTTTTAGTAGAAATGTCGCTAGTTGCTTCTCCTGCTACTGGCTACACTGCAACGTTCAGCCTATTAGCAGGCGCGCTTTTGGGTTTTGGGGCATTGTTGGGCGATGCCGTGGAAAGCTTTTTCAAACGCAGGGGTGGAGTAAAGCCAGGCCATAGCTGGTTCCCTTTCGACCAAACGGATTATATTGTTGGCGGACTGGTGGTTATGTTACTTATGGGGGGGTTGACCTTTAATATCGTTGGTTTGATTTTTGTTATCTATTTTGGTTTGCATTTGGTGGTCAGTTATCTGGGATTTTTGTTGGGTTTCAAGAACAAACCTATTTAGCCACTATCCTAGGGCGCTTTTGAACTTTTCTACCAAATCAACTGGCGTGGGATCGGTATTGTTGAGCAAGGCCAGATAAATGCTGGTAAAATCTCCCAGCATTGAAGCCCATAACATTTGTTGTAGTATGTTTTCGCCCTGCGCGTTTACAACTTCTGGAGCAGGTCTTTTGCCAGATAGCATTCTCTCTGTGACTTCAAATCGCTTTTGGATTCTAGTGTGTTCTAGGTTACTCCGTAAATCTACGATGCAGTACGGCTTGTCCACGGGCTGACCGCTCCAACCTATGAACTCATTGTGCGATGACTCTGGTAGCTGGTTCCACCAAGCAACTTGCTTGGCATTTTCGTTTATACAAATCTTCCACTTTCTGGCTACTGGCGCCAACAATGGGCCAGCGTAAATGACTGGACTCTTGCCTATCATTTCTTGGGCTAGTTTTTTGGCTTCGTTGCTAGCAGTTTGAACTGTTGGCGACCAACCGTCTGTCTGTTTTTTTAACCATTCGCCGCAGCCTTGTAACTGAGCTACACTTTGCTGAGGACAAAGATTTAGCGACTCTAGCATCTGTATCATAGCTGCTAGAAAATAAAATGTAGACATTCTGGGCTGAACGCCAGCTGGAATGGCAAACAAGGGCAGGCCTCTTTGTTTGGCGATTTCCATAAGTTTTCCGCCGGCAGTTACGACTACAATCGTGGCTTCGGTTGCTGTGGCTTTTTCCAGGCAAGACAATACTTCCTCTGTGTTTCCAGAATAGCTGGACGCGATAAACAGCGTTTCTCCGTTTACATAGTTTGGTATGGAGTAGTCCCCTACTATTTCCATAGGTGCAGATACCGTCGGCCAAGTCTTTAGATAGTACATAGGCCATGCCGAACCGCCCATGCCTGCCACTACTATATTTTTGATTGGCTTGACTGGCTGAACTATGGCGTCGTATTTTTGCTGTAATTGTTGCCATTGTTTCCCAGCAACACCTAGCGCGTCGCTAGTGTCGCGCTCGTGTATATATTTCAAATCGTCAAGCATAACTTATCTCCTCCTTTAATGTTTATGTTTTATGCTGTATATTATATATTATAAATGTATATAAGGGGGTGGATATGTTTGGGCAAGACGACAATAACGATAATTCAAATACTGGCACAGCGCCATCAGTACCTCTGCTGCCGGCTGAACCGACACCAGATGCTACACTAGACAACACGAATAGCTCTGGCCCATCCTCGTCGCCTAGTTTTGTGCACTTTAACCCAACTCCGGCAACACCTTCAGATGACACCAGCTATAATAACGCACCAACTCCGGCAACACCATCAGACGACACCAGCACTACTAACGCACCAACTCCGGCAACACCATCAGACGACACCAGCACTACTAACGCACCAACAAACAGTGACCTGATGGACATCAAACAAAAAGCCCTGGAACATCTGACACCCCTAGTCGATCACCTAGACCAAACACCAGAGGAAAAATTTCGAACCACTATGATGATGATCCAAGCCTCAGATGACGAGAAACTGATAGGATCGGCCTTTGAATCCGCCAAAGAAATAAAAGACGACAAAGAACGCGCCCAGGCCCTTTTGGACGTCATAAACGAGATAAACTACTTTTCCCAGGGACCCGAAAATAATCCGAAGAGTTAGCCAACAGCATCTGTCCCTAAGATATAATTTTTCGTCTGATTAAAATATTGTGCCCAGCAGCAGCAAACAAACTGACTAGCACAAAAACTTTTATGGTATTTACCGGCCCAGTATTTACTAGGGCTGTTGGTTTAGCTGCGGCAGAAACTGTTACGGCACCGTCGTCTACTACCCCATCGTCGCTAGAGACATCCTCTACTATGACATCTGGATTTTGCGTGGCTGTGATGGGGTTGCCCGCCGCTTGCTCCGGCTGAGTGCTTTTAGTAGATTTGGTTACAGTACTATTTTCATTATTTGGAGGTGTATTTTTGATAGCAACATTTGGGCTGTCGTTTGGCTTGAATGTTGCCTTGTAAACCCACTTGCCTCCAAAAAATACGCCAACAGACAATACCAAAGTTGCAACCAAGGTAGCAAATGCCAATAACCACGCCAAACCTACGCGCTCTTTTTTTTCGGCACTAATATATTCCTGCATTTCGGCAGGTAGCGTGGATGAAGCTGATTTTTTCTTTATTGGCCACATAATTTTCTCGTAGCCCACCTACTATATTATTAATATAGTCTAGAACAAGACTTTACGCAATCATTCAGCAACTAGAGTTTTTCAGCTTTGTGTGCGAGTTGCGCTGGTGTTTTGTCTGGAAAATTTATAGGTTTTAGGATTCTAGTAACCCATACCCATTCCACCGCCCATGCCAGACATATCTGGTGCTGAGCTAGATTTTTGCTCTGGTACTTCAACAATCAATGCACCCATTGTCATAGCAGTTCCGGCTATAGACACAGCATTTTGAATGGCTTCTTTGGTGACTCTGGTCGGATCAACCACACCGTTAGATTTTAAATCTACTAGTTTGAGAGGACTATTAACATTTACTCCCTGCCCGATTTTTGCGGCTTTTACTTGTGGTAACCATTCATCGGCATTTAGCCCAGCGTTTGCCAGCAAAATACGAAACGGTTGTTCCAGAGCGTTTTTCAATATTTGCGAGCCGGCCCCCACTGCATCGGTACTATCTATTTTTATGGCAGAAATTAGATTGATCAATGTTACTCCACCGCCGGCCACTATGCCCTCGTCTAGTGCCGATTTTACTGCGGCTACAGCATCATCTACTCTAAATTTCTTTTCTTCTATCTCTGTTTCTGTAGCCCCGCCAACTTTTATGACGGCTACCTTTCCTTGCAAAGCTGCTCGCCTTTTTTCTAGATTTTCTTTGTCGTATTCGCTAGTGGCAGCCTCGGCCTGTGTCGTAATTTGTTTTATACGAGCAGCAACTTTGGTTGTTTTGCCGGCTCCTTCTATGATTGTGGTTTCGTCTTTTGTGACTATTATCTTTCTGGCGGAGCCTATCATATTTATGTCTACATCTTCAAAATTGTGCCCTGCTTGTTCGCTGATGAGTGTAGCGCCTGTCAATATAGCGATGTCTTCTAGTATATCTTTTCGACGGTCGCCAAACGCCGGGGCTTTTACGGCTATAGTATTGAATACTCCTTTTAATCTATTCAGTATCAGCGTACCCAGTGCTTCGCCTTCAACTTCTTCGGCTATCAAGACCAAATCTTTTATACCAGCCTGAGCCAGTTTTTCTAGGACTGGTAAAAACTCTTGGATAGAAGTAATCTTTTTGTCAGTTACAACTACTGCAGGCTTGTTATAGACTGCTTCCATTCTAGAGGTGTCGGTAACCATATATGGACTGACAAACCCACGGTCAAAGGTAAAGCCCTCTACGACTTCGCTCTCTAGGTTCAGACCCTGCCCTTCCTCTACTGTAACCACGCCTTCTTTGCCGACTTTTCCTATGACGCTAGCAATCAAATCACCAATCTCTGCGTCGCCAGCAGATATAGTAGCTACTTCGGCTACCCTTTTTTTGTTGCTCTTTATGTCCTCGCTCATTCCTGTCAGTTTCTTTATGACATCGGCTGAAGCGGCTTCCAAGCCTTTTCGTAGCTGCATCGGGTTGTGTCCGGCAGCTATCAGTTTGTTGGCTTCGTTCAAAATATGATAAGTCAAAACTGTGACGGTGGTTGTGCCGTCTCCAGCGACATCGTTCATCTTTGTGGCTGCTTGTTTTATCAGATCGGCACCTACTTTGTAGCCCAGGGTTTCGTCGTCTATGTCGGCTATATCCAAACCTTTTGCTACTGTAACGCCGTCATGAGTTACAGTTGGATTCCCGTAGCTCTTGCTGATGACAACGTTGCGCCCTTTTGGGCCCATAGTTGTTTTTACTGCATCATATAATATCTGAGCCCCACCTAGCACACGTCTACGAGCATCATCGTCATAAAAAACTTTTTTGGACATATAGTTATCTCCTCTGTTACTTTATCGTCGCAACGATATTTTTATAATAAATAATCACGTATTCTTCGTTGCCCTGTTTTAGGTCTGTGGCTTCGTAGGTATTTTTATATATAATTTTGTCACCTACTTTGACGCCCTCTACATTTTTGCCAACTGCAACTACTTTGGCCTCTTTTGGTTTTTCTTTTGCGGTGTCTGGCAGATAAAAACCGCTGGCTGTTTTTGCCTGTGCAGCTTGGTGCTGAGCAACTATGTAATCCGCTTGTGGTTCAATATTTATAGCCACTTCAACCTCCGTCATTTATTTATAAAGGGTTCAGTTTTCTCGCAAATAAACTTAACCCGCTGGCACTCACTATACCCGACTGCCAAAACCTCGTCAACCTTCTGTTGTGTGTTTTGGTATTTTTGTTTCTAGTACTCGTTTGGAAAATAATCGTGCATAACTTTTCGCCAATTTGTAGAAAATTTGCTGGTTTTGCCGCCTAATACTGCCGTTGCTACCTCAATATCATCCCAGTCTTCATGCCCGTTTGGCCCACTACGGTATTTTTGGTGACCCATGCCAGCTATGACTATGGTGTCGTCTTTTTTGGCCATAGAAACAGCCTTTGCAATGGCGTCTGTTCGATCGGCTACCTCGTAAACTTGGGCCGTGTCTTTGGATTTAATTACACCCGACATTATTTGACTACGTATTTTGGTTGGATCTTCTGTGTGTGGCTCGTCATCTGTTATGACAAAAATATCGCAGAGTTGGCTGGCTATTTTACCTACTGGCGCCCGTCTGGATACTGCCCTGTCCCCTGCCGCACCGGAAACACAAATCAGTCGACCTTTTGTAATGTTCCTAGCGGTTGTCAGAATATTTTGGACGGCATCTGGCGTGTGGGCATAGTCCACAATGACCCGAAAATCTTGGCCACAATCGACCGTTTCCATACGGCCGGGTATTTTTTCTAAGTTTTCTAGTGCAGACAAAATAGTCCTCAAATCTACACCCAGCCCACTACATATCGCTGCGGCGGCAAGTGCATTATAGGCATTGAAAACTCCTTGGACCTTGAGTTTTAACTGCTCTTTTTGCCCTTTGTATTCAAAGTTTACTAGACTACTTTTTTGGTCAGACTGGACGCTAATCAGTCTGAAATCCGTGGCTTTTTTGCCAAAATTTAGCCGTGTTCCCTGCCCTTGTTTGGCAAAATAATCAGCCCATTCATCGTCGGCGTTAGTCACCAATACACCACCCTTTGCTTGCCTAAATAGCTTTGCCTTTGCCGCAGCATAACTGTCCATATTGCCGTGATAATCCAAATGGTCGTTGGTCAGATTAGTTATGGCAGCTCCTGCAAACTTCAGTCCAAATAGACGATGCTGATACAATCCTTGGGAACCGGCTTCCATAGCCACCCACTCCACGCCATTACGGCGCATAGTTTTCAGCAATTTTTGGATAGTAAACGGCGTGGCATTAGTCAGACCACCGTCTAAATTGTTTTCGTATTCTGTTTTGCCGTCATTTATGACAGCCGTGGTGCTCATGCCGACCGAGTATCCCGCTTTTCGCAGAATGGCGGCGATCATAATAGTTGTCGAGGTTTTACCGTTTGTGCCCGTAACTCCAACAAACTTCATTTTTCTGGCAGGAAAACCATAGACAATAGTGGCTATTAAAGCCTCTGCCAGATGACCGACATACGTAACGTACTTTAGTAGATTTTTTGGAATGAATTTTTTAACTATGTCCCGAATTCCCATACGACCATTATACCTAAAAACCATCAGCACAGCAGTGCCTTTTATTGTAACTCTACAATATCCATACCCATTTTGACTGCTTCGGCTTGTACGGTTTTGATTATTTCGTCACATTTCTCCCTAGAAATACCGAGTCGTTCACCGTTCCTGTGTACTCTACCCCGGCCATCCGCCTCTGCGTTAGCTCCTTCTGAAAATTCTGTAATCGGCAGTACTACCGCTCGAAGATTGGCAGTAAAGGTATCTATAAATATTGAAGTCCTGTGAATAGCTCCATCATCTCCTTTCAGGCCATTTATGGCGGCGGTCTGAAGCGCTTCAACCAATATTGCGCCTCCTAACATAACTGCCCCCAAATGATCGTCTCCGATATCGTGTTCATAATATATTTCATTGCTGGAGGACACAGGATATTTGCCCTCGGCATATGCTTGTAAATATTCGCTGCCTGGTATGCACTGATAATCTGGGAATAATTTTATGTCTATTCCCCTTTCTTTTAGTGCTACAACCACTGTTTCTGGGGTTGGAACACCAGAGATTTGGCTGCCGCGCGGCGACTCTGTAACTTCGTAACCCAGTGCCCGCATTAGCGTTTCCGTGCCAGCAAGCATAGAATACGATTCAAAAAATGAGTCATTATCTATTACTTTACCGTGCCTAGACGCACGGATGGTGACATCTCTGCTATGACTGACGCTGTGCGGATGGTTCCATTGATCGTCCACAGCTTCTTCCAAACCGGTTCCTCTGACAAAATATTCACCTGGTTCGAGCTGGTCTAGCGCTGTTGGCAATAATTCTAAATTTTCAATCCTAAATGATTTGATACCCCCTCGGATATAATGTCCGCCCTCAAATATATCCGCATTTTCAGGCAAATTGGTCTGATACTCTGTCTCGTCAAAAATGATCAAACGTTCGGGCGCTACAGGCTCCAAGCTAGCATGCTGGGCAGGCTCTTTTGTATGATTATTTTGTTCTAGTAGTTCTGGATGCATGTTTTCTGCTAATTCCTTATTTAGTACTCAGTATTATGCCTTCAGTATATCAAGCGTTTTTGTAGTAACTAACTTATTGCAGCTATAGCCCGTCATTACGAATGCAGTGTGTTACTGCAATTCCATGACTTCTAGGCCCATGGTTCGTCCGATTTCTTGGGCGTGTTCCAATATTTCCTGGGTTTTTTCGGCAGTCAAGCCTAGCGCCTCACCGCGTTTAATCAAGGTGCTTCTTCCTCTCTCCAATATAAATGGCACGTCAGTCGTGCCACGTGAAACAACGGCACGCAAAATAGCTGTAAAAGTATCTATCATTGAAGCAGTATCACCTGTGGAACGATTTCTTCGAAGTGGTCTACGAGCATCTGCGATCGCGCGAGAAGCAACTTCTGCTAGTGCCTGTTTTAGTGGCTCGCCCCCTAGCACCATTGCAGTTATGTGATCATCTTGTATATCATGCATGTATTGCAATTCTTCTTTGGTTGATACTGGGTACTTGCCGTCGGCAAAAGCCCGTAGATAATCTATATCACTAATGACTCCGACCTTTGGGAAAAATTGGATTTCAACTCCCATCAAACCTGCAGCCGCTTTTAGAGTTTCTGGAGTTGGCACACCTGTTATGTTTGGGACCCTACTGATCCATACCGACCCTATATCATATCCAAGTGCCTGCATGAGCCCCAGCGCATCTTCTGAAACAGAAATTTGTCCACCGTATGAAAATGATTCATTTAAAATAGTCTTGCCAGATTCATTTTCTCTTACTTCTATACGGCGAATTCCTTCGCTAATTTCCCCGAAAGTACCTCTTTCAGCGCCGCCGTGCACTACATATTTACCAGGACTGAGTGCGTCAAAATCTTTTGGTATCAAACGAGCGGAACTAATAAGCCCACCTTCAGGCTCTATGAGTTGTACTCCCTTTGGCAGATTGGTCCGATATTCTCTGCCATCTATAACAATTGGACGCTCGGGCGCTACTTCTGTATCTAGTTGAACAGACTCTGGTATTACTGGCTGGGACAGCTCGTGGGGAATCTCTTGGGGATTCTCGTTTTGTTCTATAATTTTGGTGTCAGACATTTTTTTATTTTTTTTGTTTTAATCTACTTTATAACCAGATTATAGCATAAACACTCGTACTATTCAAGAACTTTATACTAAATAATTAATGATTGCTATGATAGTAAGATGAAAATACTTGGCATAGAAACCAGTTGCGACGAAACAGCGGCAGCCGTAGTGCTAGATGGACACACTTTGCTATCAAATGTTGTAGCGTCGTCTATGGACCTGCACGCCAAATACGGAGGCGTAGTGCCAGAGATAGCCGCACGCAGTCACATAGAGTCCATCACCCCTGTTATTGAACAGGCTCTTACAGAAGCGTTTCAAACAGAAGATACTAGTTTGAAGATAGAAGATGGCAAAAACAAAAAACCAAATTCCACCTTCCACCTTCCACCTTCCAAATTTGATCCTTGGGATCAAATAGACGGGATTGCGGTTACATGCGGCGCTGGTTTGGGCGGCAGCCTATTGGTTGGCGTTTTAACTGCCCGAACCCTAGCTATAATTCACAAAAAACCACTCTATGCGGTCAATCATGTCGAAGGACATTTGTACGCCAGCTTTTTGACAAACACTTCCCTGCCCGACTACACACTGCCTGTTAATGCCCCCCAGTTTCCGGTTCTAGGATTGATAGTCAGTGGTGGTCATAGCCAGTTGGTGTATTTCCGCGACCACTTTGATTACGACTTATTGGGTCAAACAAAGGACGATGCCATCGGTGAGGCCTTTGATAAAGTAGCCAAAATCCTGGGGATTCCCTACCCTGGCGGCCCCAGTGTCAGCAAAATGGCTTTGGATGGTGACCCCCGTAAATACACTCTACCAAAGGCCAAAATGCCTGGCAAATATGACTTTAGTTTTTCTGGACTTAAAACTGCTGTTTTGAGGCTTGCACAAAAAGAATGTGGCAAACTGCACGACTTTCCCTCTACAAAGCTGTCAGCACTGCTTTCTGATGCTCAGAAAGCCGATATTTCGGCTAGCTTTCAACGCGTAGCCATAGAAACTGTCGTAGACAAAACTGTTTTGGCCTTTGAGCAGTTCCAGCCAAAAACGGTCATTATAGGCGGTGGAGTGGCCAGCAATACCGAACTTCGTGCCCAATTAACAGCCAGATTACCTCTGCAAATTCTTTATACAGACCCAAAACTATGCACTGATAACGGTGCTATGATAGCCGCCCTGGGTTGTTTTAAAATGAAATTAGACCAACAGGTCGCCGACCCCTATAACCTAGTCATATCGCCAAATCTGTCTATGTGAGGTGGTCTCCAGCTGTCTGGCTTTATGTCCTCAACTGCTCCATTGTGCCATCGTTCGTATTCTGTTTTGGAAAGGCACACCATTGCCCATTTTGACAAATCACTCAGCATAAACGCACTGGCTTGATAGCCTTCGCCGACCAAAGGATTATCGTCAGCTAAAAGGTACCCTGCCTTGTTGTCGTATACATAACTATCAATTTGCCCAACACTTGTCAGAAAAGGTCGTTTTAACGCAGCTTCTAATTTTAAATATGCGGCCAAACTATACAGCAATCGTCTCTGTGCATTTAGTTTATTAGATTTTTCTGCGTATTCTTCTCTGTTAGTAGAAGAGGTTAATTTCTGTACGCTATCAAAAGGCACCGCAACGCCCTTGTTTTCTAGTTCTGCGTTATCTGCAAACGGTATATACCCTGGTGCGTCAAAATCTACAGTTTTTATTTTGGGACCTAGGCGACTAAATGCTTCCCTTTTTTGCTCTGGGCTGTAGTCTGACAAATATCTCTGTTCTGTATCTGTTGGAAAAAGATTTTCGCGTGGTTCCAGTTCATAACTTTGGTCGTTGTGGGATGTGCTCATATCGTCATAGTATATCAAATACTGCGTATTTTGTCAATGTTGCGCTTCTGCTTAATTATTGTTATGCTAATACTGAAAACAAAAAGTTTGTGGGTACTGCTTGCAACACCATGCAGGTTGATCATTTAATACAAAAGATTGGTAAAAGAGGGAAGTACAGAAGGTTTTCATATGAAACCCTTGTGTTTTTTTGCTTTTTTTTATTAGACATAGTAACAGGGGTGCTGGCTATTTATTATCAGGGCTGGTATGATTTATTTTGGATGAAGTTACCAAAAACATACGAACCAACCAAATACGAAAACGATATATACGCTTTGTGGGAGCGTACGAACTCATTAAAGCCAAAAAACAGGGGCGGGGAGGGCAGTTATAGCATCGTCATACCTCCGCCAAATGCCAATGCCGGACTACATATGGGCCAAGAGCTAACAGTTGCACTGGAGGACATAGCAATCCGTTACCACCGCATGAAAGGGCAGGCGACATTGCTGGTTCCAGGTGCTGACCATGCTGGCTTTGAAACATGGGTGGTATACGAAAAAATGTTGAACAAACAGGGCAAAACCCGTTTTGATTTCAGCAGAGAAGAATTGTATAGCCAGGTCTGGGATTTTGTACAAAAAAATAAAACAAACTTCGAGATTCAACTGAGAGCTATGGGTGTCAGCTGTGATTGGAGTCGGTTTACTTTTACGCTGGACGACAAAGTCGTCAAAACAGCTTATTCTAGCTTTAAAAAGATGTGGGACGACAAACTAATTTACAGAGGCGAAAGACTAGTAAACTTTTGTACTTTTCATGGAACCTCTTTTTCTGATATAGAGGTCATACACAAGGAAATATCTGGACATTTATGGCACATAAAATACCCGCTCACTGATGGCAGCGGCAGTATAGTTGTGGCCACAACTCGCCCCGAAACAATCTTGGGCGACACGGCTGTGGCAGTCAATCCAGCCGACAAAAGATACAAAAACTTTGTGGGCAAAACCATCAAACTACCCCTGACAAACCGCGAAATACCCATCATAGCCGACGATTTTGTGGACCAAAAATTTGGCACCGGAGCCGTAAAAGTTACTCCTGCTCATGACCCTAACGATTTTGATATTGCAGCCAGACACGATTTGCCCATGATTACAGTTATCAGCCACGAAGGCAATATAACTAGTCAAGCACCAGAAGCGTATCGTGGTCTGAGCGTTGCTAAAGCACGAAAAGCGGTTCTAAAAGATTTGGAATCGCTAAACTTGCTAGAAAAAACTACCCAGCACAAACACAGCGTGGGGCACTGCTACAAATGCGACACAATCATACAACCCCTGTTGCGTGACCAATGGTTTGTAAATATGAAGCCCCTGGCGGAAGTCGCTATCAAGGCCTTGAACGATAAAAAGATAGCGTTTTTACCCAGCGTCAAAAGACAACAATGCATAGAATACTTGCGAAACATACGCGACTGGAACATCAGTCGCCAAATTGCCTGGGGTATCCCAATCCCTGCTTTCCAGAACATAGACCAACCCGATGACTGGATTTATGACGAAAGAGTGGGCGAAGAAACAATAGAATTGAGCGGCAAAACATATCGCCGTGATCCAGATGTTTTTGATACATGGTTTTCTAGCGGACAGTGGCCATTTGTAACTATGGGCTACCCAGATAGCCTAGATTTTGACGAATTTTATCCTCTAAGTTTGATGGAAACTGGCGGTGAAATCCTGTACCAATGGGTTTGCCGTATGATTATGTTGGGGTTGTACATAACAGGCGAAGTACCCTTTGATAAAGTCTATATTCACGGCTATGTTATGGCGTCAGATGGCTCAAAAATGAGCAAATCTGTCGGGAATGTAGTGGACCCCATGCCCGTAATTCAACAGTATGGCTCCGATGCCTTGCGAATGGGGATTATTGCTGGGCGGTCACCAGCCGTAAATAGAGGCTATGACGTCCGCAAGATAGAGGACGCCCGCAACTTTTGCAATAAGCTGTGGAATGTAGCTCGGTTCATCGAGGACAAAGCAGGAACAAAAGCTATGTTTGGCCAAAAACCAGTACCCAAAAATTCGGCAGACAGGTGGCTGTTGAGTAGATTACAACAGTCTAACAGACAGATTAGTAAGTTTTTGGACGATTACAGATTCGCTGAGGCTTATGAACTGCTATACCATTTGCTATGGGATGATTTTGCCGATTGGTACATAGAAGCTTCGAAAATACAGGCCAATGATTCTGTGTTGGCTTATGGCTTGGAAACAATCCTCAAACTAGCCCATCCTTTTGCGCCATTTGTCACCGAAGCAATTTGGCAAACTATGAACGGGGCAGGGGATAAAGAACCGCTGATCGTCAGTAATTGGCCCGCAGAAACCGCCGCCAAATATGCAGAGGCCAGAGAATTTGAAGAAATAAAAACTATCGTAGAAGAAATCCGATTTATTTGCGCAAACCTAAAACTAAAAAACGTCAGCCTGTTTCATTCTGGCGATGAATTTATAGCCCGAAATGCCGATTTGATAAAAAACTTGGCCAAACTAGACAAAATCCAAATCAGCCAAAAAGAGGACGGGCTACGTTTGACGAGTTCTTCGCGTGTTTGTTGGCTAGATGTTGACCAACAAAAAGCCCAGGAATTTGTTCGTCAGCTAGAAACAAAACAAATCCAACAGGGAATAGTTGTCAAAATGCTAAAAGACCGCCTAAAAAACAAAGCCTATGTCCAAAACGCACCGGCCAAAGTCATAGACCAGACAAAGCGTCAGCTAGCTGACGCGCAGGCTCTGTACCAAAAAATAGCTAACGAACACAAACGATTTCGTAGCAAATAGCCGAACTTTAGACGTTTTCTGGTTCTAATGTTGAGCGTATCTGGACTACGCTTTCGGCTGGCCTGTAATCGTTGAACCACAGAACATGCCAGCCCATTTTTTCGGCTGCCATCAGGTTGGCGCGAGAGTCGTCAACCAGCAAAATTTCCTCTGGGGAAACGCCTGTTCGCTGGGTTGCAATCTGAAAAATCTCGCGCTCGGGCTTTATGGTGCCGACCTGCGACGAATCAATGATGGCAGAGTAGGGGATATTTGGCAGTATTTCCCGTGCCATCATAGCATCGATAAATCCGGGCATTATGTTGCTAAGTAGTCCCACGTGGTAGTTTTCTGAGGCCCATTTCAACAGTTCTGACATTTCTTTTATGGGTTCAGCTGCTTCCAGATAGTAGTGCTGCCAATCTATGGCCTTGGATCCAATTCGCTGGGCAAATAGTTTGTCGAATTCTTCTACCGACAATTCCCCGCGACAGACGGCATCATTGTAGTGCCAAAAAGTAGACTCGATGATATCTGCCGAAGCACCTGTTTCGTGAGCCAGTTTGGTAAATGCTCCATGAAAAAAACGTACCAAGCAACCATTTATATCAAAAAACACGAACCGAACACCACTTTTGGAACGTTTCTTGGATGTTTTTGGAGCATTTGGCCCAATATCCCCCATCAGCTCGGCTAAAGTAGCACCCAGGGCGCCAGCGATGCTCTGAATAGTAAAAATAGACGGCGCCTTTATGGCTCCGCGCTCTATTTTTGCCAGCGTAGAGTAGCTCAGCCCGGCTTTGTGGCACAGCTCTTGTTGTGTCAGCCCCGCCTTTTTGCGCGCATTTTGTAATTGCTGTCCTAGGACAATCTCTGAACCCACCTGCTTCATATGGGACTATAATACTGTTTTTTGGGCTGTCTGACTAGTACGAAACGGCTATATTAGCTGTCCAGCCTAGAGCATACTGAGTTTTTGGGCCATTTGGGCAAGGGCAGAATGATCAGGCTGCGCGGACATGTCCTCGTTTTGGTTGTACTGTGCCAGCGTATCAAAGGCAATCAGATGAAAATGCACATGATCAACATCCAAACCTACCACCTTTATGCCAATCTTTTTTGTCTGCAGAATATTTTTCATGTGTTTGCCCACTTTTTGGACGGTGTCCATCAGAGCATGGGCGTCGTCGCTGGGCAAATCATAAAATGCCTCTACCTGAACTTTCGGCACCACCAAAACATGCCCCAAGGCGATAGGATGAAGTGGCATAAAAGCTATGGTCTTATCGTCCTCGTATATCTTGTGACAAGGAACTTCGCCCCTGATAATCTGTGTAAAAATAGATGGTTTCATAAATACAGTATATAACATCTATGAAATCCAGGTTTCCTATGTTACGATATGCATAACCAATAAAACAAAAAAATGGACGAAACAACTACACCTATCGTAATCCCTCCTCCTGATGTACCAGATGCAGTTATTGGCGGACACGAAGATTCTACACCTCTAGGAGAAAGGCTAAAACGATGTTTGGCGGTGGCAGCAATTGCCCTTGTGGGTGCAGGCTGCGCAAGCCCTAGTTTGTCTACAGAAGCCCCGCCTACACAAAATGGAGTAACAAAAATTACAGTGGGCCCCATTTCAATAGGAGCAGAAGGCGATGCCAACGGTTTGTTCAACACCCGCGAGCCGATTGATGTCGCTAATAATAAATACGAGAAAGATGGTGGCATTCTAGATGCAATTCCTGGCCTACCCAACCTGGTTATTGGCGTCAAAGACCCAAGTGCAGGTAATGCTCCGCGGGGTGATGGAAATTTTTTCAACAAAAACACAACACGAGCCGCTGGAGATACAAGCTATGTGAGTGTGGATGGTGGAACAACCACAACAATCACACCAAGTGCTAAAAATGTAACGATCGAAAAGACTGTCGCAATTGATGAAAAAGGTAACACGCAGTATGAACGCGACTTTGTTACGGATACAAATACCTATGAACAAGCGCTGACTCCAGCGGAAACTATTACTATAGAAACCCAAAACCTGATAAAAGAAGGATTTACGGTTAACTTTATCAAAGTTACAGGCAGGGCTAGTGGCGAGGATCATACATCTACGGATCCATCCGCTAATATTGGTGCTCCTTCACAGAATAACGAACAGCTGGCTTTACAGCGAGCAAACAGGGGTGCACCAGCCTTACAGGAAAAAATGGGTAGTGAACTGTCAGGAATTCCTATCATTATTGGTGGCGTGGAAGTTGAACCGACAAATGAACAAATAAGCCGGATGACTGCTGCTGCTGCTGAACTGAACATTTCTCTGGCTGAGCTAACAGAGCGTTTCAACACATCTATAGGGGGGCTAGACGCAGAACTAACCCAATTACTCACGGAAGCGCTAGTTGATAATAGGGGGATTATGTACGAGATTCATGCCTCAAAAACTGAGGTTATAAAAGATGGCACATTTATTACAACTGTTGTAGATCTTCCACCAGATGTCCGGGAGAAAATAAATCCTGATGGTAAAAACGACTGGCTATTCAGGATTGAAATTCCTGGGGAAATTCTTCTTTTATTTGCAGCAATAGGCGCTGGTGTTGCTGGTGCTCGTATCATCGGAGGCAAAATTCCCGGTCCAAATCCTGGTTCGATTCCCGGTCCAATTCCGGAAGGTCCAATTCCTGGTCCAATTCCAAAACCACCACCAGGAACTCCAAAACCTCCACCTCGACCTCCAGAATATTCACGAAGGGGGCGCTATCGCAGAATAACCCCAGGCGGACAAACTACGGGCAATCAGCCCGCATTTACCCGTAAACAACCTAGAAACCAGAACTTTTCAAAAAATCTAGGCAATTTGGCTGGTGGACCAGGCAGGAGGGGCCTAGATAAAGGCGGGAACGGGACAGGCAGAAGAGACACTTCCTAAAACCCATCATTTTTATCTGGCGGAGAGGGAGGGATTCGGTCACATTCGGCGACCCCGACTTTGACTTACTTAAAACAAGTATTAAATCAGTCAATAGTCCCTGCGACCTTAAATGTCGTAGTTTCAAACAGTTATGCTCACGAAAAAAGTCCTGCGAAAATACAGGACTCTTTTCGTGGTGTACCCGATAGGATTTGAACCTACGACCTTTGGCTCCGCAAGCCAACGCTCTATCCAGCTGAGCTACGGGTACATAATCAACAGGGGTGATTATAGCATATATATCTGTTAATTGGTAGCAGGTTAGTCTAATATATTAATAGTCAGGAGAGGTGGCCGAGTGGTTGAAGGCGCTGCTCTCGAAAAGCATTATGCGGGCAACCGTATCGAGGGTGAGCCCCGCCTGTGATGGGGCTCACCCGGAACATGACCAAATCCTACCCTCGCACACCGAGTTTTATACTACGACCTTATTAGAAACGGATTTTTCGCATTAATTGATCGATTTTGTCGTTTTGGTCCATTTCCATAGGCAAGAAGTCCGATAATTTCTGAACTATGCTGTCTTCGTCTTCTGGCGGATAAAATATACTGATTGGTGGCATAAAACGACGCATTGGCATCAGTACCAACGAATGCACAGGTCCATCGGCATGAACATAAAAAAACTTGAATTCTTCATATGAATAGTTCTTTTTGCCTACGCTGATGCCGTCCTGACCCAAACCATATTCTAGGACACTGGGTTTTTTGCCTGCAATAAAGCCAAAAACTGCACCGATAACAACTATAATAATGCTGGAAAAAATGTCGCGATTTGTTACCAGAAACACTCCACCAGCCAGAGCCAATACTGCCAGACCAAATATCAGAAACCAGCCAGCACCTTTTTGATGATCGACAAACTCTGATGCTGTCCACGAAACATCATTATCGCTGGATGAACCGCTGGACTGGGCTGGAGCTGTTTGGGGCATAGTTTCTGGAGCGGTGTCTGGCTGAAAGACAAAACCTGTGGAAGTGTTTTGACTATTTTCGTCCGCTTTTTCTGGTGGTTGCATAAGCATATTGTACTACAAAAAATAAAACACTCGGATTGTACCTGAGCGTATTGTTTGGCGGAGAGGGAGGGATTCGGTCACATTCTGCGACCCCGAAACTTTCAGATTATCAACAAGTAGATAATCTGAAAGGTTTCCTTGCGCCCCGTCACAGGCGGGGCTCACCCTATCGGGTTCGAATTCACTTCTATTTCGCCAAACAATAAACCCCAGACAAGCTGGGGCGTATTGTTTGGCGGAGAGGGAGGGATTCGAACCCTCGCGGGAGATTGCTCCCCCCTAATGATTTAGCAAACCATCCCCTTGAGCCACTTGGGTACCTCTCCGTATCTTTTTCCTACCGGGCTCGACGGCAGTTCGTTGGTTTCTGGCGGAAGGGGTGGGATTCGAACCCACGGACCCTCTCAGGTCTCCTGTTTTCAAGACAGGTGCACTCGACCACTATGCGACCCTTCCACAACTCAACAGGGGTGATTGTATCACATTGACGTCTTTTGGGCAAAAATAATCGCGCTGACAGATTTGGCGCCTGCCGATTTTAGTAACTTGGCGCAGGCTTCCAGCGTACCACCAGAAGTTACTATATCGTCCACTAGCACGATGTTTACTGACCTGACTGTGTCTTCGTTTTTGATGAAAAAAGCCGACGCTAACTGTTGTTGCCTTTGCTGTCTAGAAGCACCAACTTGGCGGCTCTGTCCAGTGCGACCTAAAACGGACTGATAATGCAGATTGCTCTGCCTCGAAAGCTCCTTGCAGAGCAACAGCGTGTGGTCATAGCCTCTGTTTTTTAGTCTACTTGTAGCAGAAGGAACTGGCACTAACAATGTTTCTGTGTCTAGCACCGGCAAAACATCAGCCATCAATCTACCTATGTCTGCTGCTGCCGACTGGGCTCGCTGAAACTTGTACGAATGAACTAATTTTTTGGCTAGTCCGTCGTATTCTGTGCTGACCCATACCTTTTTTAGTTTGCTTTTGGGGCGACATTTTGAACATACGGCAAAATCTGTAGTAATAGCCCGACAAATGTAGCACCTAGAGGGCAACGGAATGGCGGCGTCTGGACTACACCAAACGCACAATAAAGAGCCTTCCCGGCCACAACCGAGACAATTGTGTGGTGCTATGGCAGATATAATTCTTTCCAGAATAAACATTTTACCCCTATCCAAACAGAACGTTGTGATTATTGTGTTGTAAATATCCGCATGTATGGTTGCGTGTGTCTCATACTACGCTATAATTGAAAGTAACAAAAATTACAAAAGTATGTTTGAATTAATGAAAGCACTGGAGGGTAACAACTATGGCACGAAGAAGTCGTGATGACGATCTACTAAATGATGACGATTTAACCGCCGCGTTTTTGGGCGAAGACGATGATTTGGTGGTGGCTAACAGTGCCACAGACACCGAACCTGTAGAAGAATGGGACGAAGAAGAAGCCGTACCAGGTCAACTAGCCGTAGATGTGTACGAGACAAAGGAACGGTTAGTTGTAAAAGCCCGTACTGCCGGCGTAAACAAGCAAGAGCTAGATGTCAGCATAGCAGATAACACCCTAAGTATCCGTGGCACATTGTCGGCTGGCAACGAAGACGATGTAGAGAACTACTTTGTTCAGGAATGCTACTGGGGTGAGTTTTCCAGAAGCATCACTCTACCTGTTCCCGTCAAAGAAGACGCCATAGAGGCAGTACTAAAGGACGGTGTTTTGACCATTAGCTTTACAAAACTAAAACAAGACAGCGTAAAGAAAATACAGGTCTTGTAAATATACGCACGCTAAAACCAAATATAGACATTAAAAACACCGCCAAAGTTTGGCGGTGTTTTTAATTTAAACAATCTGTGTTTATACTTTTGTGGTCTGTCCAAGTACAAAGAATACTATGGTCTGTGCCAGAGCAACTACTACTAGTCCGATGACCGCATACAGGATGGTATCTTTGGCGCCAGTGACTTTGTCCGAAGCTCCTCCAGAGGTTATATACTTTAGTCCAGCTACGATGATCATGATGACAGAAACCAACCCGACAACTATTGAAAATATATTTATGACCATTTTTATTATGCCGTTGAGTTTGTCTTTGGCTCCCTCCTGGGTTGAGTCAGGGCAGGTACCCGAAACATCCAATGATGCACCGGCGCAAAGGTTAGCATTAATATCTGGTGCAGCGCTAGCTATAGCAGGTACCGCCATGGGTGCTAGCAGGGTTACAGCCAATGTCGCGCTGGTTAGTATTCGTTTGAGTAATTTGTTCATTTTTAGTTTAGCCTTTCTTAGATAATTATTACTTATTTATAACATAACTGGCTTGACTAAATCAATAGACTATTTATGCCTAAATGGCTGAGGTCTTGAGCTTATTTAGTACGAAAAACACGATTATCTGCGCCAGAGCCACAATAACCAGGCCGATGATTGCATACAGGATAGTGTTTCGGGCGCTAGACACCTTTTCTGGGGCTCCTCCAGAAGTTACGAACTTGAAACCGGCTAGTATGATCATGATGACAGACGCTACGCCCACCACCACCGACAGAATATCTATGACTGTCTTGACCGTGTCATTCACCTTTGTTGGTGTGTCGACGCCAGGACATCCGGCTGGGTCTAGCGCACAGACACCCTCTTTGGCGCAAGATTTTGCGTCAGAGCAGTCTGCCGCATATGCAACACTCGTGGTAAACATCATCGCAGATGGGGCCAAAAAACCTATTCCTATAAATAGGGACATTATCAGGGCTCTAATTTGTTTCATTTTGTTTCTCCTGTTTAATTTTAACATACACAGATACTACCCTTAGTGACATAGACTGTTTTTGCTAGACCTTGCTGAGTACGAACACTACCAAGGTCTGTGCCAGTCCAGCGACTGCCAGACCTACAGAAGCATATATTATGGCGTTTCTGGCGGTCGCTATCTTTGCGGGATCACCACTGGACAATACAAAGCTCAGTCCAGCGACCATGATAACTATGACGGCGGCTATGCCTAGTATGATGACCAGTATTTGGATGACTTTGGTTATTATACCCTCTGGTCCTACTAGTGGATTGTCAGTTTTTCCTTTTTCTAGGCAAACCGATGATGCTGAATTGACACTCTCGCAGGGCGTGGCCAGAGGGTCGACCACAGCGCTGGCTTTTGGGGCAAACACAGCCATACACAGCAGCACAGCCATAACAGCTAACAGGCTACTGGCAAACTTTGTAGCGTATTTTGTCATAATTTGCCTGTCACAAAGCTTACTATAGTGACGCCACTGACGCAGACCACCAGACCGATGACTGCATACAGGATGGTATTTTTGGCTTTGGAAGTCTTTTCTGGGCTGCCCTGCGACAATACATACTGAAATCCAGCTATTATGATGATGACGACAGCGATGGATCCCAGCAGACCAAACACGATTTGCATAATATTAGGGATCAGGTTGTTCGTAACCGATGGCAATGGGGTGACATCTATGCCGTCTGCTTCAGCAAATAATTTCAGGGCAAAATTGTTCATTTCTGCAAGCTGCTCCCCACAAAACTGACTATGACGGTCGCCATTATGGCTATAGTCAGACCTATCAGGCTGTTTAGGAGGGTGTTTTTGGCTTTGGAAGTTTTGTCAGGTTCGCCCTGGCTGGTCATATACATAAAACCACCATACACCACAAAAGCCACTGCCACCAAGCCTGCCACTCGTAGCAATATATCTACTATGCCCAGTCCAATCAGCCAAAAATCGTTGGGGTTGGAGGAGAAATCTATCATTATTTTGCAGGAGTCAATAAATTTGGGATCTGGATCTATTGGTAGATATTTGTACCAGACTGGAAAAACTCCCAGAAATAGCTGTCCTTTATCGCAGGCAGCCGCAAAATACGAGACTAGTTGTACAAACATTTAGAACAGTCCTCCGGGCACCAAATAGTTCAAAAAGCCCAGCAGTAATACCCACGCTACCAGTGCCAGAACGGCGTTGAATATCTTTTGTTTGGCAGCACCGACTTTTTGGGGGTCACCGCTAGATGATGTGTACTGTATCCCACCTATGATGATCATGATAACGACCACTATGCCAACTCCGCCAGACAGAAAGGCTATGGCCATACTAATGTATTTGGCCACACAGCCGTCCTCTTTACTGGTGGCATCGTTACATTTTTTGAAGTCTGCTGCAGTCTGGGAACCTTTTTTGATGTTGGCAAAATTTTCATCTGATTCACAACCATCTTTAACTTCTGTAATTTCGCGCACGGAATTCGTATATACTACTGTATAGCAAAGGTTATTATTCAGAGCTAAAAAATATGCTTGTTCGTCGGGTGTGAGGCCTCCCATTATGGCGCATTCTCCGTATTGGGTGCCGAATCCACTGGTAATTTTGCACTTCGGGGGACCGGTCTCCGCGTGGGCGGTTTGGGCGGCAAACAACCCCACAGCCATAGTCAAAAACAGCGCCCCAAACACCAGCACCAGCAGTTTCTGGGAAAAGCTGAGAGTTCTGGAGGTAGAAGGGTGTTGTATATTCATCTGGTTTTATTATACTAAAGACTACTATAAACAAAAATTTTGATATAAGATAGAAGCGTTAGTATTATAAGCGCAATTAACGCACAGAACAAAGTGAAAATTCAAAGAAGAAACAACAAAAACATGATGAGCCGAAAGAAATTTACACTCTTAGTGTTTGTCCTTGGTGTCGTATCTACTCTTGTATTTATATTTTATGCAAAAATAGCAAATGCGGCAGTAGCCAACCCACGCTTCTTGAACAAAGTATACATCAAATGGAATGGTGATGACTATGTAGACGTTAACCCTTATGACTCTTGGAACAGCTACGAGAAAGGTTCGACGGATTGTCGGGATACAATATATATCGATAAATTCGACAGCAAAACACCTAAAGCAATAATCTCTATTCAAACATATACCACGCAACAAGATGGCAAAAAGACTTGTAAGCTGGATAATGGTTATCCCAAAACAATAAGTATGGATGGAGTGGCAGAGAAAAATATACAAGGCTACAAAACAAAGAGCGATACAATCGTATTGATTGCGGGGGCAAGAAAACGTACCGATAAAAACTGGAATGGAGGTCTTGATCGGGAGAATTTTGCCTATTTGGGAATAGACATAAAAAATGGTAAGCCCGTAATGCACACATATATTAACCCTCCAAAAAATGAGTGGAATTCACCTGCTGACAAAAACAGATACAAACAACTAAAGGACGGCGCAACAGTTGACGCACCAGATTCATTAGAGAAATGGATATACGTAGATTTAGACGACAAAGACCCCAGTAAAGGAGTGTTGAATACATATATTGAAGAGCCTATTTTTTGGGGTCATGCTAATCACTATGACATAAAAGTAGGCGACGTAGTGCTCGCCAATAACGGAAAAATAACGCCCCTTCCAGATGAAATAGCCTCTGTAGCCCAAACAAACGGCACGGGCAGCACGGGCGACCCGGGCGACCAGTTTAAATGTGAAATTAGGCTCACTAACCCACTAACCTGGTTTGTTTGCCCGATGATAGATACAGCGCGGGAATTAGTGAACAGTCTGAATGATGCGATAAACGACATGTTGACATTGCCTACAGATAAGCTTTTTGTCACTACTAACGATGTGGCAAACCAGTTTTATGCTTCGTGGAGTGGGTTTCGCTATATAGCTATGGGACTGTTGGTCATAATAGCCCTGATAATGGTGCTGTCGCAGGCCATAGGTGTGGGGCCGTTCGACGCCTACACCATCAGAAAGGTCCTGCCCCGGCTGTTGGCGGCGGTAGTGCTGGTGTCTCTGTCGTGGCCGTTGATGAAACTAGCTGTGGACATCACCAACGGGGTCGGTCATTCGGTCAGCGGGCTGATATATAAACCTTTTGGGGACCAGCTACATCCGGGGAATCCTAGTAATGGATTTATGGGTGCCGTGTTTACAGGCGTCATAGCTAGTGGCTTTGTTTTTGGTTTAGTTGGCCTTCTGGCGTTTGTAGCTACTGCGGCCCTTTCGCTGCTGTCTGGTATGGCCACGCTAATTTTTAGGGAAATGCTGATAATGTTCCTAGTGGTGGTGGCACCTGTGGCCATAATCTGTAGCATCCTGCCAAACACCCAAATCGTGTGGAAGAAATGGTCCGATTATTTCCTGCGGGCCTTGATAGTGTTTCCTATATTTAGCGGGGTGATTGCCATAGGGCAGGTGTTTGCGGTCATAGGGCCTGAGCTTCATACTGGACCCGTGGGTGATTTGATACAGTTCATCGGGTATTTTGGGCCGTACTTTATGTTGCCAAAGATATTTGCTATGTCTGGTGGAGCCGTGGCGGCGGTCGGTTCTGTAGCCCAAAAAGCCACCGCCGGAATGCGTGGCGGCCTGTCCAATTACAGAAATAAAAAAGCGGGCAAACGAGTCACAAACGCTGGTGTGCGCTCAAAAGATGGGAAGTTTTTGCCAGGTCGTTTTGACCGATTTGGCGGCAATGCAATTAACCGGAGAGTGAGTGGAGTAGCTGGGGGTGCAAAGGCTGGCTTTGGATTTGGGGACAGGGGTAGGGCATACGAAACCGGTAGTTCAAATCGAGTGGCCGCAGAAGCCAAAAAAGCGCCTGGATTTGAACACAACAAGTATGAAGCTGGAGCTCTGAAAGCACTAACAGATCATAGTAACGAACATGAGGCGCGTGCTGCTGGTGTATCTGACGCTAATATTCAGATTGCAAAAACAATGGGAGGTTGGAGCGTTGGAACAAGACAGGCTGCGCTGGAACAACGTTTTGCAAACAAGGACGGATTTGATAACGCAAGAGAGGCTATGGCTACAATAAATACTATGTCAGGAGGAAATGCTCGTAGACGTACTGGCCTGATGGCAACTGGTAAATATATAAGCAAACAAGTTGGTCGTGATGATATGGGTGCATTAAGCCTAAGAGCAACAAATGCAAGTGGTGCCTACACTGAGAGCGAAGCCCAATGGAATAACAGGATGACTGACGATGGATTTGAGAATATCACAACCTACGCTCTTGGCAGTGAACATGCTATTAGTTACAATAATATGGCGGTTGCACATGCCGTTCGATACGATGAGGCTGTGCAAGCCTACGCTGCCGCCCCTAACGATATTAATGCCAAGAATAGAGTCATAGAAACCCGTACAAAACTTGAGGAAACTATGAAGAACGCTGGAAGTGCAACTGGTGCTAATGCGCGAGCTGCCGCAAGACTTACGGCTTTGATATCTGGCCCAGACGCCCAACTTAGGACCATAAGTCGTGATTCAGCCGGTAATCTTGACGGAGGAGTATCAATTCTAGGACCAGGAACAGCACCTGATCCTAACCATGGCGACGCCGAAGGGGCCGTTGGCACCAATGGTTTAGCACGTGCGCCAGATGAAGAATATAGAAAAAGAATGGCTCGAGAGGGGAATTCGGGGCCCCCTGAAGTAACATAACTAATATGGCAACATACAAAGTAATTCAAGATATTGAAGCAGAGGACAAACTGATTGGGCCGTTGAGCCTGCGTCAGTTTATATATGCCATAGTTATGCTGGCTATATTGTTTGTGGGCTACACGATAGCGACTATACCCCAGGTAATCTACCTAAAAATAGGTTTGGCCTTGCCTTTTTTGTTTCCTGCTATGTTGTTTGGATTTTTGGCGTCGCCTTTTGGGCACGACCAAACCAGCGAAGTGTGGTTGCTGGCAAAAATACGCTTTATCCTAAAACCTCGCATCAGAATATGGGACCAAAATGGTATGAAAGAATTGGTCACTATATTGGTGCCCAAAAAAATAGAGCGAATATACACGGATGGTATGACTCAGCTGGAGGTCAAAAGCCGGCTAAAAGCTCTGGCTAACACCATAGACAGTAGGGGTTGGGCGGTCAAAAACGCAGATGTAAATATCTATAGCCCGCCGTCGTATTTGGCGGGCCAAACAAGCTCTGACAGGCTGGTAAGCCCTACGTCAAATACACAGGAAGTGCCTCTGTTCAACGAAGCTTCATATGTAGATGTGCTGGATGAACAAAACAGCGTAACTGCCCAAAACTACGGAAAGTTAGTCGCCTCGTCGCAGGACTATCATAGACAGCAGGCCGTATCTGCCATGAACGGACTAAAAGAAACAAACTTGCCCAGCCCAACGGACGGACAGCCAAACAACAATTGGTTTGTCAGTCCAGCGCCTGCTAGCCCATCAACAACTTTGCCCCAACACCAGTCCTTCAGTCCAGCGCCTGCTAGCCCATCAACAACTTTGCCCCAACACCAGTCCGTCAGTCCAGCGCCTGCTAGCCCATCAACTAACGCAGAAAACAAACCACAAGCCGCTTGGCCAACACCGCCCAATCCTGCTATAATTGGTCTGGTAAACAACAATGACCTAAATGTGGCAACTATTGCTCGCCAAGCCGGCAAAATTAGCGAGCAATCATCGGGCGATGAAGTAACTATATCGCTCCGATAAAGCCAAACCATGCAGGCCAAAATCCCAGAGTGTGGGGGGAATAGATATGAATCCTAGTTCAAACCAGCTACCAGCACCAAACGGTCAACCGTCGGATCCTTTTGTACCCCAAAAACAGCCCGGCGGCAGCTACCAAGCACCTCCTACGGCGGTAGCTACAACTTTGCCGTCAAATGTCGGTACGCCTGGAGTAATGGCCGTACCTATGAAAAGCAACCCCAATAGCACCCAAAACACCCTACAAATAGCAGAGATTCGGGACGGCATAGTTATCATGAACGACGGGTCTTTTCGGGCGGTCGTGATGGTAAAATCTATCAACTTTGACCTAATGAGTGGGCAGGAACGCGAAGGCGTCGAGTTCTCTTTTCAGGGATTTTTGAACGCACTATATTTTCCTATACAGATATTTGTCCGAACCCAACGGGTAGATTTGCGACCTTATCTGGAAAAACTAGACAAACTGCGAAGCGAACAAGACAATATGTTGCTGGCGATGTTGATGGAAGATTATCTGGGCTACATAGACAATCTGGCCGCTCAGACAAACATTATGGACAAAAGGTCCTATCTGATTGTGCCGTTTTTTCCCTTCGAAGAGACCCAGAATCCTCTGATCCAGAGCAAAAGCTTTTTCTCTGGACTGGCGGGACTGTTTAGTAGCAAAGAGCTCCATGTAAATATAGATGAACCAACGCTAGCAAAGGCCAAAGACGAACTACGCAATCGCATACAGTCGGTGATGGGCGGACTACAACAGTGCGGCGTACAGAGTTTGCCATTGGACACCCAGGAATTGATAGAGCTCTACTACGACGCCTATAACCCCGACACAGCTACTCGGCAACAGCTAAAAAACTTTGACGATTTGACCGTCCCCGTGGTAACAAAAGGTACTGGCGAAGCACCCACGCCAAACTTGGACAAGGTGGTAATGTAGTGGCCAAAAAACCAAAACTAGATGCGGTAGCTCTGGCGGCTCAACAACGCCAAAACGAAGTCCAAGAGGTAAATATCGCTTTTCAGAAGGGCATAACTGCCTTGCGCGATTTTATTGCCCCTAGCTCTCTGGAGTTCAAACCCACCTATTTCCAGATAGGCACTCGTTATGCCAGAACATATTATGTGTATGGCTACCCCCGTCAAATATACACAGGCTGGCTGAGTAGCATGATCAACCTAGACGAAGTCATTGACCTGTCTATGTTCATCTATCCTGTAGAGAGTCAGGTTGTCCTAGAAAACCTTCGCAAAAAAGTCGGTCAATTAGAGGCGGGGATACAGATAGACAACGAAAAAGGTCGGGTCCGAGACCCAGGCAAAGAAGCGGCCGTCCAAGACGCCGAGGAAATGAGAGACAAACTACAAGTCGGCGAAGAGCGTTTCTTTCGATTTGGGCTGTATTTTACCGTTTATGGCGACAGTTTGGACGAGCTGGAGTTTGTGTCGCACAAAGTCGAGTCTATGTTGGGGCAGCAATTAGTATACTCAAAACCAGCTACTTCCCAGCAAGAGCAAGGCCTAAACAGCACCATCCCGCAGTTTACCGACAAGCTTCAGATACGACGCAACTTTAACACCGGTGCGTTGAGCACTAGCTTTCCGTTCACCAGCGCCGACCTCAGCCAAGAAAACGGCATATTGTACGGCATAAATATGCACAACTCTGGATTGGTTATTTTCGACCGTTTTAGTTTGGAAAACGGCAATTCGGTAGTATTTGCAAAGTCTGGGGCGGGCAAATCTTTTGCCGTAAAACTAGAAGCACTGCGTAGTCTGATGTTTGGCACAGAAATATTTATCATTGACCCAGAGAACGAATATCAGCGCATGGCCGAAGCAGTCGGTGGTGCCTATGTGCGCCTCAGCCTGAACTCGAACACCAGAATTAACCCATTTGACCTGCCCAAAGTTGTAGATACAGAGGAAGCCGACAATGCCCTGCGCAGCAACCTGATAACCCTGCACGGACTGCTAAGACTGATGATGGGTGGAGCTCAGGCCCAAATGGCTTCCACAGGCACAGGAGGTGGAGCGGTAGCACCAGCCCTCAGCCCCGTAGAAGAGGCCGACCTAGATGCCTCGTTGATAGAAACCTACGCAAAAGCAGGTATCACAAACGATGTACTGACCCACAAATCCACACCACCGACCATAAACGACCTGTACGACACCCTATTGCATATGGGCGGAACAGGGCCCCAGCTAGCCCAAAGACTCCGCAAATACACTACTGGAACTTTTGCTGGTATTTTTAGCCAACCCAGCAATATAGACATCAACAATCCGATGGTGGTATTCAATATGCGCGACCTAGAGGACGAACTGCGACCAGTGGCCATGTACATAGTGCTGAACTTTATCTGGAACAAAACAAAGAGCGACCAAAAGCGCAGAATCCTGATAGTCGACGAAGCCTGGCAACTGATGAAATACGAAGATTCGGCTAGCTTTTTGTTCTCGCTAGCCAAAAGAGCCAGAAAATACAATCTGGGCATAACCACCATCAGCCAAGATGTAGAGGACTTTATGGGTTCTAGGATGGGACGGGCTATTGTGGCAAACGCCAGCATGCAACTGCTACTAAAACAGTCTGCATCGGCTGTAAATGTGCTGGCCGAAACATTCAAACTGACCGAAGAGGAAAAAAAGCGCCTGGGTCAATTCCCGGTTGGACAGGGCTTGTTTTTTGCAGGTCAAAACCATGTACACATCCAGATATCTGCCAGTCCCACAGAAACAGGTTTGATAACTACCAACCCTGCCGAAGTCCAAAAAATCCAACAAGGCGAAATAAACCAACCCCAAGGTAATATAGACCTAAACAATCGGCCAGTTGCTGGAGTATAAATTTATCTGCTCTATGAATATGAACAACACTAGAAACTCAAAAGGACACGCCAAGTGGCTGGACTAGACACTGACGAACTAAATGACCTGGAAAACAGCTCTACCGACGCGGGCACGGATTTTTCTGGAAACATAGATGCCAGCTACGAAAAACCAGCTCTGGACATTGCAAATGCTGAATCTTCTGCTCCAGAGACAGAGCCTGACACAGATGCAGAGTCGACGGACAGCGGCCCAAAATCCACATTTAACTACAAAAACGACAACAAAAATAAAAAAAAGAAAAGCTCAAAGAAGAAAAAGAAAATAGCCTTGCTAATTGGGAGCGGTGGAGGCTTTTTGATGTTGGCTGTGTTGGTGATTTTTATGGCTAATATGTTGAAAATCCCTAACTTGGCCCAGCACATAGCCGAATATAATATGTTTAGCATGGCCAGAACTTTTAATAAAACGGCCAGTCAAAGCCTGGCCGAAAAGTTTGCGGTGGATTCAGAAGAAGAAGTTTTTCAAGCTACTTTGAAGAGCCAGTTTGGGGAAAGTTACCAGAGTTTTAGGGGCTCGACATGGGGCAAACTAGACAAATATAGACCACAACAAGTCATAAAAAATCTGGGAAAGGAGGGTGATTTAAATTATATATATAGAGAAAAGCCCCGAGGATTTGGTTTGCCGGGTAACACGCTGGTTTTAGAATCCCTAGAAATAAAAGGAAAATCAATACCTTTGCCCGAAAAAAATTGGTTGCACTATTTTGAAAATTCTGAAAACAAGATAAATTTCAGTGGAGAGATTGACGCTGCAATCGCTGCCAGCAATCCAGAAGTGGGGTTTTTTACCAGAGGTAGAATAGCAAAAAGATTAATGGGCGACGTGGGTGTCGAGCTGAATTTTTGGCAAAAAGCGGCTGCTGGTTATAAAAAGCTAAGTGGGTCGGATGCTCTAAGAAAACAGCAAGTGGACGAATATAACAGGGTAAGCACCCCTGCCACAGAGGGTTGTGCAGCTACACCTACTTGTAATGCTGCTGCGGAGGCAAGTGCTGCTGAGAAAAAGGCAGTAAACAATGCTGCTGAGAATGGGACTATAGATGAAGCTGTTACAGAAACAGCGATAAAAAACGCATCGAAAGAAAGCCTGGGCTTAAAAATTTTCCAAGCTGCAGGGGCGGTGTATGAGATAGCCCTACCTATTTGCATAATATACGATGCCTCCATAGTAAAAGCCCAGCCTGTGATTGACTCCAAGAACGCGGCCCTCCAAAAAACATATTACGGTCTAATGACAGCAGCCGACCAACAAAAATCAGGCCAAACAAATGCAGTAGCAGTTGGAGCTATGAACAACAAATTAGGTGATATATCTGGTTCTCTACCAGAACAGAGGGCATACGGCAGAAAAGTCAGCACCAATGATTTCGTAGCCGAACCAGACCAGCCGCAGAACGGTGGAGTCTCCGAAGACATGTCAGTAGCCAACCTGCTGCCTGGATTTGTTGGTAACTTCTCGGATAAATTTCTAGAGAAATCCTGCCCGATATTGCTGGACCCAAAAACTACCGCGGCACTTATCGTTGCTCAGCTGGCGATTGCTGGGATTAGTCTGGGTGGTGGCTCGGTGGCGGAAGAAGGTCTTGTACAAGCAACAAAGACAGCGATTGCCAAGATATTCGATAGAGAAGCAGCTGTAATCGTCGAGGAGGAGGTCGTACAAGGTGCCGCCCGATTAACTGTGGAAGAAGCCGCTGCTCAAGCAACCACAAGAGCTCTTGGGGAAGAAGCGGGTACAGCTATCGCAAAAAAAACTGCTGAAAAAACACTGAAGGGCAAAATGGGTTCTCTGGCGAGAAAATTAACCCGTGATGCATTTATAATAGGAGGTGGTAGTCTGGTGGCAAAACTATCAGTATTGGCACATATGGGGGGCAATACTAACGGATTAGAAACCGGCAGCTCCTATGCAAACAGGGCAGATATGGGGGGCAACCTGGTTGGCAACGATATTCACAGACAAGCTCTCATGGGTCGACCCCTAGACGAGGTGGAGCAGATAGCCAGCCGAGCAGAAGACCAAAAAGACCTGGCCATGATAACTAGCAGAGAAAGCGCCTGGAATAGATATCTGGCTATAGGCAACATACATTCGCTGATTTCTAGGCTTGGGTTTGGAATGTTGAATCGCTTTGGATACAGCAATACGGCTCATTTTTCTGCCATAAGGAACATCCTGAGCTTAGGGTTTGTCAGGAATAGTTTGGGATTTATCCAGAACATGTCCCCCG
The DNA here is from genome assembly GCA_943353165.1 of uncultured Candidatus Saccharimonas sp. Lineage (GTDB taxonomy): Bacteria > Patescibacteriota > Saccharimonadia > Saccharimonadales > OMJO01 > CALRAM01. The sequence continues at coordinate 77,387 of CALRAM010000003.1, forward strand.
GACACGGTATCGTGTCGGCGGCAGCCAGTCAAACAGACAATTATGGAATAATCCAGTGGGGTTGGACAAAAGAAGAGTTGGATCTTTCTGCAACCGACCCCTCCTATGGCATCATCATAAACGATGAAATATACAACAGGAGAACCGATAAAAAGGATATAGAGGATAAATACAGCAAATGCTTTACCAAATCCATGGGTGAGCTATTGAAATTAGGGTTAGTAGTCAAAAAAGGTGGCAAAATAATAGAAGGTAATGAAATACTATGTACTCCAAAAAACCTAGGGATAAACAATACTGAATTTAAGGACGGGGTATTTAGATACAGACTGTCCGTAAAAAATAACAATGCCCTAGATCATCTGTTAGATGTCCAAAATGTTGGGGAAAACGACAGCCCGTTGGCAACTGTGTCAAACACAGGTGGAATTGTCGGGGACACCAGCCAGACATCGGTAGATGTGGCCTGCGCAACAGGAACAAACGATCTGGGAATTGGCGATGGCTACAGCAACGGTCAGTTAGTAAAAATTCGTCTTTGTGCAATTCCTGGGTTGCCTAGCACAGGTGGTGAAAGTACTCCCGGAAACGCCTACTATGTAAACGGGGCAGACGGAAAGGGCATAGTAAACTCTCGTATCTCTGGTGCTGCATTGTCGATGATTGATTCTGCATTAAAAGCCGGCAAGGCAGTGAAAGCTATCAGCACTTTCAGGACTATGGCAAACCAGCAGTCTGTATGTGGTGGTACCTGCGACGGAACAGCCGTAGCACGACCAGGCTTTTCTAATCATCAGATGGGACTGGCTATAGACTTTGCTGGTACCAGAGTTGGTAGTTCTAGCTCTACCAGCTGTGTCGGCAGAGCAACAGACGCAAACAGCCCTATATGGGACTGGTTGTACAAAAATGCAGAACAATTTGGTTTCAAACAATACACAAAGGAATCGTGGCATTGGGACACTATGGTCAGTCCTAGTAGGTGTGGTTCGGCACAATGAAAAAACTAAACGAAAAAAATTATTTTGTCAGATTCGTGGTTTTGTTCGTGATGGCTGTGTTTGTAATTTCTGGTTACGGCGTGCCTGTCATGGCAATTTCCAAAAAAGATTTGAAGGCTATAATTTCTAAAACTCCTTACTATGACCCTGAAGATGAAAAATGCGATGTAGGTGGTCCTGCAGGGAATGGTCCATTGGATGGTCCATTCTTTCCCAAAATTTCTGACACTGCTGATTTAGAAAAAAGAATGACTGATTACATATTAAAAACCAAGCCTAGTTCGCCGTTGCTGGCTCATGTTGGAGAGTTTGTTTCGTACGGCAAAGATTCAAATATAAACCCAGTCATGGTGCTAGTGATGTCCCAGCAAGAAACCGGCATGGGTACCACCGGCAACGGTGTACCAGGAAAGTTCAATATATTAAATGTACAGCACGGTGGTTCTGTGAGGTTTGCACCTTACCCCAGCTATACAACTGCTATATCAGAATATATGAAGCTAATGGCCAGCAAGACATATATGGGTGCACCGTCTAGTTTTACTACTATCTCTCAGGTGATCCACAGAACAACTCCAGTTGGCGATGGTGCAAACAATCCAGACAACTTTACCACATTCGTTATATCGTCTATACATAAGATTCTGGACGGAATAGCTACCGACGGAACAGTCGATGCTACTGTAGTGCCCGCAAAAACATGCGGCAAGGTCAATAGCGCCGGTGCGTACGGCTGGGACCTAGAAGGTCCTAATGCGATGGTCAGCTATGAACAAGGAGACAAACGTTGGGGTGATAAACCTTATGGTCAAAACCTCGAATCTATCGCCGCTACCGGCTGTGGTCCAAGTTCTCTGGCTATGATAGGAGCAACTTTATTGAACGATTCGTCTATAACCCCCCTAACTCTCGCCAACCAATATGGAGACAGGTTTCATACTCCTGGGGCAGGAACAGCGTGGGGAATAATACCGGCATTTGCCAATGACTACAAGCTAAAGATGCTAGATATTGGTACAAATTTCCAGGCCGCTGCTGATACACTAAAAGCTGGAGGGTTGGTGCTAATATCTGTTGATCCTGGATGGTTTACTGGTGGCGGTCATTTCATGGTAGTTCGCTCCGTCACAGCCGATAGTTCAGGGTTTTTTATGAATGATCCTGCCGGAGCCGGACTAAACAAAGACAGCGAGACTAGAGCATTTACAGCAGATTTCATAACAAACCAAGGCGGTGTTAAAAAAATGTGGAGCTTTTCAAAATGAAGATAAATAAAAAAGTTTTGGTCCTGTTGTTTTTAACCATAGTTATCTCTGTTGGTCTATTTTATATATTCTTTTCAAGAACAAACCAAAAACAGGTGATTACCACAAACAAGGAACCCGAACGAAGTTCAACCCAGCCCATCAGATTGAGCAACTCACAAGAACTAGGCGATATATTATTAAAAGAACAATATCTGGTAGTCAAAGACGAGCTATTTGCCTATGTTTTGAGTACTTATGGAAAATCTATTCAGAACATAAGTGTACAGGGAAAAGTAACCATTGCTAACGACGGAAATTTAACTTTTACGGTTAAAGTTGTAGATGTAGATAAACTATTTATAGTTCAGGTGGATCGCAACGATTTTCAGTATATTTTGTTTTCAGTTCCAAAGACAAACTATTCTAAAAAAATCAATGTCTTTGGTGAAGGTGAATAATTATCCTATTTTTATAGTCTGATAATTCTCTGAAAAACTATCAGGTATTACATCGGCGTCTGTTGTGGTTATGAAGGTTTGGTAACCTTTTATGGCAACCGTCAGAGATTGTCTTCTACGATTGTCTAGCTCGCTAAAAACATCGTCGAGTAGCAGGATTGGTTTTTTACCATAAACAGATTCTATTAGATATAGTTCTATTATTTTTAATCCCAACAACACTGTTCGTGTTTCCCCTCTGGAGGCGTTCTGAGACATAGCGTGTCCGTCTATTTCTATGACCAAATCATCTCTGTGTGGACCAAATGTTGTGTAGCCGCGTTCTATGTCTTTCTGGAGAGAGCCTTCTAGTTTGTGCAACATTTGACTGCTATATTGGATTATCGGTGCCTGAGATTCATATATAGCCACGACTTTGGAGTTGCTACTAGAAATATCTGAATACAGTTTGGGTAAAAATTTGTTTATTTTATCTATCAGTTCGTTTCTATGTATTACTATCTGACCAGCCAGTTCGCTCAGCCTGATGTTCCAAACAAAAATCATTTTTTTTATATCTTCGGGCTGTTGTTTTAGTAAACGATTTCTCTGTGAAAGGGTTCGTCTGTATTGTTTTCTGAGAGTTTGATAACTAGGTAGTGTGTACTCCAAAAGATCGTCCAGAAAGTCCCTGCGTGCTTCTGGGCCTCCATGAAACAACAACAAATGGTTGGGCTCGAACAAGACCGCGGGAATTTTTTTGGATTGGGTTATTCGTTTTATGACTTCTTTGTTTATTTCTAGTAACCTGTCTGCTGGGTTGTGTTCTTTTGGTATCAGTTTTAGACTTCTGTTTTCTGTTTTCGTTGTAGCGTCCAGTCTGGCCCAGTCTTTTTGGTACATTACGGTTTCACCGTCTTTTACCCTGTATGATTTGGCGCCTGTTATCATTAGTATCGCTTCCAACAGATTGGTTTTACCACTACCATTTGGCCCAATTATGATATTTACGCCGTCTATAAACTCGAAGGTTTGGTCGGAGTATGATCTAAAATTTTGTATCCTAAGTTTTTTTAGCATTCATTATATTTTAACTCTTTAGAGGCATAATGACATGAATATAATCTTTGTCTGCTGGGTCGCGCAAGATACAAGGTTCTAGTTTGCCGTTGAATGAAAAAGTAACTTTCTCTCCACTCAAACATTGCAAGGCGTCCATGACATAGCGCGAGTTCAAGGTAATAGTTCCATCTCCAGATACTTCGGCTTCGGCAGTGGCTACGTTTTCTCCTAGTTGAGATGCTATGGATCGTATGCTGACTTGTCCCGCTTTTTTGTCCAGGTTTATCGTTATACTACCCGCACTCTCTCTGGCAAATAAACTAGAGACTTTGGTAATATTGCTCAGCTCTGACTTTTTTAGTGTGGCAGTAAACTCGAAAGTTGATGGTATCAGCTTGCGATAATCAGGATATTTTCCCTCTATTTGTCTAGTCACCAACTCTACATCACCCACTCGAAACTGAGCTTGTTGATCATCATAAATCATAACCACTTCGTCTTCATTGTCGCCAATTATTCTCAGCAAGTCTGTCAGGGAGGTGGCCGGCACCAACATACTCAGCGCGGTAGAACTATTGGAAATCATTTTTTCTGCCAGACGATAGCTGTCTGTGGCTACTAGATACATATTTTCTTCAAATGTATGCATAAAAACACCTGTCAATACTGGACGAGATTCGTCTGTAGATGCCGCCGAAACAACTTGTTGGAGGGCTAATTTTAGCTTTTTGGTGTTTATTTTTAGGGTTTCTCCCTTTGTAATGGCTGGCATGACAGGGAAGTCTTCAGCAGAAACTCCGTTTATGGTTGACTGATATTTTTCGGTGCTGATATGAAGTTTATTTTCTTGTAATTCCAAACTAATAACTCCGCTGGGCAGGCTAGAAACAAACTCCTGCATCAGTCTAGCTGGAACAGTGATAGCGCCTTCTTTTTCAACTTTTGCACCCACAAAATGAGTGATGGCGATATCTAGATTGGTAGCTGCGATACTGAGTCTGTTGTCTACTATTTTCAATAAAATATTGGATAGTATCGGTAGAGTACCCCGACTGTTGGCAACCCGTGAAACGCTGTTTAGAGCTTTTGCTAGATTTTCCTGAGTTACTTTTAATTTCATTACTAATACTCCTTTATATAATTAGTTATAGGATTAATAAGGCCTGTGTAAAATGTGTATAAGTTTGTTTTAACAGATATAAATATGAAAATTATGTGGTGTATATAGTGGGTAAAGTTTTTGTAAAAACTGTTTACAAAACGGCCAGTTAGACACATGGTGCTAGTAATTTGGAGGCGTGTGTTTATAAATAGACTATTTTTAGCACAGCCATCGGGGCTTAAAAACACAGCTTGTGAACAGTTTTTACGCATACAATCGCTCCTTTATATCTACTATCGCTTCACGAATATCTGCATCAAAAGCCACTTCTTTTTCTATTTTTTCTACAGAATGAATGGCTGTCGTGTGATCTTTGCGACCCAGCTCCCTGGCGATTTTTGGAAAACTAAGGTGCAATTCGCTACGCAACATATACATAGCTACCTGACGTGGAACAACTATGTCTTTGTCCCTTTTTGGACCCATAATATCTTCTATAGAGATCTGAAAATGTTTGGCAGTTCGTTCTATGACTTGTTTGGCATTTAAATGCTTTGGACGAGTCTTGTTGCCTCCTAACAGCCCAGTAGCCAGAGTCAAATCAGGTGCTAAACCACGCATTTCACAGAAAGCCAATAGTTGGTTTAGTGCGCCCTCTAATTCTCTGATATTTGTCTGGACTAGATTTGCTAAAAATTCTACAACTGGTGGTGGTAGTTCTATATTGTGAGTATGAGCTTTGGTCAGGACTATGGCACAACGAGTTTCAAAATCAGGGTTCTGCATATCTATGCTCATTCCCCAGGCAAAACGACTACGAAGTCGTTCCTCTAGTGTGGGTATATCATGAGGCGGTTTGTCACTGCTGATGATAATCTGTTTGTTGGCTTGGTGAAGAGCGTTGAAGGTGTGAAAGAACTCTTGTTGGGTTTTTTCTTTGCCAGCTATGAACTGGATATCATCCACTATCAACACATCGGCACTACGGTAGTAACCTGCAAAATCAGTGTTCTTTTTGTAACGGATGGCGTCCAAAAACTCCTGTACAAACTGCTCGGTAGATATATAAACAACATGAGCGCCGGGATTGTTGGCTACTACGGCGTTTCCAACGGCTTGAATGAGGTGAGTTTTTCCGATACCCGCCCCGCCATACAAAAACAAGGGATTGTATTTTGTGCCAACTGTTTGGGCAACCGCCTGACAAGCAGCGTAAGCTAGTTCGTTGCCAGACCCTACTATAAAGTTTTCAAAGGTGTAGCGTTCGTTTATACCTTGGCGATAATTGTGTTTTAGCGAGTTAGAAGGCGGACTATTAGTAGAAGGAGTGGATTTGGTTGTTTTAGGCCAAGAAATAGCGGTTTCTTCTGCATCATCTTTTTTAGGCGTTACTGCCGAGGCATGTATTTTGAACTCTATATGTTTTGGTTTTTGTCCGTTCTTTGCCAACGTAGTAGTTATCAGATCCAAGTATTTTCTCTCCAGCTGTTGTTTTATGAAAACATTGGGCACGCCAATGATTATGGAGGTAGAATTGTTTTGGAGTAGCTGGCTTCCCTTGAACCACGTAATAAAGCTGGCTCGGGAAACCGATACCTCTATCTCTCCTAACACCGCTTGCCACAGGTTTTCCTGCATAAATCCCCTCGATCGTTAAACCCAAGTACATTAAATATACATAAAACAACTACTTTTCCACAAGTCTTTTAGATATAAAACAACGATAATATACATTATTTGGCTACTAGGGGTTAATTTATCCACAGGTTTAGGGTTAATCAGTTAATCTGTGGATAATACTTTAAATATAGTGGAAAACTTGCTATAATTAGTGGGTAATTATTGTTAATTTTACGCAGTAGACCATTTTTCGTTTCAGATATAATTGTCAACATTACCGTGTATTTAAAAGAAAAGGTATAATACCCTCATGCCAAAACGAACTTATCAGCCAAAAAAACGCAGCCGCGCCAGAGAGCACGGATTTATGAAGCGCATGGCCACCAAAGCTGGACGTGCCGTATTGAAGCGACGCCGAAACAAGGGCCGTATCAAGCTTTCTGCCTAAAAAAAGGTACCAGCTATGATATCTAGCTCTAACCGTTTCCATGGACACAACAGTTTAAAAACCGTTTATAGTCGCGGTCAGTTAATTCGTGGACCGCTTATTTCTCTGAAATACACTCCAAACACGCGCCGAAAAACTTACCGATTGGCAGTAGTAGTCAGCAAAAAAGTTAACAAATCAGCAGTCGTCCGCAACCGTATTCGACGACGTATATATGAAATAGCCAGAAACCATCAACTAGTTGATCAACCGTACGATATTGTGCTGAGTGTTTTTAGCGACAGCGTAGCTACTATGTCCAGCGAACAGCTAACAGATATGCTAAAAAAACAGTTTCAAAAAGCACAATTAGTCAAAACACCTGCCCAAAACTCCTAGCAATCTGTTATTATAGGTAATAAGTCAGCAGGAGTCAGATATGTTCGCATCTATTTTTCAAGTGTTAATAATCAAACCAATCATCAATCTGTTGATCGCTATCTATGTGTTGTTGCCAGGCCACAACTTTGGTATGGCTATCATCATCTTTACCATACTGATAAGATTGTTGATGCTACCTCTGGTCAGAAAACAGCTACGCCATGCCAAAGCGATGAGAGAAATGGCTCCAGAACTAAAAAAGATAAAAGCCGCCACAAAAGGAGACCGCCAGAAAACTTCTCAGCTAACTATGGAGCTATACAAAGAGCGCCAGATTAATCCGCTGGGCCCAATAGGTGTAATGGTGATCCAGCTGATAGTAGTAATTGGTTTGTATCAAGGCCTGAGAAAGATTGTGGCTGACCCAAACGCGTTGATAACAGAGTCGTATGGCTTCCTCAGAGACACCAGCTGGATGAAAAACTTGGCGTCAAACATCAGTCATTTTGATTCTACGTTGTTGGGATTTATTGACCTGAAAAGGGCAGCTATACCGAAGGGCGTTAATTACTTTACGGCTATTTTTACCAATGGCATTATTTACTGGCCGGCTATGGCGCTGGTCTTTGGTAGCGCATTGGCTCAGTTTTTCCAGAGTCGCCAATTGATGCCAAAAAGCGATGATTCCAGAAAACTTCGTCAAATCCTAAAAGACGCCAGCAATGGCAAAAACTCTGACAACTCCGAAGTAAATGCTTCTATAATGAAAACCACCCAGTACTTTATTCCCTTTATGATATTTTTCTTTACCGTCAGGTTGCCGTCTGCGCTCAGCTTGTATTGGTTGGTTAGCGGAGTTACCGCCTATATACAACAGGCTAAAATCCTAAAACAGGACGAAAACGACATGCAAGCCATCGCCAACAAATCGGGTTCCAAAGTTGTCATAGAAGGCGAAGTAGTGCCTAAAAAAGCAAAGCCAAAAACTAAAACCAAGCCTGCTAAAAAAAGGCGCAAAAAGTAATGAGCGACACACAAACCGAAGAATCCATTCAGTTTGCAAAAAAGTATCTGGAAGACCTGCTGTCATTTTTTGGCCTAAACACAGACATCTACGCCACCACACAGGACGATGAAGTCATAGAACTGCATGTGCCCAGCACCCACCTAAACGGCTTTCTGATAGGGCAACGAGGCGAAACCATGCATTCCCTACAATTCATCGTGGGAACTGCCCTGCGAGCCGCAGGACACGAACCCAGCCGTGTAAACGTAGATATCGCCGACTACAAAAAACAACGAGCAGATCGACTAGCAGAAGAAGCAAAGGAATGGATAGAAGCCGTCAAAAAGTCTGGCAAGGATATGCCTCTGCAACCTATGAATGCTGCCGACAGACGCATAGTCCACAAAGTAGCCACAGAAGCAGGACTACTGACAGAGTCCAGGGGCGAAGGTCGCGACCGTCACGTTATCCTAAAGCCCGACGCGGCCTAGGTTTTCAGCACTTCGTTATAAACATCTAGCGTTTGCTGGGCCATTTTTTGCCAACTATATTTAGCTGCTTGTTTGTGCCCTTTTGTTATCAACTCATCCCTTAGTTTTTTATCGGTCAAGACGCTGGATATTTTGCTAGCCATATCATCAACATTTTTAGGGTCAAAATACAGGGCGCTGTCGCCATAGATTTCTGGCAGGCAGGTGGCGTTACTACTGACAACTGGTGCGCCGTGAACCATCGCCTCTAGCCCCGGCAACCCAAAACCTTCGGATAGGCTAGGGAACACATAGGCGCTACAATTTTCGTACAGCCATTTCAGCTCGGCATCGGCTACAAAACCAGGGGTTATGATTCGATTCGAATACGATTTTGTACCAATATATTTATCCAGTTTCCTATAGTAATATTCTTTTTTTCCAGCCATTACTAATTTCAAATCTGGTTGGCCCACTATTTCTGGCAAAGAATCTACTAAAAACGGTAGGTTTTTATGTGGAAATGCTGCCCCAACATACAACAAAAACGGCTCCCCGTTGTTCAAATATGTCGGCTTTTTGGCGTTTTCTCTGATAGGTGGTTCGCTGGCACAATAAGTGACGGTTATTTTGTTTTCTGTAAAAGGATAGTTTTTTATCAGGTCGTCACGAGTAAAATTGCTGATAGCAATGATAGCTTTTGACTTCTTGTTGCCCAACCAGAACATAGTACGGTAGGCAGCCATTTTGAGCCAAAAGATAGGTAACGGAGTTTTACCAGCTCTAGTAAAACGCAACATTGTCAGGTCCATAGTTGTTGTTATGGTTGGGCGAAAATAAAACAGCGGTTGGGCGTTTGTGGTGTAATGAATAATATCGGCATTTAAAGCGTACAGCTGTCTAGTAAATCCAAATTCGTTTAGAGGGTTCAGAGAAAACTGACCGTATTTGGTTTTTACGGCTGTAAAATTACTAGCTGTTGGTTGCCAAGGGTCGTCTGGCTGTATTAATACGCTATATTTATGAACTGTATCAATTTTTTGCAGATGTTCAACCAGGCGGTCTATATAACGACCGGTGCTACTACGGCGAATTCTGGCATCTATGGCAATGTGTTTTTGGATCTGTTTCATAAAGTAATAGTATAATTATAAGATGAATAAGATAAAACGCCTACCAGTATGGGGGGTATATGGATTGTTGGCGTATATGCCTTTTCATATATTTTTGGCGCAATCGCTCAGTCTATCCACAGGCGGGCTAGATGTTTGGAAAGTTGCTAAAGACTTTGTAACAATATTTTTGCTAGTTTTTGCGATAGTTTTTGCACTGTACAGCCAAAAACTCAGAGACAACAAGGTATTTAGAATTACACTTATTTTGGCAATAGTTTACGGCTTATTACACTTTTTGACATACATCTTCAGTAAACAAACTTCACTTTCCGTAGCAATGCTGGCGGCCACATATAACAACAGACTATTTTGGTATTTTTTGATTGCTTTTGTGGGGGTTAGGTTAGTCAAAGACAAAAACATCGATGTCCGTGTAATTAAATTGATTTTGGCAATTAGCACGTTAGTTTGTCTTGTGGGGCTTTTACAATGGTTTTTGCCAAAAGACATATTGACGCACATTGGCTACAGCATAGAGCGTGGAGTTAAACCGAACTTTTTTATAAATGATGACATCAACTACCCCAGAATAATGTCTACAATACGCGACCCAAACTCGCTGGGAGCTTTCCTGATATTACCTACGCTACTTCTTGCCAGCCTGTACGGAAAAGTTAAAAAAGAAAGAAAACGACTAATCGCGGGGCTTTTACTATTACACGCCCTAATACTAATACTCACTTTTTCTAGGGCGGCCTGGGGAGGGATAATTATTTCCGGTTTAACGCTTCTGATTATAGGTAACAAGAAAAAAGCGTCATTTCTACTAAAACAATATTGGATGATACTAGTTGCGCTGATAATTTTGTTTGGAGTAGGGCTGTACAGTCAGCGCCAAAGTTACTTTGTGCGAAGTGTGGTATTTAGGATTGACGATAAAAACAAAGCAACCGACCCAGATAGTGATCAACTCCACGTTTACTTTATAGAAAAGGGCGTGAATGGAGTTATTCAAAAACCGATGGGGTACGGCCCGGGTACAGCCGGCATAGTATCAATTCAGAATGAAAATGGCGGCACTCTGACAGAGAACTATTATATTCAAATCGCTCATGAAGTTGGCGTATTTGGACTGCTAATTTTTGTCATGGCTTGGGGGTATGTGGTAAAACTGCTAGTACAAGCCAAATCAGTTCTGGGTACGACGCTAGTTGCATCTGCCTGCGCATATGCCGTTATGGCAATGGTGATGCATCTTTGGAGCAACGAAGCCGTCGCTGCGCAGTGGTGGCTACTAGCTGGTGCTATAATCGGGATTAATTACAACAAAAAACTGAGCTAACTTCAAGTATAATCAAAGAATAATAAGGAGTAAATAATGGAAAAAACACCAAACCCAGAAAGCTTTAATAGTTTTATAGAAGCAAGAGGGCTTGCAGATAGCAATGAAGCAATTCGTATTTACTCAGAAGAGTTAACTGCGTATAAAGAGTCAATTTTACAGGACAATCAAACAATAGACTTGAAAGAAGAGAACTGGGCTAAATAATGGGCAAAAGAGTACTTATTACCGGTATCGCAGGACAAGATGGCGGTCATTTGGCCAAATTACTACACGAAAAAGGCTATAAAGTTTACGGGATAATTCGTGGCCAGATGGAAGCCAGCCACCCACGCTATCAGGCTGTAAAGCAGGAAATGCCTTATGTTGAACTCATCATGGCCGATCTGCTAGATCTGTCTTCACTAGTTCGCGCGGTTCAACTAGCACAACCAGACGAAGTGTATAACCTGGCCGCTATTAGCCATGTGGGTTATTCGTTCCGAGATCCAATATTGACTGCAGATGTTACGGGCAAAGGTGTAGTAAACATGCTAGAAGCAATTCGTCTGAGTGGCGGTGAAAAAACTATTCGCTTTTACCAGGCCTCTACTTCAGAAATGTTTGGCGGGCTAGATTACAATCGGCCAGATAAAGGCTATAGCGAAGATGCCAACTTTCACCCACGCAGTCCATATGGCGTAGCCAAGCTCTACGGACACTGGATTACGGTGAATTACCGTGAAAGCTACGGCATGTTTGCTTGTAACGGGATATTGTTCAACCACGAAGGTGAACGGCGCGGTTCAGAATTTGTAACTCGCAAAATTAGTAAAGCTGTTGCACGCATCAAATACGGTAAACAAGACGTACTAGAACTGGGCAACCTGGACTCCAAGCGCGATTGGGGTTATGCAGGTGACTATGTAGAAGGCATGTGGCGTATGCTCCAACAGGACAAGCCTGATGATTACGTACTCGCTACCGGAGAGACACATACGATTCGTGAATTTTGTGAGCTTGCCTTCAAGGAAATTAGCATCGAGATCAAGTGGCAAGGTAGTGATGCCGAAGAAGTTGGCGTGGACGCGTCAACTGGTAAGACGGTGATTAAAATCAATCCAGAATTTTACCGCCCTGCAGAAGTTGATTTACTACTAGGTGACCCAACAAAAGCAGAAAAAGTTCTTGGCTGGAAGCGTAAAGTTGACTTTCCCGGTCTAGTAAAAATGATGGTCGATCACGATTTAGGGCTAGAGTCTTAGAACTAGCTACTGATTACACTTTTTTCCACTGGACAAAATCACGGATGGTTTGATCTATGGAGATAGTCGGTTGCCATCCAAACTCATTTTTAAGTAGGTCACTATTTCCGTAGATCAAAAGTGGATCGTTCGGGCGCACCATAGATTTGTCTACATATATCTCCAATGATTTCTTGCCTGTTAAAGTCTTGATTTTCTCGATCAGTTGATCTCTTGATGTAGCGACTCCCGAACAGACATTGTAGATTTTCTGTAGTGGTTGTACGGGTTTTTCAATAATCATACGATACGCTCTAACAACGTCCCTGACATCTGTGTAGTCACGGCTGGTATTAAATGGTCCAACGGTAATTACATCCTGGGTTAGTATTTTTTTAGTCAGGTCGGGTAGAATAAATCCGTCAAGCTGACCAGGACCAGTGTGATTGAAAGGCCGTGCAATTATAATATTCATCCCATCATTTATGTACCTTCGAAGGGTTCTTTCAAGAAGTACCTTGCTTGCCACATAAGGTGATCCGCCTTCAATTAGAGCACTTTTTTCAGTTAACGGCATGTCTTGGTTATTGTCATAAACTGCCCCACTGCTTACCGCTAGTATTCGTACGTTTAAATCAGACTTTTGAATGCGATCGATTAATATGGAATGTACTTCGACATTAATTTTGTTATATAACTCCTCTTTTCCGGAAGAAGTACTAGGCTGAGCCAATCCAGCCAAATTTATGATGGCATCAATGTTCGCTAATGGTAGCTTTTCTACATCTTGAGGGTTTGTAAGGTCGCACTGGACATATTTAGTGACTATTTTAGTTATTTCCGGAACCACGTCTTTTTCGGTACCCGTACCGTATACTATATATTCATGTCGATGGAGCTCACTTGCTAAATGCTTACCTACGAACCCATTAATTCCTGCGACCAGTATAGATTTAGACATACGAACATTATAGGGGTAACTAACCGTTGCTGTATAGTATAAAAGCCTATAAAATAAGATGAAGTGAAAAGAATACTACATCGTTATCGATATTCCACTATCCTGCTCAAGCAAATGGTTAGGTCTGATTTTAAGTTACGTTATCAAGGGTCTGTTCTTGGCTATATTTGGTCTCTTCTACGTCCATTAGCACTATTTGTAATACTCTATATAGTTTTTACAAAGTTTTTAAAAATTGGCGCGACAATTCCACACTATCCAGTATATTTACTACTAGGCATAGTTCTTTGGAACTTTTTTATAGAAGTAACTACCGGTAGTGTGAGCATTATTGTAAGTAAGGGAGATTTAATCAGAAAAATTAACTTTCCCAAATATGTAATAATTCTGGCAGGTTCTTTTTCTGCACTTATAAATTTGTGCATCAACTTCATTATTATCCTATTATTTATGTATATAAACCACGTAGATTTTAGGATTTCAGCCATGTTGTTGCCATTGTTAATAGCTGAGTTGTTCGTATTCTCGTTGGCCGTTGCATTTTTCTTAAGCGCTGTTTTCGTAAGATTCAGAGATGTCGGTTATATATGGGAAGTCGCAACACAAGGAGCATTTTATGCAACACCGATACTTTACCCGCTTTCTTTAATACCTATTTCTGCTGCGAAGATATTGATGCTTAACCCTATGGCGCAGATTATACAAGACGCTAGATTTGTAATGGTAACAGATCAAACCCAAACTATAAATAGTATTTACAACAATCCGAATGCTCGCTTAATTCCAATAATGACAGTAATAGTTATTGCTATAGTTGCTTCATTATATTTTCGCGCAAGATCACGATTTTTTGCGGAGGAAGTTTAGATGGATGACATAGCAATAAAAGTAGATAATGTTTCAAAAGATTTTCACTATACAAGTAGTAGAGCGGGAACATTAAAAAGTCTAGTTACTAGCGCATTTAAAGATAAAAATGATGTTGAAAAAGATATTCAACACGCCTTAAAAAATATTTCATTCGAAATCAAAAAAGGTGAATTTTTTGGCATAGTAGGGCGAAACGGTAGCGGTAAAAGTACGTTGCTTAAAATGATAGCAGGAATATATCAACCCAATAAAGGTAAAATTCACGTTAATGGAAGAATAGTGCCATTTATTGAACTTGGAGTGGGTTTTAATCCAGAATTAACTGGACGCGAAAATGTGTACTTAAATGGAGCATTATTAGGTTTTTCTAGAAAAGAAGTAGAAGCTCAATATCAGGAGATCGTTGAATTTGCGGAGCTAGAAAAATTCATGGATCAACAACTCAAGAATTATTCTTCTGGTATGCAAGTTCGGCTAGCCTTTTCAATGGCCATAAGAGCCAAAGCCGACATACTTTTAATTGATGAAGTATTAGCTGTAGGAGATGAAGCATTTCAAAGAAAATGCACCGGCTACTTTAAGAATCTAAAGGATGAAGGTAAGACTGTTGTTCTAGTAACTCATAACATGGATGCGGTACGTCGTTTTTGTAGTAGAGCGATGCTCGTGCACGATGCGGGTATTAAGGTTATTGGGACCCCTGAAGATGTTGCGAACCAGTACACTTTAGAAAATTTTCAAAAACCGTTTGTACCCCAAAAACAACAAGACGCATATGAGGACGGGCTATGCGAGAGGGTTCCGAAGTTCAGGATCATTCCGGTATCAAAGCCATTGCTTACCAGTGCGGATGAATTAGTATTTGAGGTGGAATATAAGATAACGGACGATACACCTGTTAACGTTCATATTTCCATCATCGACGAAATACGCAACGTCTCCATAGTCAATAACGGAGCGAAATCAAAGTCAGGCAAAGGCACACATAGACTTAGGTATTTATTGCCCCTGAGGCTGTACAATAATTGTGACTTGTATGTACACGCAGTCCTGGATGAAGAGAAGACACGTAAAAGAATAGCTTTTACGAATGAAAAGAATTCACATCGATTTGCTATTCGCAATGCGACTGGTAATAATGGGCTTATTAGTGCGACAAGTGGTGAACAGGGCTATTGGCACAATTGGGACAGCTTCACATATAATAAAAATGAGGACAATACGTGAAATATGGAGCTAGAAAATTAATCAAAGCAGTTGCTCCCTATGGAGTGGTTGTATTCTGGCGTAAATATAAATTAAGTATAAAAAATTCAAAACTAAATTATTGCCCAGTGTGTGAAAAGTGGAGCGAATTTATTCCTGCGGTAAATGGAATGGGTATGGCCAGAGAAAAAGGCGTGTGCATAAACTGCGGAACCTTAGAAAGGCACAGGCTTACATGGCTATTTATCATTAGAAAAGTAGGCTTGGATTCAATTAAGAAGAAATCAATGCTACATGTTGCCGCAGAACAAGTTTTGGAGCATAATTTCAGAAAAATAGTCGGCAAAAAATATCTCACAGCTGATTATTTACTTAAAGCAGACGTAAAGATGGACATTACTGACATAAAGTTCAAAGACAATAGTTTCGACATAATTATGTGCAACCATGTATTGGAGCATGTTAGTGATGACGTAAAGGCTATGAAAGAGATGTACAGAGTTATGAAACCTGCAGGTTGGGCAATATTTTTGGTACCAATTGCAGACAAGGAAATCACATATGAAAACAGTAAAGTAAAAACCGACGAAGGGCGACTGAAGCATTTCGGGCAGATTGACCACGTGCGCAAATACGGGACGGACTACGTAGGAAGACTTGAAAGTGCCGGCTGGAAAGTCAGGGTATATAAAGCAAGGGAAATTGCATCTAATAAAGAAATAAAACAAATGGTACTAACAGAAGATGAGAAAAACTTTGGCTTTACCCCCACAGAAATATTTTACTGCACGAAATGACTGTAAAATTAATGATTATCACTAATAACGATCGGAAGTAATAAATGATAAAACGAACTTTAAAACATGTGCGTGAAAATCGTAAGCTATTAAATGAGATAAATGAGCGTTTAATAAATGTCCAGTCACAGAATGCCGAATTACTTTTTGCTGACTACTTTAGAGATAGCATACAGAACAGTAAGTGGGTGACAGATAAGGGGTTTAGTGCCTTTGGTGGTGCGGCTAATTATTCACTACTCTATAAACTCTATAAAATTTATGATATCGTTAAGCCACAGAATGTTTTGGAGTTTGGGCTAGGGCAAACAACAAAACTCTCTTACCAGTATGCCGAAGCAAATCCCAATGTAAAAATCATTGCTATTGACGACAACAAGGACTGGACTGAGATCTATAAAAAACAGATAACAATGCCAAAGAACCTAAATATTACAAGTCTTGCACTGCAGGACTTCAGATACAAAGGTGAGGTCCTGCAGAAGCTGAACGAGTATAAAGGACTAAACAGAGTAATTGGGAAAACCAAGTTTGATCTAGTGATCGTCGATGGTCCTATTGGTTACGATAAAGAATACTCAAGAACAAACATTGTTAGTTTATCAGACAGTCTTGCCGAAGATTTTATAGTGATATTCGATGATGCCGAACGCATAGGCGAACAGCGCACAATTAATATCTTCAAACAGGAACTCGCTAAAAACAATGTGGGATTTGAGGCATTCGATATTGCTGGTAGTAAAACACAGCATTATATAGTAGCATCAAGTGTGCCCAGGATTATCCACCTAATATAGTGTATTAAGTATATGAATCTAATTTTTTCAAGTAACGATAAGGGTGTGAATATGATGGCAGTTGCCATATATTCAGTTATTAAGAATAACCAGAAACACAGGTTGAATTTCTATATCATTCATAGCAATATAAACCAGAAAAACATAGATCGGTTAAAAAAATTACAGAGTCGACACAGAAATGCTAATATTAAATTTATCTCAATAGACGGTGATCAACTCAAGACGATTAAAATAACCAATATGGTTACGACGGAAGCCTATTATCGGTACCTTGCCCCTGATATTTTGCCAAAAAGTGAGAATAGAGTTTTATATATGGATATTGATACACTTTGTCTCAGTGATCTTAGTGAATTGTATAATACAAATCTTGAGGGTAAATGCATAGCTGCCGTTGAAGACTATGCATTCAATAATAGCGATGATTATCGAGACAACAAAGCATGGGTTCATTCTCAAGGTGTTAAAAAATATGTCAACTCGGGAGTACTATTAATGAATCTAACAGAAATGCGGAAAGGCATAATGACAGAATTCTGGGATGGTATATACAACAAACCAAAGATTATACCGGAAAAGTATAATGTCTTTGCTGACCAGACGGTTACTAATCTTATTTTCAAAGATAGCATTAAGTATTTGGATAAAAAATATAACGTTTTCACAACTGCCCTTGCCGGCTTGAATGTAAAAAATCCTGCAGTAGTACACTTCACTGGTTTTTCCAAACCGCTTACATACAGGGATGAACATAGTGCGATATATGACGAAAAGTATTTTATGTACTATTGGGAGACTATGAATATAGTAGGCAATGATGGTGGCAGCATACTTAAATTTGCCATTAACTCAACCAAGAGAGAGGCAGCTCATATGCTTCATGAGACCTCAGAACAATTGACCAAGAATAACCACCGCCTGGAAGAGGCCACGCGACAGTTGGAAGAGGCCACGCGACAGTTGGCAGAGAACAACCACCAGTTTCAAAAGTTCCGATCTAGCCCTAGGTATCTTATAAGTAATTTGCCTTATGCTATTAGAGCATACGTAAAAAATAAACTATCCTAATCGCTTTACACAGTCCGGACTTTGCTAACGTGCTGCAGTTACGTCTAGGTTAGACGTTTAAGATACGGAAGATTTCAGAAATGGTCTTATCCCAGCTGAAACCAGATGCTTGGGCCCGCCCTTTGCTTTCATATTGTTTTCGTGTGCTCGGATCATTTAATAGACTTTGCACAGCATGCATTATTGTCAGATGATCATTTGTAAATATTGCGGCGTCTCCAGCGATCTCTTCGATAGAAGAGTTCTTGTATGTTATAACAGGCGTTCCATATTGCATAGCTTCTAAAATTGGCAAACCAAAACCCTCGTAAACACTTGGGTAGACAAAAGTTAGTGCATTTTCATAAAGCCACTCACGTTGCTCGTCAGTTACAAACCCTAGGAATACAATGTCGTTTAGGTAGGCTGAGTTATTGATGTACTTTTGGACTGTAGGAATTGGTATTGATTTGGTGCCTTTCATGGTGTCTCCGGCTAGCACAAGCCGTATGTCTGTGCCCTGTGCTTTGAGGTTATTATATGCAGCCACCAGGTCTATGATTTTTCTGCGGGGGTCAGCGCCCCCGACGAAAAGGATGAATGGCTTGTCATCCATCGTGATCGGTTTTTTTACATAACCCCAACTGTTTTCGACATAGCATTTGAATTCAATTTTTTCTTTTGGTTTGGATGATTGCGCAAGGCCTATTCCAAGATGGACAACTTTAATCTTGCGTGCATTTACGTGAGCATAGCGCACGAAGTCTTCTTTTGTATGCTGTGAAATCGCTATTAGCTTGCTTGCTTGCTTACAAACTGTTTTTACTTCAGAAATGTACTGGTGGCGTAACAAGGCTTTACGTAGCGATGACTTGCGGGAGTCGCCATACCCTCTTGCGGTGCGGTAGCCCCACATATAATCAGACTCCATAATGTAGGGTATTAGGTCGTAGAGTATAACATTAGTTTTAAGCCCGCGCCTTTTTGGCGGTAGTTGCATTTGGTCGAACTGCAAGTACACATCTAGGTCTTTGAGGTGCTCGGGCTTAATCCTCCTGTCTCCTTTATGCTTATTGAGAAGTGATCGAAGGCTGTTTAAGGGGCCGTTGAGTTTTTTTAGCTTACCAGGAAATTTAAGATTTATACGTTCTTGTTTTTTGAGTGAACGTACTTTATAGGTGACGTCAGACAAATCTAGGATTTCAAGTGCTTCAGCTTGCTCTTCGGGGTACAGAAACAATACAAATTCATTGCTGGCTTTTGCTTCAGCTGGCAGGTGTTTTACAAAGTTTATAGTCGTAGCACCAATACCACGCATACGGTGAGGTGTTTGTACTACAGATACATCTAGCCCAATTTTCATTTAGCAATTTCCTCTGCAACGTCCAGGAATACTTGGGCACTTTTAACCCACGAAAATTTTTCTGCTTGGGCGGGGCCTGCTGTTTGAACTTTTTTGGTTAATGATTCGTGTTTTTCTAGTGATTGCTCAATAGCTTTTGCTAGGGCTTTAGCATCTGTACTTTTAACCATTTTTCCAGCATCTCCAATAACTTCTGGTAGCGATGAATTGTCAGCTGTAATAACAGGCACACCGCAGGCTAGGGCTTCTAGGGGAGGCATACCGAAACCTTCGTAATGACTCGGGTAAACAAGTAATTTTGCTCCCGAAATAATTGCCGGTTTGTCTTCATCTGCAACGTAGTGAGAAGGACGAATGATATTGAAACCCTCTTCTACCTTGCCAACAATTTTGTCAAATAGCTTTTCCATCTTCCAGCCGTTTACCCCAACGAGCAAAAGACCAACTTTATCTGTAATTGATTTTGGCAGGCTGCAATATGCGTCAACCAGCCCGTCTAGGTTTTTGCGTGGTTCTAGATTTGATAGCGCCAAAATATAATCGCCAGAAATTTTGTATTTTCTTTTGACTTCGTCAATTTGTTCAGGACTGCGTTTGTAGAAGTATTTTTGATCGACGGCCGGTGTAGCTACAACTACCATATCCTCGGGTACTTTGTAAAACTCTATAATTTCACGTTGAGCATTCTGAGATATAGTAATCACCTTGCTAGTCTTTTTGAGCGACCTTTTTATGCCATCAGATAAAAACTTGGCATTACGTTCATCAGAGTACTGCTTGAATAATTCAAAAGAAATATCGTATATGACCATAGCAGATTTGCTAAAGGCAAGAGGCATATCAACAAAACGGGGAAATATATACGTAGCTTTACCACACCACAAGTCAATAGGGAACATTTTTCCCCGATGCCATAATCCGGCAACATAGTAAAAAGAAAAAGGCAACCGTTTGTAGCCTATGTTTTTGAAACCAAATGATTTAAATCGCTGCACACAGTCCTTGGGGATAATAACTTTTACTTCTGGGTAAGATTCGCCGCTATACTTTTTATCTTCCAAAATCTGGTCGACACCCTGAAGAATACCGTGGATATATTGACCGACGCCACTAAAATGACCATCAATGAGCCCTAGACCTTCAAAATATATTTTTTTCTTAACCATTCTGTACTATTTTACCAGTAAGTAGTGCAATTTACTCAGTTTTCGATCCTGTACAAGGCATATCGGGTATCTTCGTAAGCCTTCATTGGTAAAATTTTACTGATTTTGTCGTTTAAGCTCGTATCCGAGGTACTTAAAAATTTATCAACGAGTATGTATCTTAGCTTTTTAGCTTTGAGTTTGGCTACATCGTCAGGCTTGAAGTCCAAAAAATCATCATAATCTTTTGCATAGTTTTTGGGGAAATAACCGCTATAACCGTTATAAATATTTTTATTGTGATAACCAGCCCACAGCACTTGTTCGTAGACTGATGTTCTGAAATTATTATCTTTGCTCTTTTTAACTCCAGGGTAAGCGTAATCAGACGCAAGAATTATAATATTATTGACATCTTTCTGATCTTTTATATATGTATATACCGCCGGAATTTTTAAATTGTAACTATGAATATTTGAGGACATACCTATTTGTTTAGTCGGAAATAATTCAAAAAATAAAAGACCAAAAAGCAATACATACATCAGTGTTTTATATTTGTAAGCAATTTTAAAAGTTTCTACATACACCGGCAATAGTGCAAGTAATGCACTTAACGCAAAAAGAAACAATACGGAAATTCTACCCACAGCTCTAATAAAAGCAAGTTGAGGTAATAAAATGCTAAATAATACATAGGGTAAGGCAAAAACTACTTTTGTGCCATGTACATTATCTACATAAGTATATGGATTTTGTGAAAACTGTAACAGAGGACCAAGTGAAAGAATTAATCCCACAAAGCCCACTAAGAATAGTATAGCTACTAATTTGTTTCTTTCTTTTAGCTTTTTATTTTTACGTTTTATATAAGCAATAAATAATATTATTGCTGATAATAGGTACAATGTAATACTGTGATATGAAACACTGTCAGGATTGTAGCTATTCCTTGCAATTGGTTTAAATTCTCTTACAAATTGACCTAAATATGTTTCTGATTGCGGTATAAAATAGTCTGTAACCCGCGAGGCATATAGAGCTTGTTCGGGTACGCTAAACTTTGCACCGCTAGACTTTGAGAATTCAACATACTTTATAGCCAAAGGTAGCGTAGAGACGGTTGCCAATATTACTACCAACCCTAACAACAATATTTTCTTGACTTCAAAATATTTAAAAATCAGGCTGCCGAGTAAAAAACTCCCGATACCAATTAACGCAAACACCATTTGGTACCATGATGCGTAAAATAACAAAACAAGCGCAACAAATAAACCAGCTAAAATTCTTTTTTTACCAAAATCTTTGTATCTTATTATCAAAAGTATTATCAGAGGGAAATAAAAAATGCTTTGATTCTGAAGGTGATCTACAGCCACCAACTTAAATGGAGCAAATGCAAAGATAAGACCTGATACAATTGAAAATAGTTCATTTTTTTTACTCAGGCGTTTAGCCAGCAGATACATGAACCAGCCGCTTAAGAAAAAACTAACGATTGTAAATACATTATTCGCAAATATCGGATTAGGATTGATAAAATGCAGGGGTAGTGTTAGTATGCCGGTCGAAAGCTGGGTTTCTGAAAAAAGCATGCTATCTTTATTAGGAAAGAATATATTTCCATCGACATAGTTAGTACAGCCTTGTCTAAGAATGCAGTGATGATTGCGAGCTAATGTCCATGCATTAAACATTGAATCACCACCTGGATTATATGAGTCTATTCTTATAATAATTGGAAAAAAGAAAACGATTGTAGCAAGAAGGATAACAATCGTGCCTATGGCGTTGGCTCTGAAAAACTTACCAGCCGTTTTTAGATTCTGTTGTGAGTGCATTTTAAGCAGAGCCAATTGTCGTTTCAAGTATGGTTTTGTTTTGACCATGATTCTATTTTGTAAACACGTTGAAACGTATTATTTCCCAGATGGCTTTTAGGCCATCGCGGTATCCAATTTTTTTGCCTTCTTCTTTGCTGCGTCCGTAGTAACTTATCCCAATTTCATAGACTGCAGCTTTACTTTTAGCTATTCGGGCTGTTATTTCTGGCTCAAAGCCAAATCTTTGGGCTTTCAGATCTTTTGCCAATGTTCGCGCTAAATCGCCACGCATCATTTTATAACAAGTTTCCATATCGGTTAGATTCAAGCCAGTAAAAAGGTTTGATAGAAAAGTCAGGAACTTGTTTGCAATTTGGTTTCTGAAATAAATAATCCGGTGTGGCTCGCCTCCGATGAAGCGTGAGCCATAAACCACATCTGCTTGACCTCTCTCTATTGGATATAGTAGTCTCTTATATTCTTCTGGGTCGTATTCAAGGTCGGCATCCTGAATAACAACAACGTCACCCGTAGATTCTAAAATACCCCGCTTTAATGCAGCGCCCTTACCTTGATTGTATTCTTGAAAAATAAGCGTGATGGACTTATTTATTTCGGCAAGCTTCTTAAGAATGTCATGCGTTCCATCTTTGGATCCATCATCCACTATAATGATTTCTTTTTTGGTTACACCCAAGTCTACGGCCATAACCTCATCAAGGATTTTCTCGATCGTGGCCTTTTCGTTGTAGCACGGCATGATAATGGATAGTTTTTTTACTTTGGCCATATTTTCCTCTATGTTACGTTTAGTTTATGTTACCATATGACAGATATGATTGCATACACTAGGAAGAAATTTATTCGCCTTTTACGCTTAGATTTTATTCGTTTTTCAATAGTGGGGGGTACGGGTTTTGTCATAAACTTTGTAATACTTACGTTGCTTCACAAAAGTCTTGGTATATCAGTTTTTGTTGCACAATTTATTGGCGCAGAAATTGCTTTATTCAGTAACTTCATGTTACATAATAACTGGACATACAAAAACAAAAAGGTAAAAAAGAGTTTAATGAGCCTTATAATTCAGTTTCATGCTACAACTTGGCCAGCTATATTTGGCAGTACTTTCATGGTGGCATCGGGTGTTAAGTATTTTCACTTGAGTAACTTATCTGCACTTGCCGTAAGTTCGATAGTTGCCCTGGGTTGGAATTTTGGTTGGTCAAAATATGTTATTTGGCGTAGTGTTACCGAAGATCAGATAGAGGAGATAGCTTCGTGAAAATAGCAGTTGTTGGAACGGGTTATGTTGGTCTGGTGACGGGGACGTGTTTTGCCGAAATGGGAAACGAGGTTGTGTGTGTAGATATTGACCAACAAAAGGTCAAACAAATGAAGGCTGGCAAAATCCCTATCTATGAACCAGGGCTTGAAGATTTGTTTAAACACAACATAAAAGAAAACAGACTAAGTTTTACTACACAGCTCAGAGATGCAGTTGAAGCGGAAGTTATTTTCCTAGCATTACCTACTCCACCTGGCGGTGATGGCTCTGCAGATCTTTCTTTTATTTTAGGCGTTGCTGAAGAACTAGGACTATTACTACAGGGTTACACAGTGATTGTAGATAAAAGCACTGTGCCAGTGGGGACTGCAAAGAAAGTTTATGAAGCAATTGCAAAGAATACTAAACATGAATTTGATGTGGTATCTAATCCCGAATTTTTACGCGAAGGACAAGCTGTGATGGATTTTATGAAACCAGAACGGGTAGTGATAGGCGCATCGTCGGAGCGAGCAGAAGAGCTCATGCGCAAGCTGTATGGGCCATTTGTTCGTAAAGGGTTTGACAGACTAATTGTTACAGATGAGCCTTCTGCTGAGTTGATTAAATATGCCGCAAATGCATTTTTGGCTACAAAAATTAGCTTTATGAATCAGATATCAGGTTTGTGTGAACGAGTTGGTGCAGACGTGAATATGGTGCGCAAGGGAATCGGTACTGATAGTCGTATTGGTGACCAGTTTTTGTACCCCGGGCCTGGCTACGGCGGTAGTTGCTTTCCTAAAGACGTACTGGCACTTAGCCAGACAGCTCACGCACACGACTACGATTTTGGCATTATTGACGCAGTTATGGCAGCCAACGACTATCAAAAACAAGTAATTCCGCATAAAGTACTAGAATACTACAAGGGCAGCATAGAAGGCCGTACCTTTGCACTTTGGGGACTGGCTTTTAAAGATAACACAGACGATATTCGTGAATCGCCTGCGCTGGCCATGATAGAAACATTGACTAAAAACGGTGCCAAGATTGTAGCATTTGATCCGCAAGCTATGGAAAATGTAAAACGACACCATGCAGACAACAAACTACTTAGTTTTGCTACGAGCGAGTATGATGCGCTAGACGGAGCAGATGCCCTAATCATTGCCACGAACTGGCGTGAGTTTTTTGCCCCAGACTTTGTGCGCATGAAAAAACTACTAAAGGCACCAGTTATATTTGATGGACGTAATCTATATGATTTGGATATTATGAAAGTACATGGGTTTCGTTATGAAAGCATTGGCCGAAAGACCATAAATTAGTAACAATGGCTACGCGTATTGTTTTGGTGACCGGTGGTGCAGGGCATGTAGGTTCACATATAATCGAAATGTTGGTTAAAGATACCAGCAATCAGGTAATTTCACTCGACAATTATTTTGCTGGAAGCAAAGATAACCACATAGATGGTGCAGAATATCGTAGTGGACACACCAAGGATATAGAGACACTAGTTCCGGAAACTCCAGACATTGTCTATCATCTGGGAGAATATGCTCGGATAGCACCGTCTTTTGATGACATTCAAGAAGTCTATGACATGAATATAGTTGGAACTTTTGCGGTGGTGGAATTTTGTCGAACACGCAAGGTAGGCAAACTAGTATACGCGGCATCTAGCACCAAATTTGCCATAGAGGGCAACGGTAGACACCAAAATCCCTACGCGTTTACAAAAGCCACAAACGTAGACTTGATAAACAATTACGGTGAATGGTACGGGCTCAAATACGCCATTTGCTATTTTTATAACGCTTTTGGGCCAAGAGAAAATGGGAAAGGAAAGTACGCGACGCTGATTGCCAAATTTGAGCACGCATATCTGAATGCTAAGCCATTGACTGTAGTTAAGCCTGGAACCCAGAGGCGTAATTTTACCTACGTTAAAGACCTGGCAAGAGGAATAATACAAGTGGGCGAAAAAGGCCAGGGTGATGGCTATTCACTAAACAATACCAAGGGATTTTCGGTGGTAGAGATTGCAGAAGCATTTGGCGGAAAGATTAACTATATAGACGGCTATCCGGGTCGTTTTGATTCAGGCGATAACCCCATCAAAGCAAGAAAAGAGCTAGGATGGGAAACGACTGTCGACATATTGGATTACATTAAAGAGTTTAAAAATTCACATTCGTTTACAATAGAGTAAAACTAAAATAAATGACAGTTACTTTAATCAACTTGCGCTAAGGTCTTCCAACGGGTTGCCATGATCGCCACCCACCATTAGACGAGTACCAACTGTGCCACAGACTTCCATTTCTAGTTTCGAAAACATCCATATGGCCCTCACCAAAAGAGATAGCAGTGGGGGATGATGAGCTTGTTGAAGGTCCGTCAATATAATTCCATTTACTCTGCCAGCCCGTATTATCAAACCAGTTCTGCCATAGTCGCCCATCACTACCTCTAGCAAACACATTTATTTTTCCAGGCACTTG
>CALRAM010000004.1 GCA_943353165.1 uncultured Candidatus Saccharimonas sp.
CCAAAAGAGATAGCAGTGGGGGATGATGAGCTTGTTGAAGGTCCGTCAATATAATTCCATTTACTCTGCCAGCCCGTATTATCAAACCAGTTCTGCCATAGTCGCCCATCACTACCTCTAGCAAACACATTTATTTTTCCAGGCACTTGCGTGACTGTAGCGGGGGTTCTGCCAAGCCAGACACCTAGTGGAGCGCCCAGAGTTGACCAGGGCCTCCAAGTGGTGGCGTCGTTTTTATACCAACTGTGCCACAGACTTCCATTTCTAGTTTCGAAAACATCCATATGGCCTTCGCCAAAAGAAATACCGGAAGGAGCAGAAGATATAGTGTTAGGCACATCAATATAATTCCATTTACTCTGCCAGCCCGTATTATCAAACCAAGTTTGCCACAGCCTGCTGTCGTAGCCACGAGCAAATGCATTAATTTTACCGGACGACTGGCTAATAATTGCAGGCTCCCATTTGATATTTGTTATATAAACAGATTTTCCAAACCAATCATTAAACATTCTCCAAAAATTTCGGTTACCATATGCGGAGCAATCGTCTCCCGTGCCATACAAATTGTTAAGTGCTGCTGCGTTTGGTTGATAAGGGGTGTAGTTATAGAGCGCAGCCGTAGCCTGGGTCTGCGGGATGATGTTAGTGCCTCCACAACTTGGATTGTTTTCTTGATATGAGATAAAGCTGTTTCGTCCGATTGCATAGTTAAAGTCACCTGGATCCTTTACGTACTTCTGGAACTGACGGGCACCGTAATAGATCTGTTTGAAAAAGCCCTCAAATTGGTCATAACAGCCATTCTGGTTGGCGTCTACATCAGCTTCAAGTGGGGAGTCTGGACAACCCATTCCAGTTGCCTTGGTGTACTGTAACAGCCACGGCCAGTCGTCAGTTATAAGGCTTTGTTCTTTCTGTAGGGTTATGAGTATGACCTGCGGGTTAATATTACATGCCACAGCAACTTCTTTAATGATTGTCGCAGCGGATTTCACTCCAGCACCCACGCTACCGGGGCAGTATGCATCAGGACCAATACCGGGGATATTTTGGGTAAAATCCTTCAGACAGGTATAGGGCGCGGTAGCTCCTTTAGTGTATTTTCCTTGTGCAGTGCGCCAATTATCGTAACGCTGGCCGTAGGTCGCTCTTGATGTGGTCACTGAAGGATCTGCAGGCTCTGAATCATTACCGTAGAAATCAACTCTACCTGTTAAGGAATTGTATTTATAAGTATGTGATTGTACTCCGTTTACATCACAAGACGAGAGCTTGGCGTTTAGGAAATTCTGAATTTCTTGCGTATTAATAGAGTTGGGGTTAAAGAATATTGAATCGTCGATGATCCGAGCAGGGTTCCAGTCGCTGGCAGTAACCGCGCTGGCTTTTAGGGGTGGCAAAAAAATCGTTATTAATGGAGTAAAGCTTAAGCTAAGAGCAGTGAAGAGACAAATAGAACGTACAATACTTTTCATCATTGGATCTCTAAATTAGTGGAAGGGGATGTGCCGATAGCTTTAGAAGAGGAATACGATAGAGTAATCGACCAATTGCCTTTACTAGGAAAGTCAGAGGAGCTGAGTGTAATTAGTTTGCAGTTGGTGTTGGCCACATTAATAAAGCCAGCAGAAGTCTTAGTGAAAGTTACCGTGCCTTTCGTAAAAGTTGCTGTGCACGTGCCTCCGTCTTCGGCGATGCCTGAAACAAATCCACGCAATTCAGCCTGAGAGGCGCTGGTTATAACCGGATTAACGGCTCTTTTACCATCAACAGAAGTCTTTGGAGTGGTGACTGGACCTTCAGCCATCTGTCTTTTTGCGTCGGCGGTGGCCTCTGCTTCTTGTTTTCGCTGTTCAGGAGTCGGCCCAGACGGTTGGTTTGTTTGTGGAGCGGGTCTCCCTGGCTTAATAAAATTAATTACATTTGTTTTTTCCAGCACCAGTATTAAAAGTGCCATAGCCATAAAAAAGGCCAAACCCCAGAGCAGTTTTCTGAGTGTTAAAATGGACCGCTTCATCCGTGAATTCTTGCGCTTTATTTTCATATGTTTATTTTACTACTTTTACGTAAGCATTTTATAATAATTATCCTAATTTGTACAGTAGCCATAACAACATTGGCGATGTGTGCGCTATAATAACTTCTTACTAAAGAAGCAACGGTGGACCCAATTGATGTCTGTTATAATAATGCGTAATGATTATTGTAATAATAGCCGGAGGGTCAGGAACACGGCTGTGGCCGTTGTCTACGCCGGAGTATCCAAAACATTTATTAACAATAATCGGGGATAACTCACTACTTCAAAATACCTTTGAGCGAGCAAAGCGTATTACGAGTGTAGATAAAATCTATATTTCTACAGAAGCCAGCCATTCGGACCACGTAATTAAGCAACTGCCAGAGTTAAAATCTGATCAAATTATTATTGAACCAGCGCGCCGCGATACCATGCCGTGTATCTCTAACGCATTGCAGTTTATAGGCTCTAGACATGGCGTTGATGAGCCAATCGCATCTATTCATGCGGATCATCACATTCGCGATGTAAATGGATTTGCTGAAGCAATCAAAAGAGCAGGTGCAATTTCACAGAAGCATAATCGGATAATATTGCTCGGGATGGAGCCAACACACCCGGATATCAAATATGGCTACATACAAAAAGGGGATGTTTTCGATAACGGAACTCTGGCCCATGAAATAAAGAGCTTTAAAGAAAAGCCGGCACATCCAAAGGCTTTAGAATATTACGAGAGTGGTGAATACCTGTGGAATATGGGATATTTTGTTGCGCCATATAGGGTTTTTGCGGAAACTATTAGAAAGTTTGCTGATAAGCATTGGATACAGCAGCTGGATCGGCTGGCAAATGAAACTAGTAAATCTAAAAGAGACGCCATATATTTAGACTTTAAAAAGGAAGCTATCGATACAGCACTCATGGAAAAAGTTCCTGATCTGCTGGTTATCCCTGGTACTTTTGACTGGATGGATGTTGGGTCGTTTGATGATGTTCATAAAGTAAGCGCCCAGGACCAGAATGGCAATGCAGTAAAAGGTGACAACGTACATGTTTTGGATAGTGCACAGGTATACGTTAGAAATGACACTGGCAAACCCGTAGCGGTAATTGGCATGGACAATGTGGTTATCGTGAATACTGAACACGGCGTGTTGGTTATGCGCACCGACCAATCACAAAAAGTTAAAGACATTGCAAATAAGCTGAAAGGAAAATAATGAAACGAAAAATAATAGCATTTGACCTAGATGGGACACTGGCAGAAAGCAAATCAGCATTAGCTGACGAAATGGCTGAAATCCTAAATGAGCTACTTGCACATTTCCAGGTTTGCGTAATTTCTGGAGGTAAGTTTGAGCAGTTCGAAAAACAGCTACTAGATAACCTGAAGGCCGACCCAATCAAACTGGAAGCGCTACATTTGATGCCGACCTGTGGTACTCGATACTACAACTACAATGTAGTAGAGGCAAATTGGCGTCTAGTATATACGGAAGATTTTACCAAAAACGAAAAAAATAAGATTATAGATGCCTTGAACAAGGCTTTGGATAAAACAGGCATGAGAGAAGAAAAACTATGGGGTGAAATAATAGAAGATAGGGGTAGTCAAGTTACTCTATCGGCGCTGGGGCAAGAAGCGCCAGTAGGTGCCAAAGAAGCATGGGACCCTGACCAGTCAAAAAAGGAAAGACTGAGAAAGGAAATAGCCGAATTAATACCCGAGTTCGAAGTGCGAGCAGGCGGCACGACATCAATAGATATTACGAAGCTTGGCATAGACAAAGCCTATGGCATGAAAAAGTTAATGGAGATGCTTGAAGTTAGCAAAGAAGAGATCCTGTTTTTTGGAGATAGACTAGCTGAGGGCGGAAATGATTATCCTGTAATGGCTATGGGTATTGATTCGCTGGAAGTATCGCACTGGCAGGATACGGCCCTGGCGTTAAGGGCGATATTGGCAGTTACTTAGCGGGGTTTTGGTGCGACTGTATATAGTTCGACAGTTGGGCTTGGAAGGTTTTGGTGCTGAACTTTTCTGATTGGTTGACGATATCTGTGCGAACGAAACGCAGTGATTGGAACTTTGAAATGGCTCCAACCAGGCTGTCTACAGTTTGATCTGCAAAGAATACACCAGTTTTGCCGTCTATGACATAGTCTAGCGCCCCGCCCCCACGGTAGGCGATGACAGGCGTACCCGATGCCATGGCTTCGACTGGGGCGATGCCAAAATCTTCTATGCCAGGAAACAGGAATGCTTCGGCCGATTGCAGATAGTGGGGAAGCTCGGCGTCTGTGACATTGCGCAGAAAAGTGACAGATTTGCCAGCCAACTTTTTCAGTTTTTTGTGTTCTGGACCGTTGCCTATTACTACCAATGGGAGGTTCAGCTGGGTGCAGGCAGCGACCGCCAGATCTATACGTTTGTATGGGGTTTGGCGGCCAGTTATGACAAAACCTTTGCGTTTGTTTGGCAGGTCATGTTTTAGGACTGGAGTCTGAAACCTCTTTGTGTCGACCGGTGGATGTATGACTGTAGAATCACGGCCATAATATTTTTTTATTTGCTGCTGAATGTGCGTGGAAATGGCAATTATATAGTCTGGACGTTGAGCTGCGGCGTAGTCCCATTTGCGTAGTGGCTTTAGCAGTATTTTTAGACCCAAGCGAGCAACAGGGTCCAGCCGCCCAAACCCTGGGTTTGACAAATACTGTTCGTAGCGACTCCAGTAGTAATGTGTTGGCGCGTACATATAGGCGACGTGAGTTGTTTTGGGCGCTGGTTGGTTCAATATAGACGCCATCCAACTACGGCGCTTTACACGGACGCCTTTGGCCTCTGCGCCACTAGATGAAATGACGAGGTCGTAAGCGGACAGATTCAAGTGCGAGAACCACATCATTCGTAGATATGGTATGTATTTGCGGAGAGCCGAAAAAGGCCAGTATTGGAGGTAGCCGGTAACTAGTTTGCCGTCTAGCTGTTTTTGCCATCCAGCGGTGGCGTACGATGCGTAAATGGGCGCTTCTGGATACATATGATGTAGTTCTAGGATAACTTTTTCGGAGCCTCCGGATAGTAGCCAGTCGCAGATAATCGCTACTTTTTTGGGGTCGTCTTTCATGATGCTCCGTTGCCAGATAGCACCGCACGCAGAGTTTTGAGCAGGATACTAATATCTAGCCAAAAACTCCAGTTTTGGACATAGTAGACATCTAGGCGTCGGCGTTCCTCGAAGCTGATGTTGCGACGTCCAGATATCTGGGCCAGTCCAGTCAAGCCAGACTTTACGCTGAGTATAGTGTGTCTTTTTTTGTACTCCTGTAGCTCGCTGGCTACTAGCGAACGCGGGCCTACCAGGCTGATGTCGCCCTTTATGACATTTATCAGCTGAGGTAGTTCGTCCAGACTATAGCGACGCATAAACTTGCCGAATGGTGTTATGCGGAAGTCGTCTTTTAGTTGGTTGCCGTTTTTTCTGTACTGGTCCAGTAGCTCGGGTTTGCCGACCATATCGAATACTTCCTGATCGGTCTTTCCATCGTATTTGGCGTAGTGGGAACGAAACTTGTAAACCTTGAATACGGTGTCGTGACGGGTTAGTCTATTCTGCTGCTTGCCACGCATCAGGACTGGACCATTCAAATCAGTCAGCTTTACCAGGACGGCAATTATCAGCATCAACGGCGATACGACTATCAAAAACAGACCACCTGCCAACAGGTCAAATAAGCGTTTGGCTATCCGTCCCCAACCTATTAGGGCTGTTTGGTGAACGGTAATCATAGGAATACCATTTGCAAATAATTCGACGGCCATTTTGCCTACATACAGGTCGCTATTTCCGGGAACAAACCTGTAGGATATGTGGTTTTGTTGAGCATATTGGAGGATGGCATCGTTTTTAGACTGGTCTGCGTATAGCTGGGTCTGGATAATGCTCTGGAGAGATTCTTTTAGGTTATGAGTGGCTTCAGAAAATGAAGAGAAGTTGGTAAAATCTCCAGAATGGCGTCCAACTATTCCCAGAACTCGTTGCCCTGTCAGGGCTGTGTTTTGGATGGCAGAGGCGACTACCAGCGACTGGTCGGAATCTCCTACGATAAGTACGTTTGTTACCCAAATACCATATGAATAGAGTAATCTTTTGAATATCCTAGCCAAGGACCTAAATAGCAGCAAAAACCCAAACCCAAGCACCAAGGCATAAACTGTGACCAAGCGTGATGGAAACAGCTTGCCGTTTGTCAGAAAATTGTATCCTATCAGAACCAATATACCCATTGTTGAGCCAACAAACAGGCGACCTAGTTCCGAAAAACGTTTTTCGTAGACATCTGACAGGTACAGTCCAATAAAAGAATGAACGGCAATCCATAGAGGCAACACATAGGCCAAACTCGTAAAGTAAGTGCGGGCCGAAATGAGGTCGTTTATGGGCCGATGGTCGAACTTTACACGGAGTATATAGGCCAAACTAAAGGCTGCCAAAAGGGCTACGAAATCTCCGATTATCAACAAAAGGGCATAGGCGAAAGAAGCGTTGTTTTTCATATAATAAGTATATTATATAACACCGCTGATAATTGGCTAAACTCTACGATGTTACCAGGTGACACCTGAACCCTGTGTGTAGGTGCTACCCAGAATAATAATGTAGTCTGGCTGAGGAGTTGTGGTCCCACTGTTGCTGGTGCTGTTTGACGGCAAGTCTGTAGCAGGCACTACACCGTTTGGTAGGTCATGGGTAATGCCGGTGTTGAATCTGACGCTTAGATAACGGTCCGTGTAGGGCTTTGCGTCTTTGGTAATTTTGACTATTAGGGTTTGAGATTGCGTGTTGTTGCCAGTGCCTTTTGTCAGCACATTGTAGCCATAGCTGGATAGTATATCGCCCACAAATGTTGCTATGCCGGCCGAGCCACCTGCATTGTAGATGGCTATTTTGGGAGATTCTTTGCGTATCAGGGGGTCTATCATGTTTTTTCTGGCATAGGCACGGATTTGGCTGTAGTCTGACTGACCAGCTTTTGGCAACACAACCGACAGGCCATTTATGTTCCCCGTAGTTATCAGTGGGCCGTCTGGCTTTGCTAGGTCCAAAGAAATTATGCTGGCGTCCATCATAGATTTTGTTCTTTCGTACAGGGTTCGCGCTTCGTCTAGGGACAGGTCTGTTCTAATGTTCTTTTGGACGGCATTGGCCAGGCTATTTAGCCGAACAGGATTGGCTATGATACCGGTGCTGGTGGCCTTTGTGCGCATAGCAACCAGCAACTGCCTCTGGTGTTCGTTTCTGTCAAAGTCGCCCCGAGCACTACCATGCCTGGTACGTGCAAACTGCAATGCTTTGTCTCCGTTCATATTTTGCAAACCAGCAGGGAACCTCCAACCGGCGAAGCCATCGTAGATTGCTTCTGTCAGCGTGATGTCTACGCCACCCAGAGCGTTTACTACATCACGAAATGCCTTGTAATCGGTCAGCACGTATTTGTGAATCGGTACTCCAGCGACTGTTCGAACAGCATCTATACTGGAACGGATACCATCATTTTCTGCATCTTCTTTGGATTTGCCTTTGTAGGTGGACCGCATCTTTGCGTTGCTGTAGGCTGCATTTATCTTCATGTTTTGGCCGTCTATATTTACCCATGTATCTCTGGGTATGCTGAGCAACGAAGTAGTTTGGTTTTGGAGATCGATGCTGGCAATGATAATAGTATCTGTCAAATCCGGGGCCTCGTTCTCTACACCACCACGCCCCAGCAGTAGTATATTGAATCGGCCATCGCCTTCGGTTTTTAGTAGGTCGGGATTTATATTTTTGCTCAGTGCAGAGGAACCAGAGTTGCCTACATTTTTAGAAAATACAGAGTCAAAAAAGCTACGAATTCGTAGACCAAAGACTCCACCCAGTACCAATAGTATGGACAGCAAAAAAATAAATATTTTTAGCTTTAGAGAACGGTTTTTCCACCAATTCCAGATGCGATGTTTGCGTTTTTTCTTTTCTTTGGGGGTTGGCTGGTCAGCGACCACGTCAAAAGTTTTTTTGTCTAGTGTAGAGGTAGTGTCAAAATTTCCTAACAAGCGACGGGGTTCATCGGAATCTTTAGATGGTTCTGTATTGGGCGCACGACGCATTCTGTGGCGTGGAGTGGGCGGCGTGTCAAAATTTCCCAGGTTACCATTTCCCCTATAATAACGGGGTGTTTTTAGAGGGCTATCTGTCTGCAAGATACCGTCTACGGACGTGTTTATTTTTCTTTTTTTGGAACTTTTTTGGGGTCGCATGTATGCTAGATTATAGCACGACTAGCCCGACTTTGGGTGTCTATAAAATCAAAAAAGCGTAGGTTTTTTGGCAAATCTAGTATAATTGGAGGTATAAACATAATCCTTTTTAGTTATTCATGAATAAAATCAAAAAAACCCGCCAAAAAGTTAATCTTGTGCAATTGACACAGTATCTGATTAGTGGCGGTGCGTTTTTCTGGTCTGGCTACCTGATGTTTTTTTTGTTGGACAAGCAATTTGGCTGGAGTTTGTGGTGGGCAAAGCTGTCGGCAAATGTGGTAGGCTGGCTAGTCAACTACACCTTGCAGCGCTACTGGGTATTTAACAATCCTAAACTGGCAAAACATCAGACTGAGGTTACTAGACGCTATGCTTTGATAACTGTTGTAAACTTTTTGCTGGATTATGGCATAGTGGCTTCGCTGAAGTACGCTGGTTTGACTCCGTATATTGGGCAGTTCATTGCGGCGGGCTTCTTTACTGTTTGGAATTATTTTTGGTATCGGTTTTGGGTTTTTCCTACTAAATATTCATCCGCGGGAAAAAGATGAACGAAAAGCCTATAATGCCAACCAAGAAACAGCGAGAATTGCTGACATTTATAGAGGCATTTATAGTTCAAAACAGCTACAGCCCTAGCTACCGCGAAATTATGAAGGGATTAGACTACACATCCGTGGCAACAGTGTCGTTACACGTAAATAGTCTGATAAAGCGCGGACATTTGCGAAAAAGAGAGCACTCAGCCAGGTCTCTGGAAGTAGTATCGCCCTCCGAAAAACCAAAAGTTTCTACAAATCAGATAAAACCAGCCGAAGAAAAATGGTTGGTAGACAGAGTAGAGCACTATTTTCGAGAACTAGAGTCCGCCAAACCACCTAATGTCGCCAAACTGGACGAACTATATGTACTGATAGGTGCTATGAAGGTTTTGGGTATGGACGGTGCTGTCACATCTTTTCTGCCTCGACTAAAGGCATTGAAGGCTAATAAATGAGTATAATTGAGGCGATAATACTAGGTATAACCCAGGGACTGACAGAGTTTATACCCATTTCTAGTTCCGGGCATCTGATTTTTATGCGACACATATTGGGTGTTTTTGGCAATGATTTGGCGTTTGATGTTGCTTTGCATATAGGTACAATATTGGCGCTAGTAGCAGTTTTTTATAAAGATATTTGGGAATTGTTCTTGGGATTGTTGGGCAAAAACGACAAAAGAAAACTGGCGTTGCTGCTAATAATCGCTACTGTACCTGCAGTTATCTCTGGAGTTTTGTTGGAAAAAGCAGCAGAGTCCACCTTTCGTTCGGTCAGGCTAGTAGCTGTGGATATGATAATAGCGGCGTTTTTTATACTCTGGGCAGAGAGTTTTGCTAAGAAACGAAAAAACCGTACAAAGCTAGAGAATACCAAAACCAAGCAGGCTATAATAATAGGTTTGGCCCAGGCTGCGGCAGTCGTGCCAGGTATATCACGTTCGGGTGCAACAATTACTGCTGGACTTTTTGCTGGCATGGACAGAGTAGCCGCTACCAGGTTTTCATTTTTGCTGGCCATCCCTATAACGACAGGCGCAATATTAAAAGTTTTGGCTGACGGTGGCGGGCTGGCGCAAGGCAACAATCAAACTGGCTTGGTTGTAGTTGGCATAGTTTCGGCGTTTTTGAGCGGCCTTTTTGCCATCAAGTTTTTGCTGAACTATTTGGCAAAACATTCTCTGTCCGTTTTTGCGTACTATCGAATAGCCGTTGGACTGGCTGCAATAGCCATAGTTACAATACGCTAAGTCTTTTCTACGGTAACGGATTCGTCTGATAAACCTAATCTGTAGGCCAGAGTAGAGCGTTGCCATTCCTGTACCTTGTCTATATCTGATTGGTTTTTTACCACAGTAACTTCGCCTATCTCTACTATGGGGTCATCTCTGTCCCACAACACTATAGGCAAGGCCAAGCCATGTTTTAGGACATCTGTAACTCCTCTGGAAACTTTGCCCAGCCTTATGGATTCTGGCCGATGATCATCGCCCAATTGTACTAGGTCGGTGGCGCCAGATATGGCCCAGTTAAAGTATTTGCCTGTAGCATGTCGACCCAGCCGATGAACGCGCGAGGAGGGGTCTACTCCTAGCCATTCACGTATGTTTGTGCGCATATTTTTGTTGTTGGTTTCTATCAGAGTTTCCAGGTCTATTTGTTTTGCATCTGGGTCTAATTGTTGCCTCAATTTTTGGTTAGCTCTAAAAGTTTCTGTCAGGTTCATAATGGTTCTGGTGCGTGGAAAACTCATAAAAACG
Source organism: uncultured Candidatus Saccharimonas sp. (assembly GCA_943353165.1). Lineage (GTDB taxonomy): Bacteria > Patescibacteriota > Saccharimonadia > Saccharimonadales > OMJO01 > CALRAM01. The sequence continues at coordinate 10,632 of CALRAM010000004.1, forward strand.
TGGCCAGCTTTTTGAGCTACTTCGCTGGCTGCCATACCAAACGCTTCTATGGTAGTTACCCCTCGGCTGATACCTAGGCCGTTATTTTCCTGCCAATTATCGTGCTGAGTGGCCTCTGCCCAGCTGACAGCAAACTCCGCCACATCTATCATTTTCTGGTGCGTAGTCAGGTGGAACTGATGGCGCCCCTCTTTTCTGTGTAGTTCTGACATGCTGACTAGCGGGCGTTGCCTTTTGAGTTCGTCTACTATGGCGTGATGCATATTTTTGGCAGCTATATCGGATAGCTGGTTTATGCCCAAAGGTCCGTCAAATTTTGCTGGCGCTGGATACAGATGGGTGGTTTCTAATAGTTGCGAAGGGCTGGCGGCAGCATCGAACAGCATTGGGCTAAAAAGTCCTCCTGATGACTCGATATGTTTGACGGTAGTTTCGGCTAGAGCTTCGTGTATTGATAGCCTGTCGTCATAGGTAAGTTCGGTGTAGTTAAAAGTTGCCATAGTGCGACAAGCATAGCGTGTATCTCTGTTATATTCAAGCAAATAATACTACAGCATTCGTAGTAAAAGCGTGATATTCTGAGAATGTATTTAACAATCAAAATGCTGGAATCCTGTGAAATTCAGGAACTGTGCCGCAACGGTTTACCCTGAGCTTGTCGAAGGGTTAAAGTCCGATACAGCTGTAATTAATCTCCCGGGCAGGAGTGATATAGCGACTGTGCGATAACCTGCCAGGGAAATACCCGAAGCAGGTTTTTTTATGGAAGCGATTCATTCAACAGAACAATACTACCCTTTGGAGCATAGGGGTGTAATATCGGCTGCCGAACTATTTGACCGCTCAGATATCGAGGCTGACGCGTGGGATATGATAAAAAGCAGAAGAGATTTGCCTGTAGTTGAGACATCAGAACGCGAGCGACACGACAATGCTCGGACTGCCCTCATGGAAGCCCTGACGGCATCTGGGCATTTGTCTAGGGTAGAGATTAGTGGATCGGTAGAGGAGATAAACGCACAGGTCGTCGGCCGACTATTGAATGGCTGGGACGAGGCTTTGCCAGTACACGAAAAAATGCGTCGTTTTGCAGAACTTTGCGAAGAACTAACTATCCATAAAGTTCATTTGTCCATAGTATCTGGCGATCTACCTCCAGGAACCGCTGTCAGCGTTATCTCTGACTACCCAGGGGCCATGACAGATTATGATGCCACATCGCTGGGCTACAGGTCGGTAAACAAAAAGGGGATGGTGCGTTCTACTGGCTTGCGTCAGGAGTCTGACGGCAGTTTTACACGAGTCATAGAACAGGTAAGTCGTAGCAACGGTACATGGAATAGTACCTACGAGTTTATGAAGTCCAGCGGAATAAAGACGGCAACTGGTTACCCGGACATTGTGGCGTTACAGACACCTTTGATTTACGCGGTAGAGGATTACGCGGACGGTGTAGTGGATTTGGTGCGTCGCCTAGATATGCATACCGGACAAGGCGTAACATATGGCGATCCTGAAGGTCAAAAAAAACATCCAGCATACGATCAGCTACGCTCTGAATCAGCCAGAAGGGAACGCGATATACAAGGATTTGTAGGTGACTTGGCAAAACTAGAAGAACAGCTAGATATTTTGCAACGCAACGGGATGACTGTCAACGAACGCAACATTATTTTCAAAGAAGAAGTAGACCGAATATTGACCGCTATTTGTACGCTGGAACCAAACTATGCAACCGATACATACGGCAAAAAAGCAGAAAAATATTTTTATGAGGCTGCCGTTCTGGTTTCTAGAGGAGAAACTGGCCTTGCCCAACAACTACTCGATTCTACTAGTCACCTAAAACAGACGGTTACATTTTGCGGTATGTCTATATCTTTAGAAGTCGCCAAAGGAATGGGATTGTGCGTAAATAGTTATGGTGAAGCAGTGGAAAAAGGCAAGGAGTCGTGGCAGTGGAAGAGCGGTGTCTGTCAGGTAAAATCTTGCCCTACCAGACCAGGCAAAACTACTGTTGGCCCATGTAGTGTTTGCAAAGGCTGTCAGGCTCGGTTTGACAAAGGTATAAATCCAACAGCATCAAAACCAATTCCAAAAAAGCCGCAGTCCAGATTATGAAAAAAATAGGAATATACAGCGGAACCTTTGACCCCATACATAATGGGCATATTAGTTTCGCGCGGGAGGCTATGAACAAATACGGTCTGGATAAAGTTTTTTTCCTGCCAGAGCCTAGGCCACGCAGAAAACAGGGAGTCAAGGCTTTTAATCACAGGGTAGAGATGCTTCGTTTGGCACTTTTACGACAACCCGGAATGGGCACTGTGATACTAAAACATTCCAGGTTTTCTGTACAATACACCTTGCCGTTACTGTTGGATAGGTTTGCGGGTACTCGAATGTATCTGTTAATCGGCGAAGATACATTGGATCATCTGGTGGATTGGCCAAATGTAGAGGCGCTGCAGGTGGTTAATCTGATAATTGGCGTCAGGACAAAATCTGTTGCCGAAGTTTGTAGCACTGTTGAAGCTATATGCATAACCAAAGGCGTTGTATTTCGCTACAATGTATTTCAAGCCCAAAACTCTGATATTTCATCTAGTTATGTCAGAAAAGAATTGCGTCACGGCAAAAAACCAGCAGGCCTGAACAGCAGTGTCCAGAAATACATATCGGCCAACAATCTCTATTCTATTTCTGGCGAATAATGGCTTTGTAGATAGAGCAGATGTTTGTCTCGGTATTTTTTGAACTCGCTCTTTTTTAGGCCATTTTTGCGTATAAAAGAACCAATTCTTTCGCTACCGATATAGTGCGGTAGAACTACGTAACTGGCACCCAGCGTATACAGTTCGGCGGCTTCTTGGACGGAGTCGGCGTGCAATATGACTACAGCTTCTGGGTTTATATCGGCCATCAGTTTGGACAAAAAGACATTTGTTTCGTGGGTGCTGATAGTCGATACGATTAGTTTGGCAGTGGCGGCTCCTGCTTCTATTAACAGCTCGGAATCTGTAGCATCTCCATACAAATAGGGGAACTTGTGGTTTTCTAGTATTTCGATAACCGCAGGGTCGTAGTCTATGACAACATAGCGTTTGCCTAGACTCTGAAAAACCTTTAGGAAATCATGACCACCTTTTTGGTACCCAAAGAGTATCAGTTCACTCCGTTGGCGGGTTTCGTGCTCTCCCCTAACTTTGCGTTTTTCAAAAATAGACAGAGGAGTTTTTAGTAAGGTATATATTTTTTCTGAATATATTATCAGGTAGCTGGAAATAGTTATAGTCACAAGTGCAACCATGGTAGTAATACTGACCAAGTTGCTAGAGATTAGTCCATTGCGATTGCCTACGATTACGAACACCAATGAAAACTCGCTTATTTGGGCCATTGTAACGGCAGTTTTGAAACTAGTCCTTTTGGTATAACCCATGATACCCATGATGAACATGATTAAAAGCGGTTTTATGACTATAACTATGCCCGTGGCAACCAGGATAGCAGGAACGATAGACCCAAAATCTTGAAAGGTCAGCCTGGTTCCCAGAGCTATGAAAAAAACCACGATGAAAAAGTCACGCAGTGGACGAAGCCGGGCGCTTATCTCGTGAGTGTAAGGCAGGGAAGCCAACGCCACTCCAGCCAGCAAGGCACCGATCTCTATGCTAAAACCCGCTCTTTCAAATAGTGCCGCACTGCCAAAACCCCAGCCTAGCGCAAACAAAAACAGCACTTCTTGACTGCCAGCTATCTGTTTGCTAAGTTTTGGCAAAACAAAGTTTCCTATCAGGATTAGGGGTAACGCTATGGATAATCCTTTTAGGGCCAGCAAACCCAGCTCTGATGGCGAAAAACTACCAGTATTTTGGCTAGTAACGAACAGCAAGGCTATGGTAGCCAAGACGTCTTGGACTATCAACATTCCAGTCGAAACTTTGCCATACAAACGGTTTTGTTCTTTTAGGTCGCTGAGTAGTTTCAGGATGATAATGGTGCTACTAAAAGACAGCGCCACGCCAAAAAATATGGAATCCATACGATTGAGTCCCAGTAGTGAACCGCTGCCCCAGGCAAATAGTGTTATCAGCACAACTTGGACTAGACCACCCAGGGTAGCTACTTTGCCGACTTCTTTGATGACCTTGGGATTTAAACCCAGGCCGATGATAAACAGTAGTAGGGCTATCCCAATTGTTGAAAAAACTTCTATGGTTTCTGTGGATTTAACTAGATGCAAAACTGAAGGGCCAACGATGATGCCCGTCAGTATATGGCCTATTATCAGAGGCTGTTTGAGGGAGCGCATGATGATGGCTATCCCGGCGCCAACGGCTATGATTAGGCTTAGTTCGGCGAATAGGTTTTGGTGCATATATATGTCCTATTGTAGCAAGTGTTTATGGCTTTAGAAAAAAGATACTATTGCGGCTATGCCTGCTACAGCCATTATTAGCGTTATCGCCCAGCCCAATGCAGTGGTCAAGGGCTTGTTTGTCCAGTCACCCATGACCTTTTTATTGCTACTGATACGGACTATCAAAAACAGTATTATAGGTGCAACCAGACCGTTTCCAATAGCTGAATAGATTAGTGCTTTTATGGGGTCAAGTCCTATAAAGTTTAACCCCAAACCAATTAGCATAGATATTATGATGATTCCATAAAAAGCGTGTGCTTGGTTTAGTTTGTTGTTTAGTCCTTGTTTACGCCACTGCATACTTTCGGCAATTGCGTACGAACTAGCGCCTGCCAAAACAGGTATAGCCAACAAACCAGTTCCAATAATACCAACAGCAAACAGCCAATAGGTTGCATCGCCCGCAAAAGGTCGAAGCCCCTCTGCTGCCTGTGCGGCAGAAGTTATATTGGTAATTCCATTTGGAAACAAAATAGCACCACAAGCAGCAATGATAAAGAACATGACAATATTGGACAAAAACATACCCGACCAAACGTCTATACGCATATTTTTGACAGCTTCTTTAGTGGTGCCTTGTCTCTGAACTATGGTGGTGTTGCCTTCGGCTATTTGATTTTCGACTTCCTGAGATGTTTGCCAAAAGAAGAGGTATGGAGAGATAGTGGTTCCCAAAATGGCACAGACTAACAGTATCTGATCTCTGTCTAGTTTTATGTGTGGCACAAAGCTACTGCGCAGAACTTCGCTCCAGTTCAAATGGGCCATAATGGCCGAGAAAATATAGGCCACTAGTACCATGGCTAGCCATTTCAGATATTTGGCATATTTTTCATAAGGTGTAAATATTTGCATACCTAGGCTGAGTCCAGCAAAAGCTACCACCAACGCGGCATAGTTAACTCCTGGTGCTAGCAGTTGCGCACCTTTTGCCATAGCGCCCAAGTCTGCGCCAATGTTAAAAGAGTTGGCGGCAAATAGCAAAGCAGTGCAAATAAAGATAACTTTTCTGGGGTAGTGGGCTCGGATGTTTCCAGCCAAACCTCGACCAGTAACAAGGCCTATTCTGGCGCACATCTCCTGGACGACTGCCATCAGAGGAAAAGTAAAAGAAGCCATCCATAGCAAGCCAAACCCATACTGCGCACCAGCCTGAGAATAAGTTGCTATGCCAGAAGGATCATCGTCCGATGCACCAGTAGTCAGCCCGGGTCCAAGTTTGTGCCAATACGCTCTGGTGTGTTTTACCACGTTACCTGTCGGAATTTTATCTTTTATAGATAAAGAAGTTGCAACTGCATTGTCCAGTGCTGCCGCCGGTGCCTCGCTAATTTTTTGGAATGTATCACGGTTGTCTTGTTTCATATTTATATAACCAACAGGACTATTGTATATCATAATTATAATCTTTAGAATTATGTTGACAATACGCTATTGGTTATGAGAATATGTTATTACTTCAAGTGGCTGCAAACAGGTACAGTTACTAGAAATACAAAAACAATTAAAAACCAAAAGTTAGTGCGAGAGCTATATGATTAGGTGGGAAAAAAGGGGATAGGCTGTATGCCTGTAAAAATAAAAATAATTCATCAAAGGAGTTTTAAAGTGGAAGTCAAAGTCCGTCGCCCAAGCTGGCAACAATTTATAAACTACTAATACATAGGCTTTAATGTCTGAGTATTTTAAAGAGCCAGAGAAATCTGGCTCTTTAAAATAGCTAATTTTGCCCCGAGGTCTAATTAAGTCTTTTTAGTGGCGGCTATGGCAGCGTCTATGATTTTGCTAAAGCTGTCCAGGTCACGGGGACTGTCTATTTTTTTGCCGTTCAAGACAAATGAAGGCGTGCCTGTTAGGCCAAGTTTATTACCAGCATCTTTGTCGGCATTTATCAGATCATTTACCTCGGCGCTGCTCATGTCTGCCTTGAATTTTGGTACATCTAGCCCTAGGTTTTGAGCATATTGTTCAAAGAAAGAAGCAGGCGAATTGGTAGCAGTCCATTCTGTGTCGCGGACTTTTCCTTCGGTGTCCTTCTGGTGGCCTCGCAAAAATAGTATATCGTGCATTTCCCAGAATTTGCCTTGTTTGCTGGCTGCTTCTGCTGCGCGGTGTCCGGCCAAAGCGTGTTGGTGGATTTGGGTTAGAGGAAAATGGCGGAACTGAAAAAATATTTCCTTTTGGTATTTTTCGTATAACTGTGTAACTAATGGTTCATATTGCCAGCAAGCAGGGCATTCAAAATCGCCGTATTCTACCAAGGTAACTCCGCTCTTTCCTTCGCCTTTTATATGGTTGGTGGGCTGTACATTACTGGAGTTTGTAGTGCCAGCCTGTTTATTTTTGTTGAACCAAAATACGCCACCAAAACCAATTATCAACGCCACCAAAACCAGAGTAAAACGAGTATTCATGTATGCACCTTCTTCTTTAGTTTGCTGGATATATAATACCAATCATTGATTGCTTTTGTAAATCACAAGGGTAAACCGTATTATATATACATGAATGCGATCATAGACTTTATTCTGGCATTACTGGTTGTGATATCTGTCAGTTTACAAAAAACATATTCAGAAATTCCGGTCAAAGAAGTAAAAAGGCGCGCGAGAGCCGGCAACAAATTATACAAAAACATATACCGTGCAGCCAGTTATGGGCAGAGTTTGCGAGCGCTTTTGTGGCTCTTTACTGTAGCTTTTAGCGCTGTTTTCTTTGTTGTAGTTGGCCGTAACGCACCTACTTGGTTTGCTTTTAGTGCTAGTGCATCACTGATTTGGGCGGCTTATGTTTGGCTACCAAACAGCCCAGTTTCTATCCTAAGTCAGCGGATTGCGGTTTGGTCTGCCCCAGCATTGGCTTTGCTTTTGAACCATATGCACCCTTTTCTGCATCGTATAAACAGTATTTTTCGGGGAAGTAATAGTATTCCGATACATACTGGCCTGTACGAAAAAGTTGACCTCATAAACCTACTGAAACAGCAACAAGCACAGACAGATAACAGGATAGATAGTGCTGAATTAGAAATAGCTATTAGCGCGCTGAATTTTGGGGAACAATTGGTCCGAAAACATCTGACTCCCCGGAGAATAGTCAAAACAATCAAACTAGACGAATCTGTTGGTCCGATTCTGATGGCAGAACTCCATGCTAGCGGACATTCCAGATTTCCAGTACACGACGGCAAAAAAGACAATATTGTTGGCACGCTGTATTTGCGAGATTTGGTCAGCGCGAAAGCTACTGGAACAGTAAAAGACATTATGAAAGCAAATATTAGTTATGTTCACGAGGAACAAAATCTATACGATGCCCTGCAGTCTATCATAAAAACCCACCACCATTTGCTGGTTGTAGTAAATAGTTTCGAGGAATATGTAGGCATAATTACGCTAGAGGATATAATGGAACAAATAGTGGGCAAGCCTATAATAGACGAATTTGACCAATACCAAGATCTGCGCGCAGTAGCTGCCAGGGCAGCAAAGCTAGACCTAGAAGAGCACCAAAAAACTTCGGCGGACGACCCAGAAGATGTTACAATAACATCCGATGAAACAACTAAATAGCAGTTTTATGAATATAAGGGCTGGCGGCTAAAGGCGAAAACCATACTGGAAAAGCCCTTGATTTTAGCCCTATAAACTATAATAAAAAAAGGTCATAAAGATGAGAATAATTAGCGTAAATGTTCCCCAGCACATTGGCAAGGATATAAAAATCCAAGGCTGGCTACACAAAAAACGATTACTGGGGGGCATAACTTTCATAAATGTTCGCGATCGGGGCGGTATAACGCAGATAGTCGTAAAGAACAAAGAAGAAGTAGAAAAGCTCCGAGGTCTTCAGCTGGGGACTGTTTTGTTCGTGCAGGGAACTGTGGTCGCCGAACCCAGAGCGCCAGGAAGCGCCGAAATTCACGATGCTAAATTGACCGTAATCGTGCCTGTTGTGGACGAACCACCGATAGAAATCGACAAACCCATCAGCCATAAAAGCGAGCACCTAGAAACACTGTTTGATAATCGGGCTATCAGTCTACGGAATATTCAAGAACAAGCTATATTCAAGACAAAAGACGTAGTTTGTCAGATTGTCCGAAAGTATTTTTCTGCCAACGATTACACAGAAATTCATACGCCAAAACTACTAGCCGAAGCCACAGAAGGCGGGGCAGAGACATTTACCCTAGATTATTTTGGCAAACAAGCCACTCTGGCCCAAAGTGCTCAATTTTATAAGCAAATGATGGTTGGTGTCTTTGAGCGAGTTTTTGAGATTGGCTCTACTTATCGTGCAGAACCAAGCGCCACGACCCGTCATATTAGCGAGTTCATGACGATAGATTGCGAAATCGGTTTTGTGGATTTTGAGGAGCTTCAAACCATATTGGCAGAGCTCATCACAGCTGTCGTCAACGAAACTTGGGAAAGTTGTCAGCCGTATTTCAAATCCTGGAATGTGCCAAAAGCCCAAATCCCTGAAAACACAGATGACATACCTCGTATAACCATAGCCGAAATTCACGACATGTATTTCAAGGCCACCAAAACAGATTATCGTGGAGAAGAAGACACCAGACCGGATGAAGAGCGGTGGATTTGTGAATGGGCCAAAAACAATAAAGGCAGCGACTTGGTTTTTGTTACAGGCTGGACGTCTGAGGGAAAAACATTCAAGTTTTACCATAAAGCCGACGAACAAAACTCGAAGGTAGCTCAGCGTGCAGACTTGTTGTTTCGTGGTGTAGAAATAGTAACGACTTCTATGCGCCAACACGAATATAAAAAGCTGATATCACAGCTAGAGGCTATGGGTGGAAACCCCGAAGCTGCCGGCTACAGTGCATACCTGAGCGCTTTCAAATACGGAATGCCGCCACACGGTGGTTTTGGGTTGGGTCTAGAGCGACTGGTGGAAAAATTGTTCAAGCTAAACAATGTCAAAGAAGCTTCATTGTTCCCTAGGGACATCAACAGGCTTGCTCCCTAAAAAATACCTAAGCGAAGGCCAATAATGACTCAAAAAGACAATCAGCTAGTAGTTCAGGGAATCAGCTCTGGAGAGGTAACCGCAGACCCGCAGAGCATAGGAGCTGGTGGAGCATTGCAAAATGCTGTCACTTCTCAGTTGAATACTGATTATCGGGCTGATTTTTCTAATTTGTCTACAGGTAATGGGTTGATAATGACGTCTGGCTGTCAGACAGAATGTTCGCAGGTAGCAGGCACAAACAACGCGCTGGTTTCTAAGACAGATTTTTCTATGGACTGGGGATTTGGATTGTTGTTTGTTGGGGCAATACTTGTAATAGTTTTTGCCAAAAGAGTCCTGACTAACTGAGTCAAATTATTTTGATTTTTGCACCGTAGAGTTTATGCTATAAATAGCCTATGAATGAAGATTATAACCCCAAAGAAAGTCCAACAAAAATACAAAAACCATCTAGTTATTTAGACGAAGATAAAGATATAGATCTAAAAACAGACCAGATGGTTGACGATATTGTAGCCAAAGAAGGCGACGACTTATTGGTCGCCGAAGACGAACGGGTTACCAAGGCTTTTAGTCCAGAAAAAGCCGACTGGAAGCAAAAAATAAAAGATTTTTTCAGACGCTGGTGGCAAAACCCTGTCGCTAAAAAATTTACAATTGCTGGCGCTGCATTAGTGTTCGTATTATTGTTTGTGATTCCGTTTACTAGGTATTTCATACTAAATACTATCGGCATACGCAGTAGTTCCACTCTGCGTATTTTGGACGACAGCACACAGCAGCCTTTAAATAATGTGTCGGTTAATTTGCGCGGCAAGTCTGCCCAAACAGACAAAGAAGGCAAGGTTACTCTAAAGAACCTAAAACTAGGTAGCACCACTATGGTAGTAGAAAAACGAGGCTTTGCTAAAATTTCTAAGAAGATTGTTTTGGGCTGGGGAAGTAACCCTCAAGGTATTATAAAATTATCTCCCCAAGGTACACAATTCTCTTTTAGCATCACAGACTATCTGTCCTCAAAACCAATACCAAAGATAGAAGCCACCAGTGGCGAAGCTAGCGCATTATCAGACGAAAAAGGAATCATAAAGCTAACACTAGAAAAACCCGAAGATACAGTTCAGGTCAGCATAAAGGCAGAAGGTTACCGCGAAGAAAAAATAACATTTAGTGGGCAAACAAAGGACGTTCAGAATGTCAAAATGGTGCCAGGTAGAAGCCATGCCTTTATCAGTAAACGCTCTGGCAAATACGACCTCTACAAGATAGACATAGATGGCAAAAACGAGCAAATAGTTATGGCGGGCACCGGTTCAGAGCGTAGCGACATAGACTTGGTGATGCATCCCTCGGATAATCTGACAGCAGTTGTTTCTACCAGAGACAAAGTCTACAACAACGACGGCTATCTGATGAGCACGCTAACTATAATTGACCTGACGAACTCCACGACTACAAAAGTAGATGCATCAGAACGTATACAGATAGTAAATTGGACAGGCAATCGGCTGATATACGTAAAGGTTGTCGCCGGAGCTAGTGCTGCAAATGCGGCACGCAACCGCCTGATTAGCTATGACTACAAAACAAAGGCCAGCATAGATATAGCCAGCGCCAATTATTTTAACGACATACAGGTCATAGGCGGTAAAGTTTACTACGCAGCGGCTGCATCATATCTACCCGGAAGTAGTCTGGGACTTTATCGAGTAGATGGCGACGGCTCAAATAAAAAGACAATACTACAGCAAGAAGTAAACAACTTGTTTAGGTCAGAGTATAAGAAACTAGACATAGCCGAAGGCGCGCAATGGTTTAGCTATAACATTCCTAACAGTTCAGTGACAAAATTGGCAGGCGCACCCTCTAATCCTGAAAACCGCGTCTATATGGACAGTCCTGATCAAAAACACAGTATTTGGGTAGACAAAAGAGACGGAAAAGGAGTATTGATAAATCTGGATATTGATGCCGCCAAAGAGTCAGTACTAAAAAACCAAAACGGTATAAAAAACCCGGTATATTGGCTAAACAACAACACATTGGTTTATAGATACAACAACGGCCAGGAGACCGCCGACTATGCCATAAGTATAGACGGGGGCGAATCAAAGAAGATAAAAGACTCTACAGATACCGGAGGCATAGACAAGTGGTACTATTAACAGCTGAGAAAAAATTTTAAAACTAAATATTTTTTCTAGAATATACAGCTTATGCTAGAATTAATATCAGAGGAGATAAATTAATATGATAAAAAGAATAAGATTTATAATAAGTATGATTTTCGTGGTGCCAATTGTGGCACTAACAAGTAACGCGCTGGTTAGTGCCAGACAGGGCGATAGTGGTTCTGAAGCTGTATCTAATACAACTGCCGTAGTAGCATCACCTGATAACGAAACAGAAACAGAAATAGTCAAACCAGATGACGTAGACTTGCTTCGTCGCCTTACGGATAGAAAAACTAGCCTAAAGACAAAACTTACCACAGCAGAACAATCCAGGCTAAAACTAAAGTGCGTGCCTTCCCAGACAGGATCAATAAAATCGCTCTCTGGTCGCATTAAAGGTATAGAGACTAGTCGAAGACAAACACACAAAAACCTGCTCGATAGATTAGATAAACTAGTCGAAAAGCTAAAAGTCAAAAACGTAGATACTACCGAACTAGAAGCAGAGATAGTGGTACTAAAAACCAAAATAGCAACCTTTGATGCTGATTTGGTGTTATACAAACAAGCAATTACGGACTTAAAGAGTATGGACTGTGTAGCTGACCCAGTATCTTTCAAGGCATCATTGGAAACTGCTAGGACCCTAAAGCAAACCGTTGCCACAGATAGTGAGTCTATAAAAAGCTACGTAAACGATACCATCAAACCAACCCTGAAAATCATCCGGACTGCACTAGAAACAGCCGAAAAAGTTGAAACTAACAAAACAGATGGGACTCAATAATAATGGATACTTCAAACGAACCAAAACCAACAGAGCCAGCAATGACAGCTACCACTCCAATCGTCAATGTCGGTGTACCTTCGCCTACAGATGTTACTATGGGACCTAATTTTTCGGCTAGTGGCGATGTAACTATGCCTAGCCCCAGCCAGACTATTTCGCCAGAAGGACCCGCAGCCGCACCTGTGATGCCACCATCAGAGGGACCAGAAGCTCCTGCGATGCCTGCAACCGCCGCGCCAGGTCAAGGTGCTCCGACAGTTCATAACCCAATGGCAGCCCAGCCACAAGGCGTAGGAGCTCCTAAAAAGAAAAAACCAATCTTGGTCATAATAGTAGCCATTTTGATTGCTCTAATTTTAGCGGGAGTGGCACTTTTAGCTATGAACAATTCCGAAAAGAAAACAACTACAGTACCTGTAGTTGGGGTTGTAATAGTCGGCGCTACTTCCACGGACGTGACTGATGCTACCAAAGAACTAGACGCCGCAGTGGCGTCAGCCAATGACTCCGTAGATTTTGGCATCTCTGATCTTTCAGATACTGCCCTCGGCCTATAATATTATAGAAATTGCACCTAAGTCAGTTGCTACGTACTAGTTGATCAGAAATTGTTGGCGTAGCCATTCATCGAGGGAACCGCTACCCCCAGCCGTCAGACAAAGAACGGTAACACCTGAATCAGCTTGGGCTTTTATGGCATTTTTTAGATTTTCGTCTAGTTGACTGGGAGTTCCCTGACCCGGTACACTTAACAAGTTAACTATATCTTGGGGCGTCAATATGGCTTGCTTTGGGTCTTCACGCGCCAGATAGGTCGGTACTACATATACTTTCTTTGCACCATCAAACAAATGTCGGAGATCTTCTTTTATAAAATTTTGGCGCAGATTGTGTAGACCTTCGTATACCACAACAAAATTATTGCCTGCAATTTCGGATACTAGCTGCAATGCTCCACGAATCTTTTCAGGTGTGTGAGCGTAGTCGGTGTACACATTTGCGGCTATTTGTTCGAAACGCCTCGATATGCCCGGAAAAACATCCATATAATCGATTAGTTCATCAATAGGCTCGGCTGTAATGGCATGAACCGCCTGTATGACTTGCCATGCGTTCTGGCGATTGACCACTCCGGGCAAAATAATGCTTTCTATAGACGGGTCAGTTTTTTCTAATACCAGGAATTTTTCGGCTGCTACCAGCTTTATTTTATCAAAGTCTGGTTGCCAAAAAATAGTCCACTTCGTTTGTTCTATAAACTGCCCAAAAGCTGATTCGTATTCTTGTCTGGTGGGGTAAATGTCCGGGTGGTCCCAATCTATGCCAGTAATTATGCTCATAAATGGATGAAAAGCTAAAAAGTTTCGGTCATATTCATCGGCTTCGTAGATAAAGAATTTGGAGTCGGCTCTGTATTCGCCCATTTCGCCAAAACCAAGCTTTGTTCCTACAGAGTAGCTGATTGGTTTGCCTATTTGCTTGAATAGCCATACCAACATCGCAGTAGTGGTGGTTTTGCCATGAGTTCCAGCAACGGCTATCATCTTTAGGTGTTTGTCCGCCATTATCTGGTTTATGATCTCGTCGCGTTTGGTGATTTTGATATTGTGGGATTTGCAGAAAACTATTTCTGGTGCGTCGGGGTTTTCTATGGTTAGGGCAGAGGTGTGGACAAACCAGTCTATGGGTTTCAGGGTGTGCAGTTTCTCTATGGACTGGGCGTCTTGGCCGATTGATATCCTGTCTATGCCATGGGCTTGTAGGTATCGTACATAGCCAGAATCTTTGATGTCCGACCCAGAAACTTCATAGCCTGCTTCTTTGGCTATTAGGGCTAATGGTCCTATGCCGGTGCCTCCTATGCCAGAAAAATATATATGCATAACGACTATTATAATGATAAAAAGCAAAAGTCTATAACAACTGACGTATAATCTTAAGCATAATGAGCAAAAAGCCCACAATAAGTTTTTGGACAAAAATTAGAGAGCTGAGTTCTTGGTATTTTGTCTTTGGTTTAATAATCAGTTTGACCGTGCTGGTGTTCGGTCTGAGGCACAACAATACTGTGGCACTAAAACTCAAAGAAGATGTTGTTCTGGCAGACAAACAGGACAAAGACATAGAGGGCGCTCTGTTAAGGCTGAGAACCTATGTATATGGCCATATGAACACCAACCTTGCAGACGGTTCAAATGCTATAAAACCACCCATTCAGCTAAAGTACGAATACGAAAGGTTGCTGGCAGCTCAGAGTGCTGTCGCTGCAAAAGGGCAGCTTCCACAACAAATACCTGACTCGCTGTACAAGTTCGATTTTGTTTCTCCGATTTGGAGTCCAGATGTAGCCGGTTGGAGTATGTTATTGTCTATAGTTTTTGGTCTGTTGTTGGCCAGCAGGTTGATCCTGGAGTATTGGTTGGGTCAAAACATCAGGCGCAGCCAATAGCCAGCTGGCTTATTAGTACTAATAAGCTGATATGTGGCTACGCAGTTCGAGGTGGTGTGGCCTATGTTTAAGCAGAAATGGTTATTGCCTGAACACACCAGTTTAGTGTCTAGAGTCTATTGTTTCTTGGTTGTTACAGGAGCAGGGGTAGTGGTAGGAGTGGCCGCTGTCGGAGTACTACACTTTTGACCTGTTGGATTGGCAGCCACGTATTTCTTTATGGCTCCCGGCACAGTGTTTTCGTTGCTTTCGTCTTGGAGATTTTCCCAAAAGATTATTTGGTCGCGGTTGATTTGCATCTCGTTCTGGGGACGGTGCAGCTCGCAACCTAGTGGCACTAGTTCGGGTGCAGAAGCAGCAGCGTTATCTGTACCGTTTGGTTGTACTTGGGGACTGGTTCGCAAATAAAAGATACTAGATAGGCGCATGTATTTGCCGTTCATGCTATCAACACGACCAAAGTACACCTGACCGCCTGTCAAGAATATTGCTTGGTAGCGGTCTTTTTTGACTAGTTCGCTTTCGGTCTTTTTTGGACCAAAAACAGTGCCAATTATGATAGAAACTATCAGGATAGCTCCGGAAACCAACAGAACAGTGTACAGTAATTTTATCCAATGCGGTTGATTGAAACGTTTGCCCTTTTTGTTGGCAGGTAATCCATGCGACGTCGGTCCAACGTTTTGGTTACTTGTTTGATTTTGCCCCGCACTCTTGTTTGTCCAGTCCATATAAAAACTCCACCTTTATTTAAATATCAATGCCCCTAGTTTATACATAAGCACAGTATAGCGCAAGTGTTTAGGACAAAAATTATTATTATATGTTGGGTTAAAAAACCAAAAATTATTCTATAGGGGTTGACAACTTAAAACAGTTGAGTGTATGTTAGGAGTACATAACTAATTACAAGAGGGAGATTGTACGATATGGCATTTACAAAAGTAAACTCAAAAGGTGTGGAATACCACCTAAATTCAAAGCTAGTAACGCTACGAGGCGGAAAACAGCAAACTATTTATTACTTCAGCAAGGATCACCGCCCAGAGGCATCTGACCTACCAGCTGGTATGAGCGTCAACGAGAACCCACGAAACGGTTTCTTGACTGTCAAACGCGACCGATAGTATTCTGTAAAATTACAGATAGAAGCACTCGTCCTTTTTAGGACGAGTGCTATTTATATTAC
The DNA here is from genome assembly GCA_943353165.1 of uncultured Candidatus Saccharimonas sp. Taxonomy (GTDB): domain Bacteria; phylum Patescibacteriota; class Saccharimonadia; order Saccharimonadales; family OMJO01; genus CALRAM01. The sequence goes on from CALRAM010000004.1 coordinate 26,658, forward strand.
AGGCAATTGATACGTTGCACTATAACCACAAGTGTGATATAGTATCAGCATGAACGAACAATCTCCCTACGATCCTCGTAAAGACGAACTGATGGACGTGCATTATTCAAATATCAGAGACAACCAGATAGGTGGCGATACAGATGGTATTAGCCCTGAGCAAGCCGAAGATATCGGTTACAAAAGCGCCGAAAATACGGCTGATATTATACAAAATTTACCACCAAATACACCTACATTTACAAAAAAAAATAAAAACCCAAGAAACACAAATCCTTTACGTGGCGAGTCCGAAGCCGATACAGAAAAACCGATTTATTTTGAACCACCAGTAATGCTGAACCCAGAGGAAAAACATACTGGCCAGCAAGGTGTTGAAATGGCCAGAAAAGTGCTTAAGGACATTAACCCAGACAATTCGGGTAGCTAGCTATAGTTTAAAGGCATTGAAGCAAGGAGAATAAAGTGAATGACAGAGCTATGCCTGAAACAGAGCAAATGAATCCAGAAGTTATCGAAAAGCCTCTTGAGTCCATGAGTTTACAGCTGTCGTTGCGGGGCGCTATAGAGCGCAGGTACGACAAATACGGCTGGAAAATTCCTGCCCCAGAAGAAGAAGCCCTGGAGCTGATAGCGCACAGGACTATAGTTTCTGGTGTGTATTCTTCAAAGATTCATTCACCAGTTTTTTTAAGCAGCAACCCCAATAGTAAAGATTCTCCTGCCAACCCCAGCCAGTACGAAAACATTATTTTTCCTCCTTCTGAATATGCTCTGTTGCCCAGATCGCCTATCGCCCTAGTAAAAGATGCACGCAGCAAGAGCCAGCGTTCGCGACAAAACAGCGACAAAAAAGATTTGGACAACATAGCTGGCATAAAGTCTGGTATTCATGTGCTAGAAAATTATATGCCAAAGCTGGACAGACTAGAGAATCATATTATATTGCCAGAGATTAATGCCCTGAGATCACTCCAAAAAGTTTTGAAAGGAAATCCAAACCTGCGTCGGTACAAGAGAACCAATTTTGCATTGATTATGACTGCCGCTCAGCTATCTTTTGAAAAAACACTGCGAGTTGCTGGCACTACTCATGGCTGGACAGAAGACCAGATGTTTTTAGCAAAAGACGCATTGGACTATCAACTGCACGGTGGAGTACCTGGGATAGAACAGGGCAGTCATGATTTTGGGCAACGCCTAAACGCATGGACAGGCTATACTCGATTGGTTGGCAACTACGCAGTCAGACGGTTGCAGGCCACGCGACTAGCCCGCGAAAATTTGACATCTGAATTAGAAGCCCAAAAAAGTAACGGAGCTAGTTAAACTGCCCAAAATGATTGACCTACCTAAACCTTTTTTTGTTTTGGCTCCTCTGGACGATGTGACAGACACTGTTTTTAGGCAGATGGTTGGCAGTTGCGCTGCCCCAGATTTGTATTTTACAGAGTTTGTAAATGTCGACGGACTACAGAGTCCAGGCAGGGAAAAACTACTAAAAAAGCTACGCTTTGGTCCACAGGAAAGGCCGTTAATTGCGCAATTATGGGGCAAAATACCAGAGAACTTTTATAAAACTGCGCAGGAAATAGTGGCAATGGGTTTTGATGGTATAGATCTAAATTTTGGCTGTCCAGAGAAGTCAGTAGTCAAAAACGGCTGTTGCATAGGGATGATAAATAACAGAGAGCTAACAGGGGAGATTATCAAAGCCGTTAGGGAAGGGGGCGCGCCTTTGCCTATATCTGTAAAAACCCGACTAGGACTAAAAGAGATAGACTATACATGGCACGAGTTCCTATTAAAGCAATCACTTAACATGTTAACTATACATGGCAGAACAGCCAAAGAAATGAGTAAAGTTCCTGTCCATTGGGATTCTATAGAACATATCCGTCAACTTCGCGATAAGCTGTCCCCTACTACTTTGATTGTTGGTAACGGAGATGTTTTGACTCGTCAGCAAGGCGTTGAATTGGCTAAAAAATACGAATTGGACGGCATCATGATTGGTCGTGGAGTGTTTCATGACCCATATGTGTTTGCCAGTTCTGGGACTGGCGAGAGCCCTTGGATCACAAAATCAAAGTCGGAAAAGATAGCACTATACAGGAAACATGTACAACTATTTGCCAAAACATGGCAGTTCGGAGAGCGGCCTCTACCCACCCTAAACAAATTCTGCAAGATTTATATAAATGGTTTTGACGGCGCCAAGGAAATGCGCGAAGAGCTAATGTCCGCAAAATCTACAAAAGAACTCCTTACATTACTAAGGTAATCTGGTATAATCTTCTCTGTTAACTGTTTCCTGGTTAATTATGGGGGTGTAGCTCAGTGGTTAGAGCAGTCGGCTCATAACCGATTGGTCGAAAGTTCAATTCTTTCCACCCCCACCAAAAAAATCTCATCTTTGATGGGATTTTTATTTTGGCGCTAAGTCCTTCTGATGTTGTCTTTGACTGTTATAATATTAGCTGTCATATGCTAGAAAAAATAAAATCAATAACAAGCCATTCATTTCTACACAACTTCAAGGACATTCATTTTATTGGATTATGTATAATTGGCGTCATAGTTCTGTCGGTAAGCTGGAGCGGTGCAGGAATCATCGATACAAACTATAAACTCCAGCGTCAGATATCTGAATTGCAACAAAAAAATGAAGTAATCGAATTGCAAAACCAGAATCTGAGTCTGGGCAATCAATACTACAAGACAGACCAATATCTGGAGCTCCAGGCCAGACGCCAGTTTGGCAAGGGTGCTGCGGGAGAAACTTTGGTGCTAGTGCCCAAAAGTGTAGCATTGTCGCGTACAGTTGATTTGTCTAAAAGCTCCAGTCAAAAGCCGGATCAAGGCGTAGAAAAACCATTTTATCAAAGGAATTTCGAGGCTTGGATGGACTTTTTCTTTAGGCTCCAGAGGTCTGCTAATAGTTGAATGTTTGCATAGTTTTGGCGCTATTAGTGGATACCTTAAAAAGGAGCGTTTTAATCAATACTAAAGAGTTGCAGCTTGGGCTATTTGTATGAGTACTCGCTGTGCTGATGCGTCATTGTATGTCAACGCATTAGTTGGCTGACTAATACCGAATGTATATATTTTTAGGCCCTGCCTAACAGACAATACAAAATCTCTGCTATTTGATATAGCTGCGTCTTTGGCTGTGTAACTAGCGCTATCGCCCAGCCCATCTACAGATCCGCCATCATTGACAACGTATTTTTGTGAAGCATCTAGATTGGCCTGATTGGCGTATGTTCCTAGGTCTATGGTGAAACTATTGGTAACCGTTGCCCCTGCTACAAATGGGTATACACATGTCTGAGCCTTGTCTCCCTTGCCAATATCTACTATTCCCGTGTCACTTGGACCTTGCAGGTTATTTGCCGGTTCTCCTAGTAATGATTTGACGGTTGTTTTGGAAACTCCAAAGCATGCACCGGATTCTTTAGCAATTATAGTAGCGGGCTTATCATTATTTTTGCTTGTAGTGCTTTTGCGACCCATAACTGTCCAGCCGACTATACCCAGAACACCTATGACTACTACTGCTATTATGATTTCAATTGTTGTAAATCCTGACTGCTGTTTTTTCATATTGCGATACCTTTTTAGTTATGCTTTAAAGTATAGGATTATTATCTAGCAATTACTAGTATCAAAAACAATACACATGACGGCGTGGCGGGTGTCTGATTTTGGTAGCGGCCGTTCGACTATGAGGCCCGAGTCTCATCGCTCAGGCACGAATAGGGGCAGGACTCGGTCACCTCTGGCGACCCCAGAAAAACATCTTTGCAAACCAGTTTGCAAGAGTTTGTTCCCGTCCATCCCGCCCCCGGCGGGATTCCCCTGCGACCTTTTAGCGTCGCTGATTCGAGAACTAACCATGACCAAAACAAAAGCCCATCCTAAGATGGGCACTTGTTTTGGTAGCGGGGGCAGGACTCGAACCTGCGACCTTGTGGTTATGAGCCACACGAGCTGCCACTGCTCTACCCCGCGATATTGTTGGACTATAGTTGAAAGGTTCGGCGGGAAAGTAGGGTCGTTGGCTCATAATGAGCGATTGACTCACGATGAGCTGCCACTGCCCCGCCTGTCTTTCCGACAGGACGGACAGGTCTACCCCGCGATATTAGTATTTTGTTAGTTGCAAAACCTTGTACAATTTTAGCAAACAGGGGTAAATAAGTCAAATAGACAAATCAGGCTAACAATCTAATTGACATATAAGCAAAAGCGTGTATAATAGCTAGTGTTGTCATGACAAAATAAAAAACTAAAAAAAGGGCATTAAAAATGAGCGAATTATCATACGAATTAGCGCAGACTACTAATCAGGAAATCCTGGCAGTAGACTCGATAATCAGCAAAATTTAATAAATTTCTGCATACAAAAAAAGAGCCTCCAAAGCTGGAAGCTCTTTTTTAAATTTTTTGGAGTTTTTCTTTGCTACTAAATATAGACCTTATTTTTTAAAACAACAAGCTTATGTTTGTAGTCAAAAAAACTAGCCAGATGTAGTATTTTGTGGTATATTCACCTCTGTTTACAAGTATAGATATGGCGGCGTAGCTCAGATGGTTAGAGCGCAGGACTCATAAGCCTGAGGTCACTGGTTCAATTCCAGTCGCCGCTACCAAAAAACACCCGACTTTTTTAGTTGGGTTTTTTTATTTTTAAAACCGTAGAAGTCAGCTATACGTAAAGTGCCAAAAAGCTTAAAAAGTTTTGCCTGTGGGCTCCATAGTGTATGATAGGGCAATATCAAAGAAGGAGAACCAAAAAATGTCAGGTGAAAAGCAAAGACAAAAGCAAGTAGAAAAAAATTCAAACGAGCGAACGCGCGAAGTTAGCGCCCAGAATGTTGGCGAACAGGCTGTGGCAGGCGCCAGCCCCGAAGCTCAGAAATCTGCCGAAGAACTCAAAAACGATATTGACTCTTTGTTGGACGAAATAGATTTAGTATTAGAAGAAAACGCCGAGGAGTTTGTGCGCAGCTACCTACAACAAGGTGGCGAATAGTTTATAGCCAGCGAATAATTTGGGCGTTTGGTATTTGTTCAGTGTTGTTGAATTGATACTCTGGCTGGAGCAGGCTACGCATTGCTCTACCAAAAGATCCGTGGCTGACGACCAAAACATTTTGGGCCGGCATAGTGTTCAGCCAGTCTAGGGTCTTTCTGGCTCTATCGATAATATCGGATACCGTTTCTACGCCTTCTACATTGTCTATGTCCATGTATGGGTCGTATTTTTGGCCTTCTGCTTCACCAAAATGTCTCTCTATTAGAGTGTCGTTGGTTTGGATTTTGGCCAGAGGATAGTTAATCTGTTCGGCAATAATCTGGGCTGTTTCTATGGCTCTGCCTTGGGGCGACGAGACTATGAGGTCAATTTTTAGAGTTTCAACTTTTTGGCTGGCTTTTTTGGCTTGGAGCCTGCCCTCTGCGGTCAGCGGTGTTTCGGTTGTTCCAGCGCGCAAACCCAACATATTCATTTCTGACAGGCCGTGCCTAATAAAGTAAAGTTTTTTCATTACTGGTAAGATTATAAGGTGAAAATAGATTTACAACCAGGAACATACATAATAGCCGTTTCGGGTGGCGTGGATTCTATGGTTTTGCTAGACATTTTGCGTCAAAAAAAAGGCGTCAATCTAATAGTTGCGCATTTTGATCACGGAATACGCCCAGAATCCATAATCGACCGTCAGCTAGTTGCGCAGGTGGCCGGCCAACACGGGCTGTCTTTTATCTATGACAATGGATACTTAGGAGCTGGAGCTAGCGAAGACAAAGCCCGAATAGCGCGTTACAAATTTCTGGAATCTGTCAAAGCTGCCAGCGGGGCCAGAGCCATCGTAACCGCCCATCACGCAGACGATGCTATGGAAACTGCCATATTGCAAATCCTGCGCGGTACGGGACGACGGGGGTTGTCGTCGCTAGCATCCAACAACGATATAGTCAGACCGCTACTACTGGTGTCAAAAGCCGACATTTACGCATATGCCAACGCTAACGGCATAGTTTGGAACGAAGACAGCACCAATAAAGATATTTTGTATGCCAGAAACAAAGTTCGTCACGATATTGTTCCTAAATTTTCTGCCAAAAACAAAGAAAAAATACACAAAATCATAGCCAGCGCTCACCAGACAAACAAAGAAATCGATGAGTTGTTGGATTTGGCATTGCATATGCAGGATTCGCAAACTACTCTGGACAGAAAATGGTTCATATCGTTGCCTCATAATGTTTCTACCGAGCTGGTAGCCCATTGGTTGCGTCGCCAAAAAATTCGTGGCTTCAATCGCCGACAGCTAGAAAAGCTGGTTGTATCTATGAAAACATTACCAAAAGACCACAAAATAGTTGTAAACAAAACTCACGCCGTAGAGATAAAGTCCAAGATATTAGCACTCATTAGGCTAGAGCGCTAGCAATCTTAAAAAGTACTCTGTATAATAGATGGCTATGGACAAGAAATCTTTTAGACCAAAATCAAAAGCGCCAGAACCAAAAAAGCGCAATGCAAAGAATATCGGGTTTATTTTATTATTAATGCTGTTTGGTTTTATAGCATTTTCTGCATATGGTCAGCCATCCAAACTAAAGGACATATCGTTATCTGATGTCATAAAACAAGCCAACGCTGGCGATTACAAAAAAATCATCGCCAAAGGTGGTAGTCTGGAAATAATAAAAAAGGGCGAAGATAAAGCCAGCCTAAAATCGCATATAAATTCGCAGGTTAGCCTAAAAGATGAGGGCGTTGATTATTCAAAGGTTACCGTAGATTATCAGCCAGAATCCAGCACAGGTTCTATGTGGCTACAGATAGGTGGAACTCTACTAATTCCGCTATTGATGTTTGGAGGTATATTTTATCTACTGCGTAGCGCTCAGGGGCAGGGAAACCAAGCTATGAGTTTCGGCAAGAGCAAGGCACGGCTGTATGGCAATGAAAAAGACAAGATATCGTTTAAAAATGTTGCCGGCAGCGACGAAGCCAAGCAGGACCTACAGGAAGTCGTGGAGTTCCTGAAATATCCCAAAAAGTTTGAATCGGTCGGCGCAAAGATACCTAAAGGAGTATTGTTGGTTGGTCCTCCCGGAACAGGCAAAACTATGCTGGCCAGAGCTGTAGCCGGCGAAGCCGATGTGCCTTTCTTTAGTATTTCTGGATCAGAATTCGTAGAGATGTTTGTCGGTGTTGGTGCCAGTAGAGTACGTGATTTGTTTACAAAGGCAAAGAAAAATGCACCTTGTATCATATTTGTAGACGAGATTGATGCCGTCGGACGACGAAGAGGTAGCGGTATGGGTGGCGGACACGATGAACGCGAACAAACCCTAAACCAGATATTAGTAGAGATGGACGGCTTTGAACAAGGCACGACTGTAATAGTGTTGGCAGCCACCAACCGTGCAGATGTGCTGGATCCGGCATTGCTGCGACCAGGCAGGTTTGACCGTCGCGTAGATATTGATCTGCCAGATCGTAAAGACCGTGAAGCAATCTTAAAAGTACATTTTGACAAAAAGCCATTAGCCAAAGGTGTTGACCTAGACGCGCTAGCCGCAAAGTCTGCTGGATCCTCTGGGGCAGATTTGGCAAATATAGCAAATGAATCAGCTATATTGGCAGCCCGCCATAACAAAAACGAGATTACCCAGAGCGATGTAACTGCTGCATTTGAAAGAGTAGCCATAGGACCCGAACGAAAGAGCAAGGTGATGAGCGATCACGAAAAAGAGGTGACTGCCTATCACGAAGCAGGACACGCTTTAGTCGGTCATGTGTTGCCAGATAGCGACATGGTCCACAAAGTTACCATTATTCCCCGCGGTGGAACTGGCGGTGTGACTTGGTTTATTCCGCCAGAGGACAAGAGCTACCACAACATCATAGAATACAAAGATGTATTGGCTAGAATGCTAGGTGGCCGTATAGCAGAAGAAGTCGTATTTGGACCAGACCGCGTAACTACAGGTGCCGGCAACGACCTCCAGAAAGCATCTGAACTGGCACGAGAGATGATAACCAATCAGGGCATGGGAACAAAACTTCGGGATCAGGTTTTTCACGTAGAAGACGGGATTATGATGGAGCGAATTATGCACGAACGCCAGTATAGCGACGAAACAGCTAAAGAGATAGATGATGAAATCGAAGCTCTTATAACTGAAGCCGCCACCCGAGCTCGAATAGTCATAAAGGCTAACAGAGAAAAGCTAAATGAACTCCAAAAACGCCTCCAAGAAAAAGAAACAGTCGAAGCCGAAGAAGTGTTGGCTGTTCTAAAAGGCTCCATTATGCCAAAAGCAGCAGCACTTTATTAGTTTTTGTAAGTTTGGGGCTATTTTAGAATACGATTTCTCTTTATACTAAGAGGAATGAAAAGACTTCTTAATCGTGCCAACAAGCGTGTTAGTTTCAGCAATGCAGCAACGTTGTTGATAGTTGTGGCCTTGTTTGGTCAGTTACTGGGGTTTTTTCGTAATCGTTTGGTCAGTACCAACTTTACAGTAGTAAATCCAGGTAGCACTGACGCTTTTTTTGCCGCATTTCTGATACCTGACTTCTTTTTTCTGACTATAGCGGCTGGAGCCTTGGGTGTAGCATTTGTGCCTGTCCTGGCAGACCAGCTGCGTCGGGGTGACGAAAAAGGTTTGTGGGAAATAACCAATAGTTTGCTGAGTTTGCTGACTATAGTGATGCTGATTGTAGGGGTGATTATTTTTGTATTTGCTGGTCCGTTACTGAGTCATGTTGTGGCCCCTAGTTTGTCGCCACAGCAACTCCACGACGCCACACTGATAATGAGGATCATAGCACTGAATCCACTATTGTTTACGCTCTCTGGTATTTTGACTAGCGTACAGCAAACATTTGGGCGATTCTTTTTCTATGCGATTGCCCCGTTGTTTTATAACTTATCTATCATAGTTAGCGTTTATCTGTTCAAGGATAATTTGGGTATAGTAGGATTGGGCGTTGGAGCTTTTATAGGTGCAACATTACAACTATTGGTAGCTATTTTAGGTCTTTGGGGTCTAAAATTTAGGTACAAACCCAGGATAAACTTCAAGTCCATCGGGCTAAAGCAAGTCCTACATCAACTGCCGGCGCGGTCGATTGATTTGGGTATAGACTCTATCAATAGTATCGTGGAAACTAACCGGGCAAAGATGCTAGGCGATGGGCCTGTCAGCTATTATCACTATGCCAACACACTCCAAAACGTTCCTGTCATGTTGTTTGGCACTGCCATAGCAACCGCCGCTTTTCCTAGATTGGCAGACAAGCTTTCGCAGAACCGACCGGACTTGTTTCATGCAGACTTTTTCAAGGTTCTGCGTATTATGATATGGATTGCTATGCCTGTGTCGGTTCTATCGTATTTTACCAGAGGCTATATGGCTAGATTGCTCTACGGTGGTGCTGCCCGTGATGTAGCCCAAATATTTGGATATTTGTCTTTGGCAATATTCTGTCGAATTATTTACACCATGTTGTCACGATATTTTTATGCACAAAAAGACACCAAAACTCCACTGTTCGTTTCGCTTTTTGCCATCGGCTTGAACATCATTCTAGTTATCCAGCTAGCCAAACCATCGGCTTATGGTATGACTGGTTTGGCAATGGCTCAGTCGATAGTCGCCTTTGTAGAGGTAGTACTGCTGGGTACTATTATGTTGGCCCGCGATCCAGATTTGTTCAATCGTGCCTTTTGGAGTGCTTGTGCAAAAATTCTATCGGTTACCGGATTTACGGTCGTTACTGCCTTTACGATGGTTTCTCTACTGCCACTGGGGTTGAGCGACAAAGGCTTTGTAACATTAGGTCTAAAGCTGTTTACAATTTTGGCAGTCACTATGTCTGTACATATCGGAATGTCCGCTTTGTTTGGACTAGAAGAGTCAAAATTGGTCTTGAAAAAGCTTCGCCAGTTGATTTGGCGTCCTGTTCGTATATTAGAATAGTTAGTCGCCTCTGTTATAATGGCACTCATGCACCAGGAACACATAAGAAATTTTTGTATCATAGCTCATATTGACCACGGCAAAAGTACCTTGGCTGATAGATTATTAGAATTGACAGGAACTGTAGAAAAACGAGCCATGAAAGCTCAGCATTTGGACAAGATGGACTTGGAGCGAGAAAAAGGCATTACTATAAAGCTTGCACCTGTTCGTATGAAGTACAATGATTACGAGCTCAATCTCATAGATACTCCTGGGCATGTAGATTTTAGTTATGAAGTTTCCAGAAGTCTTCAGGCGTGCGAAGGGGCAGTATTGGTGGTAGACGCCAGCCAGGGCATTCAGGCACAGACGCTGGCCAATGTATATTTGGCGCTAGAAGCTGATTTGACGATTATACCCGTATTAAACAAAATTGATTTGCCTGCCGCTGATGTAGATAGAGTTAGTGCAGAGGTTGTCAGTTTGTTGGGCTGTAACAAAGATGATATTTTGCACATTTCTGCAAAAACAGGACAGGGTGTTCCAGAAGTTTTGGACAAAATAGTTATGTCTGTCCCAGCTCCAAAAAATAGCAGCGCACCGACCACCCGAGCCCTGATATTCGACAGTTATTACGATGATTATCGGGGGGTAATATTGTATGTCAGGGTTGTGGATGGATTGATAGCAAAGGGTGATCAAGTGTCTATGCTGGCTACAGGTGCGAATGGTATAGCTTTGGAAGTTGGTGCACTACGGCCCGAGATGTCTGCTACGAATGTGCTGAATACGGGAGAAATAGGCTACATTGTTACCAACCTAAAAAGCACCCGCGAGGCGCGCGTTGGCGATACGGTTACATTGTCCAAAAATCCAGCTACAGACATGCTACCCGGCTACAAAGATGTAAAGCCCTTTGTTTATGCCGGATTTTTTCCAGAAAGTAACGAATTCTATCAGGAGCTAAAAGACGCTATAGAAAAACTCAGTCTTAGCGACTCTGCCCTACAATTTCAGCCAGAAAATTCACCCGTATTGGGCTTTGGTGTTCGTATAGGGTTTTTGGGGCTGTTGCATATGGATATCGTCCGCGAACGGTTGATCCGTGAATACGATTTGTCTTTGGTAGTAACTAATCCATCTACTGACTACGAGATTTCTCTGTTAAACGGCGACCAGCTAGACATAAAGAGCGCGGCAGATTTGCCAGACCCAGCCAAAATACTAGAGATACGCGAACCATGGATAAAAGGCGAAGTAGTCTGTCCCAAAGAATATGTCGGGGCGGTTATACAGTTAATAGTGGGCAAGCGTGGGTTGCAGAAAAACCTGGGCTATGTAGATGCTCAGCTGGCTCTGGTAACATTCGAGGCGCCTTTGGCGAATTTGTTGACAGATTTTTATGACCAACTAAAGAGTATCACCAGTGGATATGGCTCGTTTAACTATGAATTAGACAGTTACCGTGCCGAGGATCTGGTCAAGCTTGATTTTTATGTGGCCGGCGAGCGCGTGGATGCACTTAGCATCATGGTACATCGCAGCGAGGCGCAGGGTCTGGGCAGATCAGTGGTTGCCAAACTAAAAGAAGTAATTCCTCGTCATAATTTTCAGGTGGCTTTGCAGGCTGGAGTGGGTGGCAAATTTGTAGCCCGCGAAGATATTAGTGCATACCGCAAAGATGTTACTACGGGTTTGTACGGCGGTGATGTGTCCAGGAAAAAGAAAGTTTTGGCCAAGCAAGCAAAGGGCAAAAAGCGTATGAAACGCTTTGGTCGTGTAGATATACCTGCAGAAGCCTTTACCGTATTGCTAAAGCGCGACTAGTATTTATTTTCCAGATTGGAGGATTTCTAAATCTCTAATTATTTGGGCGGCGTGTCCTAGGGGCGTAACTTTGGGGTAATTTTTTACGATATTACCAGACGGGTCAATTATAAAGGTGCTGCGTACAGCGCCGACATATAGTTTTCCGGCTATACTGCGTTTTGCCCATTCATTATAGGATTTTATGGTTTTGGATGTTGTATCGCTCAGTAGCGTGAAGTTGAGGCTATGTTTTTGGGCAAATTTTTTGTGACTTTCTACGGAATCTTTGCTGATCCCAACAACAACAGCATTGCCATATTCTGCTATGGCATCGCGTTCGTCCCGAAAAGCGCAGGCTTCTGCGGTACAACCGGGAGTGCCATCACGCGGATAAAAATATAACACTACCCATTTACCTGCAAAATCTTTTAGGCTATGTTTTTTGCCGTTCTGGTCAGGTAGTAAAAAATCAGGGGCTAGTTTGTTCATATGCTTTCTCGTAGGTGTTATTTCTGGTATAACTGTAGCATGAATCAACTAAAATATCTGACAGAGTTTCGTTCAGTTCTAAAAAATTATCGGGTTTCCAACCAAAAAGAGGAACTATTTTCTGGGCTAGATCTGGTTCTGTTAGCCGGCGCCTCTTCCAGTGGTAGGAACACTATAATTCGTCAGTTGTTAAAGACGGAAAAATATAAATTTATCGTTTCCGACACGACACGTACTCCACGCGTAAACGACGGCAAGCCAGAGCAAAACGGCGTAGAATACTGGTTCAGGTCAGAAACAGATATGCTCAAAGATTTGCAGGCAGGAGAGTACCTAGAGGCAGCGATAATCCACAACCAACAAGTTTCTGGAATCAGCCTCAGAGAACTAGAAAAATCCAAAAAATCCGGCAAGGTAGCCATAACAGACATAGAAATTGTTGGAGTAAACAGCATTATGCAGGCAAAACCGAACACATTGGCTATTTTTGTGGTGCCACCAAGTTTTGATGAATGGTACAAGCGCATAAATGCTAGAGGACAAATGGATCCCACGGAGCGCAAAAGGCGTTTACAAACATCACTGAACGAATTCAACAGCGCGCTTGATCAGCCATATTATGTCTTTGTGGTAAACGATAAATTGTCCGACACCGTAGCGGAAATAGACAAACTGGCTTTTGGCAAAGAACCGGACCTAGCTGCACAGGCAAAAAACAGAGAATTGATAAAACAAATTTGTGCAGAGACAGCCAACTACCTAAAAACCATTTAACCTAGCTAAGGCTACAACTCACTCAGGGCTTCAAAGAAAAACAGCTAAACTATACCTATAAGCCAGACCAGCCAACAAGCCGGACTGGCACTCTTGCCCTCTGAGCGCCAAAGTGATATAGTTTTATTTAGTTATGACAGATAGACAGCACAAAATTTTATCTGCAATAGTGGAGCAGTATGCAGAGGTAGCTAGTCCTGTTGGTTCTAGTTTGCTAGCAAAGGTTTTCGGAGTTTCATCGGCCACTATTCGGGCAGAAATGGTAGAGTTGGAGCGAAATGGCTACATACATCAACCGCATACTAGCGCTGGCCGTATCCCTACCGATAAAGGGTACAGGATGTATGTAAATAACGTTGGAGAGCATAAAGAGACAAGCGATCAGCGTAGGGCTTCTAGGGCTTTGACGGCACGGGTTGAAGGTGGAGGTTTGCCCGAGCGGACTATCCGTAACGCCGTAGATACACTGGTTGAACTGACTCACAATTTGGGCATGGCAACACTGGGCGACCAGCTATATATGAGCGGCCTGTCTAATCTGTTTGGTCAGCCCGAATTTATTGACGGTACTCAGGTTCAACAGGTAGCTAGACTGCTAGATAACTTAGAACCATGGCTCAGAGAAGCAGCTCCAAATGAACCCCTCAGCGTTTATATTGGTGCCGAAAATCCTATCGGCCGCAACGCCGGCGCCAGTCTGATAATCAGTCGATTTCGCAGTCCATATAGCGACCGTAGCTACATAGGAGTACTAGGACCTACGCGTCAACAATACAGAGATGTAATGCGTTTGGTCAGCCAAGCGGGCAAGGCTCTAGAGGAAGCCCTCTATGAATAAAGTTATAGATCCGCGGTTTTTTGAACAGCCTGGGTTTTTGACCCTTTTTAACGCGTGGAGCGATGTTTTTGAAAAATCAGACGGAGATTATGTCTTGTCTGCTGATAGAGCGCTTGCTATAGTCGAAGATGTCAGCCTTCAAGTCGAGATTTCTAATCAAGTGGAAAAAGCTGCGTTAATCAGTCTGGAAAGTGTGGCTTGTCGCTACGCTCAGGAAGTTATATTTCAAGCAAATGAGGTAAATCATGAACTCCAATAAACCAAAAAAACTATCAAAAACTGCTAGCGAAGTAGCTGTTCTGACAGAAGCCCTGCAACGAGAGCGAGCCGACGCTATGAATATTCGCCGACAACACCAGGATCAACTAGCCAATCTAAAGACAATCATTAGGGCAGATGTCGTAGTCGGCCTTTTGCCAGTTATAGACAACTTTGAGCGAGCTCTAAAACACGTGCCAAAAGAACTAGAAAAAAATGATTATATAAAAGGCATCAATTCTGTGGTGTCGCAGTTCGAAAACACCCTAAAAACTATGGGGGTAGAACGCATCAAAACCGTTGGTCAACCTTTTGACCCAGAACTCCACCAAGCAGTTAGTGCTGAAGACGGTGATGGCGAAGAAATAGTCAGCGAAGAGCTTCAGGCAGGATACAAAATAGGCAAAGATGTTATCCGGCATGCTATGGTCAGGGTCAAGAGATAATGGCCACGATTTTGGGCAATTTGAGCGAGTACATAGACACAATCCCTATGCCTATGAACATGAGCGAATATAACTTGGCAGCCAATTCTGAAAAAATAGTAGATATGTACAGCACCGTGGGGGCATATATAATGCAATCTCTAGAGATAGACCCAAATATAGAAAAAATAGATATATTATTGCAACTAAAAGACGAGAAAAATATCGTCAGATATAGATGCGATGTGCCCGAAGAGTACGATATGGTAACATATAGCGAAGATTACGAAGACTGAAAACAATATATCTTTTTTGCTATACTACAGAGCTATAAACGGACTGGGCTTTGCAACGATAATGTCTTTTGGTGTTTTGGCACAATATTATATAATATATTAGTAAACGAGGTGATTTCAGGTGACAGAAATAATGATAGAGTCCCAACTAGCATCATTGGCGCCACTTGTCAGAGATTACACGCCTGCCAATAATGTCCTAGAACATCTAGGTTCTGTAGATATTGTGACCCTCAGTGGGACAGCTGGTGCAGGCAAAGACACATTGCGCAATCTGATGCCCTACCCAAAAGTAGTGTCTCTGACTTCCAGAGATAAAAGAGAAAACGAGACAGAGGGCCAGGACTATAATTTTTATAATACATCCCAGAAAATGGACGAATTAGGCGAGGCATTGGCCAACAACGAGCTGGTGCAGGTAAAACTTGGTCCTACTGGACATTTATACGGTAGCATGGCGAATGCCTATCCTAGTCGGGGCATAGCTCTGATGGACTGTGTGGCCAGTCAGGCCCAAGAGTTCCGCGATCTAGGCTTTAAAAGTTGCAAAAATATTTATATTACCCCAGTCAGTTTCTCTGAACTATTGGCCAGACTGACAAAGCGAAATTCAGAGACACCAGGTAGTTTGATAAAAAGATTCATAGAAGGAGTAAGCTCTTTAGAAACGGGTTTATCAGACCCAGAGTTTATGTTTGTGCTAAATGACAACCTTGGCGTTGCCATAGACCATACTATGGATATTGTTCAGGATATGGACGTGCCTAGTTCTAGGCAAAGAATTGCTAGAAATGCTGGCGCAGCGGTCCTAGGCGATATGCTGGAATATATAGATTTATAACCAAAATATCACCCAGCTAGCCACGCCGCCACCAGCCTAGAAACTATTTTATTGGCACTCTTGACATGAGAGTGCCAATTTTAGTATGATATACTTGTCATTGCATTAAAAGTGACAAGTCGATAGAAAAGTTATAAATAAGGAGAATCAAAAATGGGCAAAATAATAGGAATCGATCTAGGAACAACTAACTCAGCTATGGCTGTTATGCAGTCTGGAAAAGCAGAGATTATCGCTAACAGCGAAGGCGCACGCACTACACCTAGCGTAGTCGCACTAAACAAGGCCGGCGAACGTCTAGTGGGTCAGGTAGCTCGTAGACAACAAGTTACAAATGCCAAAAACACTATTTATGAAGTAAAAAGACTGATTGGTCGCAATTGGTCTGACAAGGAAGTGCAAAAAGACATAAAGCTAATGGGCTATGAAATGGTCAAATCTGGAGCTAGCGTAAAGGTAAAGATGGGCGACAAAGACTACAGCTCCGAAGAAATCAGTGCTATGATCCTGAGCAAATTAAAGGCCGATGCCGAAAGCTTTTTGGGCGAAGCCGTTAGCGAAGCTGTCATAACTGTTCCTGCCTATTTCGATGATTCACAGCGCCAAGCTACAAAGGATGCTGGCAAAATTGCCGGCCTAGAAGTAAAGAGAATTATAAACGAGCCTACTGCTGCTGCGCTAGCTTATGGGCTAGACAAGGGCAAGAAAACAGACGAAAAGATAGCAGTTTATGACCTTGGTGGCGGTACGTTTGATGTGTCTATCCTAGAGTTAGGCGACGGAGTTTTTGAAGTAAAGAGCACAAACGGCGACACGCATTTAGGTGGCGCAGACTTTGACAGGTTAGTCGTCAATTATCTGGCCGATGAATTCAAAAAAGAACACGGCGTAGATGTCAGCGATGACAAGGCTGCAATGCAACGCCTGCGAGACGAAGCAGAAAAAGCCAAAATTGAGCTCTCTTCTACGAATGAAGTAAATATCAATCTGCCGTTTTTGACTGCTGATGCAGATGGTCCAAAGCACTTCGAGCACAAACTTACACGCGCCAAACTAGATAGTCTGGTAGGCGAATTAATAGCCAAGACTGCTATTCCTTGCGAAAAAGCTCTGAAAGATGCTGGATTAAAAGCTAGCGATATTGATGCTGTTGTATTGGTAGGTGGAATGACTCGTATGCCTGCAGTCCAAAAAATGGTCAAGCAAATCTTTGGCAAAGACCCCATGCAAGGCGTCAACCCTGACGAAGTAGTTGCCGTTGGTGCTGCTATCCAAGGCGGCGTATTGCAGGGCGATGTAAAAGATGTTTTGTTGCTAGATGTAACGCCACTATCTTTGGGCATAGAAACTCTGGGTGGAGTCACTACCAAGCTAATAGAACGCAACTCGACTATACCTACTAGCAAGAGCGAAGTTTTCTCTACAGCTGCCGACAGCCAGCCACAAGTAGAAATACATGTGCTTCAGGGTGAAAGAGAAATGAGCACAGACAACAAATCTCTGGGCCGTTTTGTGCTGGATGGCATACCGTCTGCTCCACGTGGAGTCCCACAGATTGAAGTTACTTTTAACCTAGACGCCAACGGTATATTGAATGTAACTGCCAAGGACAAAGGTTCTGGCAAAGAGCAAAGCATAACTATCCAAGGTAGTAGCGGTTTGTCGAAAGACGAAGTAGAAAAAATGGCCAAAGAAGCCGAAGCCCATGCCGAAGAGGACAAGCAAAAACGCGAATCTATAGACGCCCGAAACAACCTGGACAGTAGTGTCTATCAAGCAGAAAAGATGAAGAGTGACAACAAAGAAAAGCTCTCCGAGGAAGACTCAAAAGCCATAGACGAAGCAGTAGAAAATGCCAAAAAAGTGATTGCAGATGACAAGTCCGACAAAGAAGCCCTAGAAGCTGCCGCCAAAGAACTGAGCGAAAAGATTATGCCAATCGGCTCCAAAATGTACGAAGCTGCCGCCAAAGAAGAGGCTGAAAAAGAAGGCAACAAAGAAGATGGCGATAACCCTTCGACAGGCTCAGGGTCTTCGGACAAGTCCTCGAAAGACGAACCAGTAGAAGGTGAAGTCGTCGATCAACCAGAGGCAGAAACCAAAAAATCACAGAAACCAAAAAAATAATAAAGCGACCTATTCCGTCGCCAAATTAGGCGCGTTTGTTGCATAAATGGTAGGCTTAAAAATATGAGTAAAAGAGATTACTACGAAGTGCTGGGCATAGCAAAGACAGCCAGCGCCGATGAAATAAAGAAAGCCTTTCGAAAGGCAGCCATAGAACACCATCCCGACCGGGGAGGCGAAGAAGTCAAATTCAAAGAGGTAAATGAAGCCTATGAAGTCCTAAAAGACGCTTCAAAGCGCCAGCGATACGACCAGTTTGGGCATGCTGGAGTTGGCGGAAATGGTGGTGGCGGAGCTGGTGGCTTTGGTGGCGGCGGACAGGAAATGCACTTTGATTTTGGCGATTTGGGTCTGGGTGATATATTTGGTAGTTTTTTTGGTGGCGGACAAGGTCAACAACAACAGCGCCCTAGCAGAGGCCGAGATGTTGAAACGAACTTTGAAATATCTTTTGAAAAGGCTGTTTTTGGCACAGAAGTAGAAATAAAACTTGACCTAGAAGATAACTGCGAACACTGCAAAGGTACCACAGTAGAACCGGGTCACGATTTAAAGAATTGTGCTAAATGCAATGGAGCTGGTCAGATAAGCACAGTAACCAAAACTATTTTTGGAAATATCCAACAAGCCGTGGTTTGTCCTGACTGCAAAGGTCGTGGCAAGGTTCCTGAAAAAGTTTGTACTGTCTGTAACGGCAAAGGCACAAAACGCAAAACCCAAGAAGTTTCCCTGAAAGTTCCAGCCGGAATTGACGATGGCGCTACAATCAGACTGCGCGAACACGGAGAAGCCATAGCCCAGGGGCCAAAAGGTGATTTGTACATAAATATTCGCGTCAAACCACACAAAAAGTTTACTAGAGAGGGCGACTTGATACTGAGCGAAGAAACTGTCGGTATGGTAGATGCGGCGTTGGGTACAGAAATAAATATAGATACAGTAGACGGGCCGGTAAAGATGAAAGTTCCGGCTGGTACTCAGAGTGGGACAGATTTTAAGCTAAGCAATCATGGGGTGCATCACCTAAAAGGCAGTACACGGGGCGCTCATATCGTAACTCTGAATGTGGAGACCCCGTCAAAGTTGTCTAAAAAACAGACAGAACTACTAGAAGAGTTCAAAGCTTCTGGTACTAAAAGCTTCTGGAAGTAAGCTAGATTCTAACTTCGATATTTGTCATGTTGTTGGTGCTGGATTTTTTTGACTGCGCGCATATCCACGTCAGCTTGATCTATTAGTTCTTCTAGGCTCATACTTGATGACCACAAACTTTCGCCTATGGCAGCGGTGACACCTAGGTTTGAAAACTCAGAGCGTACTTCAAAGAAAGTGTTAGTTTTTTCTCTTAACCGGCTAGTTATGCTAGTCAGTCGTTCCTGGGGGCTGATTATTTTTTCACGATGGGGAGATAGATCGCAGAGTACCACAAACTCATCTCCACCAGCGCGGCCAATGTCCGACTCGCGCAAAGTTGAAGTCATTAGTTCAGCAAAGTCTACTAGTAGGTTGTCGCCAGCAGTATGTCCCAGAGTATCGTTTACTTTTTTTAAGTTGGTCAGGTCTATGAACAACAGTCCGATATCTTTGTTTGTTTTTTGGGCGTCCATTATTCTTTCTTCAGCCATCTCTTCCCACTTGTATTTGTTCCATAGTCCTGTCAGTCCATCGTGGCTTGCCCGGTAATTTTGTTGGTCGCGTTCCATAGAAATCCTTTCCAAAGCACCAAACAGTACCTGCGGATGGCTAACTTCCATACAGAGTGATCTGTCTGCGTTACAGTATTGCTGACAGATTTCGTTTGAAATAATTGGACAATTTTCTGGATTTATATTCATAAGTTTTTTTCAAATTGTTTGGACATCTCCTGTCAACAATTGCACTCCTTTAATTAAAGTGTTTGTGATTATGCTAATCATCGTTACAATTATTTCATGGGCCACAAATCAACCAAACAAAGTGGATTTATTCCTATGCTAATAATCATAGTTTTATTTGTGGCATTGGCAGTATCCTTGGCCTATATTAGGGTACTGAAAGCCAAATAGCAATTGTAGTTGCAAAAAATACATTAAAATGTTAAAATACTGCTAATTATTTGTAACAGGAAAGCGGCAAATATATGAGCTCGAAGTCCACATTACCTATTATAGGTAGAACAGAAAAGGTGTTTTTCCCCGCACTTCAGGCAGGTCCCATAAAAGCCAAGGTGGATACAGGTGCAGACCTAAGTAGTTTGTGGGCTACTGCTATAAAACTTGTGGACGAGGGTTTGACTTTTGTAGTTTTTGGCAAAAGTTCCCCAAATTACACAGGCAAAGTTGTTGTAGTACCAAAAGGGCAGTATGCAGTCACCACAGTGGTCAGTTCGTTTGGGGAAAAACAAACCAGGTATGTCGTAAAGCTCCAAATAAAGATCGCCAACAAACTAGTTCTGGGTACTTTTACCCTAGCCAACAGGTCGCGCAGTACATACCCAATTTTGCTGGGCAGAAAACTGATTAGTGGCAAGTTTCTGGTCGATGTATCATCTAGTAGTTCGGGCAAAAGGCCTGCAACCTCAAAGATTTCAGCCAATAATAGTAAAGAAGTAAGGAAATAATTATGAAAATAGCAATTCTCAGCAACGGACCTGGAAACTACTCTACTAGACGCCTAAAAGAAGAGGCCGAGCTACGCGGTCACGAAGTTCGAGTCATAAAATACCGCGAATGTTACGCCACCATAGAAAAGAGCAATCCAGAGATAAACTACCATGGCGAAAAGTTAAAAGACTTTGACGCTATAATTCCGCGCATCGCAGCCTCGTACACGAGGTACGGCGGAGCTATTGCTAGACAGTTCGAGATGCAAGGCGTTTTTACCACAGCTAGCTCCATAGCTATCGCAAGGTCTAGGGACAAACTGCGCAGTATGCAACTGTTGGCTAGGGCAGATGTGGGTATCCCAAAAACTGTTTTCTCTCGTGGTGTTACGCCCGACGTAGATGATTTGATAGAGAGTTTGGGCGGTACCCCAGTCATCATAAAATTAGCCAGCGGAACACACGGCAACGGTGTGGTATTGGCAGAAACCAAAAAGGCAGCAAAATCTGTTTTGCAGGCTTTTTATGTTATGGACGACGACGGTACGAATATCATGCTCCAAGAATTTGTAGAGGAATCCGCCGGAACCGACATTCGCGTGTTGGTGGTTGGAGGCAAAGTAGTAGCCAGCATGAAGCGACAGAGCTTGGACGACGATTTTCGGTCAAACTTGCACCAAGGTGGTGAAGGCGTTATGGTAAAACTCACAGACGAAGAACGCAAAATTGCCCAGCGTGCCGCCAAAGCTATGGGCTTGTCTGTTTGTGGAGTTGACTTGATGCGTAGCAACAGAGGTCCATTGGTACTAGAAGTAAATTCTAGCCCCGGTTTTCAGATAGAAAAAGTAACAGGTCGAAATGTGGCCTTGGCAATCATAGAATATATAGAACAAAACGCCAACAAAAGCCGTCGACGCGACAGAGTGGGCGCCTAGTATTTTCTAGCGTGTTAAGGCTTTAGCATTTTAGTGATATTATAGGTTGATGGACAGCTATATTATATTGGCAATTTTAGTGGGCATACCGATAGTATCGGCTGTATTATTTCGTATTAGCGGTATTTTGCTCTTTGTCGGAGCGGCTACGGGAATACTTCTGTCGCAGTACATTGCCGAAGACACCAGCATAGTACTCAATTCGTTTACCAACAACTCCAGCTTTGACCAATATATAAAGTTGGGGTTATTGCTACTGCCGGTGCTGTTGGTGATTGTTTTTTTAAGAAAAACAGTCAGTGCTGGGCAGCTGGTACTCCACATTGTACCCATTGTGGTAACCTCTGCAGCATTAGCCACAGTTGCTATGCATTTAATGCCTGGCGGTGTTGCCTATAATTTGTTACAAAATCCTTTTGGCAAAACAGCCAACACCAGTCAGAACATTTTGATTTCGGCATCTGCTTTGCTGACTTTGATTTTGGCATTGTTGACAGCCAGGCACCGTGGAGGTCGTGGCAAACATCACCGATAAGTCCAGAATTTTTTTTCAATGAACAAATCCAATAAAAAGAAAGAAAAATTACAATACCTCTAGTGGCTATCATTGGCGTTTGGTCATTCAAGCATGAATCAAAGATTAATATGGTCAAAGTTTAACCACTGCTACTTTGAAAAAGTTTTTTTAACAAAAGCCGACATACTTTGCCGTGTGCTTGTTAGTAGCTTTCTTGCTAGAGCAGTATTAGATACTAGACTTATTAAAAGAGCCCCTGCACCGATAGACAGCAGTACCCATCCATAACTCCTGGTTAGTCGGCAGAAATTGTCGATAAGGTTATTGGCTAGAGCATTAGCAGGATCTGATTCTGTTAGAAGAGACGAACTTATCATAGGGCCGCCATAGGATATTGCCAGAACTATAGCGCCAGAAATGCCGAAAGCAAAACAGTAAGTTTTCAGAAGCCTTGCAAAGTTTTTGATATTCAACAAGAGCACACTTAAAATGCCGATTATTATGACCCACAACAAAGCGTTGGTGATGGTAGAGATAATCTTAAAGATCGATTGTAGCTTTACTATTAATGCTAGAGGAGAATTCGGATTTTCAGCAATGTCCAAAATTCTAATTGTATCTGGTACAGATTTTATAAACTGTGATGTTGTGTCTGCTAGTCCCTGGGGTAGACCGACTGCAGGCAGGTACTGCTCGGCCTGCGATTTGAAGGCATATGTATTGAAGACTATTTTTTTATCTACCAGTTTAGTATCTTCGCCCGACAAATTGTACATTTTTATTATTGCTGGCTCGGCAACCTTTGCTACATTTTCTGGAGTTACGATTGTGTCCGTAATTTTTGCGATAATTGCTCGTTTAATAAAGTTGTTTTTAATGTTATCAGGTAGGTTATCGTTAAGCTCATTTTTAGCAATTTGTGCTATGTTATCAAAAGCGTGTGATTCCTTTAGAAAAAAATAACTTTTTGCACCGGTAGTAAAGTTGTTTCTAATAACAAACGCAAAACTAACCAGAACAAGAGTAATCGTTAGTATAAATAAGACTACTCTGTTCCAGCCAGAATACGTTCTTTTAGTTTTTAAACCACCTGCCATAAAAATTTATTTTGATTTGGTCTTTGGGTATAAGACAAGTCCCATGATACCTAGGGCTATACCGACAATAACGGTGTAGATACCAATTACATTTACTAGGTCTAGGATTGCAGACAGTGGGCTTTTTAATACATATATTCCAAATAATACTGATACGAGGCCTACTAGCACAAAAAGCAGGCTACTACCTCTATCCTTGGTAATGATCCCAAGGTAGGTATCTACTACACCAGATACTATTAACCAAATCGCGATTAGGAAAGCGATAATTTCGCCTGTTAGCTCTGGTCTTGCAACTAGGAAAATTCCTGCCACAACTCCAACTAAGCCCAAAACTACATGTACCAGCGATCCCTTGCTGGACTTTTCGTAGGCTGGCTCAAAAAAGGTTGATATACCTGTCAGTAGAATGTTAAGTGCAAAAGCATAAACCAAAACTAACAATGTGGCGCCAGGCCACACAAGCAGCGTTAAGCCTAGTCCAATATTGACTATTGCTCTAATTAATATTGCGTTCTTCGTTGGTAAAACTGCGATCTCCATAATTACACCTCCTTATTTAATAACTTTAGTGTAAACCTTGACTGATACTATTTGCAAGCATTAAGCAAACTAGCTAGAAAATTTTTGCTTCATTGGAGGCCCAGCGAGGCTCGCCCACATTCTGCCGGCCCAGAACTTTCATACTAGCAACAAGTTACTAATCTGAAAGATTCTCTTGCGACCCGCCACAGGCGGGTCTCACTCACCACACGCTTCGCGTGCCGCGAGTTCAAATCTCTGCGAGATCTCTCCAATGAAAAAACCGCCCATAAAGGACGGTTCTTTCATTGGAGGGCCCAGCGAGGCTCGAACTCGCGACACGCGGCTTAAAAGGCCGCTGCTCTACCAGCTGAGCTATGGGCCCGACGGTCTAGGCTATTATGCTACAACAGGGGTAAAAATACAAGCCTAACTATTTTGGTTTATGGCTATGCTTTGGATTGGGCGTGGTAATTGCTACTCTGATGACAAACTACGGGGAAAAGATGATAAAAAAGGTACAATTTAGGCGTACAACTTTGATAGGTATGTTTTCAGTGGCTGTCGTATTGGGCGTGGCATCGGCAAATTTTGGCTTTTTTGTGGGCTCTAGCTATGTTATTGGGTTGTTTTTGGTATCTTTGGCTGTTATCAAAAAGAGAGGCTTTTTGGCATTGTTGTGCGTATTGATACTGGGTCTTGCTATTGGTAGCTGGCGTGGGGCAAATTTTTTACGATTACTAAATCCTGTTAATGATTTGTATTCAAAACAGGTAATTTTGACAGGTATCGCACAAACTGACGGGGTTTATAGCAGTAATTCTCAGCTTAGTTTTGATGTCGGGCAGATTTCTATCTCTGACCCTATCCAAGCACAGGTTCCAGGAAAGATAAAGGCTGAAGGCTTTGGTATAAATGCTGTATATAGGGGAGACAAAGTGCAGGTAGAAGGCAAACTGCAGGACAGTATGGGGTCGCGTGTTGGTCGCGTCAGCTTTGCTACCATCAAAGTCATAGACCACAACTCTAGCCCAATAGAATCTGCTAGGCATGGGTTCAATGCCGGTATGTTTTCGGCACTACCAGAACCGCAGGCGTCATTTGGATTAGGGTTGTTGATAGGCGAAAAAACCACACTACCCAAAAGAGTTACCGATAATTTGTCTACAGTTGGGTTGACGCATATCATAGCCGTGTCTGGCTATAATCTGACAATCATTGTAGTAGCTGTCAGGCGGTTAATGTCCAAGCGGTCAAAATACCAAGCGGCCATGACAGCCGTTTTGCTGATAGGTTTGTTTGTTCTGATGACGGGATTTAGTGCATCCATAGTTAGGGCAGGCATAGTTAGCATGTTAAGTATAGCGGCGTGGTATTATGGACGGTCTGTTCGGCCAATTCTGTTGATATTTTTTACTGCCGCCTTGACCGCACTCTGGAATCCGCTTTATGTCTGGACTGATGCTGGTTGGTACCTGTCATTTCTAGCTTTTTTTGGCGTATTGGTGTTGGCTCCGCTCATCGCCAATCGTACAAAATGGCGCCGAGCTCATAGCGTCATAGGTCTGCTGATGATAGAGAGCTTGTCTGCTCAATTGATGACAGCGCCTTATATCTTGTTTACCTTTAAACAGATTTCGTTGTTGGCACTTCCTGCCAATATATTGGTGGTGCCTTTGGTGCCGATAGCTATGTTTTTGTCGTTAATAGCTGGAATCGCAGGAATGATTATTACACCAATCGCTGGCTGGTTTGCCTGGCCGGCAAAAATCGTACTGACTTATATATTGGATTTGGCAGCCTTGTTTGCCAGAGTTCCAAACGCCGTCCTAAAACGCACACTCAGTGTGGGTGGGCTGACTATGATCTATGGATGTATGGTTTTGATAATTTTAGCATTGGCTAGGGCTGTAGCCAATCGTGGTACAATAACAGATAGTGATACAGGTAATTCATAGGGGTATGGTCAATGTCAGGACATAGCAAATGGAGCACAATAAAACGGCAAAAAGGCGTCAAAGATGCAGCCAGAGGCGCAGTTTTTACTAGACTGGGTAACCTGATAGCTATAAGCGCGCGTGGTGGTACCGATCCATCGATGAACTTTTCGCTCAGGCTAGCAATAGACAAAGCAAAGGCCGCCAATATGCCACTCAGCAACATAGAACGGGCCATAGACAGGGCAAAGGACAAGAACGCTGCCGAACTTCACGAGGTTTTGTACGAAGGCTACGGGCCAGGCGGAGTTGCTGTCTTGGTAGAGTGCGCCACGGACAATATTCATCGGACATATCCAGAAGTACGGCTGGCTTTTAGTAAACACGGTGGAAATATTGCAGAAAAAGGGTCGGTTGCTTTTCAGTTTGACCACAAGGGAATGATACGGGTCAAAGGTAGTGGCGACGAACTGATGATGCAAGCCTTAGAGGCAGGAGCGACAGATATGCACGAAGAAGGCCACCCCGCTACGGACTCAGGGTCACGGGAGTCTGTCATTTATACAGAGCCAAAATCTTTGGCAAAAGTTCGCGATATTTTGCGTGATGGAGGCGTAGATATTTTAGAAGCAGAGCTGACCTATGTGCCAAACAGCACAGTATCTATCGGCGACGTTGCGACAGCAGGCAAAATCATGAGGATGATGGAACGGCTAGAGGATTTGGACGATGTAACGACCACCCATGTCAATTTTGATATTCCAGAGGAATTCCTTGGCAGCTAATCGTCGAATTATCGGTATAGACCCAGGTACAGGTATATTGGGTTTTGGGGTTATAGAGATTGATGCTAAGAAAAAGGCACATCTGGTAGACGCTGGAGTTATTCGTACGCCCATAAAGGAAGACGATGCCATTCGGTTGTCGACTATTTATGACGAACTGACGGATATCATTACCAGTACAAAACCAACCCATATGTCCGTAGAAAAGCTGTTTTTTTCTAAAAATGTAACCACTGCGATGACTGTAGCGCAGGCTAGAGGGGTTGTCCTGCTGTGTGGCCAGCAAAATGGGCTAGAGATTTACGAATACACGCCGTTGCAAATAAAGATGGCAGTTACGGGCTATGGCAAGGCCGACAAAAAGCAAGTTCAGGAAATGGTAAGAGTCATATTGGGGTTAAAAGAAGTGCCAAAACCAGATGACTGTGCCGACGCCATAGCGGCGGCGCTGACACTTGCTCAGAGTGTGGCATAATATAGGCATATGATAGCAACACTTTCTGGCAAAATAGCCGAAAAACTGGGGGAACTAGTCGTTATTGACATTAACGGTGTGGGCTATGGTTTGCTGATGCCAGCCGAAGATTATGCAAATACTCCAAAAGACAAGGAAGTCAAAATCTATATATATGAACATATACGCGAAAATATTCACGACCTTTACGGATTCATATCAACAGACAGAAAAGGATTATTCGAACAGTTGCTAGGAGTAAACGGTGTAGGTCCAAAGATGGCGTTAAATATTTTGGGTATTGGTACAGCCACCGAACTGAGGTCTGCCATAGCAGGCGCCGATACCAAGTTTATCCAGGGCGCAGTCGGAGTAGGAAAGCGAGTCGCCGAGCGAGTAGTCATAGAGCTAAAAGACAAAGTAGGTTTGCTAGCTAGCACCCGAGCAGACGCCTTGTTGATGGGTTCAGAGGCAGGCAAACAAGACGATGCCGTCCAGGCATTGCTGGCACTTGGTTATGATTTGCCCGACGCTGTAAGTGCTATGGTGGGTATAGACGAATCCTTGTCCACCGAAGAAAGAATAAAACAAGCACTAAGGAATCAGTCCTAATGATAGAGCGTATAGTTACTGGCAACGTCGTAGAAGACCCTGTAGAAATAGCCATGGAAGTTAGTTTGCGACCTCATGACTTTGCAAATTATATCGGCCAAAATCATCTAAAGAAAAATTTGCAGTTGGCAATTACTGCCGCCAAAAAGCGTGCAGAACCACTAGACCATGTCTTGCTGTATGGTCCACCAGGGCTGGGCAAAACCACTATGGCAACTGTCATCGCCAACGAAATGGGCGCTACGATTCGCGTTACCAGCGGACCAGCCATCGAGCGTTCGGGCGACCTAGCTAGTATCCTGACAAATTTGCAGGACGGTGACATATTGTTTATCGACGAGATTCACAGACTTCACAGAACAGTAGAGGAAGTTTTGTATAGTGCCATGGAAGATTTCAAGCTAGATATTATGATAGGCAAAGGTCCGAGCGCTAGGAGCCTGCGCCTAGATTTGCCAAAATTTACACTGATAGGAGCAACTACACGAACCGGTTCGCTGGCATCTCCACTGCGCGATCGTTTTGGTATGATTCATCGTCTAGAGTTTTACAAACCAGATGAAATTCAGCAGATTATTTTGCGTGCCGCCAAAATTCTAAATGTTGGCATAGACGAAGAGTCAGCCAAAATCTTGGCCACCAGAGCCAGGCTGACTCCACGAATTGCCAACAGACTACTAAAGCGAGTCCGCGATTATGCAGATGTAAATGGTGATGGCATCGTAGATACGAGCATTAGCCAAAAAGCCTTGGAACTACTAGAAATAGACGATATGGGACTAGACCCAGCCGACCGTATGTTTCTGAATGCCATTATAGACAATTACAATGGCGGGCCAGTGGGTGTAGAAACTCTGTCGGCCTTAACTTCTGAAGAAAGAGGAACGATAGAGGACTTCTTTGAACCGTATCTGATGCAAATCGGGTTATTGGAACGCACTCCTCGTGGTCGAAAAGTTACCCCAAAGGCCTATAAACACCTAGGCAAAAAGGGCCAAGAATCCGACAAACCAGACCAGACTAATCTGGTATAATCATATTATGGAACCACAACCGTTACCAAAAGACGATCGAATAGAAAATCTGCTAGAAGGCGAAGTAAAGATTATAGAAGTAAAGAGGCACCCTTTTGGGTTGATAGCGTTATATTTTCAAGTCATAGTTGGTGTTTGTCTGGCCTTTGTTTTAATATTGTTTCTGTCCCACAATATTTTTTCTGAGCTAAGTTCCTATGCCAGTATAGTTTCAATTGCCGGCATTTTGGTGCTGGGTTTGGTGCTGATAATATTGTTGATATCGACCTATTTGTACAATCAAAACAAACTGATTATCTCGACCAAAAACCTAACCCAAATCTTGCAAAAGGGTTTGTTTAACCGCGAAGTTTCCGAGCTGTCTATGGCTAATGTAGAAGATGTATCGGCAGAAAAAAAAGGCATATTTCAGACACTACTAAATTATGGCAATCTGAAGATAGAGACAGCAGGTGCTATTAGTAATTTTCATTTTCCATATTGCCCTAGGCCTAGTTATTATGGAAAAATAATTTTGGACGCTCGTCAACGCTACATAGACAACGATCCTGATGCTGCGAAGAGAGCCAATGAAAAGCTAAACACCCCCAAAGTGCCTGCGCCGTCAGATGTATCCGAAGCTACGCCTGCACCTGCACCAGTATCTGCACCTACAGCCTTATCTGTAGACCCCGAACCAGAAGTCCCCAACACCGCCCCGCCCGACAGAGGTCAACAGCCGTTAGTTTAGGTTTTGTTTTTGGTATATTTCGCCAGATTCTAGGGTTGCCGATAGACTGTATTTTGTGCACTCTATAGATGTATTGTTGCAGTTGCCGTCATTCGCCGCTTTTACCTGATATACGTAGCAATTACTCTTTGTCTCTAACGACATACCAACTGTGCCCTTTGTGTCGTAACATTTGGTAGTGCTATTCCATCGGGGGTCTTTGAGGGTGTTATCTTCTAGTCCTTTAGTGTTTGTGGCTCGCCAATTAGGATTGTTAAATTCTGACAATGAAGGGTATTTTGTCTTTGCCACAAAATATTTTTCCACTTGGGCTTGTAGCAAGGTGATGTCGCTCTTGCGTTCGTCGTCTCTACGTTTTGTCTGGATGTCCGTAAAGGTTGTGGCCACCAGAGTGCCCAAAAAGCCTATTACCACTACCACTACTAGCAGTTCTATTATAGTAAAGCCCTTTTCTGCTTTCTTTTTAATCATTTAGGCCAAACTTTCTGTTGTTTTTTACGGCAATACCAGTATTTATAAAGCTAATGTCTATTATAAGCATATGCCCAACTCCGTCAAGCAAAACAAAACCCTTACGCCTATTATAAATGTAGCTATAGTGCTATGCTTTAGGTAATAGATATTAATTTGTGGGGAGTACATATTGTTATCATGAAGAAGTTTTTTCAATCACTACTCGCAACGCTCGTCGCTTTTAGCTCGATACTACTAATGCCAATACCAAAGGCCATGGCAGCTGTAGATATATGCACCTGGAACGGATCTGTCAGTGACTCATGGGCTAATGGTGCCAATTGGTCTGGCTGTGATGCTTCGGGTTTCCCAGAAAACGGCGACAGCGTTATATTCGATAACACTGCTGCAAATATCACATCCATCAATGACATCGCATCGCTAACTCTAGCTAATGTCAGCATCATAGGCTCCAGCACTACTCACACTACCGAAATCGGCAGCGGGCTTACTTTCAGCATTGATGACAGTCTATCTATTGATGCTAGCAACGTGACAATAGCCAACAATATTATTTTCAACAACTTAGACAGCGGCGACGGCATAAGAGTAAATACTATTGGCCTAACAAACATAGAGATCAGCAGCAATTTAACACTTAATTCGCCATATGGTCATACTTTCG
>CALRAM010000005.1 GCA_943353165.1 uncultured Candidatus Saccharimonas sp.
CATAGACCAGGTGCAAATAGTCACAGGTGGGGTTTGTGCAGGTGCTGGCGCCACTAACGTTAATGCCACAGGTAGAAATCTAGCAATTCAGTATACGGTAGAGTCTGGTACAAACGGTGTCGTAACGCCAATTTGCCAAAATATTTAGCCGGTGTTCTAAATTTGCTATAATAGGAAACAACCATGATATATATAGTCATAATACTACTGGGGTTATGTTTGGGGAGTTTTGTAAACGCACTAGTCTATAGACTGCACCAGCAGTCTGTTCATACCAACCAGTCTAAAGCCAACAAACAAAAGTACTCTATATTAACAGGTCGTTCTATGTGTGTCAGCTGTCATCATATTTTGGGTTGGACAGACTTGGTGCCTGTTTTTGGCTGGATATGGCTGAGAGGCAAATGTCGCTACTGTCATAAACCCATTAGTCGTCAGTACCCGCTAGTAGAATTGGTTACAGCTGGACTATTTGTGGCGTCGTACGCCTACTGGCCATCTCCAGTCAGCGGGCGGGAGATTTTTGACCTCAGTATTTGGCTGGCCATACTGGTGGGACTAGTGGCGTTGGCTGTTTATGACCTCAAGTGGATGATACTGCCAACCAGTATCATAGAAAAGCTAGTAGGGCTGGTACTATTTCAGATTATTGTGGATATTGTAGTTTTTGATCAAACAAGCGGTCTGATGTCTGCATTTTATGGGGCGATGGTGCTGGGTGGACTTTTTTGGTTGCTACACCGGGTGTCTGATGGCAAATGGATAGGTGGTGGAGATATTCGACTAGGCGCACTGTTGGGTTTGATAGTAGGCGGTCCAGCCAATAGTCTGATGCTGTTGTTTTTGGCATCAGTGCTGGGCAGTTTTGTATCTGTTGTTTTGCTACTTCGCAAAAAGGCCTCCACCAGCAGTCACATACCTTTTGGCCCATTTCTGATAATCGCTGCCATAATAGTCCAGCTGTTTGGGGCTAGTCTGTTGGCGTGGTACAAGCACAAAGTTTTGTCTATCTAGCTCTATTTTGACACAACAGGTTTGGGCGACCTATGTCATGGTGCTTGTGCTATAATTTAGGATATGAGTACTGGCAAGCCTGACAGGGGTTTTACTATAGTAGAGGTGTTAATGTTTCTGGCGGTTACTGGCGTACTGATGACGGTAGCCATGCTTACCATCGGCGGTAGTCGTCAAAAGGCAGAGTTTTCTGCCAGCGTACGCGACTTTAACTCCAGTATCCAGGGCATCATCAGCGAAGTCAAAACAGGTTATTTTCCAAACAAGGCAAACCCGGTAAAATGTAGAGTTAACGGTTCGTCATTAGAAATGACTGGATTTTTTAGTGCAGCGGAGCAGGGAGCCCACCCAGATTGCGTTTTTCTGGGCAAGGTGCTGTATTTTAACCTTACAGCTGCCAGCCCGCGCAACTCGGTGTCTGTCATCACTGTGGCAGGCAAGGCTTTTGTCGGCGGCGAACCTCCCGCTACATATAGTGCCAGCACACCAGTGCCAGTAGCAGGAACCGTAGCAGGAACCGTATATGCCAGCATAGACCTGACAGAAACACTCAACCTGACAAACGGGCTACTGATAACAAAAGTCATTAGTAGCGCTGCACCCACCACACCCAGTGCTTTTGGTATATTTAACAGCTTGGCTACTACTGCTGGCGGTAGTCTGAGTGCCGACATCGTCACCATTCCTGGATCTAGTAGAGTCGACCTTCTAGCCACAACGCTAGTAAACATCAAAAACATTTCAACAATCAACGAACCGACCAGAAATCCCATCATAGCTATCTGTTTGCAGCACGGCATTGGTGGCACGGGTGCCGTAGTCATCATCGGTTTCAAAGACCGTACAGCGTATTCGGATTTGTATATAGCCAACTTTGATACCGCTCTTAAAAATGCCATGGGTCAGACTGCATCATGCTAAAAGCTTCCAAACAGTTTCGTAGCAGACTGCCTCAAAACGGCGACACCATAGTAGAGGTATTGATTTGTTTGGCGGTGGTGGGGTTCTCTCTGACTCTCAGCTATTCGCTGTCGCGCGCCAGTCTGCGAAAAGTTCGCGACGCAGAGGAGCGCCAACAATCAACCCAGATGGCCCAGACCCAGATAGAGCGACTAAAAGGCTTTCTGGCCGCCAACCCAACTATAAAGACTACTTTTACAATTGGTTCTGCGTGGCTATTGAACCCAGATTCAACCGTAAAACGGGTTCCTAATAGTTCTACCGAAGCCACCGCTCCACCAGGATTTTGCCTGTACAGTGGTCTGCGCATACACCTGACCTTAGACCCCCAGGACCCATACTGTGCCGCCAGCTGGACGGGCGAAATGTACTGCGATATAATTTCAGACAAGTGCAACACTACAGCACCAACAGAGGCCGCAGTAAATAATGCAGGCTACCCGTTTAGGGTGGGTGTCGTCTATCCCGCAGAAGAAAGTTATGCAAAAACTCTATTATATAGTCCATTAAAGGATGATGAGTTATACGCAACCGCCGGCAGGTGGCAGGTGGGTGGCGACGGTACCAATGGACAGCGTTACTCTGTAGTAGGCATACCGTATAGGATTCACCAATGAAATATCGCTACGATATAAAGCCCAATTGGCGACGGTCTATGGCAGGCTTTACACTGGTGGAGCTGATGATATCTACCGGTGTGTTTTCTGTGGTGCTACTGATATGTACTACCGCTGTGCTGGTAATCGGTCAGGATTTTCACAAGGCCGCCATAGCCAGTCTGACCCAGAACACATCCAGGAACATCATCGACAACATAACCAGAGAACTCCAGTACAATACTGGCACCGTCAGCACAGACTCTAATACATTTAATTCAGTAACGGTAAATGCGGCATGCATCGGCACCGTGCGTTATAGCTACCTGCTGGGATACGAACTAGTGGATGGAGATGGATCTTTTAGCATCACAAACCAGCAGTCTCCACATGTCCTCTGGCGCGACAGCACTCCATCTACGGGTTGTACCCCTGCCAATGTGACTGGTGCACTATCGGGTGGCAAGGAACTGATTTCTCTACACACTCGCTTACGGGTAGGTAACGGGTTAAATATTACCACAGCTATTTCTAATACAGGCACACTGTACAATATAGATGTGGCGGTCATCTACGGCGACAAAGATGTCATAACAGCTGCCGACAAATGCGTGGCGAGTCGTAGCGGTGGAGCGTTCTGCGGATTGTCAGAATTACACACCGCCGTTTTCAGAAAGGATGCAACTAACTAAGATGAATAATAGACAGAAACTATCAACAGATCAACGGGGCATCATGGCCATAGTGGTAACTGTCCTGATCATGACAGTCCTGTCCATTACCACACTGGCTATGGCCAAAATGGCTCGCCGCGAACAACGGCAATCGCTAGACGCCACTATGAGTGTGCAGGCCAACTACGCTGTAGAATCCGGCATAAATGACAGTGTGGCATACCTGAAAGACCCCATAAATCCGGCCATAAGTGCTTGTACAGGGCTGACGGGAGCAGCAAGTGTAAATAAAACTCTGGCCAGCGACGGCCAGCAACTGGGCAACACTATGAAGATACCCAGTTTTGTCAGTACAAACCCAAACCCAGACCCAGCATTTCAAAAACTGTCCTTGGGAGGCTACACCGTTACTACCAGCTACACCTGTGCCCTGATCAGCAAAACGACAAAGGAGCTGAAATACACTGTAAATAGTTCCAGTGTCGCCGATATTACTGTAGGCACAGCACAAACTACGCTGACTATTAGCTGGGAAAGCCCTGACGGTACTGCTGATTTCCGTACCGGAGCCACCTGCGCCCCAACCCTGCCTGCCAGCTGGATATTTACGCCAATGCTTCGAGTGGACATCACCAATCTATCAGTAGCATCGCCCTATTTCAGAAAAACCATGGCTGATAATACGGGGACTATTTATCTGAACCCTTGCGCTTCTGCCCCTGGCACAGGCACAGGTACTTTTGCCAGTGGTTACCTCGCCCTCGTTGGCAATCCACAGAATCCGCAGATTATAAACGGCAGCTGCAATGCCATGAATACGCCTAGAAAATGTACTGCGACCATTAGCTTTGCAGGGGCATACTCCAAGCTGCTAGTTCGTCTGCACTCTGTCTATGGCGGAGCTGCCAATGTGTCTATCAGCGCCGGCGGCCAGGATATCAGTGGCGCTCAGGGGATCATAGATGTCACTGCAAAGGCAAACGATGTCGTAAAGCGTGTCCGCAAGACCTTTTCTATTAACCCCACAGGCTACCTGACAAATGATCAGCCATATCTGTACGCCATAGAGAGCCAAAACGCCATATGTAAACGTCTGTTGGCAGGAGTGTATAACGGTATTCTGAACCCATCTGGAACAGACTATGATCTAAGAAATGTCGCAGGCAACGACCAAGCAGTCTGCAACCCAAACATTTATTAAACCGAGGTGTCTTTGTTGTGGTATTGTTCGTGGACTTTTTTGAGGTGTAGGTCTGTTACGTGTGTATATATCTGGGTAGTAGAGATGTTACTGTGGCCCAGTAGTGCCTGGACACTACGCAGGTCGGCGCCGTTCATCAGCAAATCCGTGGCAAAACTGTGTCGCAAAGTATGGGGGCTGACATGTTTTGTTATGCCTGCCAGCAGGGCATAGCGCCCCACCATACGCTGAACGCTCCGAGCCGTCAAACGATGAAAATTGCCACTGCGGTCTATCTGTTTTGTACCGCTGTATCTGGCAAAAAGTGGTCGGGAATTGTCCTCTCTGGCATCTATATAGCGCTGTATCCAGTCAGCCGCTTCGGGGCTGATGAATATGGGGCGGTCTTTTTGGCCCTTGCCTCGCACCGTAAACTCTCTGCGTTTCAGGTTGATATGGTCGCGGTCCAATCCTACCAGCTCGGATACTCGCAGTCCGCTACTGAACAACAGTTCCAGTATGGCTCGGTCGCGTAGGCCGGGCAGTTTGTCTATGTTTGGCTGTTCAAATACTCTGGCTACTTCCTCTGGAGTCAAAAATGTAACTTGTTTTCGGGTCGTCCGTGCCAGCTCTATTTTGTCTGCCGGCAGGGCAGGTATGTTGCGTTTGGCACAAAACTTTAAAAAACTTCGCAGAGCAATCAGGTGATAGTTTTGGGTAGATTTTTGGAGTTCATCGCTGGTATTTGTACCCAAACGGTTCAGCCACAGACGCCACTTTCGTATCATTTCTGCGTCTATGTCAGCTACCTTTATTTCGCCGGCGTAGTCCATCAGTCTGGTTAGATAGTGGTCGTAGTTGGCTATGGTTTTTTGCGAGCGGTTTTGCTCTATTTCCAAGTATTCCAAAAAGTCGGTTTTGGCTTTCGTAAACTGCATATGCTCTATTATAACTCATTATGCCCAACGGAGTGGTGGGAACACATTTGTTATTCGGGCTGTTTTTTTGTACTGTATCTGTTACAATAGGCTCAACTATCATTATAAACAGGGGGCAAACAAATGGAACAAACACTAATAATCTTTAAACCAGACGCAGTAAAAAGAGGCATCGTTGGCGAACTACTGACTCGTTTTGAAAAAGTAGGCCTCAAAATAGTGGGCACCAAAATGTTGGTAGCAGACCCTCAGATGTTGGCAGATCATTATCCCGACAGTCTGGTGCCTATCGTTGGCAACAAGACAAAAGCCGACTGGGATTCTTATGGTATAGAATACTCCGAAACAGCCGAACAAATCGGTCAGATGATAGTAGATTCCACCAGAGATTTTATGCGTAGCGGCCCTGTCGTGGCGGTAGTATTGCAGGGTGGACATGCCGTAGAAGTAGTGCGCAAAATGGTCGGTAGTACTGGTCCAAAGGATTCCGCTCCGGGAACCATCAGGGGCGATTATGCTCATCTGAGCTTGGGGCAGGCTTCTCTGAAAAAGAAAGGCGCAGCCAACCTGATACACGCTTCTGGTACTGCCGACGAAGCCGAAAAAGAGATAGCAATGTGGTTCAAAAAATCTGAACTTTTTGACTACGAAACTGTGCATGAACAGTTTACTCGCGCCTAGAAAGTTACATCTAACCCCCAAAAAGTAGTACAATTAACAGCGTGGCTATGTGGCGTGGAGCATTTGTCCCCGTAGTTCAATGGATAGAATATCTCCGTCCTAAGGTGCAGATCTGTGTTCGAATCACAGCGGGGACACCAGAGCCAAAACGGCAAAAATGCTGTAAACTATCTAATATGCCAAATAACCACAAGTATTTCAAAGACCAGCATGATGATGAAAAAGTGTTGCTGGTATTTCGCAAACACCCAGTCGTGATGCGTCGGGGGCTGGTTTTCGGTATGCTGGGCCCTTTATTGGGCGTAATACCTGCTGCCTTAAAGCCAGAATTGGGATTTGGATGGTTTTTTGGGGGATTGGCGTTGGGAATTTTGCTGGGTATGCTGCTGTTTTTTCCTTCTTGGATTGCATGGTATTACAGTGTTTATATCGTTTCAGATCAGCGGTTCATACAGATCTCCCAAAAAGGCTTGTTCCACAAGAGTGTCGTAGATATAGGATTGCAACAGATACAGATGGTAAACTACGAAATAGCTGGTTTTCAGCAAACAGTGCTGGGATTTGGTACAATGATGATGCAGACATATATGGGAGACCTGGTAATCCACGATATTCACCACCCAGCAAAAATCCAGAAGAAGATAGTGCATATTTTAAAAGATAAGGGCATAAACACCGGCGATTTCCCGCCGGCTGCAAAGGAAAAAGAAAATCATGAAGCACAGGATTAAAAAAGTTTTTGATAGTTTACCCATAACGCCAGATACTGCTCCAGTCGAGGAGTTGCCCCGTATTACAAACGAGACTATTTCCGAGCACAGAGAGGCAGTCATAGGCAGAGCACGCAAATACATTTCGCCATTTCAACACTCCAAACACAAGATAGTCCTAATATCTTCCAGTATCCTAATAGCCCTATTTGTAGGCTTGTTCGTTTATTGTACCGTCGCCCTATATCGGTTGCACGATAGTTCTTCGTTCATCTACAAGGTTACGCAGGTCATACCTTTTCCGCTGGCTCGTACAGGCAGCAATTTTATCGCATACGAAAATTATCTGTTTGAGGTTCGCCACTACACACATTACTACAGTACTCAGCAAGGGCTGGATTTTAAATCTACATCTGGAAAACAACAGTTGGCAGATTTTAGAAAAAGGGCTCTAGAAAAGGTTATCGATGACAGCTACATAAAACGGATTGCTGCCCAAAAGCGCATCAGTGTCAGCGACAAAGAGATAGACGAACAGATAAGTATTATCAGAAAACAAAACCGACTGGGAGGTAGCGACAAGGTGTTCGAGGATGTCCTAAAAGATTATTATGGCTGGAATCTAGATGATTTCAAGCGAAGTCTACGACTAGAACTTTTAAGCCAAAAGGTTTCATCTGCTCTGGATACAGGCACCACTACTCGTGCGCAGTCCGCCCTAGCAGAGCTAAAAGCCGGTGCCGATTTTGTAGCCACCGCCAAAAAGTATTCCGACGATCAATCAAAAGCCAACGGTGGTGAATATGGATATCCCATCGACAAGACAACTCGTAGCGTCAATCCTCAGGCTATAGAAGCACTCTACAAACTAAAACCAGGGCAGTATTCTGAAGTCACAAACACAGGTTCAAGCCTAGAAATTTTTAAAGTCATAGACACCAACGGCGACAAAATTCGGGCCGCCCACATCGTGTTTAACTTTAAAGACCTAAACATCTACCTAAACGACCTAAAAGAAAAAGAAAAAACACAGTCCTTCGTCAATTTTTAACCTCACTACAACCGCCCAGTCCATAACGCCTATGCTTGCTAAAATCCCAAAATGGTGTAATATATTTGGTAACAGGTCTCTTCGGAGTCAAACTAAAGTGTCCCAGTAGAGAAAAAGGTCGTCCTGTAGAAGAAAGATGAAAGAATAGGAACAAGAAAATAGTATGGCAAGTAAGTTATTTGTAGGGCGATTGCCCTACGCAACTACCAGCGAAGAGCTCAAAGAGCTGTTTGCTGCGTACGGAACTGTCGAATCTGCTGTGGTTATCATAGACAAATTTACAGACCAGTCCAAAGGATTTGGTTTTGTGGAGATGTCAACCAAAGAAGAGTCAGACGCTGCTGTCAAAGCACTAGACAACTCTGAAGTTGCTGGTCGCCAGATAGTAGTCAGCGAAGCTCGTCCCCAAGAAAAGCGCCCTCCTCGTGATGGTGGCGGCTATGGTGGCGGTGATCGTGGAGGTTTCAAACCTCGCTCTGACAATCGCTACTAATATAGCGGTTTTTTGACCCAAAGAACTCTTGGTTTTCCAAGAGTTCTTTGTTTTTGGTCATTTTTTACCTATAAATCGTCAATGTCATGTAGAATATGTCAAAATATGAACAATTTTGAACTTCCAAGCAACCCAGCACAGCTGGCCGAAACCATAGCAACGGAAAACTTTTCAGATTCTATGGAAATATCAGATTTAGACCACCGGCTTTTGACGGAGTTAGAGGTTGGTGCTGAAGCATTGGGTTTTTTGAACAAAGATTATTTTGTGGAATCGGGCAGGGCACTAATATTGCCTGCCAGTTTTCAGTCGGATGAGCCAGTTTTGTACACTAGTTTCTTTGGTTTGAGTTTCGAGGGCAGGTTTGCCACTTATGCAAAGGTTCATATTGGGCGTATCATTGGTGGTTCGGCTGTTCGGGCAGTCTGCTTGGCTTTTACTGATGTTACTTTATTGCCGTATTTTGAAACAGTGCCAGACAATGAACTAGTTTTTGTTCCCGTGCTGGCCATAAATTCTATGGAACAGACTAGCGTTTAGTGCTGTTTCGGATTTTGGAATGGAGTTCTATTCGGAAAGATGGTTCTAAAAGCTTCGTGGTTTGCAATTTCTGATTCTGTCAGCAGGCCCTGTTTTTTTCTGTCTGCATAATCGTAGGCATCCATATAATCTTTTAGGGCATTTTTCATTTTATCCTGCCATTCAGATACATTATCGTTGGCATGGTAGTCTTCGTTTGATTGTTCCATTGTCAGAGTTACTCTACCGGGAGTTGTTCGGTCAATCCATCGTTGATAAGCATTTTCTTGTTCTTCAGAGCTTAGACCCCATAGAATTAGCGTTTCCGGACTTAGAGTAGGGTACTGGTTGTGTTCGTCACTAGAAAAAAAGGATTCTTGGCCTGTCATATACATTATTGTACCACAAAACCATAGTATGTCAATCTGTTAAAGTCAGGGTAAACCGGATTAGCGGACTAAAGTCCTTTTCCACTCAGTCATGCTCGAAGCACGCTTCTGCGCGTGACTTCGCTCCACGACCCGGCCCGCTCGCTTTGCTCGCTCTATCGCCGGTTCACATCGCAGACAAGGCTGCCCAATGTAAAAGCCCCATCATGATGATGAGGCTGTTACATTGGCGGGCTCGACCGGATTTGAACCGGCGATCTCCTCCGTGACAGGGAGGCGTGATAACCACTTCACTACGAGCCCAAAAAACTTAATTAACCAGACGAATAGTACCACTTACAAGGGTTAAACGCAACCAAATTGTTCAGTATTTGGTATAATTTTGTAGTTATCTTTTGCGCCGTCTTAGCTCAGTTGGTAGAGCGGTACTTTCGTAAAGTATAGGTCGCCGGTTCGATCCCGGCAGACGGCTCCATAATTTTTGCGGGTATCGTATAGTGGTCAATATGTAACCTTCCCAAGGTTAAGACGAGAGTTCGATTCTCTCTACCCGCACCAAAAATATAAAAAATCCTATATACTGTATATATAAATATGACTGTACCAAAAAAATATATTCACGACAGAGTTATTTTGTTATTGATTAGCATCAACGCTTATCTGACTATTGCTGGTGTTATTTCCGTTCTTTTTGGATTGGGAGATGCCAGCTCTAGTACATTTACTGTTCAGTACAGAGCCAACCTAGGGCTAGGTGCTTTTGTAGATGGCAATGCTACAACTTTTATTTTGTTCATGTTTTTTATGGTGTTCGTTATGGTTTTTAACACTGTTTTGAGTATCCGTGTTTTCCACGTTCGCCGTGGTTTTTCTGTTGCAGTACTGGCTATGGCTACACTTTTGTTAGTTTTGACTATCGTAGTCAGCAGATCATTATTAGTAAATGCTCGCTAAACTATGAAAAATATAGAGATACCTTATGTTCATGACAGGGGCAAACGCTACCGCTTTTTTGAAATGTTGCCCGGCATATTGACCTGGACTCTGTTAATCTTTCCGTTTGCCCTCAGCTTTATCAGCCCAGAACTGACTATAATATTTATATTGGGCTACATGATGTTGTGGTTCGTAAAGGCCATCGGACTAGATATTCGTGCTATTCAGGGCTTCAAAAAACTGCAACTCCACCAAAAGCTTCCATGGCAACAGATGTTCCAGGACCTAATAAACGGGCAGGTTAGTGTCTATGAAAAAAAAGTGCCTGCCTGGCACGCCCAAAATATCAGCCGTCTACAATTAAAACCCGCACCGATAGATCCGTCGCAGATTATTCACGCTGTTATAGTCGCTACCTATAAAGAGAGCAGAGAGATTTTGGATCCAACCATAAAAGCCGTCTTGGAATCTGATTATTCTATGGACAAAGTAATTTTGGTGTTGGCCTACGAAGAGCGGGGTGGTCCAGAAGTAGAAGCTCAGGCTCAGAAACTTATCAGTGATTATAGTGGAAAGTTCCTGCATGTTATGTCGGTCAAGCACCCCATGGATATACCCGGCGAAGTGATAGGAAAGGGTGGAAATATAACTTTTGCAGGTCGCAAACTAAAAGAATATTTGGAGTCAGCTAACATAAAGCCTCTGAATGTCATAGTAACTACTTTGGATGCCGACAACCGACCGCACCCAAAATATCTGGCCGCCGCTAGCTATCTTTATAGCGCTACCTACGAACCTTTGACGGTTTCGTTGCAGCCCATACCTATGTTTACAAACAACATCTGGGATGCGCCAGCCCCGATGCGTGTTATAGCCACAGGCAACTCTTTTTGGATGGTGGTCCAGGGGCTAAGGACTCATTCTCTGCGCAATTTTTCTGCCCACGCCCAAAATATGCAGACTCTTATAGACACTGATTTTTGGAGCGTTCGTACAGTAGTAGAAGACGGCCACCAATATTGGAGAACTTATTTCCGTTATGACGGAAAACACAATGTTTACCCCATATTTTTGCCAATTTATCAGGACGCTGTTTTGTCAAACACTCTGAAGAAAACTTTAAAAGCCCAATTTGTTCAGTTGCGGCGCTGGGCTTGGGGCGCTTCGGACGTGTCATATGTGGCAGAAATGGGCTTTTTTCGCAAAAATAAGCTCCCCAAACTAGATCTTATATTCAAGTTTTCTCGTTTACTGGAAGGTCATGTCAGCTGGGCAACGGCGCCATTGATATTGGCTTTTTCTGCTTTTGTTCCGGTACTTGTTAATCCAAAAAACTTTGCCGCAAATCAGTTGCCGTTGACTGCCAGTAGGGTCCAGACAATTGCTCTTGTGGGTATATTTGTAACCCTGTTTTTTAGCCTAAAAACTCTGCCACCCCGACCAGAACGCTACAAACGACGGCGCACATTTTTTATGCTAATTCAGTGGGTATATTTGCCCTTTACTACGATCGTTTATAGCGCTTTTGCAGCCATTTATTCACAGACCAGGCTGATGTTTGGTAAGTATTTGGATAAGTTTGACGTAACAGATAAAGCGTTTGTTACCGAAGACAAGCAAAAAAAGCTATAGTCCTGGCAATTTTCTAGCTGTTAGCCCTGTGAAATGAGGCATAATACACAGCCGCAGGTTTGTCAAAACGCAGTAGAACCAGGTGAGTTGTGGATACCAAGTCATCTATTTTTAAAGAACCGTCAGTCATTTTGGTTAGAACGCCCCGAATAATTGTATCTGTAAGGGCCGTAGCGTCCGTCAGGGCGGTTTTTCGGTGCTTTAGGCTGTCATAAATGCTTATCAGCAGTTTATCGCGCAGGAATGGTTCAATATG
Source organism: uncultured Candidatus Saccharimonas sp. (assembly GCA_943353165.1). Lineage (GTDB taxonomy): Bacteria > Patescibacteriota > Saccharimonadia > Saccharimonadales > OMJO01 > CALRAM01. The sequence continues at coordinate 12,030 of CALRAM010000005.1, forward strand.
GCCGTTTCGTTTCTTTACTGCAACAGCGCTTTGTCTGTCTATCTGTTCCAGAGTGGTAAATACTGCCTTGCATTTCTGGCAACTTCTCCGGCGCCAGACCAAAAGGTTGTCAGCTCGGGTCCTGGAATTAGTTACTTTGGTCGGAGATCCACAATATAAACATACCATGACAACATCTTGACATAACGCTTATGAAAAACCTAGTGGAAAACTTGTGCATTATCTAGCGAACTTTGGTAATTAAAAGCAAAACTCCAAGATTTTACTCTTGGAGTCTAACCCGATCAGGCTGATACTTTTGTAGCAGCGATTGAACGAGCGCGTCGTATACGACTAAATGATTTCGACGAAGCGCCTAACTCTTCATAGAAAAGTTTGAAGCCCTCCAACGAACTCTGTGTGGTACTCAAAAAAGAGCGCCTCCCGTTTAACATAGACCATATTGGCATAGCCACCATACATTGTCAAGCTATTTAACAGATAAGGATTAGCAGTATAGCAGTGTTTTGAGGCCCGCATAAAGATATATAAATATACCAAAAACTTTTGACAAAAGGTAAGTTATTTTGGTGGGCGATGCAGGATTTGAACCTGCCACCTCCTCAACGTCAATGAGGCGCTCTAGCCAAATGAGCTAATCGCCCGGGCACTGTTCAAATAATACCAAATTAACAGGGGAGTGTAAAACTATTCAAACCGCTGTAATAATAACAATACAAAAGTACTAGCATTATAACGCTAGTATGCGTATAATTTTATTTGTGAAGTTTTGAGAGGTTTTTTAAACCTACAAACACGGTTCGAATGTCTTTGCGAGAACATTTGAACCGTGTTTTCGTTTTTTAGCAACAGGGATGATATGATGTAATTAGGGAATAATTATGACTAAAAATACTGACAATTTGAACGCTATGCGACATAGTTTGGCGCATATCATGGCTGGCGCCATCCAACACCTCTGGCCAGAGGCAAAGTTTGGCGTTGGACCAGTGGTAGAAAATGGTTTTTATTACGACGTAGACCTGGGAAACACAAAAATATCTGAAGAAGATTTTGCGACTCTAGAAAAAGATATGCAAAAGATAATCTCAGCCAAACAGCCATTTCAAAAATCCGAGCTTTCTATAGACGAAGCTATTAATTGGGCAAAGAGTTCAAAACAGCCATACAAACTAGAACTGCTAAATGATTTGAAAAGGACCGGTACTACTAACGCCAGAGACCTAAATCCAACAGAGTTGGGATTAGAGGCGGGGACCACCTCAAAAATAGACAAAGTGTCTTTTTATGAAAATGGAGATTTTACGGACTTATGTCGTGGGCCACATATTGAAAACACGGGTTTGGTGGGCGCTTTTAAACTGATGCGTGTTTCTGGAGCCTACTGGAGGGGCAAGGAAACCAACCCTCAAATGCAGCGTATTTACGGAGTTGCCTTTGACACAGACAAAGAGCTTAGATCGCATCTAAATATGTTAGAAGAGGCAAAGAAAAGAGATCACCGCAAACTAGGTGCCGACCTAGATTTGTTTGTAAATTCGGATCTTGTCGGGTCTGGCTTGCCAATGTTTACCCCTAGAGGAACCGTTTTGCGTGAAGAACTGACAAAATATTCAAATCAACTCCGTCAGAGTCGTGGATTTGCCAAAGTTTGGACGCCACATATAACTAAAATCGAACTGTACAAGACTAGCGGGCACTGGGACAAGTTTGGTGAAGAGTTGTTTTTGGTAAAAAGCCAAGAGACTAGCGATGAACTAGCGCTCAAGCCTATGAATTGTCCGCACCACACTCGTATCTATGCCAGCAAACAGCGTAGCTACCGCGATATGCCGATAAGATATTTAGAAACTACTACCGTTTACAGGGATGAAAAGTCAGGCGAATTAGGTGGATTATCACGAGTGCGTTCTATAACGCAAGATGACAGCCATGTTTTTTGCCGGCAGGATCAGATAACCGAAGAAATAGATAAATTATTGGCCGCTGCCGGAGAGTTTTATGCCAAAGTAGATATGAGCTTGCGAGTTCGCCTGTCTTATCGTGATGACGGAGATGGATATCTAGGCTCCAAAGAGCTATGGAAAAGCTCCCAGACTGCCCTAAAAGATGCTGTCGAGGCTAACAAAATTGAATACTTTGAAGTAGAAGGAGAAGCAGCCTTTTATGGACCTAAAATCGACTTCATGGCAACCGATGCCATAGGTCGCGAACACCAACTAGCTACACTTCAACTAGATTTTGTGCAACCGGAAAGGTTTGGCCTGGACTATGTCACAGAAAGTGGCACAAAGAGCCGACCAGTTATGATCCACTGCGCGTTGTTGGGTTCGGTAGAACGATTTTTGGGCGTATATATAGAACATACGGCAGGTAAATTCCCAGTTTGGTTAGCGCCAGATCAAATCAGGCTGGTAACTGTAAATCAGGAAGCTAAAACCCTGGCTTTTGCCGAAGATGTAAGCAGTCAGGCTATCGCACTAGGGCTGAGAGTGGAAACAGACAATACCAATGAATCTGTCGGCAAAAAGATACGGGCTTCGGAGCTCATGAAAGTACCATATACTCTGGTTATTGGCGAAAAGGAGATAGAATCGGGTAATGTTACGCCTAGAATCCGAAAGGATATAGAAGTCAGCGAAACGCACAAAGCCCTAAAGGTGGCGGAGTTTTTGCAGACGGTGTCCAATGAAGTAAAAGGGCGAGTTGGCAAAACGTCTTTGTAGGTTATGATGACAAAAAATACAAAAGCTACCGTTCGTGGTAGTTCGGAAAATCAAACATTTCCGATGGTGGTAATAGTGGGAGAAACAGCAACCGGAAAGAGTTCGCTGGCTATGCAGGTGGCAAAAAAGCATGACGGAGAGATTATCTCTGCAGATTCGTGGACAGTATACAGGGGTTTTGATATCGGTACCGCAAAGCCTAATGCGGCAGATTTGCAGTCAGTAAAGCATCATTTGGTAGACATTGTTGATGCTGGTGCTGGATTTAGTGCGGCAGAGTTCAAAAGGCAGGCATCAGAGGCTATATCTGACATACGCAAGCGCCAGAAACTACCTATCTTGGTGGGTGGTGCAGGGCTATATGTCGACAGTATAGTTTTTGACTACGGTTTTTTGCCGGCTGGTTCTGTAGCTAAAAGAGATCAATTAAACCAGTTGTCTATCGACGAGCTTTTAGGACAGATACAGCGTGCCGGCATATCTGTAGAGGGCATAGACACCAGAAACAAAAGGCGACTGGTGCGACTGATAGAAACAGGCGGAAAGAGGCCGACCAAAAAAGAAATACGCCCCAACACCCTGATGATTGGGCTAAAAGTGCCCCCAGAAGAGCTAAAACGGCGAATTACGAGTAGAACAGATGAAATGTTACTACACGGACTGGAAAATGAAGTACGAAAATTGGCAGGCCAGTATGGCTGGGACGTTGAACCGATGAAAGGCATAGGCTACCGTGAATTTAAAAAACAAATCTTGGGCGCCCAAGACATCATACAAACTAGGGATCAGATTATAGCTAGTTCGCTAAAGCTGGCAAAGAAACAAAGAACTTGGTTCCAGCGCAACAAATCTATTCACTGGATAGACGACCCTAGTAAAGCCTTTCCAGTTATCGACACATTTTTGAACACAGTGCATTAGTAACTGAGCCGGAGTCTGTTACAATAGCCCTATGATTGAACAATTGTTTGGGTCAAAGACTAGGGTAAAACTGCTGTATCTTTTTTATAGCAATCCAAATAGGGCGTTCTATGTCAGAGAGATTACCCGTAAAATAGACGAGCAAATCAATTCTGTCAGACGCGAACTAGCCAATTTGCTGAGCATCGGAATAGTATCATCAGAGAACAACAATAATCGCCTGTACTACGAAGTAAACCAAAAATACGAGTATTTCGTGCCATTGGCTTCTATCTTTGGCGACAGTGTAAAGGGAGATGTTTCTGTAGCCCAGACAACTAGCGGTGCAGTAGAAGTAAATCCTATAAAATCCATCGGCAACATAGAGATTGCTATTTATACAGGGCAGTTCACTCGGGATGAAAGTAGCGGCATAGATCTGTTGATAGTTGGGGACTTGAACACATCCAAGCTAGCAAATTACGTAGAAGAACTAGAAAAAAAAGAAGGCAAAGCCATCAGATATTCGGTAATGCCGCTAAGCGAATTTGTTTATAGGCGTCAAGTAAATGACCGTTTTTTGTCCAATGTCTTGCTAGCTAAAAAGCAGGTACTGATAGACAAACAACAGTTACTAGAAAAGTTACATTCAACTAAAAAAGAGGAGTAAAAAGTATGGAAGTTCAGTATTACGGGGCAAACTGTGTTCGAATTAGCACAAAAAAATTAACTATTGTCGTAGATGACAACTTGGCTAGCATAGGCCAGAAATCTATAGTCAAAACCGGCGACATGTTACTGTTGACCGGTTCTCTTGTGGTCGAACCTAAAGTGGATACTAAATTAGTTATTGCTATGCCTGGTGAATATGAAGTGGCAAATGTGTCTATTCTGGGTGTCGCCGCACGGTCTCATATGGACGAAGAGGGCAAAACCAGCGCTACTATTTTCAAGGTTACAGCGGACGATGTTAGGACGGTAGTGCTAGGACACATTTATCCAGATCTAAACGAAACTCAGCTGGAAGAATTGGGCAGAGTAGATGTTCTGATCATACCTGTTGGTGGCAATGGATACACTTTGGATAGCTTGGGCGCCCTAAAGCTTATCAAAAAGATAGAGCCCAAAATAGTAATCCCAACCCAGTACGCCGACAAGGCGCTGAACTACGAAGTGCCAGCTCAAACCTTAGAAGATGCACTGAAAGGTTTAACTATGGAACCCAAAGAAACTGTTCCAAAACTAAAGATAAAGCCTGGTGACTTTGACGATACAACCAGTTTAGTTGTACTGGAACGGCAATAGTTTTAGGCAACGGGTTGTGCTATAAAACACAAAACTTCCAAGCATAACAGGGAAGTTTTGTGTTTTTTTGGGCTTCAACTTTGGGAAATAAGTCGTCTAGACTAGCAGGCCCTTTTTTTTCAGGGTTCGTATAGCCTGGGTGCTGATTTTCATAGTAATTTTGCGACCATCTATTGTGATGGTTTTGGTCTGAAGATTTGGCTTCCAGACTTTCTTTGTATGTCTCTGAGAAAAACTGACATTGCTGCCGTATTGCTTTCCTTTTCCAGTTAATTCACATTTTTGCATAAGATTCCTTGTATTCAAGGTGTAATTATAGGCGTTTTAGTCATATAAGTCAACATTAGTCGCTAGGCTGGTATAATTTATAGGTATGCAACTAAACTCTAGTGATCTACTGACCATCATTCCTGTCATATTTATTTCTATGGCTATTCACGAGGCCATGCACGCCTATACAGCCCATTGGTTGGGCGACACGACCGCTCATGACATGGGCAGACTGACGCTGAACCCCCTGAAACATATAGATATCATGACGACCGTTATGTTGCCGGTAGTACTGATTTTACTAGGCTATCCGCCAATTTTTATAGCCAAACCAGTACCATTTAATCCTGAAAACGTGAAGTATAGAGAGTTTGGCGCAGCTCTGATAGGTATAGCCGGCCCCCTTACAAATCTGTTCATGGCCGCCATAGCGTCGCTGGTCTATCATTTCGCTAGCCTACCATCTGCAGCCAATAATTTTTTGCTGATATTTGTCATCATAAATGTAGCGTTCTTTGTTTTTAATATGATACCTTTCCCGCCGCTCGATGGTTCAAGGCTTTTGTATGCTTTTGCTCCAGAGCCAGTTCAAAAGGTAATGTATGCCATAGAGCGTATGGGATTAATGGCTATATTATTGTTTTTTATCGTTCTAGTTCCTTTGATTGGTCCGGTTATAACATTTCTGGACAATAGTATACTTAAATTTTTGCTAGGGTAGACATATCCGTTATAATACAAGTAGGCTGGACAAAATGTTATGTCTATAACAGGCCAACCATAATGATAATCTGATTACTTATCATTCGGGAGTTCAATATTCGTGTAGAGCAGCGATGCATTACCGTGCGAACACCCACCTGGGATTAACTACCAGGTTGTCACGTGTTGGTTGTCCAGCCATATAAAAAGTCCCAATATTTGGGACTTTTTATATTTTCGATAATGGTCAGGGTGAGAGGACTTGAACCTCCGGTCTCCGGACCCCCAGCCCGGCGCTTTACCAACTAAGCTACACCCTGAATACCAGTATTCTAGCCCAATAACAGCTTGCAAGGCAACAGGCGTGCTAATATAGTACAGGTGCACGCTCTAGTAATAATTTATAGAAAGATAGGCTAAAATGTGGCAAGAAACAAACAACGAACTTCACAAGCAGTTCATATTCAAAGATTTTGTGGAGGCTTTTGGTTTTATGACTCAAGTGGCAGAGGTAGCAGAGAAACAACAGCACCACCCACGGTGGCAAAATGTTTGGAACAAAGTAGATATATGGCTTTCTACACACGAATCTGGCGATATAGTGTCCGAAAAAGACCATGAACTAGCCAATGCAATAGATAAAATAATAACCAAAAATTAACAGCCAGAAAGTAAAACATGAAAACATTAAAATTCAATCATCAGCTAGCTCAGATGATAATAAGTGGCAAAAAAACTTCAACATGGCGCATAAACGACGAGAAAAATCTGAGTGTAGATGATGATGTGTTAGTGGTGGACAAGGTTGACAGGGTGGACAAGAGCTCTTGGCTAATTATTGGCACAGCTCATATAAACCAGATACTAGCAAAGAGACTAGGAGAGATTAACAATGCGGATTTTGCTGGCCACGAGACCTATGCTTCCAAAGATGAAATGATGGCTACTTTTAGGGGTTATTACGGCGACGACATAAACGAAAAAACCACTGTAAAAATAGTCCTTTTCGATTTTCATCCTAAAAAACCTAGGCTTTGGCAAAATAGTTTGGATACAGCACCTTTGAACGTAACAGAAGTGAAACTGTTTACAGACGGGGGGTCTAGGGGCAATCCTGGTCCTTCTGCTAGCGGTTACGTAGTGTTGGACATGAACGACAAGCTAATGTACGAGGGTGGTCTGTATCTGGGCATAACTACTAATAATCAGGCAGAATACAGGGCTCTAAAGATTGGGCTAGAAGAAGTCTCTAAGCGCGGGGCAAAAATCGTTTATGTATATATGGACAGCATGCTGGTAGTTAATCAGATGAAGGGCATATACAAGATAAAAAACGCCGATATTATACCCCTACAAAAAGAGATCAGCCAGTTGGCCAGCACTTTCCAGCAAATAACCTATACTCACGTTCCTAGAGAACTAAACAAGCTGGCCGACTCTATGGTAAACGAGATTTTGGATGCAGACCCTATAGATAGTCGATAAATGAGGTATAATTGAAACGTTAGATTATTGGCTAACCACCGATTCACTTTTGTGGATGGGAGGAAAGTCCGGGCAGCATAGGGAAGGACAGTTGCTAACAGCAACCGAGGGCGACCTTAGGGAAAGTGCCACAGAAACGAAACCGCCGTAGTGCTTTGCACTAACGGCAAGGGTGAAACGAGTGAGGTAAAAGCTCACAGTTTTGGTAGGTGACTACCAAAAGAGGTAAACCCTGTCTGCTGCAAGGAGACGAACTTTATCCGCTTTTGGGCGGATGGTTTCCCGCCAGAGTTCGTCATAAAATCCGCTTGATTTGTCGAGCAATCGACCGACTAGATAGATGGTTAGCATCCCGACTTGTCGGGACACAGAACCCGGCTTATAGATAGTCTGACATTAAAAAAACCGCAATCTAGCGGTTTTTTTAAATTTGTAGCAAAAATAATAGGTTTATTTTTGGCTAGCTTGGACTATTGCTTTGAAAGCATCCGGTTCATTTACAGCTATTTCGCTAAGTACTTTTCGGTCCAAAGTGATATTGGCTTTTTTTAGCTGGGCGATTAATAGACTATAAGTAGTTCCGTTAATTCGTGCAGCAGCATTTATGCGTGCATTCCAAAGTTGGCGGAATGTTCTCTTTCGGTTGCGTCGGTCGCGGTAAGCATATGTCAGGGCTTTTGTGATGGCTTGTTTACCGCGCTTTACGCTAGAACGGTTGCCACGAGTCATGCCTTTTGTTGCTTTACGGATTTTCTGATGTCTTTGGTGGGCAGTAACGCCTCTTTTAACGCGCATAGATTTATGCTCCTAAATTCAGTTTAATATTCTTTGCACTCTTTCCAGTTATCTGTATGTTGATTCCCAGTCGGCGTTTTCTGGCAGCGCCTTTTTTGGCCAAAAGGTGGCTTTTGCCAGCATGGCCTATCAGCACCTTGCCATTTTTGGTGATTCGTACTCGGTCTTTTGTGCCGCTATGTGTTTTTAGCTTTGGCATTGGGTGTGCTCCTTATTACAAAACTTAGCTGTTTTCCCGCCAGCTGTGGCGGCTGATCTACGGCGATACTATCTCCGAAAAGTGATATGACTCGATCTGCTAGTTTAAAGCCTAGATCTTTATGAGCCATTTCTCGCCCTCGATAGAAAACCGTAATCTTTACTTTGTGTCCCGCTTCTAAAAAGCCTGCTACTTTCCGGCGTTTTACTTCCAGATCATGATCGCCTATCTTGAGTCCAAAGCGCATTTGCTTTACCTCTAGAGTTTTGGCGTTTTTCTTGCTTTTTTGAAGTAGTTTCGTCCGCTGATAGTTGTACTTTCCCCAGTCAACAATCTTTGCAACTGGCGGGTTAGTATTTGGAGAAATCTCTACCAAATCGAGCTCGCGTTCTCTGGCTAATTCTAGTGCTTCACTTCGTGATAAAACGCCGAGTTGTGATCCATCCTCGTCTATTACACGCAGCTCTGGTGCCCTGATAGCGCCATTCACGCGGGTGCTCTTGTTGATACGAAATATCTCCTTAACTTACTTTAGCGGATTGCTATGTATTGTAGCAGACGAAGTAACAGGGGTCAAGTTTTATATGCTAACTTTAGCTGGTTTTCGGTATTGTAAAGCTTCTGAAAGGTGTTTTGTGTCTATGTTTTCGCTTCCATCCAGGTCAGCAATAGTCAAGGCTATCTTGACGATCCTGATATAGCTTCTAGCAGAAATCCCAAGTTTTTCAGCAGCTTGGTCTAGTAGTGCTTTGGCTGGTTCTGAAAGTTTGGCATAAAGTTTTATTTCTTTATTGGAAAGTTTGGCATTTGTTTTTGTGGAATCTTTATAGCGTGAGTTTTGTATTTTTCTGCTCGCTATAATACGTTTTCTAATGTCCGCACTGGGTTCGGCGGTTACTTTTCCTAAAAGTTTAGCGTGTTTTACTTCATCTACGTCTACGTACAAATCTATACGGTCCAAAATAGGGCCAGAAAGTTTGTGCTGGTATTTTATTATTTGCTGAGGCATACATACGCAGGTTTTGGTAGTTCCGTAGTATCCGCAAGGGCAGGGATTGGCTGTGGCTACTAGCATAAAATTTGCTGGAAACGTCAGACTGTCGCGTGCTCGGGCTACTACTATCTCTCTGTCCTCTAGGGGTTGTCGGAGGGCTTCTAGGGTAGTTTTGCTGAACTCGGGTAGCTCGTCCATAAATAGTATCCCGTTGTGACTCATACTTATTTCTCCTGGCCTAGGATATTGACCTCCACCTACTATAGACACCAGGCTGGAGCTATGGTGTGGTGCACGAAAAGGTCGGGTCGTGATTATTTGGTCGTATTGACGTGTATTTAGACTGTGCAGTTGAGTAACTTCCAAAATTTCTTCAGCAGATAGATCAGGCAGTATAGACGGCAGGGCTTTCGCTAGCATACTCTTTCCAGTTCCTGGTGGACCACTTAGTAATACGTTGTGCCCACCGGCTGCGGCAATCTCTAGAGCTCTTTTTGCTCGGTATTGCCCTACAACATCACAAAAATCGGAATATTTAGCTGGCTCGCGTATTTGCTTTTCAGCAGAGCCAGAAGTATATTTTTTTAGAGGAACAGCAGAGGTTAAGTCTAGATACAAATCCCGTAGATTTGTAATCGGTATCACAGTCATGCCAGGAACCAACATGGCTTGGGAAAAGTTAGCTTTGGGCAAGTATATGGTTTTGTACCCCAAATCTCTTGCGGTCAATGCTTTTCCTATAGCGCCACGGACTGCTCGGACAGAACCGTTCAAACCTAGCTCACCGATAACCACGGCTTCTGATAGGGATGATTCTTTTATTTGCTGGCTGGCAAGCAGTATAGATGCTGCGATTGCTAGGTCAAAACTAGTGCTGTCCTTTGGCAAGTCAGCAGGGGCAAGGTTTATTGTAATGCGTTTTCTGGGTAGTTCTAGCTTGCAAGAGCTAAAAGCACTTCTGACCCTTTCTTTTGCCTCATCTACGGCCTTATTGGCAAAGCCTACTATAACTATGGCAGGAAGGCCATTTGTAATGTTGCACTCAATATCAACTAGGATACCAGTAGTACCAAACTCCACCACACTTTTTATTGTGTTGCTCACTATGAAATACATTGTACTCCAAATATTAAATACCCACGCTATTAGCGTGGGTATTGTCGTTTTGGTTAGGGTATTTTTATATGTATTTTGTAATTTTTTGATTTTAGCTTTAAAAGGAACAACGGCTTGCGAGAAGCCGTTGTTACAGGTGTCTTTTTGTTTTTGAGCACTTTATTTATTCAAGTGCTAAACATATAGTAAAGCCTACATTTGGTACTGTCAACACGATTATGCATAAAATTAAATTATCCTGTGGATAACATTTTTATTTAGGCTAATTAACAGATTGAATCGTATAAAAAGTTTTTAAATAATGGGTCCAAATATTACATAAAAATGAAAGAAACATTGACTACATTTATGAAATAGTCAAAAAACTACGTTTTTTCGTGAATATTACCCAAAAACACGGTAATTTAAAAGAAAATTGATAGAAAAGGTATTGTTAATTGCATATTATCTACAATTTGCCATTAAAATTATAAAAAGTTCAGGTATTATCAATAATTTTGCCTAAATATTCTCTTAAAATATTTCTTTTTATACTAATATAAAAACAAATCACAACCATTCTATTGGTAATTGCACAGAATGGTGCCGTATTCTGGGATACTTAATTAGAGGTATATGGACGCAGAGTTAGCTTTATTATGATCCAATATATAGCAGGTAGGAGCCATAAAGACTTTAATTTATATGAATCATTACAATAGTAGGTTTTCTGGGTATATTGGGTTACAAAGGATGCTGCAAAGTGTAATTTTGGCGGATAATATTAATATGATTAAGGGATATATTAAATTTGTTCATGTATTTTGTACTACAGTTTATAAGAAAAAAGTACAGGGCTCATATACTTAGTAACAGAGTGTAGTTGTATTTATGACAATAAAATACTATTGACAAAGTATCAGTAAAGTAGTACATTTAAATGGTAAGACAAAAAACAAAAACTTACAAAACGGTAATTTCCGATAACGCTCAACTCGCCTAAAGCGAGAAGAGCGGTCAGTCAGTGCCAAAGACGATAAGCGCTATATAGTTTTATATTTGAGCGGTTTTATCGTTTAGGCCCATATAAAAACACACCTATTTTTAGGTGTGTTTTTTGGGTATTAAACTTTGATGGTAAAGGTTGTATTATCTAAGTAGTATGAAGCAACAAAACATAAAACATGGTTTTTTATATGGTTTAGTTTTTATATCTCTACCGATGTTTATTTTCTTGACCAACCCCAACAGCTTACCCCTTCCGCTTTTGATCTTGCCATTTTTTCTACTGTTTATTTGTCTCTTTATGGTCATAAAGATTAGTTTGTTAAAACTGGGCGTCATCAGGAGTACTAGAAAGGCGTCTATAGCCTCTGGAGTGGCGGCCAGTCTTCCAGTGTTGTTATTGATTTTTCAAACTGTTCACCAGCTAAGTGTTATAGATGTATTGGTTTCGGTTTGTTTAGCTACTTTGACGACCATATATATTACCAAAACCGATTTCATCAGATAAGAGACTCTCTGTATTGGTCAAAAAAATCTGCTATAATTAGATCGTTATGGACAACAATACAAAAGGATCAGACAGTACTGGCGAATATTCGTCTCTAGACAAAACCGTGCCCGCCATGGACGGGGCAGTTGATATCGACAAAAAACCTGTCGCCGAACACTTAGATAAGAGCAATTCGAGCTCCAGTCCTGCACAAAAGACCGCGTCAACACTGCCGGCACCTTCTGCACCAGTTATAGCAGATCAGGTAATTCCAAAGAATATTTCGGCTGCGGCTGCCAGTGCACCCCTAATAGCCGACGATAATGATTTGATAGAAAAAGAATGGATACAAAAGGCCAAGGACATACTAAAGTTTAATAGCAAGGATCCGCACGAGCAAAACGACCAGATGAGTGCTTATAAAGCAGATTATATGAAAAAACGCTATAACAAAGACATAAAGCTGACAGAAAACGACAAATAATGGCATTTGTAGTCATATTTACAGTATTTATAGTACTTTTGGCAGCAGTTTCTCCGTTGATATTCCTGCAAGTCAGAAAAGTTTTTAGAGAACAAAAAAACTTTGAGCGAGGCCTAAAAATGGTACCTCTACTGATTCATTTGCCTCCGCCCAGTGACGATACAGAAGTGGGTAGTCGTGACGTCAGAGACGTGGTGGACGAAAATATATCAAAGGCAGAGGTTTTGTACGGCATTATATCTAGCACTTTCAAAAAAGGCTTCAAGGGGAATTTTTATGGTCAAAGACATTTTTCTTTTGAGATTATAGGGACTAAAGGCAGAGTTCAATTCTATGCTGCTGTACCGGTGGCGTTAGTAGACGTTGTAAAACAAGCTGTAATTAGCGCATATCCAGCTGCCCGCATGGAAGAGATAAGTGAATACAATATTTTTAGTCCAATAGGAAAAATTAGTGGAACTATAGGTGGTGAACTGACGCTAAAAGAAAATTTTGCATATCCGATAGAGACATACCAAGAGCTAAAGCGTGACGCAATGCAACCACTACTAAACGCTTTGTCGTCCCTAGAAAAGGAAGACGGCGTAGGAATACAGATAATGATGCGGCCAGCCAATCCCGATTGGCGCAAGTCTGCCCATGCTTTTGCAAGTGCTAAACGCGATGGAAAAGGCAAAAAGAAAGGGGGCGTAGGCACCCTGAACACGTTTTTGACAGCTTTCGTAAAGCCTCCAAATGCCAAAAAAAGTGACGGAGGTGCCCCCGACAAGCCACAATTATCAAGTTTGGACCAAAATGTGGCAGATGCCATAGACGCCAAAACTCGTTTTCCCGGCTTTGAGGTACTGATACGAGTAGTGGCTTCTTCTGATGCTCCTGAGCGATCTAGGGCTATACAAAATAGTATAGTGGCTACCTTTGCTCTGTTTGATGCCCCGGGCAAAAACGGCTTTAAGTTTACGCCAGCCAAAGACATGGAACGATTCGTGGCGTCATACATAATGCGGTTTTTTGCCCAAGAGAGTAATCAGAGCATATTAAACTCTGTTGAATTGGCTACTATATTCCATTTTCCTGACCAAAACAGCATACCAACCAGCCAGCTGGAACGTCAGGCAAGCAAGCAAGTTGATGGTCCACGCAATGTTTCGGAAGAGGGCCTTTTACTAGGATACAACGTTTTTAGAGGAGTAAAAAAGCCCATTCGGCTGACCCTAGAAGACCGAAGGCGACATATGTATACAGTTGGGCAGACTGGAACAGGAAAGTCTACTTTTCTAGAAAATTTGGCAGTTCAGGATATGTTAAACGGAGATGGATTTGCGTTTGTTGATCCTCATGGCGATACCGCAGAGAAATTGTTGGCCATGGTTCCAAAAGAACGCACCGAAGACGTAATTTATTTTTGTCCTGCAGAGATGGACTATCCATCTGGTTTGAATTTGTTTGAATATGATTTGCCAGAACAAAAGGATTTTTTGATCCAAGAAGCAATAAATATGTTGTACAAACTCTATGATCCCCAAAGGCAGGGCATAATAGGGCCTAGATTCGAGCGTATATTTACAAATTGTGCTTTGTTATTGATGGCAGATCCTATTGGAGGAACCTTCGTAGATATCCCTAAATTATTGATTGACCCTGAGTTTATGAAAGCAAAGCTAAAATACGTAACAGACAGAAACGTGCTAGATTTTTGGACAAAAGAATGGCCAAATTCTCAGCGATCAAACGAAGCTGGCGAAGTAACTAGCTGGGTAGTCAGCAAGTTTGGGGCATTTTTGTCCAATGAAATGATGCGCAACATCATCGGTCAGCAAAAGAGCTCATTTGATCTCCGAGAAATCATGGACAACAAAAAAATACTGCTAGTAAACCTCAGCAAAGGACGAACAGGCGAACTAAACTCTAAGCTTTTGGGTATGATATTTGTTATGAAATTTCAAGCTGCAGCTATGAGTCGTGCAAATATTCCCGAGTCCGAGCGTTTGGATTTTTGTCTATATGTTGACGAGTTCCAGAACTTTGCTACTGATTCGTTCGCTACAATTATGTCGGAAGCTAGAAAATACCGTTTGAACCTGATTGTGGGAAACCAGTTTACTACTCAGCTGTCTGAAGAAATTAGGGATGCGGTGTTTGGAAATATGGGTACTATCGTGTCTTTCAGAGTAGGACAGAATGACGTAGACGCACTAACAAAGTATTTTCAGCCTACATTTGACGCAGAGGATTTACTGAGGGTGCCAAACTACAATACAATAACTAGGACATTGATAGGTGGAGTTCCCACTCAGCCGTTTAGTATGTCTATATTGCCACCAATGGCCGACCCGAACAAGGAACTTTCCCAGGCACTCCGACAGTTATCTGCTGCCAAGTATGGCCGACCAAGAGCGAAGGTAGAAGCCGAAATATTCGACAGGCTTTCAACTAAAGAAGCCCCAAAGACTCCCACAAACCGAGTATTCAGCCAAGCAAATCAAGGAGCAGCTAACAAACAACCTATTTCTGCTAGCTCTGGGTCATCTTTTTTGGATGACTGGATGGCAAAGAAAAATACTGGTACTCCAGCGGCAGTAGGCGTCTCTCAGAGTTCGCTAAAACCCCAGGTAAATGGGCCAACACCATTTGGCGCAGTTTCTACTGCCAAAACAGCTCAGCAGCCTCCTGTGGTCGTCCAGTCAGCAGCAACGGGGTATCAGCCAGACAATGGAACTGCCAATATATCTAACAATAGAGCAGAACAAGAAGAAGTTGATTCTATAGCTAGTCAGTTAAGGCAAAATATGAGACCTAATCCTAGCACAGCACAGAGTATAGCCGACATAAATGCTCTACCAGCTCCAAATTCGAGCACAGAAGGGACTATACATATAGGTCGCGACGGAAAGATTGTTGAATAATAGGGTCGGCGTAAGAGTTATCGTTTATTTTTCGGGCTAACAAGTTTGCGCAGTAGCTCTATCACTAAACCTACTAAAAAACCGATGCCAAAAAAAGCAAAAAAAGCAAAGTAGTTGTAATTAAAGCCGTTTGTTTTGGCAAAAAGCAGTAAAATTATGCTGCCAAACAGGGCAAAAACCCCACCGCCCATTATGCCTGAAGGACGGGCTATGGTTTTGGCTCCAATATTGCTGACTGCTTCTACTATGGGTTGGTGGATGGTAGCACTAAATAATCTCTGGGATTTTGGTAGCTGTGTACGGACCTTTTTTAGGGTTTTATTGTAGGCGAGGTCCTTTATTTCTTTGGTTATTGGTTGCGCTGTAACTGTTTTTTCTTTGTCTCCGACTAGATTTTCTTTTTTGCTCAAGGAATGTTTCTCTATGTTTTGACGGATGTTTTCTATGCTCAATGCGTCAGAGCTATTGTCCTTTTCGCTGTAGTTTTTTAGTCGATTAGCATTTTGCTCTGTTTCTGCGGAAACATCGGTCTTTTCTATTTTACTTTCTGGTTTAATAGGAATGTGTTCGCTCATTTTAGTAGCCTCCACTAGTTGTTGAATCCAAACGCACGGCGTCTAGTTCATTTGCCATTATACGACTGCGGGCAAAGAAAAATCCTACTATAGAAGTGACGACAAAACCTACAGCCAAACTTGTTCCTGGCCCAGTATTGGGTAACTGGCTGACTATTACTTCGGGCTGTTTACCGAGTGGTGTTGGAAGGTTTATGGTGACTGTGTCGCCAAAAAGGTTCGTCATTTTGAGGTCAAAATGGCCCGGATCCGAACTGGAAACTGGCGTTGTGGGCAGAGGGTCTTTTATGCGAACAGTTATTTTCTGGAGCACAGTACTTTTGCCAGCTATATTCTGTAGCGGCCAGCTGGCCAAGCCGTTTTTGTCGACGGTTCCGCCGTTTAGGTTCACTATATCTGCATAATCCAGGACATCGCTGAGGTTTTCTTGGATCCCAAACTTTATCGCTACAGAACTAATGTTTTCTACGGACAGGGTGTATTCAATTATGTCACTAGGTTTGGCGGTTGTGTTATTGGCGTCGCTTATTTTCTGGGTAATGTTGGAAGCTTTTTTGTGAAATACCAGACACGGTGTCTTGTCGTCACGAGTTTGTGAATCTTTGCATGGTTTGCAGTCGGGACTATCGTTTGCGATATTTGGGTTGTATGGACATTTGACTATTTCAGGAGGTGGCTGGGGCGGTACCGGTGGTACAGGTACCCCGATAAAAACCAAGTTACCACAATTGAAAAGTATAAAAAACTTTAATCCGTTTTTGGTGGTTCCGGTCAGGGCATTATATGTTGAGCTGCCATTAGTGTCCCAGCTCCACAAGTACCTGAGCCATAAATTTTGGCCCGAGTTTGTACCGCTTATAGAAACAGGCTGCTGGCCTGCCAAGTTATAATATAGGCGCCCCATAGAAAATAGCTGCTTGCCGTAGTCGTTAGAGCCAAGCCTAACAGTCTCTGCATTCGATACGTCTGTGCAGGTTATGCCGTAGTGCTCTAGGATTTTATTGAAATCTTCGGCATTATTTAGGCAGTGCAATACGGCTTGATCACGGTTAACAAAACCACCATTTATAAGGTCATTATTAGATCTAGCCATAGTTGCCTGGGGTGGCGAAAAAACAGCTAACATTTGAACCAACATTGCTAGGCCTAGAACGAACAACCCCGTTCTGCGAACAGAGCTCTCTTTGTGGATTCTTTTAGCATAAAATGACACTTGTTCTATCAGGCTTGGGTTGAAGGGTAGATTGCTAATAAGTTTTTTGAACATTATATTTGATTTCTTGTTATACGCTACGTGCTATTGCTTATTCAACCATAAAACCATGTGTTCATACAAGTTTTATATGTTGTAGGGGGTGAAGATATGCTCTATAATAGGTATTAAGAGATAAAAGCTAAGAGGTGTAAGGGGTTCGTTAGAAGTGGTTAAACAAAAAGACTATGATTCATCATCGATCCAAGTACTAGAGGGTTTAGACCCAGTCAGAAAACGGCCAGGAATGTACATTGGTGGCACCGGCAAAGAAGGGCTTCACCACCTAATAAAGGAAATAGCAGATAACTCTGTTGACGAGGCTATTGCCGGCTATGCAACCGATGTATGGGTTACTATGCAGGCCGATGGTGGAGTAAGCGTCCGCGACAACGGCAGGGGCATACCTGTAGATAAGATGGAAAAAACAGGCAAAAGTGCCCTAGAAACTGTTTTGACAGTATTGCATGCAGGTGGAAAATTTGGAGGCGGTGGCTACAAAGTGTCTTCTGGCCTTCACGGTGTAGGTAGTAGTGTAGTTAACGCTCTTTCCACGAAGCTAATAGCAGAGATTCAGAAGGACGGCTATATTTATACCCAAGAATATGAACGAGGTATACCTCTGAGCCCTATAAAAAAAGGCGAAAAAACCACAGAATCCGGCACAAAGATTACTTTCTACCCCGACCCTACCATATTTAAAGAAACTGTAGAGCTAGAGTATGAATGGGTGGTAAATTATCTTCGTCACCAGGCATATTTGACCAAAGGATTGCACACTTATGTAATAGACGATCGTACGGGCCAGCGTTGTGGTTTTTATTTCGAGGGAGGCATTCAGGCCTATGTAAAACATCTAAATTACGGAAAAGATGTGGTAGATGAAGAGGTCTTTTATGTAGATAAACAGATAGAGGATGCCCAAGTAGAAGTAGCTATGCAGTATGCCGAAACTTACACAGAAACCATCAAACCGTTTGCAAATAATGTTTTGACTCCCGATGGAGGAACTCATTTGACGGGTTTTCGGTCAGCACTGACGCGTGTTGTGAATGATTATGCCCGTAAAACAGGACTACTAAAAGAAAAAGAAGAAAACTTGTCAGGCGAAGACACCCGCGAAGGACTTACTGCTGTAATATTGGTAAAAATACCAGATCCTCAGTTTGAGGGTCAAACCAAAAACAAGCTGGGTAACCCAGAGGTTAGGGGTTACGTAGAACAAGTTCTGGCAGAGTATTTCGCCTATTATCTAGAAGAACATCCAGCTGTAGGCAGAAAGATTATAGGCAAAGCACTTCTGGCAGCCAGAGCCCGAAAAGCTGCTCGTGCAGCCAGAGAGAATATAATCCGAAAGGGAGTTTTGGAGGGTTCTGGCTTGCCTGGAAAGCTAGCCGACTGTTCGTCTAGGGACCCTAGTCAATCAGAATTGTATATAGTAGAGGGCGACTCTGCTGGTGGATCTGCAAAAAGTGGGCGAGACAGCAAAACACAAGCTATTTTGCCGTTAAGAGGCAAAGTTCTAAACGTAGAAAGAGCCAGATTGGACAAGATGCTGGCGAATAACGAAATTGTAGCCCTGATAAAAGCATTGGGTGTAGGCATAGAAGAACAGTTCAGTATGGATGGACTACGCTACCATCGCATCATAATAATGACAGATGCAGACGTCGACGGTTCGCACATTAGTACACTGCTTTTGACTTTCTTTTTCCGACATATGCGTCCTATAATTGATGGCGGCTATCTTTATTTGGCAAAACCCCCATTATATTTGTTGAAATCTAGTGGCACCAAACGACAATATGCATATAGTGACGCTGAAAGGGATAGTATAATAGACAAGCTAACAGCCGAGCGAAAAGAAAAAGGCGTTTCGGTAAATTCTGTAGATGACCGCAAAAAACAAGCTGGCCTGAGCGATATACAGCGATACAAAGGTCTGGGAGAAATGGATGCCGATCAATTATGGGAAACAACTATGAACCCAGAGAATAGGGTGCTTGTACAGGTTCGGCTTGCAGATGTAGAAAAAGCAGATGCTATTTTTAACAAACTTATGGGCGCAGAAGTAGACCCCAGAAAAAACTTTATTCAGACACACGCAAAATTTGTAAAAGGCTTGGACGTATAATATGGAAGACAACAAAGACACCGGCGAAACGATCAGTAACGTCAACAATGTATTTGACAATGTTCAGCTAGTTAGCAGCACTCACTCAAAGACACTAGAACTTCGAACAGTTGAAGACGTAATGGAAGACAACTATTTGCGATATTCTATGAGCGTCATAGTAGCCAGAGCTTTGCCAGATGTTCGTGATGGCCTAAAGCCCGTTCATCGTCGAATACTTTACTCTATGGACAAAAACGGTTGGAAGCCAGGGTCCAAGTTTGTTAAAAGTGCTCGTATAACTGGTGATGTTATGGGTAAATACCACCCTCACGGAGATGTAGCTATCTATGATGCCATGGTTCGTTTGGCTCAGGACTGGTCCACTAGGTACCTATTGGTTGACGGTCAGGGTAACTTTGGGTCCATGGACGGAGATCCACCGGCTGCCCAACGTTATACAGAGGCTAGAATGGCAAAAGCTGGCCAAGCTTTACTAGAAGATATAGACAAAGAAACAGTACCTTTTAGAGACAACTATGACGGCTCAGAACAAGAACCAGAAGTTTTACCCGCAAAGTTACCGAATTTGTTGTTGAACGGTCAAATTGGTATCGCTGTCGGTATGGCCACAAACATTCCCCCGCACAACCTTAGCGAGCTGATAGACGCCATAATTGTTCTGATAGAAAAACCAGATGCGACTCTGGATGATTTGCTCGAATATGTAAAAGGTCCTGATTTTCCTACGGGCGGAATTGTCTATGGTCGGGAATCTATTAGAACTGCCTTTGCTACTGGTAGAGGTGGAGTTGTAGTCAGGGGCGTGGCTTCTATCGAAGAGAACAAAGCAGGTCTGACTCAGATAATTATTTCTGAGGTGCCTTATGGTGTCAACAAAGCTGGTTTGATGGAAAAGATAGCTGAACTCTACAAAGAAAAAAAGATCGGTGGCATCAGAGACCTAAGGGACGAAACAGCTAGAGGTGTGGTTCGGGTTGTCATAGACCTAAAAAAAGACGCCTTTCCAAAAAAATTACTAAATCAGTTGTACAAACTAACACCGTTACAACAAACATTGCACTATAATATGTTGGCCCTGATTGACGGTATTCAGCCTCGTATTTTAGGGCTACAAGACATACTGCAGGAGTATTTAAAACATCGACAGGTTGTTGTTAGAAGACGCACAGAATACGAGCTGCGCAAAGCACAAGAGCGGGCACATATCCTAGAAGGTCTGAAGACAGCTTTGGACCACATAGATGAGGTTATAGCTACCATACGGGCTAGCCAAACTACTGACGAAGCTCAGGCTAACTTGATAAAAAAGTTCAAATTTTCAGATATTCAAGCCAAAGCCATACTGGCTATGCAGTTAAGGACTCTAGCTGGTCTGGAACGCAAAAAAATTGAGGACGAATTAGCCGAGCTGATAAAAATTATCGCCAACTTAGAGTCGATATTGGCGGACGAAAAAAAGATTCTAAAAATAATCAAAACGGAATTGTTAGAAATGAGAAAGCAATTTGGCGATGAACGAAGGACAAAAGTTATACCCCAAGAATTGGGACGTATGAGCGACGAAGATATGATTCCAGACGAGCAAGTAGTTGTAACCCTGACAACAGGTAACTATATAAAGAGGTCTCAGATCGCTGATTATCGCAAACAAAACAGAGGTGGTAAGGGCAAGCGTGGCATGGTCACCAGAGATGAAGACATCATAGAACACCTTATTTATGCCAGCACACACGATTTTCTATTATTCTTTACTAACAAGGGTAGGGTTTTTAGAATAAAAACCTACGAGGTTCCAGCCGTTGGCTTGAATGCCAAGGGTATAGCCATCGTTAATCTTCTGCAGTTACAGCCCGAAGAGACAGTTAGCTCGGTTATAAATGTTAGCAAACAGTCTAGTGGAGGCAATTTGCTGATGTGTACTGTTCGAGGAGTTGTAAAGAAAACACCATTTGAACAATATAAAAACGTTCGACAGACCGGACTAATAGCTATAAACCTAGACGAGGGTGACGAATTAAAGTGGACAAGGATGACAACGGGCGACAATGAAGTCATCATATCTACCAGTCAAGGTCAGGCTATTCGGTTTCACGAAAAAGATGCACGACCTATGGGACGCGTGTCGCGGGGAGTCCGCGGAATACGACTAAGAGCCGGTGACGAGGTTATAGGCATGGATATAGTAGAGGAAGGGTCAAATATTTTTGTAATTAGCACTCATGGTTACGGAAAGCGCACTAAAATAAGCCAGTTTACAGCACATGCGCGTGGCGGTGTTGGGATTCGGTCGGCTGTGGTAAATACCAAAACGGGTAAACTGATGGGCGTAAAGACTCTGAAAGACGATAGCCATGAAGTCATCATTATTTCTACCCAAGGCCAGACTATACGTCTGGGACTAAAAGATATTCCAGAACTAGGCAGAGCGACACAAGGCGTCCGAATTCAGAGAATGAATGAAGGCGATACGGTTGCTTCTATGGCTCTAGTAGAGAAAACAGATGAATTGACAGAGGACAATCAGACAGAGTTAGTTAAAGAGACAAAAGCAGACAAGAGTACAGATTAAACTGAACAAAATCGTTGTAAAAATAGTTTCCTTTGTAAAGTCCTTGACACAAGTGGTAGTTAAAGAGTAAGATTACATGAGTTATTTCGTGGGGCTCTATTATGAGTGGCCTTGGAGTAGATCGTTAAAAATTGAATAGTGCAAATCAACGTCAGTTCATTTGAATTGTTTTAAATAAGTCAGTAATTTGACCAGTAATGGTCATGTTCGACTGAAGCACAGACAGATTCTTTTTATGGAGAGTTTGATCCTGGCTCAGGATGAACGCTGGCGGCGTGCCTAATACATGCAAGTTGTGCGGTAACGAGTTTCTCACTGAGGTTCGAAAGAGTAGATAAAATTTCGGGCTTTGGTGAGGAATGTCGACGAGCGGCGGACGGCTGAGTAACGCGTAGGAACGTACCCCAAAGTGAGGGATAACGCACCGAAAGGTGTGCTAATACCGCATGTGGTCTTCGGATTAAAGCTTTATGCGCTTTGGGAACGGCCTGCGTAAGATTAGCTAGTTGGTGAGGTAATAGCTCACCAAGGCGACGATCTTTAGCTGGTCTGAGAGGATGATCAGCCAGACTGGGACTGAGACACGGCCCAGACTCCTACGGGAGGCAGCAGTAGGGAATTTTCCACAATGGGCGAAAGCCTGATGGAGCAACGCCGCGTGCAGGATGAAGGCCTTAGGGTTGTAAACTGCTTTTGTCTGTGAAGATTATGACGGTAGCAGACGAATAAGGACCGGCTAACTACGTGCCAGCAGCCGCGGTCATACGTAGGGTCCAAGCGTTATCCGGAATTACTGGGCGTAAAGAGTTGCGTAGGTGGCAGAGTAAGTAGACAGTGAAATCGTCCCGCTCAACGGGATACACATTGTCTAAACTGCTCAGCTAGAAGATGAGAGAGGTCGCTAGAATTCCTAGTGTAGGAGTGAAATCCGTAGATATTAGGAGGAATACCGATGGCGTAGGCAGGCGACTGGCTCATTCTTGACACTAAGGCACGAAAGCGTGGGGAGCAAACGGGATTAGATACCCCGGTAGTCCACGCCGTAAACTATGGATGCTAGCTGTTACGAGTATCGACCCTTGTAGTAGCGAAGCTAACGCGTTAAGCATCCCGCCTGTGGAGTACGGCCGCAAGGCTAAAACATAAAGGAATTGACGGGGACCCGCACAAGCGGTGGAGCGTGTTCTTTAATTCGAAGGTAAGCGAAGAACCTTACCAGGGTTTGACATCCTGCGAATCTCTCCGAAAGGAGAGAGTGCTTTATTGAGCGCAGTGACAGGTGTTGCATGGCCGTCGTCAGCTCGTGTCGTGAGATGTTTGGTTAAGTCCATCAACGAGCGCAACCCTTGTATTTAGTTGAATTTTTCTAAATAGACTGCCCCGGTAACGGGGAGGAAGGAGGGGATGATGTCAGGTCAGTATTACCCTTACACCCTGGGCTAGAAACACGCTACAATGGCCGGTACAAAGGGCTGCCAAGTCGCGAGACGGAGCAAATCCCATCAAAGCCGGTCCCAGTTCGGATAGCAGGCTGAAACTCGCCTGCTTGAAGTCGGAATCGCTAGTAACGGTAGGTCAGCACACTACCGTGAATACGTTCCCGGGTCTTGTACACACCGCCCGTCAAACCATGAAAGTCACCAATACCTGACGTCTTAGCTAGTCTAGGCCTAAGGTAGGGGGGATAATTGGGGTTAAGTCGTAACAAGGTATCCGTAGCGGAAGCTGCGGATGGATTACCTCCTTTCTAGGGAGAAAAACTAGCATCATACGGACTTGTTCCTATGAGAGCTAGGTCGATCCTGCTAAACTGTAACGGTACTGACAGTTTATACTTCTACTTCGGTAGACAGGACAGGGTAGCACAATACGACTGACGTTTGATTTGCACTATTCAATTTTTAACAGACCATAAATATTATGGTCCGAGAAGCCAAAATAGAAGAGCTCCCCAAAGGGAGCTCTTCTATTAGGTAAAGTGTTGATATTAACAGGGGTTTTCGGTATAATAGCTAAGTGTTTGAAGAGGGCGATTAGCTCAGCTGGTTAGAGCGCGTCACTGATAATGACGAGGTCGGAGGTTCGAGTCCCTCATCGCCCACCAAATAGGGGACATAGCTCAGTTGGCTAGAGCACTGCCTTTGCAAGGCAGGGGTCCAGGGTTCGAGTCCCTGTGTCTCCACCAATAAAGTCGCCTCTCCGTAAGGAGGGGCTATTTTATTGGTATTGAAACGAGAACCCTGATAGCCCGAAGGGTGCAAAAATGTTCGGAAATTACGAGTTTTTGGGAACAATTGTACTTTAAAGGTATTTAAGAGGTGTAAAACTGTAGCAAGTTTTACAGCATATTAGGCTTGACCGCCTCTGTTATTGGTGCTAAAATTGTAGGACTGTTTGAGTTTAGGCAAGAGGGAGTGTGAAATCACATAAATCTTCAAGCGTAAACTCAAGCTCTCGTTGTCATATATAGATTATATTTGTGGGACGAGACTTGTGTTTGTAACTTAACAATTTGGAGAAATTTGAAAATTGAAATGGCACTATGCATATATGGAATGTGTAGTGCTGTATAGACAAACGGCTGTTATTGGAGATACTTTGGTGTCAACAATAACTAGTCAATTGCACTTGGATTCGCCTTTTTGGCGGATCCAAAATCGTAAAAAGTTACTCAAGCGCACACAAGGGATGCCTTGACACAAGATACCGATGAAGGACGTAGAAGGCTGCGAAAAGCTTCGGGGAGCTGCCAATCAAGCTTTGAACCGAAGATATCCGAATGGGGAAACCCGACTAGAGTCATGTCTGGTCACTCTTTGATGAATAAAATAGTCATTGTAGCGGTAACCGGGGGAACTGAAACATCTTAGTACCCCGAGGAAGAGAAAGTAAACAACGATTCCGTTAGTAGTGGCGAGCGAATGCGGAAGAGCCCAAACTTTTTAGGTTTCCATCTGTTAATTC
Organism: uncultured Candidatus Saccharimonas sp.; assembly: GCA_943353165.1. Classification (GTDB taxonomy): domain Bacteria; phylum Patescibacteriota; class Saccharimonadia; order Saccharimonadales; family OMJO01; genus CALRAM01. The sequence continues at coordinate 36,883 of CALRAM010000005.1, forward strand.
AGATGGATAAATTGGTAGATGAATATCTAAAGAGGGTTGTGACATTACAAATAACCAGTACCGAGAACTGATTTATCAGCTTTCGGTATTGGAAACAGGTGCTACCATCAGCCCGTGTAAGGTAAGAAATTAGCAGGGCGAGCAGAACAGTCTGGAAAGTCTGGCCAAAGACGGTGAGAGCCCGGTATGCCAAGTCTTGCTAACCTTATAATTTGTTTTGTCGAGTAGGTCGGGACACGTGAAACCCTGACTGAATCCGGGACGACCACGTCCCAAGGCTAAATATATCTTGTGATCGATAGTGAACTAGTACCGTGAGGGAAAGGTTAAAAGAACCCCGTAAGGGGAGTGAAATAGAACCTGAAATTGTGTGCGTACAAGGAGTCGGAGCCCTTCGGGGTGACGGCGTGCTTTTTGTAGAACGATCCAGCGAGTTAATTGCATGCGCAAGCCTAAGTCATTTGACGGAGGCGCAGTGAAAGCGAGCCTGAATAGGGCGACATAGTGTATGCGATTAGACCCGAAACCGGGTGACCTAGCCATGGGCAGGTTGAAGCCCCGATAATATCGGGGTGGAGGACCGAACCGTAGAGTATTGCAACACTCCCGGATGACCTGTGGTTAGTGGTGAAATGCCAATCGAACTCGGAGATAGCTGGTTCTCCTCGAAATAGCTTTAGGGCTAGCGTTGTACGGTAGCAGATGGGGGTAGAGCTCTGTTTCGGACTGGGGTCCGTAAGGATACCCACCCTTGACAAACTACGAATACCATCTGTGGAACTACAGCAGTCAGAACGTCGGGGCTAAGCTCGGCGCTCGAAAGGGAAACAGCCCAGACCATCGTCTAAGGTCCCTAAATATACGCTCAGTGGGAAACGAGGTGAGATTTCTTAAACAACGAGGATGTTGGCTTAGAAGCAGCCATTCATTTAAAGAGTGCGTAACAGCTCACTCGTCAAGAGATCTTGCGCGGAAAATGTAACGGGGCTCAAGCGTATTACCGAAGACATGGATGTGAGTATGATTCGTCATACTTGCGTGGTAGAGGAGCGTTGATATTGCATCGAAGTCGAACTGCGAGGTTCGGTGGAGCGGTATCAAGTGAGAATGCTGGAATGAGTAACCATAAGGCAGGTGAGAATCCTGCCCGCCGAAAGAGCAAGGTTTCCTGGGCCACGATAATCGTCC